>NZ_JAVBWL010000042.1:0-35350 GCF_036677455.1 Methanoculleus sp. | reverse complement strand
CGGATCAACTCAAGAATCTGTGGCATACATGACCTCCGTCCGGAGGAGCAATAGGGGGTGAGTCATTTAATCGTTTCGTCAAAAATTGGGGGTGCCGGTGCCTGCATGCCCGGCTCGTATCATACGTTCAGCCGATTTCAGCGTGCTGCCATCGGCATTGCGCTCTTCTTCGCCTGCTCGTAGCTGCTTCCGATGCTTGAGAGTTCGTCGCTGCTCATCTTCTGTTGCATCTGCGGGAAGATCTTCTCCTCCTCCTCGCTGATATGGTGCTCCACGTTCTCCTGAATCACCTTCAACTTCGCCACCCAGACGTCCTCCTCTGAGGACGATGCGCTGTCGAGCTGGGAAAGCAGCGTCTTGACCGCGCTGTGCTCTTCGATCGATTCAAGCGCCATGTCCCGCATATCCGAATCTTCTTCGAGCCTTGGATACAGTGCTTTCTCCTCCCCGATCATATGCGGTATGAGGTTCTCCTTCATGGAATTGTATTTCTGCTCCCGGCTGCTCGTGCCCTTGCCTGATAGTTCCGAGAGTTGTGAGAGCACCATCTCGTGCTCCTGTTTCAGGATCTCAATAACGCTCTGTGCCATTGCGTTCAACTCCCCCCTTGTAGGGGGGCCAGCATGGGCGTGTCCGGTATATATAGATTAAGCCCGGATCCCGATCCAGACCCGCACCGTCTCCATTCGGGAGCTGCAGGGTCACCGGAGCGATCGCAGGTGGGCTTCCCTTTCCGCCTCTTTGCATCGGTCGCTGATCTGAAGAAGAGTGTCGTCCATCGGATAATCCATAAATGGAGGAGGCGCATACGGTATCATCATGCCGAAAGAGGAACCGGACGCTTCGAATACTCAAACGAAACTCCGCCGCGAGCTCGGTCTGCCCGCAGTCACCCTCTCGGGTGTGGGGATCATCCTCGGGGCCGGGATCTACGCCCTGCTCGGGGAGGCAGCCGGCATGGCCGGCAACGCCGTCTGGCTCTCGTTCGCCATCGCCGCCACCATCGCCGGGTTCAGCGCCTTGAGTTATGCCGAGCTCTCGTCGATGTATCCCCGTGCAAGCGCCGAGTTCGAGTACGTGAGAAACGCCTTCGGGCGGCGGCTCGCGTTCGTCGTCGGCTGGCTGATCATCTTCTCAGGCATCCTCGGCGCCGCGACCGTCTCTCTCGGGTTTGCCGGCTACTTCTCGGACCTTGTCGGCTTCCCGGTCCTTCCCTCCGCGATCCTGATCCTCCTGGTCCTTGCCGGGATACTCTTTGCCGGCATCAAGGAGACCGCCGGGGTAGCCATCACCATGACGCTCATCGAGATCGGCGGTATCGTCATGGTCATCCTGATCGGCCTCCCCTACCTCGGGCGGGTGGACTATCTTGAACTGCCCTATGGTGTCCCCGGCCTCCTGCAGGCGTCTGCACTCGTCTTCTTCGCCTATATGGGGTTTGAGGAGATGGTGAAACTCTCGGAAGAGACCAGGAACCCGGAAAAGAACATCCCGCTCGCCCTGATGATCGCGCTTGCCATCTCCATCGTCCTCTACATGCTGGTCTCCCTTGCCGCCGTCTCGGTCGTCGGATGGGAGCAGCTCGCCGCCTCCAGGGCACCGTTCGCCGAAGTCGCATCCGTCGCCCTCGGCCCTGCGGCGTTCACCCTCATATCCGTCATTGCCCTCTTCGCCACGGCGAACACCGCCCTCTTGATGATGATGGCGTCCTCCCGGATCATGTACGGTATGGCGTCCTCCTTCTCGCTCCCTTCGCTCTTCGCCCGGGTGCATCCCCGGACACGGACGCCCTGGACGGCAATCATCGCTGTTGCGCTCGCTTCCATGGTCTTCCTCTTTGCCGGCGAGATCGACTTCGTCGCGAGCATCACCAACTTCACGCTCTTTGTGACGTTCGTCGTCATCAACGCATCCGTGATCCTGCTCCGATACCGTGCGCCGGACGTGCGCCGGCCCTTCCGGATACCCGGCAGCATCGGGACCCTGCCGGTTCTCCCGGTCGTCGGGATCGTCTCAAGCCTCTTCCTCCTTGTCCAGCTGGACTTTCTGGTGCTGCTGGTCGGCGGGGCGCTGGTCGTTCTCGGGGGAGGGATTGCACTCCTGGGGGGAGAGCGGGTTCGTGAGGCGGCGTAGGGCCGAGAAAAGTGGGGCCTGGGCCAGTCCCCTAACTCCCTCTCTTCTCGCCGGCCAGGTAGCGTTCGACCGGTCCAACTGCTTCCAGTCTGCCCTCGTTTAAGACCGAAACCGCGCCATGGCCGCAGGCGACCAGGCACCGGCGGCCGCGTGGAGCGAGGTCTTCGTCCGTCTCCCGGATCAACTCCAGCAGCGCCTTACGCTCCTGGCGTGCACGGTCGCTGTCGACGTTGACCGATGTCACCAGCTGGTCAGCCAGCGAGTTGTAGCGCTTCCGGTCCTCGTCGAGGCTCCCGAAGTTGATCAGCGTATCGGCGGTGAAGATGATCCCGTGCTCCGGACAGAAGAGGTAGACCTGGCCGTGCATGTGCCCCCCGAGGGACTCGAGGACCTCGAACTCAAGGTCGTGGACCGAAAAACGGGCGAGGACGGGGAAGATCGACCGTGTGCCGAGCGCCTCTGCCGGGAAGAGTTCAAGGTTCTCCGGCGGCGCGAAGTGCGAGAAGAGGTTGATGATCGTCGTGTAGACCTCCTCGAGGATCGAGGACTCGCTGCGTGAGCCATAGGCACGGTTCGCCCGGCGGATGATCTCCTGTGACCCCGCGTGGGTATACGCTGTTGCATCAAAGAGCCCCCCCGCCCCGCAGTGATCCGCATCGGCATGGGTGAGGTAGATCCTGCAGATCTTGCTGAGGTCTCCGAGGCCGTAGTGCTGGAACATCCGCACGGCGTCATCGTGGTAGATCCCGTATCCCGTATCGATCATGACGGTCTCGTCCGGGGCACGGAGCAGGAAGATATTTCCGCCGCCCGGCATCTGGAAGCAGAAGACCTCGACGTCGTCGGCGAGATGGATCCGCTGGACGTCCGCGTAGAACTGTTCTCCGGTGGTGTTGCAGAGCGTCCTTCCTGTGAGCAGGACCCACTCGAAGACCTCTCTCGGGTCCTGGCCAAGGTTGTTCAGCTCCTGGACGATGTGGTTGACGTCCTGCAGGAGAGAGAGCAGGAACTCATCCTCGGCCGTCCCGATCAGCCCTCGCACCGCCTGGGCGAACCTGATGTAGAAGACGGTGTCGTCGAGTTCTTCGCCGGTCGTGTCGTACTCGAGGATCTCGAGACGGTAGCGTGACTTGAGCCGGTCGAGCAGGCTCTCCACGACAGCAGTCTCTTCAACGTTCAGGCTGATCGTGACCCTGCCCGAGTCGCAGTCGCACCTCTGGTCGTCGAAATCGATGTAGGCGATGTTCGCCCCCGCCCCGGTGATGTAGGTGAGGAGTTCAAAGAGCGATCCGGGTTCGTGGGGGAGATATACGGAGAACTTGAGAAACCCGAGCGTGGGTAGCGATTCCTGGAGGTAGCCGATCGCGTGGAGGTCTTCCTTCATCCGGCAGTAGGTCTCCGGCGTGGCGGTCACCTCGAAGAAGACCGTGGCGGGATCGATCCGGCGGTCGTACTGGATGCGGATGATGTTGCCCGAGTAGGACTTGACGATCTCGGCCGCGCGGTGCAGCGCGCCCGGTTTGTCGGGCATTCTGGCGACAAAGGAGTATTTGTTCACCCGGTTCACCTTATGATTTTTATACATGAGCCGTCGTTCTATAAGCGTTTTTTTGTGTGGACCCGGCAGACGAAGGAAAAGAGGGATCATGTGCCGGGTTCCCCCTTGTTTGTGCCGGCCGATCACGCCGGGGCAATCTTCTCGCGCACCGTCTGCGCCCAGGCACGGACGGCCTCCCAGTTGCGGAAGTCCCCGGTCTTTGCCCGGATGAGCTTGGTGATGGTCCGGTCGGAAAAGGAGAGGCGGTCGCTCTCCAGTTTTCCCGGAAAGATACCGATCTCCACCGGGTTGACGAGCATTCTGACCTGGTCCATCGACGCCTCCGCGTTCCTGAGGGTCTCGGGTCCTCCATCGGAGACCGTGAGCCCCACGGCGAAGTACGCGACCGGGATGGTGCGGAGGATCTGCTGGTTCCTCTCGATGAAGACCTGCGACTCCGGGAGCCATTTTCCCATGTAGATCGGGCTCCCGATGATGGCCGCCCGATAGGGGGAGAGATCCTCGAGATCGTTCACCGGCCGCACATCGACCGCAACGCCTGCTTTGCGGAGCTCTTCGCCGATCGCCCCGGCCACCTCTGCGGTCGAGCCGTAGCGGGTGGCATAGGCCACAAGGATCCTGTCTGCCATAGTACCATTATCTCTCGTTCAGCCGCCCTTAAACATTACCGGAGGATATTCAGGTTAGGTTCTTATGCGTTGCGTACCCCTTAGGGTTCGATGGCGACGAGAGAAGAGGGTGCCGGGGTATGGTACCACAGAGGTCAGGCTCTCTGCATCTCAAGGGACTACGATAGGGCGGTCGTCTGCTACGATAAGGCTCTTGAACGCTCTCCCGACGACCCCGTCCTCTGGCGGCGGAGGGGTTTTGCTCTCATGAAAGCCGGCCGTTGCGACGGGGCGGCCGCCTCGTTCGATCGAGCGCTCGCGCTTGCTCCCGACGATGCGACGGCCTGGCAGCGGAAAGGATACGCTCTTGCCGCCATGGGGAGGAACGAGGATGCCCTTGCCTGTTATGAGAAGGCGCTCACCCTGGACCCGCATCACATCCTCGCCTTGCAGAGCCGGGGCCGGGTGCTCGGGGTCATGTGCCGCTACGATGAGGCGGCAACCTGTTATGAGGCCGTCCTCACGATCGACCCGGGGCGCGGGTCTGCAGCCTGGCTCCTGGAGCGGATGCAGGAGAGGGGGGATATCGAGGCGCTCGCATCCGAGATCCGTGAGGCGGAACGGTTCGTCGAGGTGCCAGCCTGCGTCCGGGAGGTCGTCACCGAGCGGGACTACACCAATGCCGGGATCGCGCGGGCGGTGCTCCGGGAACTCACCCGCCGTGCGGAGAAGTCGACTGCCCCCCGACCGTGAGCGCCCCGGAGCAGCGCCGGCACCCATCCTATCGTTCCTTTCTTCACCCGGACAAGTTATGGGCGAATACGCGAAAAACAGGTGATATATGACAACTCCACCTCCACGCCCAGGCTCGATCCTCGATGAGACCCTGGAAGAGATCCGGGAGATCCTCGGCGGCGATCTCGATTCCATCACCGTGGAGCGGGTCGTGATCGGTATCATCTTTTCCGGCGTCAAACTCAGCGACGGCTCCGGGGGCCTCTGTTTCACCCCGATCAAGGAGATCCCGGAAGCGGTCTGCTGCCCGAGTTCGGCCCGCGCCATGCCCTACCCCGGCCGGTTTACGGGACGAAGGGCCGCGGAGTTTCTCCGCGACCTCCCCCATGCGCCCCCGCTCAAGAAGGCGGTCGGCATCGCCATCCTCAACGCGCTCTCGGAGTCCTGCTGGAAGCGCCGGCCCGACTACATCCGGGAGACCGGGCGGGACATCCTCGATACCGTGCCGCTGCCCGGGGACGGATACGTCGTGGTGGTGGGGGCGCTCGTGCCGATCATCCGGCGGCTCAAGGCGCGGGGGAAGCCGTTCGGGATCCTTGAACTCGATCCGCGCACGTTGAAGCCCGACGAACTGCGCTATGCCGTCCCTCAGGATGAGGCTGATGCAGAGGTCAGCAGGGCCGATATGCTCGTCATCACGGGCACCACCCTCATCAACAACACGCTCGAACCCCTGCTTGGACTCGCCCGGCCCGGTGCTTCGATCGTTCTCGTCGGGCCGACCGCCAGCATGCTGCCGGACGCATTCTTCCGGCGCGGCGTAACGATGCTGGGTGGGGATATCGTCACCAACCCCGATGCGCTGCTCGATACGATCGCCGAGGGCGGTTCCGGGTACCACTTCTTCGGCAGATCCGCGGAGAAGGCGACCATCCGCCGGCTGGAGACCCCCTGAACGAACCTTTTTACGACATCTTCTGGAGCGGATCCGTCTCCGGGGCACCGCCCCGTTCACCCGTCGGCGTCTGCGCTGGCGGACGGTCTTGCCGCTCTCTTCGACCGATCGTTATTTCAGGTGGTCAGGGAAGTTAATTACTTTTTATTAATATTTCAAAAATAAAAGGTTATTTATTTAACCCTGGGGAAGAACCAATATCCCTACATGGCGGATGCAGAACTGACGGGATCACCTCTTATGGCACCAACCGGCGCTTCAGCTGAGGACCGATTGCAGACAGCCGGTGCAGCATCGACCCCGTCCGTATCGGATCGAGACCTGCCCGATTACCGGTTCCGTTTTATCATTCTGATACTCGCCACCGCCCTCTGCGTCCTCGGATCGTTTGCCGTCGGCAGGTTCTCGCTCGCCGTCTCCGACGCCGTTCTCATCCTCCTCTCGCCGTTCGTTTATTCTTTCGTGTCACTGGATATCCCGGTCCTGGACGACATCATGCACATTCTCCTCTCGCCGTTCATTCCCGTGGCGGAGACCTGGGACGAGGCGATGTACAGCGTCGTCTTCAACATCCGCCTGCCGCGGATCCTTGCGGCACTTCTCGTCGGGGCCGCCCTCTCGACGGCCGGCGCCGCATACCAGGGGATGTTTCAGAACCCCCTGGTCTCTCCCGATATCCTCGGGGCATCCGCCGGTGCCGGTTTCGGCGCAGCCCTTGCCATCTACCTCTACCTCGGGACCGGGGCGATCACGACCTTCGCGTTCGCCGGAGGCCTTGTTGCGGTCGGCACCGCGTATGCGGTCAGCCGCCTGACGAGAGGAAACCCCACCCTCGGGATGGTCCTTGCCGGAATCCTTGTCGCCAGCCTCTTCTCCGCATCCACCTCCTACATCAAACTCGTCGCCGATACCAACGACCAGCTGCCGGCCATCACCTACTGGCTGATGGGCAGCCTTGCCGGCGCGACGATGGAGGATGTCTGCTTTGCAGGCGTGGTGATCGTCATCGGCCTCATCCCCCTCTACCTGCTCCGCTGGAGGATGAACGTCCTCACCCTCGGCGAGGACGAGGCGAAGAGCATGGGGATCAACACCCACCTGCTCCGGTTGGTCGTGATCCTCTGTGCAACGCTCGTCACGGCGGTCGCCGTCTCCATCTCCGGCATCATCGGCTGGGTCGGCCTCGTCATCCCGCACTTCTGCAGGATGATCTTCGGCTACGACTACCGGAAGATCATCCCTGCGGCAGTGATCATGGGCGGCGGGTTTCTCCTGCTGGTGGACAACTTCGCCCGGACGATCGCAACCACCGAGGTGCCGCTCGGCATCCTCACCGCGTTCGTCGGAGCGCCGATCTTTGCCTATCTGCTGATGATGGGAGGGAGACGGTCATGAGCCTGGAGATATCCCACCTCTCCTTTGCCTACGGCAGGCGTACCCGCCTGGTCCTGGACGATCTCTCGTTCTCGGTGAAGGAAGGGGATCTCCTCGCCGTGCTCGGGCCGAACGGAGTCGGGAAGAGTACGATGTTCCGGTGCATCCTCGGATTTCTGCGCAACTACCGGGGCAGTATCCGGCTGAACGGCCGGGATATCAAGACGCTCGATCACAAGGAGATTGCCAGGCATGTCGCCTACATCCCCCAGTCGACGTATCCCGTCTTCAACTACACGGTGCTGGACGTGGTCCTGATGGGCCTGACCAATCAGGTGCGCCTGCTTGGCACGCCGAAGCAGAACCAGATCGATGAGGCGTATGCGGCGATGGAGAGCCTCGGTATCGCTCATCTCCGGGATGCGGGATACGGCGAGATCAGCGGCGGCGAGCGGCAGCTTGCCCTGATCGCCCGGGCACTCGTGCAGAAGGCAACGATCCTGATCATGGACGAGCCGACGGCAAACCTTGATTACGGCAACCAGTTCCGGGTGATGTGCCGGATATCGGATCTCGCGAAGGATGGCTACATCATCATCCTCTCGACCCACAACCCGGACCATGCGTTCCTCTACGCGAACCGGACGCTGATGATCTACGGCGGGAGGGTGATCGCCGACGGAACGCCGGAGGATGTCCTGGACGCCGACCTGATCAAGGAGGTCTACGGCGTGGATGTACATATCGAGGATTACCAGTACGGCTCACGCCGCCACAACCTCTGCATCCCGATCGACGGTGGGGTCGGGAAGCATGAGTAGCGCATGAGTAGCATATATGTTAATTTATATGTTTTTACTAAACAAAAAATGTAATGTAAATTATTTAATCTCCCTGCGCCTAGATCACACCTGCAATAGAGTTCCCGTTTTCCGGGAGGTACGTGTATGAGAAACGTTACAAAGATCCTCATGGTTCTCGTTCTCCTCTTCGTCACCGTCGTCGCATGCTGCGGCGCCGCCGACGTCGGGGAGACCCGGACATTCGTCGACGATATCGGCCGGGAGGTTATCCTGCCGGTCGAGATCGACGCGGTCTCGCCGTCCGGCCCCCTGGCACAGATCGTACTCTACTCGCTCGATCAGGACCTCTTCGTGAGCGTCTCGAGTGATTTCACCGATGCCCAGGCAAAGTACATCGATCCCCGGCTTCTGACGCTTCCGGTCACCGGCCAGTTCTACGGCTCCAAAGCCTCGACCATGAACCCTGAGTCGATCATGGAACTGGACAAACAGCTCAAGATCGACGTGGTTCTGGACATCGGCGAGGCAAAGCCGACCATGAAGGCGGATCTCGATGATATCCAGTCCAAAACCGGTGTGGCGTTCGCGTTTGTCACCCAGAACAGACTCGAGGATATCCCCGGCTCCTACGTGAAACTCGGGGAACTCCTTTCCCGCCCGGAACGCGGCCAGGAACTCTCCGACTACGTCTCCGCACTCCTCGCCGAGTTTGATGCCGGCATGAAGGAGGTCGGCGAGAATAAGAAGTCCCTGATCTACGTGACCGTCATCGACGGCAACTCCGTATCCATGATCGGAGAAGGGTCGTATCATGCCGAGGTAATCGATTATCTCGGTGAGAACCTCGCGCAGCCCGCGAAGACCGGCAGCGGGACGGGCGACGAGTACACGATGGAGGATATCATTCAGTTGAATCCCGACTACATCATCGTGGAGTATGCCGACGGGCACGCCAAGTACAACACGATCATGACCGACCCGATGTGGCGGTCGCTCTCCGCGGTCAAGAACGGCAATGTCTACGAGGCGCCTAACGGCCCCTACAACTGGATGGGCGGCCCGCCGTCGATTCAGCGGCTGCTCTCGATGATCTGGCTCGGCAACCTGATGTACCCGGACGTCTTCGACTACGACATCGATGAGCGCGTCAAGGAGTTCTACTCGCTCTTCTTCAAATACGACCTGACGGATGCGGAGCTGGACGACCTGATGGTGTATGCAAAGCCTGCACCGGTGTCTGCGTCGGCACAGGCAACGCAGGCCCCGGCCCCGCTCTTCGGCGTTCTTGCAGGTCTTGCTGCAGCAGCGGTTGTTGCCGGATGGGGACGCAACCGGTGAGTTTGTATGGCGGTCGACCATATCGCTCTCTGGGACGAGCAGCACGAGGCGGCGAACCGCCAGAAGGAGACCTGGAATGACGGCAAAAGTTTCTGGGAAGACCCGGAGAACATTCGCCGGTTTGTGGACCGGCTGATGAACGGCGACCGGTCGCGCATCGTTGACCAGATTGCGGCGATGCAGATCCCTCCCGGGTCCACGGTGCTCGACATCGGGGCGGGTCCGGGGACCCTCGCCGTCCCCCTTGCTCTCGCGGGCTGCGACGTCATGGTCGTGGAGCCGTCCGCCGGGATGCGGGCCGCGATGAAGGAGTACCGGGAGTTCTCCGGGGCTCCGGAGATCCGCGAGATCCCCTCCCGGTGGGAGGATGCGGACCCTGCGGAGGTGGGGACGCACGATGTCGTCGTCGCTTCGTTCTCGCTCGCGCTCGACGACATCGGCCCTTCCCTCAAAAAGATTGACTTGGCGGCGAAGCGGTCGGTGCACCTCTTCTGGTTCCTGACGCCGCCTGCGTGGACTGGAGCGAACTTCAGTCTCTGGCCGAAACTCCACGGAAGCGAGTTTGCTGCCGAGCCGACGGCGGATCTCCTCTGGAACTGTCTCTGCCAGCTCGGGATCTACCCGGATCTCACGGTCGAAGACGTGGAGAAAGGGCAGCGCTACCCGACCGAGGAGGAGGCCGTTGCCGACTACTGCCGGCGCCTGTATGCCCGGGACGACCGGCAGCGGGAGATCGTCACGGCGTTCGTGCACGAGCGGATTATGCGAACCAGGACCGGGTTCTGTATCCCGGGGTCATCGAAGACGGCCCATATCCGGTGGGAGAAGTTCCCCGGAGCAGGAGAGAGATCCGGTCACGTTTTGTGATTTCTAGCGAGGTAGTATGCAGTATGAAACCCCCGGTGCCTCCGGCACCACGATCGATTACGCCCGTTTGTGGGATGAACAACATGCCCGTTCTTTTGCACAGAAGGAGAAGTTGGGCGAGGAACGCGGGAAGTTCTGGTCGAACCCGGATGTGGTCGACCGGTTTGTCCGCAATGTCATCTCCGGAGACCGGTCCCGTATCGAGAGCCAGATCGCCGGGATGCAGATCCCGCCGGACTCATCGGTCCTCGATATCGGTGCGGGTCCGGGGACCCTTGCGGTTCCTCTTGCTCTCGCGGGCTGCAGGGTCACGGTTGTCGAGCCGTCGGCCCCCATGGGTGCGGCGATGGAGAACTACCGCCGGCAGGTGAACGCTCCTCCGATCCGTGAGATCCGCGGCTGCTGGGAGGATGTCAGCCCGGAAGAGGCGGGGGTGCACGACATCGTCATTGCCTCGCGGTCTCTTGTCATGGGCGATATCCGCACCAGTCTCCTCAAGATGGATGCGGCGGCAGAGCACGCGGTACACCTCTACTGGTTCTTCTCCTCCCCGTCTGCTTCGGGAGGTAACGACGAGCTCTGGCCGGCGCTGCACGGCGAGCCCTACTACAGCGAAGCGAACGCCGGTCTCTTATGGAACGTCCTCTGCCAGCTGGGCATCTACGCGAACGTGCAGGTCGAGACCCGGGACAGGAGCAAGCGCTACTCCAGGCTTGAAGACATGAAAGAGGATTATTACGCCCATCTCTCCGTTACGGAGGACTGGCAGCGGGAGATCGTCGATGAGTATCTCCTGGAACGGGCGGTCAGGGAAGGTTCGGAGTACGTTCTCCCGGGCTGTTCGCGAACCGCTCACATCTGGTGGGAGAAGGAAGAAGGGTGATCCCACCCGAAACCCATCTTCAGTCTATCTCTGTGTAATACGATCCCCGGGCGCAATTCCCGCAGAGGATCGTCTCTTCTGCCACAATCTCTTTGTCGTCCAGGATCGTCTCGCCGCACCTGCTGCAGCGGGTCCGGTTCTTCGGGAAGCCGGGGAGGTCGCCCTCCGGGATCGCGACCCTGACCCTCTGCACCCTGAAGAGGTCCTCCTCCGGTGCGTCGAGCAGCGCGGTTGCTGCTTCGGAACCGGGCTTCTCCGTCCGCTCCTTCTCCCGGGCCGAGACCCTGACGGCATCCCCTGTCGCGAGGTTGATGAACGTGGCGGCAAACTTGCCGTAGGGCCGGTATTTCAGCGTGCGGCGGCCGAGCGAGCACCCCGTGATCGCCTGGACTGCATCCGTGATGCAGCGGTCGATCTCTACGTAGACGATGAGATCCCGGTTTCTCACCATCGGGTCCATCCGGAGTTCCCGCATCCCGATCATCGTCATCCGGGTCCCGAGCACGATCCCGGGGCAGACATCACCGTGGAACTCTTTTGCCCGTGCCAGGAGGAGATCGATGTCAGCCATCGGTTCTCCCCGCCATCCGTTCCGCTAGCTTCATACGGTATAGGTCTCTAGTGGGGTAAACAAATAGTTTTTGATATTTCAAAAAAGTTAAATAGATGATCTTATCGGACGTTCCACGGTACCTGCCTCGATGATAGGGGAGAGGTGCGGCCCTAACGTCCCCGGCCGCCCCCCCTCTCGAAAAAGAGGATGAATTGCCCTATCGGTGCGCGAAATACGCGCTCACCCGGCCGTCCTCGACCGAGTCGATCCGGGCAAACCCTATCCGCTCGAACTGGACGACACGGTCCGCCTCCCCGGCGACCGGCAGTTCGCAGAACCCTTCGAGGCTCCCGTCCTGCTGCAGGAGGGTGCAGGGGAGTCTTGCGTCCGCCGGCAGCCACTGGATGATCGGCGCCTTCTCGCGCCGGGCGTCTTCGAGCGCGTCGCCCGCGTAGGATACCTGCGGCGTATCGCCATCCCATGCGATCCTGACGTTGTAGAGGTCTTTTAGCCGGACCATGCTCCGCCCCTCGATATCTCCCCGCGGGAGGAGGATCCTTCCAGCGGTGACGAGCGTCCTGACCCCCCGGGAGGGGTCGCTCGGGTGGAGCGCCGCGTGGGCCTCGCGGAGCGGGGCGCCTTCGACGACGACCTCGACCGGGTCGGGCACGAAGAAGTAGCGGTTCGCCTTCGGGTCGACGATCTCCTTGTTCCGGGCATACAGGTTCTCCCACGAGAACGATATGTCGGTCTCCCCGATACCGATATCGATCATGGCGTTCCGGACCGCCTCGGGCTCGATGCCGCGGCGTGCGATCGCCCGCATCGTCCCGAGGTGGATGTCGTCCCACCCGGTATAGAGCCCGCTCCGGATCCCTTCGCGCATCCCCGATGTCGAGAGGACGACGCCCGATATCCCCATCCGGCCGTAGTGACGGTAGACCGGCGGCTTCCAGCCGAAGTAGTCGAAGATGTAACGCTGCCGTCTCGTGTTCGCGATGTGGTCCTTCCCGCGGATGACGTGGGTGATCCCCAGCAGGTGGTCGTCGACCGCGACCGAGAAGTTCATCAGCGGAAAGACCGTGTTCTCCACCCGCGGGTGGAGGGGCGCGTTCACGATCCGCATCGCGGAGTAGTCCCGCATCGCCGGGTCGGGGTGGGTGAGATCCGTCTTCACCCGGACGGTCACGTCACCCTCGTAGAACTCCCCATCAAGCATCTGCTGCCAGAGTTCCAGGTTCTCCTCAATCGTCAGCTCCCGGCAGGGGCAGGCCTTCCCGTTGAGTTTGAGCTCCCGGAAGCGTTCTGCGTCGCAGACACAGACGTAGGCCCCGCCGAGTTCGATCAGCTTCCTGCACCAGTCGTAGTAGATCTCGAGCCTGTCGCTCTGGTAGACGATATCGGTGATCCCGAGTCCCAACCACTCGATATCCTCCTGCACCATCGTGTACGCCTCGGGATCGACCCGTTTCGGATCGGTGTCCTCGATACGGAGGACATACCGGCCCCCGTAGCGTTTGACATAGTAATCGTTCAGGATGGAGGCCCTGGCGTGCCCGAGGTGCAGCGGCCCGCTCGGGTTCGGCGCAAACCGCATCACCACGCCGCCCTCCGCCCCCTCAAGGGCGGGGAGGACCCGCGTGTGCTCGTGCGTCTCGCTCTGTTCGGCAAGGAGTTCGGGAGCGAGTTCGAGAAGGCGGCTTTTGCGCTCCGCCGCGCTCATCGCCGCCACCTCCGCGATCGCCCTCGCTGCAAGAGGGCCGAGCTCCCGGGCCCGGTCCCGGAACTCCGGGTGCTTGCCGAGCACCGTGCCGATGACCGTACCGCTTTTTGGGGGCGCGTCGTGCTTCACCGCGTTCGCTAACGCGTAGATGAAGAGCAGGTCTTCGAGATCGTTTACCATGGTGTCAGTTGCCCCGGGCTATGAAGTAATCGGCGATCTCCATAAGGATCTCTTTCTCCTCCGAGTCCGGGAGGATTGCAAGCGCCTGTTTTGCGACCTCCGCCCGCTCGACGGCCGTGGCCCTGACCTCGTCGAGGATGCCTGCATCGTTTAAGCGGGCTATCAGGTCGTCGATATCGGCGGGCGTGAGTTCCCTCCGGTACGGGGCGAGGTCAAGCCCCTTCTCACGTGCCTTGATCGCGATCAGGGTCTGTTTCCCTTCCCTGATATCCGATCCGCGGTCCTTGCCGCTCATCTCGGTGTTTGCACAGAGGTCGATGAGGTCGTCCTGTATCTGGAAGGCAACACCGCTGTTCAACCCGAACTGGTAGAGGGCATCGGCCTGAACCGGGTTTGCGCCCGCGAGTATCCCGCCTATGGCGGCAGACGCGCCGTAGAGTACGCCGGTCTTCTTGCTGACCATCTCCAGGTAATCGAGTTCCGTGACGTCGTCCCGCTTCTCAAACGCCATATCCATGCTCTGTCCTTCGCAGATCTCGGCGCACGTCCGGGCGAGCATCTTTGTCGCCCGGACTTTTGCCGCGTCGCTCGCGTCCGAGAGGCAGATGAACTCGAACGCCTTCGCATAGAGGACATCGCCTGCAAGGATGGCGGTCGGCTCATCCCAGACCGTGTGCACCGTCGGGACCCCGCGCCGCGTGACATCGCCGTCCATGATATCGTCATGGATGAGGGTGAAGTTGTGGGTCAACTCCAGCGCGAGAGCCGCCGGGAGCAGGTCGTCCGAGGATCCCTTCCTCACTGCATCTGCAGCGAGTATGACGACCGCCGGGCGGAGACGCTTCCCGCCTGCAAGCAGCAGGTGGGCGCTCGCCCGGAAGAGGTCGCCGTGGACGTCTCCGAAGTAGCGGTGGATCACCTTGTCGATTCTGTCAGCATTCTTCTCCAGGTAGTCTTCAAGCATCGTCATGCCCCATCTCCTACTTTATCAGTACGTTCTGTCCGTTTCTCATGATATGGAGGTCGTTTCCAAGGGTGTAGCCCATCTCCTCCGCAAACCTCGCGTAGTCGCCGGTCATGCCGATGTCGCCGTGGGACGGGATGATGTGCTGGGGGTTTAAGAGGTGGAGGAACTCGTAGTGGTCCTCTTTGTAGGCGTGGCCGGAGACGTGCAGGTCGTCGAAGATACGGACGCCCGCCATCTTGGCACGTGCCTCGACCAGGTACCGCTGCCCGTGGTTCATCGGGTTCGGGATCACCCGCGCCGAGAAGAGGATCTTGTCGCCCTTCTCCATCTTGTAGGGGGTATCCCCCATCACAATCCGTGTCAGGATAGCGCCCGACTCTCCCTGGTGACCGGTGACGATCGGGAGGAACTTCTCTTTCCCGCTCTTCATGATCCGCCGCAGCGTCCGGTCCACGGTCCGGCGGTTGCCGAACATCGAGAGCGACTCGGGGAACCCGACCAGTTTCAACTGTTCGGCCGCCGAGCTGTAGCGTTCCATCGACCGCCCGAGCAGGACCGGTTTCCTGCCGATCTCGTGAGCACACTCGGCGATGGTCTTGACACGGGAGATGTGCGACGAGAACGTGGAGACGAATATGGCGCTCTTGTCGTCCTCGTAACTCGTGATGGTGTCCCTGACCAGGTCCCGTGCTATCTTCTCGCTCGGGCATCGCCCGTTGTCGGCGATGTTGACGCTCTCCGTGATGAGGGCGATCACGCCCTCCTTCCCGATCTGCCGCAGCCGGGCGAAGTCCGGCGGCTCCCCGATCACCGGCGTCCGGTCCAGTTTGAAGTCGTTCGCGTAGATGACCGCACCCCGCGGCGTGTGCAGGACCGGAAAGACCGTATCGATGATGGAGTGCTGGGCACGCACGAACTCCAGCGTGAGTTGCGGAGAGATGGTGTAGCGCTGCCCGGCCTTCAGGGCGAAGAGCTTGTTGTTCACGCCGAACTTCTGTTCGCCTGCAATCTGCTGTCTGATCAGTTCCGAGGTGTAAGGCGTGCTGATGATCGGGGCGTTGTAGCGGTGTGCCAGTTTCGGTATCGCACCGATGTGGTCCAGGTGCCCGTGCGAACAGACGATCGCCTTGACGCTCCCCTCGACCCCATTCATGATGGTATCATCAGGAATAGCCTTCATCTGGATCAGGTCCAGCGAATGCATGTTCTCTATATCAGCATCCTCGTGGATCATCACCTGGTCCAGACGCAGACCCATATCAAAGATGACAATCTCCTTTCCGCAGCGGACGGCAGTCATATTTCTGCCGACTTCGTTATACCCGCCCACTGCTATGATCTCGATATCCATGTTGTCTCCGTGTTGAGATTTTTGTGTGGTTAGTCGCTGTTTTCAATCATCTGCCGGGTCAGTCCGGTTATATACGTCCGTGTGTGACGAAGATCCCGCATTCTCCGGGATCCGGTCAGGAACATCGCCACGCGGAGTTCGCGGTGCATCGCCTCGACGGCTGCAAAGAGCGCTTCTTCGCTCTCCATGGCCGGTTTTAAGAGGGGGAGCGCCATGCCCCCGAGATCTGCCCCGAGTGCAACAGCCTTCGCGATATCTATCCCTGAACGCAGTCCGCCCGTCGCAATGATCGGGCCTCCTGCCGTCCGCACCTCACAGAGGCTTACCACCGTCGGTATGCCCCAGGAGAGGAACGCCTCCCCGAGATCGGCAAGGCCGGAGTCATCTGTCCGCAGGCGTTCTATCTTCGCCCAGGACGTGCCTCCGTGGCCGCCGATATCGATGGCGCTCGCTCCTGCTCCCCGGACCTGCCTGGCAGTCTCGGCTGATATGCCGGAACCTGTCTCCTTCACGATGACCGGACGGGAGAACTCTTCGCAGAGGGTGCGGAGCGCTTCCAGGCACCCTTCTGCGTTATGATCGCCCTCCGGCTGGATCGATTCCTGGAGCGGATTGAGGTGGATGGCGATCGCCTGTGCATCGATCATCTCGACAGCCCGTTCCGCCCACTCGATGCCGTGGTCGCGGAGCTGGACGATACCGAGGTTCGCACAGAGGAAGGCATGCGGCGCTTCCTCCCGCACGACGGCGAAACTCTCCTCCAGTTCGGGCTTTTCCAGTGCCGCTCGCTGAGAACCGACACCCATACCAAGGTTGTACCGCTCGGCGGCACGTGCAAGCCGCCGGTTGACCTCGAGGGTGTCCGGATGTCCTCCGGTCATCGCTGCAATGAAGAGGGGGGAGTCGAGCGATGCGCCGAGAAACCGGGTCCCGGTCTCGATCGCGTCCATATCGCACTCGGGAAGAGCGTTATGGACCAGCCTCACGTCTCCGAACCCGGCGTCGCCGGCCTCAATGGGTTTTTCACAGCAGATGAGCAGGTGATCCCGTTTCCTTGAGGATGTGGCGGTCTCTCCTGTCATGGTCTGCCTCGTTTCGTCACGATCGTTCCACCGTGCTCCGTGCCGTCCAGGAACTGGCCGAGCTTTGAGATGTGGAAGATATGCGCGTCGGTGCCGGCATCGGCCAGCGCAAGGAGTTCTCTGATCTTGCCCTGCATGCCTCCGGTCACGTCGGTCCTGGCCGATCCGCCGATAGCGAGCGATTCGGCGGTACTCCGGTCGATCCGCGGAACAACCGCTCCGTCCGCGAGGACACCGGGAACGTCCGTTGCAAGCCCCACGCGCCGGCTCGCGAGTGCAACGGCAAGCCGGGTCACCAGCTGGTCGCCTGAGACGATGCACGACCCCCGAAGAAGGTCCATCACCACATCGCCGTGCAGCACGGGCACAATACCGTGTTCTGTCATCTCGGCGATATGGCGGGTCTCAAACGAGACCAGGCGTCCGTCCTCGGCGACCCCCAGGTCGAACGGGTGGATGCCGATCGCCTCGACGCCCGCATCCCGCAGGGCACCGACGACCGCGGCGTTCAGGCTCGATACGGCAGCGTGCGTCTGGTGGACGCCCGGGACGTTCTCCCGGGTGAGGCCGTCGTTGATACGGTAGCGCCGGGCCTCCGGATGTCCGCAGGACCCCGCACCGTGGACGAGCACGAGTCTAGCGGCTGGCCGTGCGGCGAGGACTTCCGCAACCTCGTGCAGGCGGGCGTGATCGATCGCGCACTCGCCCGACTTGTCGGTGATCACGCTCCCCCCCAGTTTCAGTATCACGGTCTCATTCATGCTTCTCTTTTCTCGCACCGTCGGTGTCTATCGTGGTGATGATGGCTTTTCCCTCGCAGGCCTCGATGGCCCCGGCGACCCGGCTCTTTGCGCGACGCGGGCAGAGGGCGATGATGCACCCGCCGCCTCCTGCCCCGGTGATCTTCGCCCCGTAGGCGCCGCTCGCCCTTGCCGCAAGCACGAGTTTGCTGCTTGCCGGGTGTCCCACGCCGAGCGCTTCTAAGAGGGCGTTGTTCATGTCCATGCACTGCCCCAGTTCCTTCGGGTTGTTGATGGTATGGAGGGCAGCGAGCGTCACGTTCCCGATCGCGTCCAGGATCGGGTTTGCGATCTCCGGGTGTTTCTTCTGGAGGTCTCCGACCAGTTCCACCATCTTCGCGGTGCTGTGCGGGACAAGGGTATTTCCCACAACGATCTGCAATCCCTGTGGGGGGAGTCTCCGCTTGGATGTCCCCGTGATGAGGACCATCCCCCCGTTTGCACAGACGTAGGTGTCGGTGGGGCTTGCCCTCCCTTTCTGGACCTTCTTCTCTATCGAGAATGCGATATCGGCGATGGCCTCACGGGTGCGCCCGAGATTGAACTCGTCGTTGATCGCACAGAGCGTCGCCACCGTCACCGCAGCCGAAGATCCAAGCCCGGATGAACTCTGGAGTTGCGAGTGAACGTAGACGCTGCCCCGTACGCCCATCCGCCTGAAGCACTCGTCTATGTAGGGCGACTTCGGGCGCGTCGGATTCCGGGATTGCCTCACCGTGACGTAGACACGGGGCTTTATCGCCATCGCGACACCCGGTTTCCCGTAGACCACCGCATGCTCGCCGAAGAGGAAGACCTTACCCGGCGCGCTCCACGTTGCCAATTACACCACCGCTATCGCTGCATACCCCACTACCTGATCGAAGTCGCCCGTCACATCGCCGCTTGTCGTATACCGCAAGAGTTCTCCTCTCGTTGCACCAAGCGTTCGGCAGGCGGTGCACATCGTGGCGATCGGGCCGTAGCCGCAGACCGTAGCGCCGCTCTCCCGGAGCCGCCGGTAAAACTCAGGTATGTCCAGGGTCGCGAGCGCATCGATCGCCGCGAGGTCCTGCCTGCGGGCTACCCCGTCCGGGACATAGTGAGAGAAGTCGCTTGAGGCGACGATCCGCACGTTCCGTTCTGTGCGCTCGACAGCCCGGAGCACCTGCTCTGCAAGGCTCGTTGCGGCCCGGTAACTCTGGTCGCCCATCAGGATGGGTGCAATCCTCGCTCTCGGGAACCGGTATTTGATGAACGGCATCTGCACCTCGATCGAGTGCTCGTTCTCGTGGGCCGCCTCATCGATATCGAGTCCCAGTGCGTCGACGAGTGCTTTGTCAACGTCGACGATCCCGAGCGGCGTCTCCCAGGGCACGGCGGAGGCACAGGTCGTGTACCCCCGGTGACTTGGCCCGACGACCAGGAAGGTGCCGTCAAAATCAGGTGGTATGGTGGAGAAGGCACAGGCTCCGGTCTCTCCTGAGTAGACGTAACCTGCGTGGGGAGAGACGATACCCCGGGCATCGATGCCCGGGGCTTTCTTCTGGAAGAATGTCTCCAGCAGCTGCTCCAGATGCCGGGGCTCGGCAGGATAGAACATTCCCGCTACACTGCATGGTCGCATATCCATCAAGATGAGCTCTTGTGCCTTCGGGTCTTATAACTCTGTCTCAAAGTCTTCGGGAGTGAGCGATGTGGCCACACCGCGCAGGTGAAGCATCTCCTTCGTCAGGAGGAAGTAGATCATCGAGAGCGCCTTCCGGCCCTTGTTGTTCGTCGGGATGACGATATCGATGTACTTCGTCATGTTGTTGGTGTCGCAGAGAGCGACGATCGGGATACCCACCTGGACAGCCTCGGCGATTGCCTGGGAGTCGCCGATGGGGTCGGTCACCACGACCACGTCGGGCTCGATATACGTGTGTAAGCCATGTAAGCGCTGGTTGGTGAGCATCCCCGGGATGAACCGGCCGACGGCTGCCATGCCGCCGATCGCATCGGCGAACTTCTTCGCCGGGTACTGGCCATACTGGCGGGAGGTGACGACCAGGACCTTCGCCGGTTCATACTGCGAAAGGAACTTCGCGGCGGTCTTGATCCGCTCGTCGGTTGCCTGGATGTCCAGGATGTACAGCCCATCCCCGCGGACGCGGTAGATGAACTTCATCATGTCTTTGCTCTTCTGCTGGGTGCCGATGTGCACACCGGCTGCGAGGTACTCTTCCACGGGTACCAGTGGTTCTTTCAGTTCGATCTCAAGTTCGTTTGCGGTCAAGTTAGATCAGCTCCTCTATGCGAATCAGTTCGTTCAGTTTGGCTATCCGTTCCCCGCCGACCACGCCGGTCTTGAGGAAGATGCATTCGAATGCGGTGGCAAGATGCGCGATCGTCGCGTCGGTCGTCTCTCCGGACCGGTGGCTCATGACCGTCTCCATACCGCTCTCCTGGGCGAGGCGTATCGCCTCGAAGGTGTCGGTGAGGGTTCCGATCTGGTTCGGCTTGATCAGGACGCAGTTTGCCGCAGATGTCTCGACGCCTCTCGTGATCCGTTCTACGTTGGTCACGAAGAGGTCGTCGCCGCAGATCAGGCAACGGTCCCTGACCTGATCGGTCAGTTCGGCGAACGCGTCGAAGTCCTCCTCAAAGAGCGGGTCCTCGATGTAGATGAGGTTGTAGCGGTCGACCAGGTCCGCCATGTAGGCGATCTGGTCTTCGCGGCTCCGTGCCGCGTCCTTGTAGTGGTACTGCTTGCCGTCCCACATCTCGCTTGCCGCGACGTCGATCCCCATCCGGACCTCGACGTTCATCGCGTCAGAGACGGTGGCGATCGCTTCGCTGATGATCTCGAATGCCTCGGTGTCGGTTATGGCAGGCGCCCAGGCGCCTTCGTCTCCTTTACCGGAGAGCTTGCCCTGCTTCTGCAGGATCTTCTTCACCGCTCCATGCACGGCAGCGTTGACGAAGACACCCTGCGATGCGCCGGAAGCCCCGGTGGGAACCACCAGGAACTCCTGGATGGACGTGGCGTTCGGGGCATGAGCCCCTCCGCCGATGACGTTCCCCAGGGGCAGGGGTGTCTCGCCGGCGAATGCGCCGCCCAGGTACCGGAAGAGTTCCATGTCAAGGGACGACGCGGCCGCCTTTGCGCACGCAAGGGAGAGCGCTACGGCGACGTTTGCGCCGATTGAACTGAAGTCGGGTGTCCCGTCGTTCTCTCGTAACAGTGCATCGAATGTGATCTGATCGCAGGTATCCTCACCGATGAGCGATGGAATCAGGTTCTTCTCTGCATCCTCGATGGCCTCGCGCGTCGGCCGCACCTTGGCTTCATAGGTTCCGGTGCTGGCGCCGCTCGGTGCCGCGGCTCGCCCGAAGCCGCAATCCGTATAGATCTCAGCCTCGACGGTCTCGTTCCCGCGGCTATCCAGGATCGTTCTCAGGATAATCTGTTCGATGGTTGTCATCAGATCACTACTTTCTCTTCACTGTTATAGGGACCATGCCTCGATCGAACTCTTCAAGCGCGATCTCGAGCGGCTCTGTCTTCGTCGTGTTAACCAAAACAGGTGCACCCATCGATATCTGCAGAGCACGAGCCCCTATGATCCGTGCTCGTTCATATCGGGTATATGATTCCATCGTGTAGCCTCAAAATCATTAATGATAAAATGGGGTCGCTGAGATTTGAACTCAGGTCACAGCATCCCGAACGCCATAGGATGGCCAGGCTACCCCACGACCCCTCTCATTGATACGGGTTCAGGTCCTCCACCAATACCTTGTGTGTCAGCAGCATCCGTCTGCAACAGTACCGTTCCAGACCGAGATCGTCGAGGATCCGTTTTGGATCCTCGCCCGCATCTCGCCGCTCCTCAAACTCCTTCCAGGCTGTAGAGATGACCTTTCCGCATGTAAAACATCGTACGGGTATCATAATAATGGTCCTGCATCCCTTATATCTTTTGCGCTCACCGGTAGGACTTCTGGAACCGTGCGCGTGCGCCTGGACCGTGCGGCTTCTTGGTTTCCTTCTGCCGTGAGTCATTCACGAGCAGTGTCCGGTCGTACGCGAGAAACGCGTCCTTGATCGCCGGATCGTTGTGCCACTCCACGATGCCGCGCGCGAGCGCCGTCCGGACCGCCTCGGCCTGCCCCATCGTGCCGCCGCCGGCAACATCGATAGCCGCATCGACGCCGTCAAGTGCGGTTGGAACCAGGAGCAGGGGTTCCGCGATCTTCATGCGCGTCAGCTCGGTCCCGTAGATCTCAAGGGGCACCGAGTTGATGCGGACCCGGCCGTTGCCGGGCTTCAAGGTCGCTCTGGCGATTGCCGTCTTTCTCTTACCGCTTGTATTGATGATCTTTGCCATATCATCACCCTCACTTAGTAGTTAGCTCCGAGGTTGGTGCTTATCGCCCCGACCGTTATATATCTCGGCCTGCTCAGCCGGTCGATGTGGGCTGCCTCAAGCGTCTCGGTCTCTTTCCCGACGAATTCCACGGGAACGCCGACATAGGTCTTGATCCGCTTGAATGCCGCGACACCGCGCTCGCGCTTGTACGGGAGCATGCCCCGGATGGTGCGCTTCACAATATGGTCGGGCCTGCGCGGGAAGAACGGGCCGCCCTCACGGGATCCGCGTTCGCGCTTTGTGTGATAATTCTCGAGCACATGCGCCCGGTTTCCGGAGACGATTGCCTTCTCGACGTTCACGAGGGCAATCTCCTCGCCGGCAAGCGCACGCTGTGCGACGATGCTGGCCATTCTCCCGAGCAGTAATCCGTCTGCGTCGATAACCGTTACCATTTGTCTCACCTGAGGATCCGCACCATGCTCCCCTTCGGGTTGTCCCGGAGGAGGTCCTCGATAGTCATGCACGTCCCGTTGGCGCCGGTGATCTTGCTCACCGCAGCCTCGGAGAAGTCCAGCGCGGCGACCTTCACCGGCAGGTTCAGTGCGCCGCTGCCGAGCACTTTGCCCGGCACCAGGATCGTCTCACCCTCATTTGCGTAGCGGTCGATCTTGCTGAGGTTCACCTCGGCGTAGTTCTTCCGGGGTGCATCCAGCCTCTTTGCAATCTCACGCCAGATGTTCGCCTCATGTGCGCGCGACGCATCTTTCAGCGTCGCAATGAGGGCGGCCAGCCGGGGGTTCGATTTATTCTCGGTTGTCTTCTTCATTCTGTCCCCTCTCCCGTTATCTCGTTCATCACGTCTACCAGGTCGTCTGATGATCTCTGAATGTATTGGAGCGCTCTCTCGATGATCTCCCGGACGGGCATCGAGCCGTCGCTTTCCACCACGAAGATGAATCTCTCTGTATCGGCACCGATATGGATGGCCGGCTCGGTACCGATGCCGCCGGCAAGGCATGCCCGCTCGCAGAGTTTGCAGAGGGAGCAGAGTTCCTGCCGCCCTCCGATGACCCGGACCTTACCCTGCCCGGCCTCAAGCACGTCGCGAGGACATTCGTCGATGCACATGCCGCAGCCGTCACACCGCTCATCGATGGTTATCTCCGGGTAGTTCTTGTATCCGCAGGCGGTGGTCGCCTGCCACTTGGCATGCTCCTTTCCGGTGCCGACGATAGCATATGCTTCAAGAACGATCTTCTGCTCTTTTGCGAGATCGATGATCGGGATCTTCTCCTCTGCCGGTGCGGCGTCGGGATCCTGGGGGATCAGATCGCTTGAGTAGACCGTCTTCGGTCCTTCGACGGAGAGCGTGTAGGTGGCGGTGCAGGCTGAGCACCCGGCGCCTTCGCAGGTACACTCGCTGCGCGGTTTGTAGACCTTGAGGTCTGTCCGGAGCGGAATGAGCCCCAGCCGGTGCGCCAGCATCTCATCGAAGAGGACGCTTGTGTTATCGTAGATACGGACATCTTCGATGGCGAGCGTCGGCACTTCGCTGATCATCGCCCGCCGCAGCATATTGGCGAACGATGTGGAAACGCCGGTTATGGTGAATTTGGCGACTCTCTCGTCCAGTCGAGAAAACGCTATCTCCATTACACTCTCCTTCCTCTCCGGCCGCCCTTGCCGCGGATGCTGTCGTGGGGCACCGGGGTGACGTCTTCTATCCGGCCGATCCGCATCCCTGCACGGGCAAGGGCGCGGATCGCTGCCTGGGCGCCGGGACCGGGGCTCCGCTGTTTGCCGCGTCCCGGTGCACGGACCTTCACGTGGACGCCGGTGATCCCCTTGTCGCGTGCGTTCTGTGCGACCTGGATTGCCATCTGCATGGCCGCGTACGGCGAGCTCTCGTTCCTGTCCTGCTTCACGACCATGCCGCCGCTGCTCTTGGTGACCGTCTCGGCCCCGGAGAGGTCGGTGACGGTGATGATGGTATTGTTAAAGGAGGCAAAGATGTGTGCGATGCCCCATTTCTCTTCTGCCATGATATTACCTCATTCCTGCACGGGCGATCCGGCTTCTCTCGGGGTGTACCGTGTTCGTGAGCGGAGAGGGGCCATAATACCCGATCTCCATCTCTTCGGCTCTCGCGACCCGGTACCCGGGGATCGTCACCCGGCGGCCGGCGATCGCGATGTGGCCATGGGTGATGAACTGGCGGGCCTGCTTCGGGGAACGTGCGAGCCCCTTGCGCAGGACCAGCGTCTGGAGGCGGCGGTCGAGCTGCTGCTCCACCTTCAGGGCGAGGATGGCCCCGATATCGGCGTTCTCACCGACGAGACCGTAACGCTGCAGGTGGCCGATGAGCTGATCCTTCTTCCTCTCGTAGTCTTCAGTGACGAGGCCGCCTGAGCGGAGTGCCACCAGTTCACGGGCGGCTTCCCGGTACTTGCGCAGTACACTCTGGGCCTTCCAGAGTTCACGCTTGTTCCGGAGCCCATACTCGATGATGAGCCGCTTTTCGTCCTCAAGTCTCGTCTTCTCGAACCGCCGCTTGGGCGTCGCGTACTGCTTGTGGTTCTTTCCGGGATATCCCATTCAATCACCGCTCAATCTTTCTTTCTCTTGACGCCGACGGTCGTTCCCGTTCTTCCGGTGGACTTGGTGCGCTGGCCGCGAACCTTCTGCCCGGTCTCGTGCCTGATACCGCGGTAACTCCGCATCTTCCTCATGCGGTTGATGTCGTCGTCATTCATCATGGTCAGGTCGGTCCCGAGGAGGTGGCGGACCTCTCCCGTGTAGATGTCCTTGGGGCGGTTTACCATCCAGTCGGGCACGCTCTCGGTGTAGGTGTCGACAGCGTTTGCGATCCGCGCAACCGATTCGTCGTCCAGCTTGCCGAGTATGGCACGGGGGTCTACATTGGCAAGGGCGGTGATGGTGCGCGACGTGTGCGGACCGATGCCCTTGATCCCGGTCAGTGCGATATGCACCGCCTTGGTGCCGTCGAGATCAGTGTTTCTGACCCGAACAAAGTACTTTATCTCTTCTTCATCCATGTGATCGCCTCATCATCGACGTCGTCGGTGAAAGCGCTGAGGGAGGGATTTGAACCCTCGAGTCCCAGGGGGACACAGGTTTAGCAAACCTGCGCCATACCAGGCTTGGCTACCTCAACATAGAACTTCGCATCTTTCGACACTCGCAACACGCAGGGTGCTGCTCCAGACACAGCATTCTATGACTTGTGCTTACTAATTTTAGTGAGCTACCCTAATAACATTTGCGGTGTTTTTCAGGGGGTGGGGCGGGCCCGCCGGACCCCGCTCCCGATCAACCCCGACGCAACTATGGGGAGCGCAATCGTAGCATCGCAGAAGCACTGGACACGCGGCGACTCGGGCGCCTCCTTGCCCCAGCTGATCGCCTCCTCGAAAGTGCACCCGGAGAGGCCGCCCCAGTGAGGGGCGTCGGTGGTGTACTGGATGGCGTAGGCATGCCCCCCCAGGTGCTGCTCATGGATCGAGGCGATGACCTGGGTCTGCTGGATGAAGTTCTTCGGCACGCCGCCGCCGACGTAGATGACGCCGGTCTTCTTCGACTCTTCGACCATCCGCGTGATCTCGTCGGTATCGGCGATCTGGTCGATATCGACCTCGACCCCCCGCCGGCGCGCCATGACGAGGCCGATGCCGATGGATGAGTCGCCGAGGGCGGGGATGAAGATCGGAACACCGTGCTCGGCGCAGGTGGCGATGAGGGACCGGCCTTCGGGCCTTCTCTCCCGGAGCCATTCCCCGAGACGCCGGATGAACTCCCTTGATGAGCCGCGGAACGGTGCGATCTCGTCGGCGAACCGTGCGATCTCAGCATCGATTCCCCGGAACTCCTCCTCGTAGGCGAAGACGTCGTAGATACGGTCGATCCCCTCCTCGAAGAGCGCCGCATCGTCGGCGTGGTGGTGGCCGAGGTAGTGCCGCACGCCGAGGTGCTCGCAGGTGTCGTGGAAGATGTTTGCACCTGTGGAGACGATGACGTCGATGTAGCGGTTCCTGACAAGCTCGATGAGGATGTTCTGCATACCTGCCGGGATCATCGCGCCCGAGAGTCCCATGAATATCGTGCAGTCGGGATCGGTGATCATCCTGGTCCAGACACCGAGCGATTCCCCGAGCTTTCGCCCTTGAAAACCGGTCTTGCTCATGGACTCGAGGAGTGCCGTTACGTCCCTGTTTGGTTTGACTGGCTGCGTTGGTCTCATGGAAAAATCCTGATACCTGTTTCTGGTTGCGAGCCCATAATGATTGGCACCGGCGGGGCAGAGGAGGTTCCGGCGCTATTGTGCACGGTTCCCGGTCCTCCGGGTGTTCAGAGGGCCGTTCTCCGCCGGGCGATCCGGGGTCTCAACGGGCGTCCTCCACCAGCGCGAGGAACCGCTCGATGACCCACTCGTTCCTGACCTCCGGATGGAAGAGGAGGCCGTAGAGCGGGAGCGAACGGTGCCGGATCGCCTGGACGCACCGGTCCGAGGCTGCGAGGGGGATGAACCGGTCCGGGACACAAATCGCATATTCGTGCAGTTCATACGCGGTAAAAGTCTCCTTTCCCGCGAAGAGGGGGTCGCCCGCGAGCACCCGGACGTCGATCATCCCGATCTGGCAGCATGGTTCGGTGCCGCCGCCGAAGGCCGCCGCCAGGACTCGCATGCCGGAGGATATGCCGAGCACCGGGCGTTCGAACGAGGATAGCCATGAGAACCTCCCGGGATGCCCGGCAAACCCGGTGTCCTTGAGCGCCGTCCCGCAGATGACCACCGCTTCCGCGGCCTCGAGCTCCGGTGCGCCGACGGCGGTGTAGTGACGGACGGTGGACGGCACTCCGGCATCATGGAGGAGCCGGTTGACCGGGGCGACGAACTCGTCCCGGGAGAGCGAACCGTCCCGGTAGCAGAGGTCGAGAACCAGGATCACTTCGCCACCAGCCCTGCCCGTTCGATCCGGAGGACGCCGTTGTAGTTGCGGTAGACCCTTGATGCCTCCTCGATCGCGACTTTCCGGGAGAAGAAGGGGGCGTCGGTGACGAACGTCTCAAACTCTCCTCCTTCGCCCGTGAGGGTGGTCCGGTACTTCCGGGCGATCGCCCGGAGGTCGTCGAGGGTGCGGCGGTCGATCTCCCGGCCGAGCCAGGATGCATCGAAGGGGCAGGCGAAGACCCCGGCGATGATGACCCGAAACCCCCTCTCGATCAGTTCTTCCATGTAGGCCTCCTGGTCCACGTTCCAGAGCGGGTTGAAGCACCAGAGATCCAGGTCGCGGCAGACCCGCTGGACGCGGCTTGCCTGGTAGACCGATTGGATCGCCCCCGTGACGACACCTTCGATCCCGAACTCCTCCCGGGCCCGGAGGAGAGCTCGTTTCAGGTCCAGGAGTTCCGTCTCCTTCTCTCCATCCGTCTCCGTCTCCACGAGGGGGAGCCCCGCCGCTTCGGCCTGCAGTGCCGCGAGATGGATGTTCGGGGTGTGGAACATATAACTCTCCGGATTCCTGGATATGATCGTGATCAGGCAGGCCACCTCCTCCTGCTGCATCGCCTTCCAGCAGGCGAAGAGGGAGTCTTTCCCGCCGGAGAAGAGTACCCCGAGTCTCATAGGCCGTCTCCTTATGGTTCTCTCCGGGGCACGGATAACCCCTGCGGCGGCAGCCTGCCCGGGGGAGGGTATGCGCCTCCGGGAGCAGGGCGGGGGAGAACACGAGGCGCGGGGTCTCGGTCCGGGCAACCGCGAGCCTGCCGGGTGCCGCTCCTGGATGAGGATCAGGATTATATGGTGTCGGATCTTCACTCCGTGTGAGCGCACCCGGGTCGTATAGCACGGGAGGCATGGAGTATGATGGCAAAAAATGAGAATTCGGAAGAACAGGTTGATGTGGTGGTTGAATGCGTCCTGGTATACTCCCCCGGGGATCCGGAATCGCGGGAGCGGGTCGTCCATGCGATCCTGGCGTGGGCGGAGGAGCACCCGGACGAGTGGGACGCGTTCCAGGCACGCTGCCAGCAGCGTCACGAAGCGCCGGCCTGATGCGTCATCCGAAAAAAGGTGACTTTCGGGCCCCTTACAGGGCCTGGACGAGTGTATTCCTGGTGACTACTCCGGCGATCTTGCCGTTCTCTACGATCGGGACGGAGCTGATGCCCTTCTTGAGCATCAGGTCGATGACGTTCGAGACGTCCGTATCCGCATCCATGGTGATCAGGGGGGCGCTCATGATGTCACGCACGAGAAGGTTCCGGATCCGGTACTCCTGGCGGGTATCTTCCACCATATCCTTGAAGGCATGGAGCGCCTTTGCGACATCGGTCTCCGTGACGATACCGATGACCTGATCGCCCTCCTCAACGATGAACCGGTCGATCTTGCCGTCCAGCATCCTCCGGCGGAGGTGGACAGCCCGTTCCTCGACCTGGATCGAGTTTACCGGCTCCATGACATCCGTGAGGGGCCCCGCCGGCCGGAGCACCTTCAGGAGGTCGCCTGCCGTCGCCTGTCCGATGAGGCGGTGCTCGGCATCGAGCACCACAACCAGCTTGTAGTGCTGGAGCAGCGGCACCAGGACATCGATACTCTGGTCCGGGTATGCGGAGGTGAAGTTCTCCTCGACCGTGTTCGCGACATGGATGGAGGTGGCTTTCAGTGCCTGGGTCTTCTTGCTCCCGAGCGTCTCGGCGATCGCTGCCCGGGACGTAGTGCCGATGACCGTGCCGTTGTTGGTCACGATGAGCGGATCGACGCCCTGATCGAGCATCTTCGCGAGCGCTTCGCTGACAAAGGCGGACTTTGCGATGGTGACCGGTTTTGTCATCACGTCTTTGACAAGTATCTGAAATCTCTCGCTCATTTTGCCACTTCCTTGATGATATCATCTCTCTTGAGCACGCCCCGGATATCACCGTCCTCCATGACGACGAGGCTGTTGATCTGGTGCTCCAGCATCAGCCCGACGGCATCCTGGAGGGATGCATCGGGGGCGATGGTGATGACCGGGCGGCTCATGATGTCTTCTGCAACTGCTGATACCTCGACGACGTATCTGAAGCGTTTCTGCCCTCCGGGCTCATCTCTCCGGAGGTGCGTGACGTCTTTGCCGGGCAGGTTCATCCGGTCGTCCAGATACTCATAAAATGCGAGGTTACTCTCCGTAATGATTCCTGCAAGGCTTCCATTGTCGTTTACGACAATAAGTTTATCGTTTTTTCCCTTTATCGTGTCGATGACGTGGTCGAGTGAGTGATACCGGTTGACGATGACCGCATCCTCCATGCTCTCGCCGACCCGGGCAGAGAGTCCGCGCACATGGGCCGAACGCATAACGTCTAATTTGGTGACGATACCGGTCACCTCTCCGCCGTCGACGACCGGCAGTCCCGATATGTCGCGGTCGAGCATCGTCGCTGCGATATCACGAACGCCGGTCTGTGGCGTGACCACGATAGGGTCCTGTGCCATCAGGACGCTGACCGGGATCCGGTCGATCGGCCGCCGCCGCCACATCGGCTCCGTCTGCCGGAGCCGATAGGCGATATCCTTCTTGGTGAGGATACCACGGAGTTCACCCCCTTCCATGACGGGGAGT
The DNA here is from genome assembly GCF_036677455.1 of Methanoculleus sp. Taxonomy (GTDB): domain Archaea; phylum Halobacteriota; class Methanomicrobia; order Methanomicrobiales; family Methanoculleaceae; genus Methanoculleus. The sequence continues at coordinate 5,478 of NZ_JAVBWL010000042.1, read as the reverse complement.
CTCGACACACGGTGCTTGAGCATGAGGTTTCGCGCATAGGCGACGTTATCAGTCGGTGCAACGACGTACACCGGGGCAGACATCACATCAACGGCACGCATTCTCTTCACTCCTCTGCAAATGCCTTCACAAGGTCGTATTCCGTCACGAGCCCGACGAGGTGCGAGTCCTCGATGACGGGGAACGCCCCGACACGGCGCTGGATCATCTCGATGGCGATATCGTGGATGTTCCGGTCCGGCGTGGTGGTGAGGAGTTCTCCCGAGAGGAGCGACCGCACCGGCGCCCCCAGCACCTCAGCGGAGTCCCCGGTCGTCAGCTGCTCGAAGGCCTTTCCTTTCCCGAGGTAATTCATGATATCGGTGGCGGTGACGATGCCGCAGAGGACGTCGTCCACGACGACCGGAAGCCGCCTGAACCGGCACTTCACCATCTCCCTGCAGACGTTGCCGACAGGGGTGTCGGGGCTGGTGACGCGTACCGACGACTTCATGATATCCTCCACGCGGCGGCTCGAGCGCGCGGTGGTGAGCACCTTCATCACATCGCGCTCGGTCACGATCCCCTTCAGGTTGTCATCGGCATCGACGATGGGGATCCCGCCGACATTCCGGTTGATGATGATATCGACCGCGTCGGCGATGCTCCCGGCAACCGGCATGGTGACCAGGTGCGGGGTCATGATCTCGCGGAGCCCCTCGTTGATGGCAGCAAGGAAGTTCCCCCCGTGTTTCACCTGTACGAGGTTCGACTTGTCGCCGCCGCCCATGAAGTCGATGATATCGCTGACGGTCACGATCCCTCTGAGACGGTGCGTCCCCGCGTCCACGACCGGCAGCCTGCGGAACCCTTCGTGGGTCATGATCTCGACTGCCTGGATGATCGGGGTGGTCCGCTGTGCCGTGACGACGGATCGCGTGGCGATCGCCATGATCTCGCCTTCGTGATCGGCGAGGCGTGTCTTGAAATCGACGGGTCCACGGTCGTGTTTGCCCGGCATCTTCAGGAGCCGGTCACCTGGCTTCTTATCTGAATTATTCGAGTTCGGTTGCATGGTGTCACTCCTTTAAAAGTTATGGTATTCGGGAATGCCGCTACCGGGGAAGACTGTTCAGAACGTCATGCCGGTCGATGACACCGACGAGTCTCTTCCTCTCGTCGATGACCGGGAGGATGCTGATGTCGTGGTCGACCATCAGCCGGCTCGCCGTTGCAACCGGGTCGTCGGGTGCGACCGTGATGACGGGGGTCGTCATCACCCGGTCAACGGTGGTGTCGGCCTGGTTCTTCACCGATGTGCGGACGTTGCCGGCGCGCAGGAGGTCCCGGCGGGAGATGATGCCGATGACGTCTCTCTTCTGCACCACGGGAAACGCGATAAAGCCGCTTGTGACGATCAGGTTATAGATGCGGTGGATGGGTTCCTCCGGCGAGCAGGTGATTGGCTCCTGCGACATGGCGTCCTCGACCCGACCGCGGGGTTCGTTGCGGGAGATCAGGACCGGGAAGAGTTCGGAGAAGAGCACTCCCCCCCGGAGAAGGCCGTCTTCCTCAACGATTGCGGCACTGTTGGTACGGGCTGCCAGTATGGCGGAGGCGACCTCGGCAAGGGGCGTATCCGGAGCCACCCGGGCGGCCTCCTTGGTATATCCCTTGATGGTGACGTTCGATTTGGTGTCCGTCACCTGGAGAACGTCGGATATGTCGAGGTAACCCATCAGGCGATCTCTTTCGTCCACGATGTAGAGTTCACGAAAGATGTCATCCCGCAGGACGCTCCGTGCTTTCGTGACGTAATCGTCATAGTGCAGGGTGGGAATGGCCCGCATCAGGTTTGAGGCAACTTTCATAACAACTGTTCCTCCTCCTGACAGACGGGACAGAGCATAAGGTTGTCGACCCTTGATAAGTCGTCGGACATATTCCCGCACCGGTCGCAGACACCCATAGCATACTCTTCCTCGCGGTTGATCTCGATGAGGTCCGCCAGCAGCTCGTTCACTTCGGCCGCGACGGTGAGGATATCCCTGACTGTCACGATCCCGATGACTATCTGGGCCTCAACGACGGGAAGCCTGCGAACACGGTGCTTCACCATCATTGCCGCCGCATCGGCGACCAGCTTCTCGGCGCCGATCGTGATCAGCGGGGTGCTCATGATATCGCTGACATGAATGCTGCCCGGTTTTAAGTCCTTTGCCACAACCTTGCAGTTGATGTCCTCTTCGGTGACAATCCCCGTGGGCAGGTTATCTCGTAGCACGATACAACTGCCGACTCCATCGCGGCACATGGTCTGCGCCGCTCTGGCGACCGTCTCCTCCGCATCGATGGTCGTCGGCTGGGTCTGCATGACCTCCCTGACCGGTATGCGCGTCTCGAAGCGGATGGTATCGTTGTTATGTATCATGGGATTCTCCTGATCTCGTCGCTATATGGGCTGATTCTTCGGGTGCAACTGTATCTAGGTTTCAACAGTATAAAAGAATTCTCACGCACCCTGGTTGCTTTTTTTCCCCAAAATGAGGAGAATACGCAGGATGGAACATATAATTATATTTATTTATGAGTGCCATAACACACCTAAGTACAGGCAAATCGGCCTACCTGAGGGAGCTTAATGACGTTCTTAGTTCGCACAAAACAGAAGATATCACGGTTCTTGAAGACGCTCTTTAAGAAGCGAGCCTCCCGCATCGGGATCTACGGGCCTCCCAATGCCGGGAAGACAACGCTTGCAAACAGGGTCGTGCGAGACTGGGTCGGCGATGCGGTCGGGCCGGTCAGTGAGGTGCCGCATGAGACCCGCCGCGTACGGCGCAAGGAGGATATCACCATCACGAGCCAGGACGGCCACTCGATAACCATCGATATCGTAGATACGCCGGGCGTGACGACGAAGATCGACTACAACGAGTTCGTCGAGTACGGGATCGATAAGGAGGAGGCGATCAAGCGGGCGCGGGAGGCGACCGAGGGTGTGGCTGAGGCGATGCACTGGCTCCGCGAGGATATCGACGGCGTCATCTACATGCTCGATGCCACGCAGGATCCGTTCCAGCAGGTGAACATCATGCTTGTCGGGATCATCGAGAGCCGGAAACTCCCGATCCTGATCGTCGCGAACAAGAATGATCTCCCTGACGCTTCCCCGGCGCGGATCAAGAGTGCGTTCCCCCAGCATCCCGTGATATCGATATCGGGCCTTGAAGGGAACAACATGGATGAATTGTACGAAAAGATGGCGTCCTACTTCGGGTGATGGAGATGATACAGGGTGTACAGATAGACCTTATTTCGGCGGAGCGCCTCGACAAACTCACGACGATGGAGAAGGTCCGCCTGATCCTCGACGACGTCATGGAAGGGAACATCGTTGTCCTGGAGAAAGGTCTCGCGCCGGATGAGCAGAGCAAGCTCATCGAGATCACGATGCGCGAGATCGCGCCGGACGGGTTTTCCGGGATCGAGATGGAGACCTACCCCATCAGGGATGCTCCTTCGGGGATTTTCGGCAAACTCTTCGGGGGGAAGCGCTCCGAGACACGGCTGACCGTGATCGGGCCTGCAAACCAGCTCAAGACGCTCAAGAAGGAGAAGGATCTCATCAGCGCGTGGGTCTCCTCGTCGCGGTGAACGGGTGGTGATACGGATGCCTCACAAGTGTACCCAATGCGGCCGGGAGTTCGAGGACGGTTCGACGAAGATACTGAAAGGGTGTCCGAGTTGCGGCGGGAAGAAGTTTCTCTACATCCGTGAGGCCGAACGGCACGACGATGTGCTGAAGGAGAAGAGCATCGACGAGATCGCCCGGGATACCGGAGAGGACGTCCTGGAGGTCAAGCCGGACCTCCGGAAGAAAGAGGAGATCGAGGTATTCGAGCGGATCGAGAGCATCCGTATCCTCGGTCCCGGTTCGTATGAACTGAACATCGATAAGCTGGCCCGGTCGGATGAGGTCGTCGTCGGACTGGAGAAGGAAGGAAGATACCAGGTCGATATCCTCTCGATGGCCCGGAAGAAGAAGAAGTGATCTCTTTCTGGTAGGAGTGATCCGGAAGAACTGGTGGGGGATCCGGAAGGGATTCTCTTTTGGCGGGAGAGATCCGGAAGGGATCCTCTTTTCGTGGGAGTGATCCGGGGGAAATCCTCTTTTGATAGGAGAGATCCCCCTTAAGGCCCAAAACCTGATGGATCTTCTTCCCCTGACCGAAAATATAAATATTATAAAATTCCTTTTTTCACCTACAAAAGTAACCCGACACTCGATAACGCATATCGGGGTGACGGTTTCCTGTACGAGAGCATACATCTTTCATGAGTCGTTGCGTGGAATCGGGTCTCTCGATCTCCGCTCTCGTGCATCCGATCCCCGATTGCTGACCTGCCATACTCTTGCAGCGGCGAGTGTCAACCTGGTGATATCTATGAGAACGACGTATCTCTCATCCCTTGATAAGGTTCCCGGCATCAGCGCAGAGGAGTGTGCCCGCCTCGTGCCGGTGACTGAGCACTTCGCGTTTCGCGCAAACGACTACTATCTCTCGCTGATCGACTGGGAAGACACGAAGGACCCCATCCGGCGGCTGATTATTCCAACGCTAGAGGAGCTTGAGTCCTGGGGCTACTCCGATCCGTCCTCTGAACACCGGTATACCCGGGCGCCGGGGCTGCAGCATAAATATCGTGAAACGGCGCTGCTGCTCGTGAGCGACGTCTGCGGGGGCCTGTGCCGCTACTGTTTCCGCAAGCGCCTCTTCATCGAGGACGCGCGCGAGGTGAACAAGGACGTCTCGGAAGGGCTCGCCTACATCCAGGACCACCCGGAGCTCACGAACGTGCTCCTCACCGGCGGCGACCCCCTCTTCCTTGAGACCGGCCGGCTCCGTGAGATCGTCTCCCGGCTCCGCGAGATCGATCACATCGGGATCATCCGGATCGGGACGAAGATGCCTGCCTACGACCCCTACCGGATCATCGACGACCCGACGCTTCTGGAGATGATCCGGCAGTACAGCGCGGGCGAGAAGAGGATCTACATCATGGCGCAGTTCAACCACCCGCGGGAACTGACCGATGCGGCGTGCCGGGCGGTCTCGCTCCTGCAGGAGGCGGGCGCGGTGGTGATGAACCAGACGCCCCTGATCCGGGGGATCAACGACGACCCGGAGGTGCTTGCGGCGCTCTTCGACAGGCTCTCGTTCATCGGGGCAAATCCTTACTACGTCTTCCAGTGCCGCCCGGCGATCGGCAACCGGGCGTTTGCGGTACCGGTGGAGGAGTCCTACCGGATCTTCGAGCAGGCCCGGTCGAGGTGTTCGGGGCTTGCGAAGCGGGCGCGGTTCGTGATCTCCCACGCGACGGGGAAGATCGAGGTCGCGGGCCGGACGGAGGAGTTCACGTTCTTCAAGTACAACCAGGCGGCAAGCCCGGAGGACCTGGGCCGGTTCATGGTCTATAGGAGCAACCCGGAGGCCT
>NZ_JAVBWL010000041.1:0-34344 GCF_036677455.1 Methanoculleus sp. | reverse complement strand
CGGCTCCAGGTCCACCAGGAGATCCAGGTCGCTCTCCGGCCCCGCCTCGCCGCGGGCGACCGACCCGAAGATCCGCAGGTTCGTGGCGCCGTGCCGTCCGGCTATTGCGAGAATCTTGGAACGCTTCTTCCAGATCAGATCGTGCGTGACGGACATGGCTGTTCAATCAGTCTTATCGGAAGGTGGAGATATAAATTTGCCCCCGGTGACCGCATCGCTAAAATTGCGGCATCAAGGGCAGCCTTCACGAAGGGAACGGCCTTCCGGCGCTCCCTGATAAAGTCAGGCTAATATCCTCCCGGGTATACCCTACGTGTCTGTCAAATTCCCGGGAAAATGCAGGCTAGGAGAACAAACCCATAGCAGACTTCGTGCAGAAGACCGTGAACAAATCGGCGATCCGGAACCTCACCGTTCCGATCGCCACCGTAACAGCGTTTAACAACCTCATCGAGGCCGTCATCAACGACAACCCCTTCGAGTGCGTCGGGTATACCGGCTCCGACGGGGTCCCCGTTCCGGGGGTCATCCGGAACCGCGAGCACTACACCGCGAAGGTGGAGTTCTTCGATGACAACACCGGCAAGCGGGTCGGGGCCGTCTCCCTGCAGTCCCCCTCGATCACCGCCTTCAACGCGAACGCCGCAGAGGCTCTCGCCAACGCGACCCTCGCGGCCGCGATGGGCGGGGACGCCGAGCGCAACTTCGCTGGCGAGACCTACTACTGCCAGCTCAAGTGCCACGACCCGTCCGGTGACGACTACTACGTCACCTTCACGAGGAAGACCGTCCGGATCTCGTCCTACCAGGACGACACTATCCGGGCCGCGGTCGAGACCTGGGCGGATGCCGTGCCCGCCCTGGAGTGAGAGGGGGAGAATCCCCTCTTTCCTGCCAGAGAGGAGCCCATTTTGTCATTTTCTCTTCCAACTTTACCGGCTGTTGTATGCCCAAGCTTTTAAGCCGGCGATGCAAGCGGCGGGCAGAGAGCAGCCGTCACGAAGCGAGCGGAAACGAGCGAGTGGGGGCGCCCTAGGTCCAGTGCACTGGGAAGAACCAGGGTGATGTTCCGAAGCGAGCAGCGCCAGCGAGGAATCTCGCCCGGCGGCACACCGGAAGTTAGGATCAAGGCATCCACAGGACAAGGCACAGTTCAAAGGTACGGCTTTCGGGTTGGTGATGAGAAAAAGAGGCGTTGTTTCATCAATGCAACAGTTCAAAACCGGGAACCGCAAGCACATGCTTTGCTAGATACATCGCATCGTGGATTGATAGTTCCCCATCACCTGAAACCTCACCGACGCTCTCCGTCATCGAGTAACCCTCCATTCCAATAGTATACCAGGCGATATAGACAGCATCATAGAGCGAAACCCGATTATCCTCGCTAGCATCTCCGCTCTTCACCACGGTGAGCGGGATCGTGATGGTCGTGTTGCTGGCACCGTTCGTACCGGTTGCATTCACCCTGACTTCCCGCCCAGTTAAGCACATACCCCAGAGTATCCAGGTTTGTGTGTGGTTTTTCAGTTTCCCGTCGGTGCCCAAATCCCGGTTGCCGCGCTCACGGTTCCGACGACCAGACTGGTCATGACGAGGCACAGCACCGGAAGAAAGGTGTGGTTGGTGTGATGCATGGTTATTCACCCAAGTTACGTTAGAGAGCCGATATCTTGCCGACGTAGTAGTAGGCGATCTTCGCGGCGTCCCCGATGTCGACCCCGCCGTTGTTGTTGAAGTCGGCCGCCGGGTCGGCCGCCGTCTTCCCGACGACCATGTAGGAAACCCGGGCGACGTCGCCGATATCCACGACGCCGTTGTTGTTGAAGTCGCCTTTCAGGCCGATCCTGATGGTGCCGGCGGTGACGCTCATCGGGTGGACGGCAAACTCCTGGTCGCTCCAGGTGGCGTCGGTGCCCACAAGCGCTGTGACGTTGCCGCTCTTTCCGACGGCGGTGATGCCGACATCGATGACTGCCGCAGGATCAGTTACCGTGATGCCATCGGTGTTGGTCAGGGTGATGCGCACGAGGCCATCCGAGACGGCGTTGGTGACGAGCGTCGAGCGGGTGACCGTGCTGCCGTTGACGGTGACGTTGTCGATCCGCAGGTTAGCCGGGTCAGCGGTGAGGTCGACCGCAAACCCTGAGCAGCCCGTGACGTTGGCGATCCTGACCGGGAGCACGATGCTGCGACCGGTCGGGACGGCGGCGCTGGGGATGAGCAGGGCGGCGCCCCCGGAGGAAGGGGGCTGGACGTTGATCAGGTTTGCCCGGGTCGTGGTGTTCGACCCGGCGGCGTTCGTTGCGGTCAGGGTGACGGTGTAGGTGCCGGCGGCGGTGTAGGTATGGACAGGGTTTTGCTCTGTTGAAGTGCCGCCGTCGCCGAAGGTCCAGCTCCATGCTGTTGGGTTCCCGGTCGAGGTATCGGTGAACTGCACGGGGAGGGAGGCGCGACCGGAGGTGACGTTCGCGGTGAAGTCCGCAACAAGTGATGAATCGCTGTAAATTACAATAACGGAAGTTTCTTTGGTATTACCCGATGTATCGGTTGCTCGAGCGGTTATCGTATTCGAACCAGAAGACAAAGTGACGGATCGACTCCAAGAAGTTGTTCCGGATGCGGTCTGCCATGAACCGGAACCCACTCTCACTTCAACCTTACTCAATCCGACGTTATCCGATGCGGTTCCAGTCACGGTTATTGTAGAAGTACCAAAATCCTGGTTGGAATACGGATTGGTGATGGATATGGTTGGAAGAGTGGTATCTAGGGTTGTGAATGTCCATACTTGTCCCACTTCTGACTGTCCAGCCGCATTCCTTGCGGCGACCCCCCAAGCATGAAGTGTACCCTCATCCAATTCATATTGAGCAGGTAAGGTAAATGTGGTTGAGCTAGTAGTAAATACAAGGCCATTTCCTGTATTACCTCCAGCTAAAGCTAAGATATATTCACTTGCTTCAGTTACAGACTGCCATCTAAACGTTGGGCATGTTGGAACATGTGTTGCTTCATCTGATGGGCTGATAAGCACCGGTGATGATGGACGTGGAGCAAGTTGATTTGCAACATTTTGTCTTATGGTTGGAAGGTAATTATATAATACCTGACCCGGGCACTCAGTCGATGCAACATCTTGATGACCTGCAATGTAATAGTAATTTACATTCGCATTTGATACACCGCTGGCAAGTGGATCAATACCCTTTTGAGAACATTTCCAAGCTATAAGGTTTTCTGCACTTTGTAGGGCGGCATTTGTTGGCATAACCGTTGAAAATGTACCCAAGAAAGCAATACCCATAGTTCCAACATTGTGACCCAGTGCATGAGCTCCTATTACATTATCACCACCGGCTCTACCTTCGTAGATTATTCCGTTGGGGTCAATTAAGTAGTTATAGCCAATATCACCCCAGCCATTCTGATTGGTATGGTAGTCCCATATTTGTCTCACACGTGCTCCCCAATCCGTATCGCTGTTCGGTGTGGCTGTGTGGTGAATAATGATGTGGGTAACTGAGCTGAATTGGGGAGCCCAAAGAGAACTTGCTTGCCCATCTGGACACCCCCAACCAGTCCTTGATACAACAGACGGTTTATCAATACTCTGTAATTCAATCGCTTGATTTACTGCATTTTGATGCAGGGAAACAATAGCTGGCGATACATCGGTTCCAACCGGTTCCGCCGCTGCCGACGGCACCACCGTTACCAGTGCAAACAGCACTACAAGACAGAGTACCTGCTTCATCATCATGATCACGCATCCACGGTGCCGGCGCGGCAAGTGAGCTCCTGCTTGCCGGAGAGGCGAGAGGAGTATCTGATTAAGCAGGCAATGGCGGCGCAGGATCATGCCGGAATGTCGGTTGCGGCCCGTGAATGCTTCTCGCTTGGGAAGAGGCAGTCCTCAAAATGCCGGATCGGCGTCCAGTTTCTACAAATGTCGTTCATTCCTAGGCATTCAAAAACATTTCTCTTTTCCATTCATGCGTTCACGGTCGTTTTCACGGGAATCGCCAGGAGGAATGAATGATTCCACCTATCGATGCGCGGAGGATGGCCGCGGAGCCGCGAGGGAGGCACCACTTCAGCCGCATTCGTCTGCGCGGCGCGACCCGTCGATCGCATCAATAGGTGCCTCCAGCCGCGAGCATGCCCGGCGCCAGCCGTCACGCTGCGAGGCCGTGCTGAGCGAGTGAGGGCGTTCGCGGTCCCGGACACCGCAAAGAACCAGGGCGACGTCCTGCAGCGACCACCGGGAGCAAAGACGCTCGCCCGGCCGCACCGCCCGAAAAAGAAGCGCACTCCCCACCACCCCCGAACCGTTCCGGATATACCCCGGCCACCCCGGGCGTTGGCAGGCAGCCTGGTTCTCGGGCGCCGGCATGTCGGTGCCGGTCATGGCGCAAAGAAACGCGGCGCGGAGCTCGTAAAGAATTGGTAAGTATGCGGGGGAAGGGATTCGAACCCTTGAACTCCTTCGAGACTGGACCCTAAATCCAGCGCCTTTGACCTGGCTCGGCAACCCCCGCGTGCCATATATGTCGGCGCCGTGAGCATTATACTTGTTCCCCCGGCGCGTGACGCGACCGGTGAGGAAGTCCCCGGCAGCCCTCGCGGCACCATCCACCCCCGGGCCTGCTCTGGAAAATCTCTGCCCCGGACCTTGAATCCGACAACGGTCGCGGGATCCAGCCCCAAAAGTATGCCCGGAAAGGTATATTGTATATAAAGGCCCATTACACTACATACAATAGTAACCCCGGGGCCATCATACCGGAGACGCGCCTCCGATGCATTTGGGCAAAATCGTGCCCGGAATGGTAACAACAAAACCTTTATTGAATTGATCGACCGTATTCTCCTGTAGTTGAACTGAAATGCTGGGCGAACTTCTCCATATCCTGGCAGCGGCGATTATCAGCTGGATCCTCTTTGTAGCCGTCGATATCTTCTTCAAGTTGCCGGAGACAGGAGGAGTCGTCGGAGCCACGGCCATTGCCCGGGATATCGAGGCCGGCGGCGGCGATCTCGCCGGCGGCACCATGATGGGGAACATCGTCTGCTCCCCCGACGCCTCGGCCGGGACACTCCTTGCCGCCTGCGGCGTCTACGTCGCCGGCATCCCCGGCGGGCTCGCGGCGGCCGTGATGGTCTATATCGGCAACCGCATCTGCTACGACCCCGGCTATGCCGGGACCACCGGCGCGGTCCTCGCCACGTTCGTCATCTACGGCTTCACCCTGGTCGGGTTTGGTGCCTCGGACTTCATCGCGGGAATGGTGATCGCCATCCTCACCATCCAGGGGCTCTCCCATACCCACGCGAGCCGGCTCCTCGGACGGCTCTGGAGGATGAGAGAGTGATCGCGCTCTACGTCGTCGCCGCGATCGCGGCCTTTGCCGCCGCACGGGCCATCCTCGAGCGGAACACCGGCCGGAGGTTCCCGTACGCGAACGTCCTGAACTTTGCCGTCGCCGGAGCGCTCGTCCTCCTGCTCGATCACCCGATAACCCTCGTCGCGGCGGCAGCCTACTTCGTCGGCTCGACGCTTGAGGCGAACGCCATCGCAAGCACCTACGCCGGGGGGGTGAAGCGATGATCTTTGCATTGGAGGTCGTCTTCGGGCTCATCGCGCTCGCAGGCGCTCTCTCCGCCGCCCTCCTCAAGGACCCCTACGCGAAGTTGATCGCGCTCGGGATCCTGGTCTCCGGCGCCCTGCCGTTCATCGTGGACCGCGGCTACCTGGACGTCGCGATCGTGGCCTCTCTCATCGCCCCGATATCGACGATATTCGTCCTCATGGCCGTCCGGAGGGCCGAACAGTGAACACCGTATTCATCCTCGGCCTCGCCATCCTCCTGATCGGCGTCTTCTCCGTCGCCTTCGTGCGGCCGAAGACCTACATCGCCCGGCTGATCAACCTCGAGATCCCGGCGTGGGGCCTCCTCCTCGTCATGCTCGCCTACGACGAAGCCCTGGCGCTCATGACGTTTGTTGCCGTCACCGCGATCAGCACGTTCGTCATCGTCCGCCTGATGGAGTGGAGGGATGCATCGTGCTGATCATCACGCGGATCTCACGGGTCCTCTCCAACTTCAAGAACCTCGCCGCGCTCTTCGCCTTCGCGTGCGTCATCGTCTCCCTCATCGGGATCCTCTCCCTGCCCCTCGCGTTCGAGGAGAACCAGCTCTACCCGAAGACACTGCTCGACCCTGCAAGCGGGCTCTACCCCTACGACCGGGGCGGCGTGCCGTTCGGCACAACGGAGGTCATCTCCCAGTACCCGGAGAACTCGCCCTACGCGGGCTACGTCACCACCTACTTAACGCCCCTCTCGCTCTACCTCGCGGAGAACACGCTCTACATCGGCACGACGATCGTCGCCCACCCGGGCGGGATCATCGATGAGATCCTCTACAACACCCGGGGGGCCGACACCGTCGTCGAGACGAGCATCCTCTTTACCGCGTTTGCGATCGCGTCGTACCTCTACCGGAGGGAGGAAGAATGATCCAGGACTACTCGTTCGGCCTCCTCGTGGCGTTCGCAGCGATGGGAGTCGCATTCTTCGCTATGATGCGAGAGACCGACGGCCTCCACCGCCTCCTCCTCACGGACCTCATCGAGGTCGCGAGCCTCGCGTTCATCGCGCTGATCGGCACCGACCTCGCGGAGGCCCTCATCCTCCCGGGCCTTGTCGTCGGCACGTCCGAGTTGATCGCGCTCTCGGAGATATACCGGATCAAGGAAGGCTACACGACCCCGCCCGACGCCGGCCTGCGGATCGAGGTGATGGAGAGCGCACCCGGCATCCTTGCCGCGCTCCTCGTCGTCTACGGCATCGTTCTCTCCGGGTTCTCCGGCGGGGTGGTGGCTGGCCTCGGCGTGCTCTTCTACCTCCTCTGCCGCGGTCATTCCGAGCGGTTCGAGCTGATCGAGACGGCGAGCGGCTACTCGTGGGCGCTCTGGATCATCGCGTTCTTCATCTTCATGATCCTCCCGCAGTACTGGTTCTTCGCGGTCATGCTCTCGGGCTCCGCGATCCTCGTCAAGGTCATGGCCAAGATGTCGCTCATCGGCACCATGCGGGGTGGTCCGAATGCCTGATATCGGCGGAGATGCTCTCTTCGTGCTGGAGTTCGGGGATATCCTCCATTATTACACCCCCTACACCACCACGCTCTTCCTGCTCGCGCTGATCTTCACCGCCCTTGCCATCGCAAGCAGGCCCGAGAAGCAGGTGGACATCGCGTTCGGGGGCGACGCCTACTACGCGAAGGAGACGACGGTCTCCGAGATGCGTTTCCGGCGGTTCATGGCGATCGCCTGCGGCCTTGCAACGATGGGCGCGATGGGGAGCGGGGACCTCTTCAACTTCACGCTCTTCGTCTCCCTCGTCGGGATCGCGAACATCGGCATCGTCGCGGCGGTCAAAAGCCGCCACGTCCTCAACGCGGCATACGAGTACGGCATCGTCGCCATGGTCGCCACCCTGCCGCTCTTCGGGGGCGCGGCCCTGGTCGCGGCGACCACCGGCACGCTCGCGATACCGGTCCTTGCGGGCGGCGGGTTTGCGGTCCCGCTGGTGGCCAAGATCTTCCTCGCCCTCGGCGTCATCGGAGAGGGGATGGCGCCGTTCTACGCGGCGAAGGCCGAGATGTTCCGGGCGCCCGGCGCCCCCTACGTCATCATGTGCTCCCTCTCGTCGCTGTTGATCTTCCTCCGCGTCGTGGAGATTGTCATAACCATCTGATTGCCATGAAGAGAACGACAGTTACCTACGGACTCGCGGCATCGGCCCTCGTCATCGCCGTCGCATGGGGGCTGCTCGCGGCATCCCTCATACCGCTCTGGGCGGCCGAGACAGCCATCGTGATCGCCTTCCCCGTACTGGTGCTCTCCCTCGCGCTCTGGTGGCGGGCGCCGGGCGGAGAAGAGGACATCCCGTTCATAGGATACTGACATGATCGAGTACCTGGTATTTGCAGCAGCATTCGGCCTCCTCCTGCTGGGGCTCCACCGGAAAGTCATCGCACGGGTACAGATGCGACCGGGCCCCCCCGTCTGGCAGGAGATCCTCCACGCCCTGAAGTTCTCGTTCAAGAGCACCTGGGTCCCGAAGACGGCGAGCAGCCTGCTCTACGTCGGGGTCGTGCTCATCGGCATCGGCATATGGAGCGCCGCGCTCTTCGTCGTCCTTGCGGGCGAGAGCATCCTGATCCTCTTTGCGATCTACATGCTGCACAAGGTCGTCGAGCACGGGTTCGGGCTCTCCTCGGGGTCGCCCTACGGCAAGTTCGGCGGCGTCCGGTCGGTCATATCCGCGGCCTCCGAGATCCCGCTCTTTGTGACGATCGCGGCGATCTACTTCTTCACGGACTCGCTCATGCTCCGTGACATCATCGCCTACCAGGCGGTCCACGGCCCGCTCCTCCTGATCGCCCCGCCTGCCGCGATAGCCATGTACCTCGTCATCCTCTCGAAACTGCCCTACGGCCCCTTCTCGATCGTCGAGAGTAAAGAACTCGTGAGCGGCTACAAGACCGAGCACTTCGGCGTCTGGCGGGCCGGGATCTCCGTGATCGACGGGCTGAAGACGTTCGTCCTCCTCTTCGCATTCGTCGCGATCTTCATCGGGGCCGTGCCGTTCTCTCTGGCCCTCGTCATCATGACGGTCGTCCTCGTATCACTCTCGTTCGTCTGCGCGGTAACACCCATGCTCTCGCCGTTTGACAGCGTCACCGTCCAGGGGATCATCACCCTGCTGATGGTCGGCTACGCCGCGGTTCTCTGGTGGGTGATGCCATGATCCGCAGGATGGTGCTCTTAGGGGCGGTCATCTACATCGTCATCGCGGTCCTGCAGTGGGTGACGAACCGGACGGTCTTTTACGAGGCGGTGGTCCTCTCCGGGATCCTTGTCGCCCTCTCGCTCGTCCATTACGCCACAGATGCAAAGAGGCTCAAGCAGCTCGAGATGGCGCTGCTCTGGCTGGTGATCGGCCTCTTTGTCGTCTATGCCCTCGCGAAGGCGGGAGGGATCGTATGACCGGCTACCTCTACGAGAAGGACCTCCGGCAGATGAAGTACACCATCCTGACGAGCACGCGACACGACGAGACCGTCCGGGCGATTGCCCGGTATCTCGGTATAGGTGAGGCAAAACTCCGGCGGACGATGCTCCGGCGGTTCGATATGTCCCTGCTTGAGAACCTCGAGTCCCGGTGGGAGATGGGGCAGGAGCACGCCGATAACGGTAATGCGGTCGCCCGGGAACTTGGCTGCGAACTCTTCACCCGGTTCGTGCCGCTTGTGGATACGGAAGTGATGCAGACCATATACAACGAGACAACAACGATGATACAGGAAGGTTCAGCCGCCGACGAGGCCCTCGAACGAGGAAGAGCACGGGTCCGGGAGGCGGTCCTCTCATGAGCATCCTCCAGGACATCAAGAACGCCGTCCGGTCACGGTCGATCCACGTCAGCTACGTCGACGTCGGGTCCTGCAACGGCTGCGACATCGAGGTGCTCGCCTGCCTTGCGCCGCGCTACGACATCGAACAGTACGGTATCTACGTCCACAACAACCCCCGGGAGGCCGACGTCCTCCTGGTCATCGGCTCCGTCACCCCGCAGTGGGTGGACAAACTCCGCGATATCTGGGAGAAGATCCCGGAGCCGAAGGTGGCCGTCGCGATCGGGAACTGCCCGATATCGGGGTGCGTCTATAACCGGAGGGGCTCCCTGACCACGCCGCCCGCCGAGAACTACATCCCCATCGCGGCAAGCGTGCCGGGCTGCCCGCCTCGCCCGACCGAGATCCTCTCCGCCATCCTCTCGGTCGCGCCGTTGATATTCAAAGACTACGAGGAGAAACTACAAACATGAAGAAGACCGTCGACGTATCCATACCCCTCGGCCCGGTGCACCCCTGCTGGAAGGAGCCTGCCCGTCTCAAGTGCGAGACGGCGGGCGAGCGGGTGCTCGGGGTCGAGGTCGAGCTCGGGTACATGAAGAAAGGGATCGAGCGGATCATGCGGGGCCGCCCCTGGCAGGAGGTGATGTTCCTTGCCGAACGTGTCTGCGGGATCTGTTCGGTCATCCACAACATGGTCTTCATCGAGGCGATGGAGGAGATCAGCGGTATCGCCGTGCCGCCGCGGGCGGCGTACCTCCGGGTCGTCGCGAACGAGCTCGACCGGATGGCAAGCCACATCCTCGCGAACTTCTCCTACTGCTACACGATCGAGCACGAGACGCTCGCGATGTACCTCCTGAACACCCGGGAGACCGTCCTCGACAACCTGGAGCGGCTCACGGGCTCCCGGATCAACACCGCCTACATGATCCCGGGCGGGGTCCGGTTCGACCTCCTCCCCGAGGATGGTGCGGCGCTGCTCGCCGACCTCGCGAAGGTGGAGGAGGAGATGAAGCGGCACGTCCGGATATTCGAGACCGGCCCCCTGATCGCTCTTCGGAGCAAAGGTATCGGGGTCATGAGCCGGGAAGAGGCGATCCGGTCCCATACCGTCGGCCCCACGGCCCGGGCGAGCGGCGTCGAGGACTCCGATCTCCGCCTCCGCCACCCGACCTACCGGGAACTCGGCTTTACCCAGATCACCCGGACGGAGGGCGACAACTTCGCCCGGATCATGGTCCGGTTCCAGGAGGTCTTCCAGAGCATTGACTTAATACGAAAATGCGTGGAAAACCTCCCCGAAGGGCCTATCCGGGGCGGCGGGTTCTGCAAGGCGGGCGAGACGTCGTATGCCGGCGAAGCCCCCCGCGGGGAGTTGACCTACGCCATCAAGACCGACGACTACGGGAGGGTGGTCGATATCGCGATCCGGACGCCCTCGATCATGAACATCGAGGCCTGCGCCCACGCGATGATCACCGACGCCGCGTCGATAGCGGACGTGACGTCGATCTTCATCAGCAGCGACCCCTGCATCGCGTGCAACGAGAGGTGAGGATATGCGATCGGTCATCTACTACCTGCGAGAGTTCCTCCGGCCGGAGTGGTTGAAGAAGTTCTTCACCGTGAAGACCGCGCCGCTCAAGACCCCCTCCTACTTCAAGGACTACCCGGTCCGGACGGATCAGGCGTGCACGGAGTGCCTCTCCTGCATGATGATCTGCCCTGCGCCCGGGGCCATCGCGGTCGTGCGGCGCAAAGACGAGTGCGGACCGGAGATCTACCCGGGCCACTGCATCCGGTGCGGCCTCTGCGTCGAGGCATGCCCGGAAGGCGTTCTCTCAAGCGGGCGGATCCTCGACGTCACCCGGCGCGATGGGACGGCGTTCTGGTCGTGGTACCACCTCCAGGTCGACGACAGCCTCTGCATGCGGTGCGGGAACTGCTGCGTCTCCTGCCCGGTCAACCGGGAGATCGACCCGCAACTCGGGGCGACGGGGACCTCCTCAAGCGACGAGGTGATCATGCGGATCGAGGGCGGCCGGGTGACGATACTCCACGAGGAGAAGTGCACGGGGTGCAAGACCTGCGAACTCAACTGCCCGAACCGGGCCATCCGGGTCGCCCGGATGGTGGAAGGGGTGCAGGTGGAGGAGGCGGAGGCATGATGTTTCTCATGATCACGGGCCGGACGGTGAACCAGGGCGTGACGGTCGAGAACAAGACTTCCGCCGCCTACGCGGCGGAGACCTCGACCTGCTTCATGCACGAGTTCGATATGCTGGAACTCGGGCTTGACGACGGAGATGCCGTCCGGGTGACGGGCCCCTGCGGGGAGGTCGTCATGCGGGCGGTTGCGTCGCCGGGGGTGGAAATCGGCGCCGTCTTTGTCCCCTACGGGCCCTACGCAAACCATATCGTCGCTGCCGACACCCACTCCACCGGGATGCCGGACTTCAAGTCGCATGAGGTGGCGATCGAACCGACGGATGAAGAACCGAAGACCGTTCACGGACTGATGGAAGACCTGGGAGGGCTTGCCTATGATCGTTAAGGACGCGGTCTGCCCGTTTTGCGGATGCCTCTGCGACGACATCGAGGTGGAGGTGGAGAACGACCGGGTGGTCGCTGTCGCAAACGCCTGTGAACTCGGCACGAAGAAGTTCATGGGCGAGAAGAGGCTGAAGAACCCGATCCTGCGCGATGGAGACGCGTGGAAGGATATCACCTACGATGAGGCGATCCGCTACGCCGCCGATATGCTCCTCTCTGCCGAGCGCCCGCTCCTCTACGGGTGGAGCGGGACCCACGGGGAGGCCCAGTGCGTGGGGGTGCACATGGCCGAGCTCGTCCGGGGCGTCATCGACAACACCTCCTCGGTCTGCCACGGGCCGTCGATCCTGGCCATCCAGGAGGTCGGGCACCCGGGATGCACCCTCGGGGTGGTGAAGAACCGGGCGGACCTCGTCATCTACTGGGGGTCGAACCCGATCGACGCCCACCCCCGCCACCTCTCGCGCTACACGCGCTACGCCGAAGGCTTCTTCCTCGATAACGCCTTCCGCGACCGGAAGGTGATCGTCGTCGACGTCAGGAAGACCCAGACCGCGAACATCGCCGACGAATTCGTCCAGATCAAACCCGGCGGGGACTATGCGGTCCTCTCCGCACTCCGGGCAATCGTCCGGGGGAAGACGGAGACGATCCCGCGGACGGTCGCGGGCGTTACCCGGGAGCAACTCATCCGGGTGGCGAACCTCTGCAAGAGTGCGAAGTTCGGGGCGGTCTACTTCGGCCTCGGCCTCACGATGACCCGCGGGAAGTACAAGAACATCAGGAACGCCATCGAGCTCGTTTCGGAGCTGAGCCGGCACACGAAGTTCACCATATCGGCGATGCGGGGCCACTACAACGTCTACGGGTCCAATGAAGTGAACACCTGGATGACCGGCTATCCCTTCGGGATCGACTTCTCCCGGGGGATCGCCTTCTACAACCCCGGGGAGACGACGGCGGTGGATATCCTGGCCCGGAAAGAGTGCGACGCGGCGCTGATCGTCGGAAGCGACCCGGCCGCCCACTTCCCGCGAAAGTGCCTGGAGCACCTCGCGGAGATCCCGGTGGTCCAGCTCGACCCCTACCCGAACGCCACGACCGCGTTCTGTAACGTCCAGATCCCGGTGGCGGTGACCGGGATCGATGCCGTGGGGACGGCATACCGGATGGATGGGGTGCCCATCCGGACGAGGCAGGTCCTCTCCACCGGCTATCCCTCCGACCGGGAGGTCCTCTTGAAGATGTATGCACTGATGCAGGAGGCGAAAGGGCAATGAGCGAACTTCTGATCAAGAACGCCTGTGTCATCGACCCGCTCCGGTCCATCAACGCCGAGACGATGGATATCGCCATCCACGACGGCAGGATCGTCGAGGAGGTGAGCGGTGCGGCGGAGGTGATCGACGTCCACGGCATGCTCACGATGCCGGGCGGGATCGATTCGCACACCCATATCTGTGGGACGAAGGTGAACTTCGGGCGCTACATGAGCCCTGAAGATATGCGAGCGGGGAGGACGCCCCGGCGCGGGCCGCTGCACGCCACGTCCGGCTACAGCGTCCCGACCACCTACGGCAACAGCTACCGCTACAGCGTGATGGGTTACACCACCCTGCTCGAGGGCGCGATGGCGCCGCTCGAGGCACGGCACACCCACGAGGAGTTCATCTACACGCCGCTCCAGGACACGATGGCGAACACCCTCTTCGACGGGAACTGGGGGATCATGGAGGCGGTCCGCGACGGCGATATCAAGCGCGTTGCAGCCATCATCGCCTGGACGCTCCGGGCGGTGAAGGGCTTCGGCGTCAAACTCACGAACCCCGGCGGCACCGAGGCCTGGCAGTGGGGCAAGAACGTCACGTGCATCCGCGACCCGGTCCCCTACTTCGAGGTGACGCCGGCCGAGATCATCCGGTCGGTCGTCGAGGCGAACGAGCTCCTCCACCTCCCGCACTCGGTCCACCTCCACTGTAACAACCTGGGCACCCCGGGGAACTACACCTGCACGCTCGGATCCTTCGGCCTCATCCCGGACCTGAACCCGAAGCGGCAGACGCTGTACGCGACGCACGTCCAGTTCCACGCCTACGGCGGGTCGGGGTGGAAGGACTTCTGCTCGAAGAGCGAGCCGATAGCAAGTTTCGTCAACATGCGCCCGCAGATCGTCATGGACATGGGGCAGGTGATGTTCGGCCGGACGACGACGATGACCGCCGACGGGCCGATGGAGTTCAACCTCTACCGGCTCCACCACGACAAGTGGAGCAACCACGACGTGGAACTCGAGACCGGCTCCGGGATCATCCCGGTCCTCTACCGGCGCAAGAACCTGGTCAACTCGATCATGTGGGCGATCGGCCTCGAACTCGCGCTCCTCACGAAGAGCCCCTGGCAGTGCCTGCTCACGACGGACAACCCGAACGGGGCGCCGTTCGTCAAATACCCGGAGATCATCGCCCTCCTGATGAGCAAGAAGTATCGCGACGCCGAGTTTGCAACGATCCACCCGGACACCGAATCGCGGGTGCCCCTCCCGGCGATCGAGCGGGAACTGGACTGGCACGAGATCGCGGTGATGACCCGGGCCGGTCAGGCAAGGGCGCTCGGGATCCAGGATATCGGGAAAGGCTATCTCGGGCCGGGCGCCTATGCGGACGTCGCTGTCTACCCCCTCCGGATCGATGAGGTGGACCCATCGGTTGACTACCAGAAGGTGATCGATGCGTTCGCCCGGACCGAGTACACGATCAAGCGGGGCAGGGTCGTCGCCAGGAGGGGCGAGTGCCTGATCGACGGGAGCAATGCCACGTTCTGGGTCAAGCCGAAGGTCTCCGACGCCTACGATATGGGGAAAGACCCTGAGTTCATCGAGAAGTTCGACCGCTACTACACGGTCCGGATGAGGAACTACCCGGTGCAGGAGGAGTACCTGAACCGGAACCGGTGCATCGAGACGGAGGCGGAGATATGATGAAGATCACGCTCACCATGAAACCCACCGCGAGGTCGTTCATCCCGATCGAGGCGGAGTCGATCGTCCCGAAGAACTTCCTTTCCGGCACCGATCTCCTGGTCTGGCGGGGAAACCGGGAGCTCAGGCTCGATGAGGTCTTCTTGGTCGCCGTGGAGGGGAGCGCCGACCGGGCGGAGGATGTCGAGGTCGTCTTATCGGGCGACACGTTCCGCCTGAAGCGGGTCGGCGAGTACATGGAGGCCGGGAAGGTCACCGTCCTCGGCGGTATCGGGATGCATTGCGGCAATTTCATGACCGGCGGGACGATCGAGGTCCACGGCGACGCCGACGGCTGGCTCGGGAGGGAGATGGGCGGCGGGACCATCATATGCCGGGGCAACGCCGCCGACTACTGTGCGTCGGGATACCGCGGCGGCAGGAAGGGGATGACCGGCGGCACCGTGGAGGTCTTCGGGAACGTCGGGGATTACCTCGCGGAGCAGATCGCCGGCGGGACCGTGATCGTCCACGGCGATGCCGGGGATATGGCCGGTGCGGAGATGCACGGCGGGATGCTCGTCATCCACGGCAACTGCCGCCGCCCGGCTGCGAACATGAAGGCCGGTTCCTGCTATGTCTACGGGACCGCGCAGGGGATGCTCCCTACATTCAAGAAGGTTGGTGCGGTTCAGCACGAGGGCCGCACGCTTATCCATTTCACCGGGGATATCGCGAATCGGGGAAAAGGAAACCTTTTTGTGAAGGACTACGTATATCTGGATTGATGGTCAGGCACGAGTGTGGGTTCGAGGCCCCGATTCACTGTAAGAAGTGCAGGAGACCGCTCTCCAGCAACGAACGTACGGGCCTTTTCTGCCCGCACTGCGGAAGGAGAGTGAGCATGCTCTGTCCCGGGTGCGGGCGTCTCTGGTGATCAGACCCGGTTCTTTACCCACTCGGCATACCGGGCCCGCAGCCGCTGGAGGTCCTGCTCCGTCAGGTCCTGCTTCCGGGTCCGGTGCAGGTACGACTCCAACTGCTCAACCACCCGTTCTGCGTCTAAAAAGTCATCGACGTCCAGGTAGATCGGTGCACGTCCGACGTTGATCGCCTCGCCGCACATCGGACAGAGCCTCCAGCGCTGGTAACGGTCCACGTAGGTGAAGGTCTTGCAGCCCGGACAGCGGATGACGAGATACATTCTTAGAGGGAATGTGCAGGCGGGTGGATTTATAGTTATCCATCCGGTCTTCTTTTGTGATTGAAGGTGCTATGTGGGGCGATGCTCGAAGAACGGCTGTCGATGAATCAGGAGTTCGCGCATCAGGTGATTGCGATGCAGAATGGGTTTTTGACAATAAGGCAGTCCCCATGCGCTGGACCGTGGAAGTATCGCCATGGGGGGAACGACGCTCCGCAGGAGCGGAGTTCGAGCACCGAAGGTGCGAAGTGGGGCTGACGGGGAGGGGGGCTCGCCCCCCTCCCCTGTCTCCACGGTACGGAAACGCGTGTAACCCCCACCCCGCCCGGCCTTCGGCCTCCTCATTCACACCTGCGGTGCTCAAACTCCCTCCCCTGCGGGGAAGTCGTTCCCCGCCCCTGAGGGGCGGGGGCAGTGCGTGACGATATTCACCACGGTCCACTGCACCGGGCTCGTTCCTCGTTCGATTGTTTTGTCCTTCGCGACCGTATTGGCTATTCTCCACCTCTTCACTCCTTCCGGGTCCCCCGCGGCGCGAGATCCCTCACCGCCGGCCCGTGGATCACCCTCCCGTCGGCATCGTAGCGGGAGCCGTGGCAGGGGCAGTCCCAGGTCTCTTCGGCGCTGTTCCAGGCGACGACGCACCCGAGATGGGTGCAGGTGGGGTTGACCGCGTGGACCCTCCCCTCCCGGTCCCGGAAGACCCCGGCCTTCTCGCCCTCGACTATCAGGATCTTCCCCTCCCCGGGGGGGATGTCCCGGAGGTCCCCGGCCGGCCGGGATATCGCGCCGCCGATGTATTTCTCGGCAACCTCGATGTTATGGACGAGGAACCGCCGGACCGATGCCGCCGGCTTGAACCGGTCGGGGGCGTAGACCTCCGTCCAGGGGTTCGTGCGGCCCTGGATCATGTCGGTGAGGATCATCGCCGCCGCGGTGCCGTTGGTCATCCCCCACTTCCGGAAGCCCGTCGCGATGTAGACGTTCTCGTGGCCGGCGGCGAGCGGGCCGATGTAAGGGACGCCGTCGATGGTGATGTAGTCCTCCGCCGACCAGCGGTAGTCGACGGCGGTGGACGGGTAGACCGACCGGGCATAGGCTTCGAGGGCGCGGTAGTGCTCCCGCGTATCCACGTTCTCGCCGGCCCGGTGCTCCATGCCGCCGACGAGCACCAGTTCGCCGGCATCGGTGGGCTGCGACCGCCAGGAGTGGACGGTCCCCTCGGCGTTGATGAAGAGCCCGTCCGGGAACACCTCGCCGGTCCGGACGCCGAGGACGTAGGAGCGCGAAGGCTCCATCCGGGAGTAGTAGAACCCGGGGCCGTCGTAGAAGGGGTAGTGGGTCGCGAGGACGACGTTTCGTGCCGTGACGGTCCCGAGCGCCGTCCTGACAGTGCAGGAGTCCCTGCCGTCCTGCACCTCAAGCGCCCGGGTCTCCTCGAAGATGTAACTCCCGTCGCCCGGTATGAAGGAAGCGAGGTGCCTGAGGTACTTCAGCGGGTGGAACTGCGCCTGGTCGGCGAACCGGACCGCCCCGTAGGTCCGCCCGGGGAGCCCGATCTCCTCCACGAACGTCGCCGGGAGGCCGAGGCTCCGTGCCGCGTCCGCTTCGGCCATGACGAGGTCGCGGGAGTCCTCCGACTCCGCGTAGGTGTAGGCGGGTCTCCTGACAAAATCGCAGGGGATCCCGTACTCCCGGACGAACGATGCGATCGTCTCGATCGCCGCCTGGTTGGCGTCGGCGTACTGCTTCGCCTGCCCGCCCCCGAACCGGGAGACCAGCTCCCGGTAGATGAGCCGGTGGAGCGAGGTCACCTTCGCCGTCGTGTGGCCGGTCACCCCCCGGTAGATCCTCCCCCCCTCGATCACGGCGACCGTGTAGCCTGCCTGCTTGAGCAGGACGGCGGTGGTGATCCCGGTGATACCGCCGCCCACGACCGCCACGTCGGTCTCCAGGTTCCCCGGCAGGGGGGGATGCGACGTCTCGGGGGTGGTCTCCATCCAGAACGACTCGTGCCTGCCCGGCAGGCCATACACCGGACCCGGTCCATGCTCCATAGGTTACGCCTCCTTCTGCCCGCCGGCCCCGGCGGGTGCCGGGAAAGGGCGGCGGGCGGTCACCATTATGCCGGGACCATATATAGGTGCGCCCTCCCGGTCTCACTTCCGCACGACCTTCTTCCCCTTCAGGTCCCTCACCGTCGGGCTCCCGAGCACCCTCCCGCGGGCATCGTAGCGGGAGCCGTGGCAGGGGCAGTCCCAGGACCTTTCCGCGTTGTTCCAGGCGACGGTGCAGCCCATGTGCATGCAGGTCGGGTCCAGCGTCTGGATCCCGCCGCGTCCATCCCGGACGACCGCGACCTTCTGCCCGCCCGCCTCGACGATCTTCCCCTCCCCGGGCGGTATCGCCGCGACCTCCCGGTCGAACCGGCCGGCCTCGACCTCGATCGTCCCCCCGGCGGCCTCGAGTCTCTTCCGGGCCCGGTCGGGGAACTCAGGCTGCTCCCGGAACCGGGAGGGGTCGAAGACCTCCGCCCAGGGGTTCGTGCGACCCCGGATCATATCGGTGAGGATCATCCCCGCCGCCGTGCCGGTGGCCATCCCCCACTTCCCAAATCCCGTCGCGACATAGACGCGGTCGTGGCCTTCGGCGAGCGGGCCGATATAGGGGACACGGTCGAGGGTGATGTAGTCCTGCGCCGACCAGTGATAGTCGACGGCCCTGACCGGGTAGACCGACCGGGCGTAGGCCTCGAGGCTCCGGTAATGCGCCCGGGTATCGGTCACCGTCCCGGTGTCGTGCGGCGCCCCGGTGACGATGACGAGGTCGCCGTCGCCGGCGGGCTGCGACCGCCAGGAGTGGACGGGTCCCGCGGCGTTGATGAAGATCCCGTTCGGGAACGGCTCATCGATACGGATGCCGAGCGCATACGACCTCGACGGGTGCATCCGGGCGAAGTAGGCGCCGGGCTGGTCATAGATCGGGTACTGCGTGGCGAGGACCGCGTAGCGGGAGCTGAGCGAGCCCCGGTCGGTCTTCACCGTGACGCCGCCCGCCCGCTCCTCGATGTCGAGGGCTCTCGTCATCTCAAAGACGTAACTCCCCTCCCCCGGGAGGTGCCCGGCGAGGAGCAGGAGGTAATTACGCGGGTGAAACTGCGCCTGGTCCTCGAGGACCACCGCCCCGTGCATCCTGCCCGGCAAGGGGACTTCTTCCGTGAAGACCGCCGGAAGGCCGAGGCTCTTTGCCGCGTCCGCCTCGGCCATGACGAGGTCGCGGTCCTCCTCCGACTCCGCGTAGGTGTAGGCGGGTTTCCGCTCAAAACTGCACGGGATGTTGTACTCCCGGACGAGGGACGCGACCTGCTCGATCCCTGCCTGGTTCGCAGCGGCATACTGCCGGGCCTTCACGCTCCCGAACCGGTCGATCAGGTCGGCGTAGACGAGGCGGTGGAGCGCCGTGATCTTCGCCGTCGTATAGCCGGTGGCGCCGGTGGCGATCCGGTAGGCGTCGATGAGGGCGACCGTCAGCCCCGCCTTCTTCAGGAGGAAGGCCGTGGTGATGCCTGCAATCCCGCCGCCGATCACCGTGACGTCCACGCGCCCGTCTCCGTCGAGCGGCAAAAACCCCGTCTCCGGCGAGGTGGCCATCCAGTAGGACTCCGCCGTTCCCGGCAGAGTATCATCCCGTTCCGGTGCCTCTTCCATGTTTCTTCCTCTCTTTGCTGATGGGTGCCGCGGCACCTATATATCGTTATGCAGGAGCGGCATCTGCCGGGACTCACCGGTATGCATAAGAACGAACGCTTCGATGCAGGAGCGATCGGGATGAGCGTGATTCACACAATCGGAGACTACGAACAGTATGTCGGAAAAGAGGTCGTGCGCCGCATCGAAGCGAAGGCACGACCGCTCTACGACATGCATGTCCTGCACATGAACTCCACCTACTACGGCGGCGGGGTATCCCAGATCCTCTCCTCCCTGACGCTCCTGATGAACAGCCTCGGCATAGAGACCGGGTGGCGCGTCGTCCACGGCCCGCCGGACTACTTCAGCGTGACGAAGAAGTTTCACAACGCCCTCCAGGGGGCCGAGATCAACCTGACCGGCCGGAAGAAGGAGATCTACGAGAACGTCATTCACGAGAACGCCGTGAGGAACCACATCGACCACGACATCGTCTTCGTCCACGACCCGCAGCCGCTCCCGCTGATCACCCATTACCGGAAGAAGTGCCCCTGGGTGTGGCGTTGCCACCTCGACCTCACCACGCCGAACCGGAAGGTCTGGGACTACCTGGCCCCGTTCATCGAGAAATACGACGCCGTCGTCCTCTCTTGCGGGGAGTACCGGCAGGATCTCGCGAGACCGCAGGTCTTCTTCACGCCCGGGATCGACCCGTTTTCCATCGTGAACAAGGACCTCTCCGAGAGCGCCATCGACGAGCGCCTCGCGCACTACGGCATCCCGACCGATCTCCCCCTGGTGGTGCAGGTCTCCCGGTTCGATCGCTGGAAAGACCCCGTTGGGGTCCTCCGCGCGTTCGAGAAAGCCCGGAAGGAGGAGGAGTGCACTCTGGTTCTCGTCGGGAACGTGGCGACCGACGACCCGGAGGGCGCCGAGGTCTACCGGTCGCTCCTCGCCCACAGAAACGAGCGGGTCATCGTGCTGAGCGTCCAGGACGGGGCGCTGGTGAACGCACTCCAGCGGCGGGCGGCGGTCGTCCTGCAGAAGTCCCTCCGGGAAGGGTTCGGGCTGACGGTCTCAGAAGCGATGTGGAAGGGTGCGGCGGTGATCGGCGGAGACGTCGGCGGGATCCGTTACCAGATCCAGGATGGAAAGACCGGATTCCTGGTCTCCTCCGTCGATGAGACAGCGGAGAGGATCGTCCGGCTGCTCCGCGACCCCGACCTCGCAGAGCGGCTCGGGCGCGCGGCGCGCGAGCGGGTGCGGGAGCACTTTCTCTTCACCCGCACCGTCGAGCAGTACCTCGACCTGATCGCCTCGTTCGAGCCGGAGTTCCGGCTGAGGGAAGGCGTGGGGTTACCCTGCGGGTGAGCTGTGGGGGAGTGGGTCTCCTCTGCCTGCGCACCTGTTGGTGCTCAAACTCATGTCCTGTCGATAGGCGTTCGTATCGGATTGACTGCTCCTATGCACGGCTTTGGAGGGTATATCGCCACGCACTGCCCGCCCCCAGGGGGCGGAACGACTTCCCCGTAGGGGAAGGAGTTTGAGCACCGATAGGTGCGACTGAGGAGCGCGAAGCGCGGGCGGTGGGGGACTTTTGAGGAGAGCCATCTGGTGTGAGGAGACAGGGGAGGGGGGCATGCTCCCCCCTCGAAGCCCAACGGCTTCTCATGCTCCGCTCCTTCGGGAGCATCGCACTCCCCGTCAGCCCCACTCGAAGACCTTCGGTCTTCTCAAACTCCCTCCGGTCACACTTCGCATCTTCGGTGCTCGAACTCCGCTCTTCGAAGCCAGAAGGCTTCTCAAACTCCTGTCCTACGGGCAGTCGTTCTCCGGAGCGTCGTTCCCCCAATGGCGATAAGCGACTGGCCGAAGGGCAGGAGCTCGAGCACCAGAGGTGCGCAGTCCCCCACGGTCCACTGCATGGGGAAACTCCAGAGAAGAACCGTGCACGGCTTCCCACCGACAGTCCAAGACCTTTGGTCTTCTCCTGCTCCTGCCCTTCGGCCAGTCGCATATCGCCACGCACTGCCCCCGCCCCTGAGGGGCTGGGAACGACTGTCCGAAGGACAGGAGTTTGAGCACCGTTAGGTGCGAACGAGGAGGCCGAAGGCCGGGCGGGGTGGGGGCTACAGGTATCGCGGGAGGTGGAGACAGGAGAGGGGAATACTCTCCCTCTCGCACCTTCCTCGCATCAGTCATTTTTTCCGCCGCGCCCGGCCGGAATCACGAGTAATCCCCACAATCCGTCAGAGCCCCCTGCGTGAAAACCCGAGCATTTTTCTGCATGCGGAGACGACCACTGATTGTGAGTTCCATGGATATCCAGGTAATCGGTGTTTTGGGCCTCCCCCTGATACAGCAGGGCGACGATCTGCCTGCTCTCATCTGCGATCGTGTCGCATTCGAAGACGGAGACATCCTTGTCGTCGCCTCATCGGTCTACTCGAAAGCAAAGGGCTTCACACGCAATCTCGCCGGCATCACCCCCGGTGCGGACGCCGTGCGGATCGCGGCAAAGACAAAGGAAGACCCCCGCTTCGTGCAGGCGGTGCTGGACTCGTCCACCGAGATCCTGCTTGAATACCCGTTCATCCTCTCGGAGCTGCCCTCCGGCCACATCGGCGTGCGGGCAGGCGTCGACCACAGCAACATCGAAGACGGCCGGCTCATCATCCTCCCGCCCGACCCCATGGGGGCTGCCGCAGAGGTCCGGGACGCGGTCCGCCGGATCACGGGAAAGGATGTCCGGGTGATCATCACCGACACCTGCGGCAGGTCGTTTCGGCGCGGACAGACCGGCATCGCCATCGGGTGGGCGGGAATGACGGCGATCAACGATTACCGGGGCGACACCGACCTCTTCGGCCATGTCCTCGAGATCACCGAAGAAGCGGTGGTCGACGAGGTTGCAGCCTTCGCCAACTTCGTCATGGGCGAGAGCCACCAGGGTGTCCCTGCCGTGGTCTTCAGGAACTGCCGGACCTGGAAGGGTCACGATATGGTCTACTTCACGCCGGAGCAGGACGTCGTCAGGGCCGCCCTGAAAGAGAACAAAAAGGATTAGAAGAGAGCATTGAGGATAAAGACTGCAGCTCCGGTCACGATGGTCAGGACGATCACGACCTTCGGGTCGATGTGGACGGCGCGGTGATCTTCGCTGTCGTAGTAGTTGACCAGGCCGGCAGAGGATACCAGTCTTCCGCCAGATTTTTTCGCCATACTCAAATATTCTCCCTCGCAATATATAAAACAAAGGTCGCAGGATGCAGCAGAGATCATACGTCGTCACCGGCCGGGCGCTCATCGGCGAAGACCTCCGGGAAGAAGATGTCAGCATCACCGTCTCCGGGGGTATCGTCACCGCGATAGAGCCCTCTTTTGGGACGCCGGACCGGTGGATCGTGCCCGCCTTCTTCAACGCCCATACCCATCTCGGCGACACCGTCGCGATGGACCTCCCCGCCCGGGGCAGCCTCGCCGACCTCGTCAAACCGCCGAACGGGTTGAAACACCGGATCCTTGCGGCGACCCCGCGGGTCGACCTCGTCTCCGGGATGCGGTCGAGCATCATGACGATGGTCGCGACCGGGACGACCGGGTTTGCCGACTTCCGGGAAGGGGGGGCCGACGGGGTTGCGGCGCTCCGCGAGGCGGCGGCCGGTCTCGGCTGCCGGCCCGTCATCCTCGGCCGCGAAGGCGGCGAGACGGTCAGCGACGGGGCGGGCATCAGCAGCGTCCACGACGTGAAAAACGCCGAAGAGGTCGTCAGGGAGGCACGGGCCGCGGGAAGACTCGTCGCCTTCCACGCCGGGGAGAAGAACCCGGACGATATCGACGAGGCGCTCGCGTTCGAACCCGACCTGCTCGTCCACTGCACCCACGCAACCGACGCACACCTCAGGCGGATCGTTGAAGCGGGGATTCCTATCGTCGTCTGCCCGCGGTCGAACTGGCTGCTCGGGGTTGCGGCATCGGCGGCTCACCCGCCGATAGCGCGCATCCTCGAACTCGGCGGCCGGTTCCTTCTCGGGACGGACAACGTCATGTTCGTTCAGCCGGATCTCCTCCAGGAGATGGCGTTTACGGCAACCGTCTACCGCGCGCCCCCTGCAGAGGTCCTGCGTGCCGCGATCGCCGGTGCGGGCCTCGCCGGGAGATCCGGATACCTCGAAGAGGGGCAGGAAGCGCATTTCGTTGTCGTAAACCCGGCGAAATCCAACCTCGCCTTCAGCAAAGATATCCGGACAACCATTGTAAAGCGGCTGAATTCTTCATCTATCGAACAAACTGTTTTAACCCTGCAGTAGAAACCAAATACGAAGTATCTGTTCTGCGTGGTGTGTATGTTCCGTACGATACTTGTTGCTATAGACGGTTCCGAACCTGCTAGCCGGGCTTTCGACGAGGCTCTCGGTGAGGCCAGCGTTTGGAAGGCCAAAGTTCACGTCGTTTATGTAGTTGAATCCGGGCTCTTTTCGTCCCTTCCCATGGACAACACACTCGAAATCATCTATAGTGTTTTGCAGAAGGAAGGCGAGGATATCCTTGCAGCGGCCCGTAAAAAGGGAGAGGCTGCGGGCGTCTCGGTCACGACGCATCTCCGGCAGGGGCATGCGGGATCCCAGATCGTTGCCCTCGCCGAAGAGCTGGGAGCCGATCGCATCTTCCTCGGGTCCTACGGGAAGAGCGGCGTCGATCGTCTCCTGCTCGGGAGCGTGACCGACTACGTGGTGCAGAACAGCCCCATCACGACGACGGTGGTGAGATCATAACCTCTTCAGGGCAGATGCTCGTCCGGGACTTCATGATCACCGACGTCGTCTGCATTGAGATCCCCGGAAACCGTGACGATGTCCTGCGTATCCTGAAACGCACGGGTATCAGCGGAGTCCCGGTCCTCAAAGCCGGCGAGCTCGTCGGCATCATCACCCGAAAGGACCTCCTCCGGAAAGCGGACGAGACCCAGCTCGGGCTCCTGATGACGCCTGACCCGGTCGTCATCAGGCCGGACGCTCCCATCTCGGAGGCGGCCCAGCTGATGGTCCGGCATAACATCAGGAGGCTCCCGGTCGTGGAGAACGGGGCGATGATCGGGCTCATCAGCGTGGCCGACCTCATCGGCGCCATCGCCCAGCTGCGCCCCAACCTGCCGATCAAGGACAACTGCATCAGCAAGACCTATGCCCTCTGGGAGGAGACGCCCCTCTCGCTCGTGGGAAGGATCCTCGAGATATCGGGCTACGACGCCATCCCCATCCTGATGGAGGACGGGACCCTGACCGGCATCATATCGGAACGCGACCTCATACGGCACTCCCGCATCGAGGACGGTGTCGAGGTCAGCGACTTCTCGAACGGCACCGACGACGACGAATGGACCTGGGAGAGCATCCGGGATATGCACACCATCAGCTACGGCACCTCCCGGATCCAGCTCCTCCCGATCCCGGTGAAGAACGCGATGGTCAAGAACGTCCTCGCCGTCCCCCTGAACGCGGAGGTCGGCGAGTGTGCGCTGAAGATGCGGCGGGCCCGGGTCGACCAGCTCCCGGTGGTCAACGGGAACAAGCGGCTCGTCGCCATGCTCTTCGATCGGGAGTTGATCAAAGTCCTGCTGCCCGACCAGCAGGGCTTGCGAAAGAGTTAAGGGGCAATATTCATATACCATATAGTGCTTATCTTGTCGCACGGGAGTCCCGTACGACGATAAATTTATGTTTTATGGTATCACTATACGCTTAACCGCTTTTGAGCGAGATAAAGCGTTTTAAAGATTTTAGGGGTGCTTCAATGGTTGATATTTCCCAACAGGTTATGACAGGTACGACCACGGTAGGGCTGATCTTCGACGGTGGTGTGGTTCTTGCGACCGAGATGCGGGCGACGATGGGGAACATGATCGCGAGCAAGCGGGCCAAGAAGATCTACCAGATCACGCCGAGGATCGGTCTCACCACCGCCGGCGGCGTCGGTGACGCGCAGCAGCTGGTCCGGATCCTGCAGGTAGAGTGCAACCTCTTCGAGATGCGCCGCGGCAAGACCATGTCTGTGGGTGCCGCATCGACCCTGCTCTCGAACTACCTGAACCAGAACCGTTACTATCCTTACTACGTCCAGCTCCTCATGGGCGGGTTCGACGACGAGGGGCCGAGCGTCTACTCCGTCGACGCCATGGGCGGGGCGACCAGGGAGGAGGACATCGTCGCCACCGGCTCGGGGTCTCCCTTCGCCTACGGTGTGCTCGAAGACCAGTACCGGGCCGATATGAAGGAGGACGAGGCGAAAGACCTCGCCGTCCGCGCTGTCCGGTCGGCGATGCGCCGTGACTCGGCATCCGGGGAGGACATCATGGTGGTCGTGATCACGAAAGACAAATACGAAGAACACATAGAGAGCGGACTGCAGAGGCCATCTGCGGCCCGTTCGACATCCTGACACTTTTTAGGACGATTTTAATGGTTATTGAAGAGAAACTGCGGGAGCTTAAGGAGCAGATCGAGAAGATCGTCCCGAGCGGAATTACGATCTCAAATGTCGAGTTTGAAGGACCCGAACTCGTCATCTATACCGATGATCCGAAGCAGTTCGCCGATCAGGCGGACCTGATAAAGGTACTGGCACGCGATCTCCGCAAGCGCATCGTCGTGCGCCCGAACATCCTTGAGGACCCGGAGCGGGCGGCCCAGGAGATCCGGGCCGTTGTGCCGGAGAACGCGGGGATATCCGAGTTCTTCTTCGACCCGGAGACGGGCGAAGTCCTGATCGAGGCGGAGAAGCCCGGCGTGGTCATCGGCAAGAACGGCATAACGCTCCGGGAGATCACCAAGCAGATCGGCTGGACGCCGAAAGTCGTCCGGACACCGCCCATCGAGAGCACGACGGTGAAGCAGATCCGGACCTACCTCCGGTCGGTGAAGGACGAGCGAAAGGCGTTCCTGCGGACGATCGGCCGCCGTATCCACCGGGAGGTCACGAGCAAAGACCAGTGGCTGCGGGTCACCACGCTCGGGTGCTGCCGTGAGGTCGGCCGCGCTGCGTTCCTGGTATCAACACCGGAGAGCAAGATCCTGGTGGACTGCGGGGAGAAGCCCGGCAACATCGCGAACGGGACGCCCTACCTCTACGTCCCCGAGATCTATCCCCTTGACTCGCTCGATGCGGTGGTCCTCACCCACGCGCACCTCGACCACTGCGCTCTCGTCCCCCTCCTCTTCAAGTACGGCTACGAAGGCCCGGTCTACTCGACCGCGCCGACGCGGGACCTCTCGACGATGCTCCAGCTCGATTACCTGGACGTCGTCCGGAAGGAGACGGACAAGATCCCCTACACCTCAAACGAGGTGCGCACCTACATGAAGCACTCCATCACGCTCAACTACGGCAGCGTGACCGATATCGCCCCCGACGTCAAACTCACCTTCCATAACGCGGGGCACATCCTCGGGTCGGCGATCGCGCACTTCCATATCGGTGAGGGGCTCTACAACATCGCGTTCACCGGGGACTTCAACTACCAGAAGACACGGCTCTTCTCCCCTGCGGTATCCTCCTTCCCCCGCCTGGAGGCGCTCTTCATGGAGAGCACCTACGGCGGGGCGAACGACAACCAGCCCCAGAGGAAAGACGCCGAGGATAAACTCTACGAGACCGTCTCGGCGACGATCAACCGCGGCGGCAAGGTGATCATCCCCGCGTTCGCCGTCGGCCGGTCGCAGGAGGTCATGCTCGCCCTCGAGGAGGGGATCCGGAAGAAGCGGATCCCGCCGGTGAAGATCTACCTCGACGGCATGATCAAGGAAGCGACGGCGATCCACACGACCTACCCGGAGTACCTCAACAGCGATCTCCGAAACCAGATCTTCCGCGAGGGGCTGAACCCCTTCCTCTCCGAGGCCTTCGTCCAGGTGGACTCGCCGGCCATCCGTGAGAAGGTGATCGGGGGCGACCCCTGTGTCATCATCACGACAAGCGGTATGCTGAACGGCGGACCGGTGATGGAGTACCTCAAGGCCCTCGGCCCCGACGAGCGCAACACCCTCGTCTTCGTCGGCTACCAGGCGGAGGGAACGCTCGGCCGGCGTATCCAGAAGGGGTGGCGCGAGATCCCGCTCGGGTGGCGCGAGACGATCGTGATCAACCTCGAGATCGCGACGAGCGATGGGTTCTCCGGCCACTCGGACAGGAAGCAGCTGATGAACTACGTCGCCCACCTCCAGCCGCGCCCGGAGAAGATCTTCACCATCCACGGCGACGAGAACAAGACCCTCGACCTTGCAAGTTCCATCTACAAGCGGCACCGTATCGAGACGCACTCCCCCATGAACCTCGAGACCTACCGCATGCTCTAGAATGGCGCGGAACTTCCCCATCCTTCTCGGGATATTCGTGGTGATGGCGTTATCAAACGCCGTCGTCCCGGTCCTCCCCGATTTTGCCGAAGGGGCGGCAATGCAGGGCGCGGTCTACGCCGCATACTTTTTGGGTGCGTTTGTTGCGGTGCTGCCGGCAGGGATGGCAAGCGACCGGATAGGCAGCGTGCCGCTCATCCGCGCCGGGCTTCTCCTGACTCTCGCGAGCGGTATCCTCATCCTGCTCTATCCTTTCGGCCTGCCGCTCCTCGTCTTCCGGGTGGCCGAAGGGATCGGGGCCGGGCTCTTCCTCTCGGCGGCGCTTGCATGGGCGAACTCCCAACCGTCGGCCGGGCAGCTCAGCGGGTACGTGATGGCGTCCCTGAATCTCGGTCTGGTCGTGGGGCTCCTCGCGACGGGCTGGCTCGATGCCGCCCTCGACAGTCATCTTGCCGGGATTGCTTTCTTTACGGTGCTTGCCGTTCCCGTGGTCGGGATGGGGTTCACGGTCCGGGAGAGCGAGCGCGTGGGTTTTGCGAGAGCGAACCTCCCCGGGATCGTCCGGAACTACTTCTGGCTCTTTGTCGCAGCAGTCGTCCTGGTGGGGATGACCGGGGCGGTGGCGGCCGTCTACCCGGAGTACACCGGGAGCGACCCGTCGGTGCTCGCCCTGCAACTCGCGACGATCAACATCGCGAGCGTCGTCGCCGTGCTCGTCGCCCCCCGGATCAACTTCCATCCCGTCCCGACCATCCGGGTCTCCTCGATCCTGATGGCGGGAGCGGTCGTGGCGGGCTATTTTACCCCTTATGCCTTTCCCGCCATCGGGGCTCTTTCCGGGGTGATCATCGTCGCGATTCTTGCGTTCCTTGCGGAGACGAGAGTCCAGCAGGGCGTGATGACCGGGCTCTTCAACACCGCATCCTACGCCGGGTTCACGTTCCTCTCCGCCCTTGCGGGGTTTGCCGCCGGGATGTTCGGATTCCTGGCCGCGTTTCTCCTGCTTGCCGGGATGGCGGCGGCGGTGGCCATTCCTATCGGTAGGTGCCGGTGCGAGCACACCGGGTGACCGAGCGCATATTACCACCTTCGCCCATAGGATCATCCATGAAGATGCTGATCAACGGCGAGTGGCGCGACTCGGTCTCCGGGAAGGTCTTTACAGTCCAGAACCCCGCCACGGGGGACGTCATCGAGGAGGCGCCCCTCGGCGGCGAAGAGGACGTCCGCTCGGCCGTCGAGGCCGCCGGGGAGGCGTTTGCGGACTGGTCCGCAAAGAGTCAGAGGGACCGCTCAAAGGTCCTCTTCTTCGCGGCAGTTGAGGTGCGTCGCAGGAACACCGACCTTGCAGCGCTCCTGACCGCCGAGCAGGGGAAACCCATTCGTGAAGCGGTCGACGAGATCAACGGGTTTGCAAACATCCTCGAGTACTACCATGCCCTCTCTGCGGGCGGGCGGGGGGAGTACCAGGACCTCAAAGGCTACGGCCGGACGCTCGTCCGGCGGCGGCCGCTCGGCATCTGCGGCGCGATCATCCCCTGGAACATGCCGGCGATTATCATGGGCTGGAAGATCGGTCCGGCCCTCGTGGCGGGGAACACGGTGGTCCTGAAGCCCGCCCGGACCGCCCCGCTGACCTGCACGAGACTCGCGGAGATCCTCGGGGGTGCAGGCCTCCCGCCCGGTGTCTTGAACGTCGTCACCGGGCCGGGGGAGACGGTCGGCCGGGAGATCGCGAGGAACCCGTCCATCCGGAAGGTCTCGTTCACCGGCGAGGTCGAGACTGGAAAGCAGGTCGCCCGGGATGCCGCCCCGGCCTTGAAGCGGGTCACGCTGGAACTCGGGGGGAGCGACCCGATGATCGTCGCGGGCGACGCCGATATCGGGAAGGCGGTCGAGGGGGTCATCCGGGGGCGGTACTACAACTGCGGTCAGGTCTGCACGGCGGTGAAGAGGCTCTACGTTGACGAGTCGATCGCGGACGAGTTCGTCCGGCGCCTGACGGCACGGGTCGAGACGATCGCGGTCGGGAACGGTATGGACCGCGGCGTCGAGATGGGGCCGCTGAACAACCGTGCGGGGCTTCACCGGGTCGCCGGCCTGGTGGAGGCCGTCCGGGAACGGGGCGAGGGTGCGATCGTCGCGGGCGGGCGGGCGCCAGGGGGGGAGGAGTACGACCGGGGGCTCTTCTTCCTGCCG
The DNA here is from genome assembly GCF_036677455.1 of Methanoculleus sp. Lineage (GTDB taxonomy): Archaea > Halobacteriota > Methanomicrobia > Methanomicrobiales > Methanoculleaceae > Methanoculleus. The sequence goes on along the minus strand of NZ_JAVBWL010000041.1, from coordinate 3,961 downwards.
ACGCTCATCACCGGCGTGCCGCACGACTCCCCGCTCTTCACAGAGGAGGTCTTCGGCCCGGTGCTGCCGGTCGCGACCGTCTCGGGGTTCGATGAGGCGCTGGCACTGGCGAACAACAGCCGGTACGGTCTCGGGGCGTCGGTATGGACCCGGAACGCGGATCTGATCGCCCGGGCAACGGAGGAACTCGAGGCGGGGATCGTCTGGGTCAACCAGCACCTGAAGATCCCTCCGGAGGTGCCGTTTGGGGGGACGAAGGAGAGCGGTATCGGCAGGGAGAACGGCAGCCGGGCGCTGGAGGAGTATACGGAGGATCAGGCGGTTCTCGTGCGGCTGTAGGCCAGAAGACCCCAACCCGAAATTATCACAAAATTTTTATAATCTGATACGTATCCTTCCCCTCTCCCCAGGGGGGAATGGTAGTATGAGACGATGGACAACGCTATGCGTATGTATTCTCGTCCTTCTCGCGATGCCGTTTGCTGTAACGGCGGCGGTGGTGGGAGACGGGAATGCAACGCCGACACCCGGGAATGATACCGGGCAGATGGACAACCAGACCGCTGATATGACGATCGCCGCCTATATCGGCCAGGACCAGAACCTGACGAGGCTGGCTACAGCGGTCAGTGCGGCCGGGCTCTTTGACACCCTCAACTCCGGAGGACCCTACACGCTCTTTGCTCCGAGCAATGATGCGTTCAACGCGCTCGGCAACGAGACCGTGGGGCAGCTCATGAACGATACCACCAACCTGACCACGGTTCTCCAGTACCATGTTGTCCAGGGGGAGTACACCTCGGCGGACCTCATGAGCATGGCGGGCAGCCAGACCGGCAACCAGACCGGAAACCAGACGGGGAACCAGACCGGGAATCAGACCGGAGGCGGGATTCTCGAGATCGTCAGCGGACTTCTTGGTATGGGGGGCGGGAGCGAGAACATGACGACGCTCACGACGCTCGCCGGTGAAGACCTGAACGTCACCGTCGTCGACGGCAAGGTCATGGTCGAGAATGCCACTGTCACCATGGCGGACATCAACGCGACGAACGGCGTGATCCACGTCATCGACCAGGTGCTGGTGCCTGCAAGTGTGAACCTGACGGCGGAGAGCCAGACCGGGGTGCAGACCACCACGATGCCGACCGAGACGGTGGCCACCACGACACCGACGGGGGCCGTGGCGAACCAGACCATGCTGATCGGCATCGTGCAGTGAGGTGATGTAACCGGGGTGGAGGACGGTAAGCACCGATACCGGCCCCCCCGGAACCGTCCGGACGGCTATCAGGCCTGTTCCGGACCGTAAACACCCTTTTGCCTTTTCCCGGAGAGAGTGCCACGGGTTTTGCTGATTTCTTCTGCCGGGGAGGAGGAACGGCCAGGCCTTTTCCTGAGGAGGATCTGTTCTCACGGTGATGAATATGGAGAGACCTGGTCTTTATTCGACCCATTTGGGAGCTCGGGATTATTATCGTAATATTTTTATATGACGTTGAATATTCTCTTGCCCGCAAGGGGGGATATGTATGAAACGACATTTACTGCTTGGTTTCTGCCTCGTTCTTCTCCTGTCACTCACTGCCGCAACTACGGCAGTCTTGATTGGAGAGGGGCCTGCCGAACTGAGCCCTGATGAGACTGTGAACATCACACCTGTGAACAGTACTGAATCGTATGAAGTAGGGCAAGCGACCGTGCTTGGAACACTCGATGTGGTCTCGACCCTCGGAGCGTTTGAGTACCAGGTTGCCGACGACCTGCCTCCGGAAGAGGGGAATCTCAGCATTCTATCGATTGCAGGGATTGAGAACGAGATCGTGAACGGGACTCCGAACAACTGGACGTTCTGGCTGAACGATGTGGAGGGCACGACCGGACCCGCGGTGACGAACGTGACCAACGGGGACAATCTGACCTTCTCCTACGGGCCCCCAGATCATACCCTGGAGGACGCCCTGTACACGCTTGTGGTGAACGTGACCATCACCGGGAACGTAACCCCGACCCCGACCGGGAATGTGACGCCGACCCCGACCGGGAACGTCACTCCGACCCCGACCGGGAACGTCACGCCGACCCCGACCGGGAACGTCACTCCGACCCCGACCGGGAACGTCACTCCGACCCCGACCGGGAACGTCACTCCGACCCCGACCGGGAACGTGACGCCGATGCCAACGGGGAACGTGACGCCGCCCACTGAAGCGAACGTCACCATCGTCGAGCCCATGGATGGCGCGACCCTCCCGGCCGGGAACGTCACGGTGAGCGTGAACGTCACGAACTTTACGCTGGTCGAGCCGGCCGGGCAGCCGAACGCGCCGGGCGAGGGCCACCTGCACTACTACCTTGACGCCGTGGTGCCGACGAACGAGAGTGAGCCTGCCATCCCGGCGACCGGCGGCTATGTCATCTCCACGAACCTCACCCACACCTGGGAGAATGTGACGGCAGGTGAGCACAACCTCTCGGTCCAGGCGGTCAACAACGACCACACGCCGCTCATCCCGCTCGTCTTCCAGACGGTGAACGTCACCGTCGGCGGCGAGAATGTGACGCCGATGCCGACCGGGAACGTGACCCCGACACCGACCGGGAACGTGACCCCGACACCGACCGGGAACGTGACGCCGACACCGACGGGGAACGTGACCCCGACACCGACGGAGAACGTGACCCCGACACCGACGGGGAACGTGACGCCGATGCCGACGGAGAACGTGACCCCGATGCCGACGGGGAACGTGACGCCGATGCCGACCGGGAACGTGACCCCAATGCCGACCGGGAACGTGACCCCGCCCACTGAGGCGAACGTCACCATCGTCGAGCCCATGGATGGCGCGACCCTCCCGGCCGGGAACGTCACGGTGAGCGTGAATGTCACGAACTTCACGCTGGTCGAGCCGGCCGGGCAGCCGAACGCGCCGGGCGAAGGGCACCTGCACTACTACCTTGACGCCGTGGTGCCGACGAATGAGAGCGAGCCCGCGGTTCCGGAGTTCGGCGGCTATGTTATCTCCACGAACCTCACCCACACCTGGGAGAACGTGACGGCAGGTGAGCACAACCTCTCGGTCCAGCTGGTCAACAACGACCACACGCCGCTCATCCCGCTCGTCTTCCAGACGGTGAACGTCACGGTCGGTGGCGAGAATGTGACGCCGATCCCGACGGAGAACGTGACGCCGACGCCGACGGAGAATGTAACGCCGACCCCGACCGGGAACGTGACTCCGACACCGACGGAGAACGTGACCCCGATGCCGACGGAGAACGTGACCCCGATGCCGACGGAGAACGTGACCCCGATGCCGACCGGGAACGTGACCCCGACACCGACCGGGAACGTGACTCCGACACCGACGATGAACGTCACCCCGATGCCGACGATGAACGTGACCCCGACGCCGACGGTGACACCGCCTGGAGGCGCGATCACCCGCGAGATCGTTGAAGGGCTCTCGGAAGAGGAGAACCTGACGATATTCGTTGGGGCCCTGAACAACTCGACTATCGGCGAGACTCTCGATGAGAACGCGAGTTACGTCATATGTGCTCCGACCAATGACGCATTTGCCGGTATCGACAACCAGACGCTCTCGGTTATCCTGAACGACACGACACTCCTCAACACTATCATCGGGTACCATATCATCCAGGGGGACTACACGATCGAAGAACTCTTGATGCTGTGCCAGAACTCGACCGACGGCCAGATCTCTCTGCCGACCGTTGAGGGGAGGGATGTCAATGTCTCGTTTGTCAACGGCCAGCTGACCATCAACAACTTCATCGTCATAACCCAGATCCAGATCACGAACAACATCGTCGTCTACGTGATCGACGGTGTCCTGATCCCACCGGGTTCCGGGATCCCGACCCCGACGCCGACGATGAACGTGACTCCGACACCGACGATGAACGTGACTCCGACACCGACGATGAACGTGAC
>NZ_JAVBWL010000040.1:0-5505 GCF_036677455.1 Methanoculleus sp. | reverse complement strand
CCACCGGCATCCCGGTCGGATTCTACTACGAGCGGGGCGCCTCCCGCGCCCGCGAATGGGCGTTCATGAAGACCCAGTGGGACCGCGTCGGCTACCGGTTCACCGACCGGTGTGTTGTCCTCCGGGGCTACATCGTTGGGTCCGCTGCGACCAGCGTATTCTGGAAGAAGACACTCTGCGGCCGGTGGCTGCTGATGTCCTCCCACCAGATGACCGAGGAGACCCTGCCGGCCTACATCGACCGGATCCGGAGGTTCCGGCCCCGGTTCATCCAGGGGTACCCCTCCACGACCGTGATCCTGGCCCGCTACATGCGCGAGCACAATATCGCGCCGTTCCCGACGGTGAAGGCAGTCCTCTGCGGGTCCGAGAACCTCTACCCCTGGCAGCGGGACCTGCTCGCCGGGGCGTTCGGGTGCCGGGTCTTTTCCTGGTACGGGAACTCCGAACAGACGGTGCTCGCCGGGGAATGCGAGGAGAGCACCCGTTACCACATCTTCCCCGAATACGGCATCGTCGAACTGATCGGGCGGGACGGCCGGCCCGTCAAGGAACCGGGCGCGATGGGGGAGGTGGTCGCGACGAACCTCACCAACCTCGTCTGCCCCCTCATCCGCTACCGAACCATGGACCTTGCCATACCGGCCGTGGGGCCCTGTGCCTGTGGCCGTGCTTATCCCCTCCTCGAGCGCGTGGAGGGCCGGGTTCAGGATTTCATCGTGACGGGTAAAGGGGATCTCCTTTCCGGGATCGCCATGAATATCGACACCGATGCGTTCGATAATGTTAAACAGTTCCAGTTCTACCAGGAGAAAGCGGGGGAGGTCATCCTGAACGTCGTGAGAAAACGTGCATTCAACGATCAGGATGCGGAGTATCTCTACCGGGAAGTAAACCGGAGCTGCGGCGACGACATCACCATTGTTATCCGGTATGTCGACGATATCCCGCTCACCGCCCGCGGCAAGTATCGTTATTTCGTCCAGAATCTGCCGGTACGCTTCAACGAAAGGGAGGTGGGAACGGTTGAGCACATACCCTCCGATCTGTCCGCCTGATCCCGGAGATGCACAGATGAAGGCCGGTCTGTTGAGATGGACATCCCATGCGAACCCGCTCACCGTGAAGGCGCTCAGCCTGGTGCCGTCCTACCGCACCTATCGAGATATGTACGCGCTTCTCCAGCGGTCCCAGCGGTGGAGCCGGGAGGAACTTGCGGCCTACCAGATGGAAGCGCTCTCGCGCCTCCTCGACCACGCCTACGAGAACGTCCCCTACTACCGCCGGGTCTTAGACGAACGCGGGCTTGTGCCCGGGGATATCACGACCCTCGGTGACCTCGAACTCCTTCCCTTCCTGACCAAGGAGATCGTCCAGGCCAACCTGGCCGACCTGAAGGCCCGGAACTACCCGGAGTCAGCCTTCGAGTATGTGCGCACGTCCGGCTCCACCGGCACCCCCATGGGGTTCTACTACGAGCGGGGCGCCTCACGTGCCCGGGAATGGGCGTTCATGAAGACCCAGTGGGACCGCGTCGGCTACCGGTTCACCGACCGGTGCGTCATCATCCGGGGGCACGTGGTGGACGCGGCCTCGAGCGGGATCGCCTGGAAGCGGGCGCTCTTCGGCCGGTGGCTGATCATGTCCTCCCACCAGATGACCGAGGAGGCGTTGCCGGCCTACATCGACCGGATCCGGAGGTTCCGGCCCCGGTTCATCCAGGCCTACCCGTCGATCGCTGTGATCCTGGCTCGTTACATGACAGAACACGAGATCGCGCCGTTCCCGACGGTGAAGGCGGTCCTCTGCGGGTCCGAGAACCTCTACCCCTGGCAGCGGGACCTGCTCGCCGGGGCGTTCGGGTGCCGGGTCTTCTCCTGGTACGGGAACTCTGAACAGACAGTACTCGCCGGGGAGTGCGAGGAGAGCACCCGCTACCACATCTTCCCCGAATACGGGATCGTCGAACTGATCGGACGGGATGGTCGGCCCGTCGAGGGGCCGGGTGCGGTGGGGGAGGTGATCGCGACGAACCTGACCAACTTTGTCTGTCCCCTCATCCGTTACCGGACCATGGACGTCGCGGTTGCCGCAGAGGGGCAGTGCTCCTGCGGGAGACAGTATCCGCTGCTTGAGAAGGTGGAGGGGAGGCTCCAGGAGTTCATCGTGACCCGGGGCGGGCACCTGATCTCCGTCACACCGATCAACTACGAGTCAGGAGCGTTCGAGAACATCAGGCAGTTTCAGCTCTACCAGGAGGAGGCGGGCGAACTCATCATGAAGGTCGTCAGGAAGCCGACCTACACCGAGGAGGACACCCGGCAGCTGACCCACGAGCTCCAGTGGCAGCTCGGTGATGAGGTGAACGTCCAGGTCCAGTTCGTCGACGAGATCCCCCGCACCCGGAGCGGCAAGTTCCGGTACCTGATCCAGAAGCTCCCGATCGAGATCGGGGACCTCTGAGGAACTCACTCGATGTAGGGGACGACCCTGCGTTTCAGCCAGGGTTTATTGATGATGGAACTGTACGCCCATTCTGCCAGGGCCCCGACCCTGTCTTTCTGGGAGACCTCCATATAGATCTCGAGATCCGAACAGAATCTGGATTTGAAGGAGTTCAGTTCCGGCGTATTTGCCCCGATGTTCTCAAAGGTCCTGTAGCCCTCAGACTGTGCACGCTGAACCAGGAGCCACTGGAGGTACTCGTTCTCCGCCTGAACTCCCTCAAGCCGCGGCGTCCCCATCCAGAGCAGGAACCGGTGATACTCCTGGGTGGCGACAGCCCCCGTGAGTGCGCCTTCCCGGTCGTAGAGGTAGTAAGTCGCGAGATGCTCCGGGTATGCCCGGAAGAGGTCCTCAAAGTAGCGCTTGCTGACCATCGGGATCTTCATCTCCGGCTGGCTGAACCGCTCCACAAGCGACGTATACAGCAGCGAGACGTCGGTGCTCCTCACCAGGTCCATCCCGGCCTTCTCGGCCCTCCGGATCTTGTTGCGGAGTTTGTAGTGGAAGTCACCCTGGATGGTCTCGATCGGCCGTGAGAGGTCGATCGTGTAGGTGTAGTGGACCTTCGGAGCATACCCCCGCCAGAGGAACTGTAGGACATCGATGCAACCGGGGACCAGGATCAGGGAGAAGTAGTGCGGCGCGATCGCCTCTATCTCCGCGGAGAGGTCGGCCGCAACGAGGTCCATGGCCGCCTCCTTCTTGCCCAGTTTCAGCCTATCAAACCCTTTTTCCAGGACAAGGCCCTGGTAGGGGACGACCGCCTGCATCGGCGGCGGTGAGAAGAGCATCTTCATTCCATGCACGTTCTTGAAGTAGAGCGGAACGAGGCAGACAAGTTCCTCCCCTTTGTAGACCCCGTACGGGAGAAGCCGGTATCCCGTGTGCTGCGCGGTGATCGTGATGTAGTCCCACTTGTGGAAAAGCAGCCCATGCGGGCTTGCATCAACAAACAAATCCCAGATCTCTCGATCATTCACGAGTTTGAGCACCATGACCTGACTTCTGGGCGAGCGGTCGAGCGAGCTGCGCCCGATACTGGATAGCGGGAACTTATACTTATACGTTGTTCCCACGGATTTATGGTCACAGCGACCCGCAACGTTCTCTGTGGTTTCAGGAGCGGCCCGGGTCCGGGGGGAAACCTCTCGATCGCCCGATGCAGGGGGATCAATCTCATCTCGAGTTCAGGCCTGTCGACGATATAACTGTATGAAAACATCGAAAATACGATGACGTGAGGCTTAGACCCTGCCGGCCGTCATCATCAACTTCTTGACGAAGGTGAGGTACGCCCACTCGGAGACCGCCCCGAGGGTATCTTTCTCCTCGATCTCGAAGTACATCCAGAGGTCCGGGTTGAACTTCGCCTTGAAGAAGGCCAGATCCGGGTTGTTCGCCCCCATATTCTCGAAGACCCGGTAACCCTCGCTCTTTGCACGCTGGATCAGGAGCCACTGGAGGTACTCGTTCGCCGCATGGGTCGTCTCGACCTTCGGCGTCCCTATCCAGAGCAAGAACCGTCGGTACTCCTGGGTCGCCACCACGGCCGCGACCTCATCCTGTGCATCGTAGAGGAAGTATACCCCGATCTGCTCCGGGTAGGCACGCACGAGGTCTTCGAGGTAGTCCCGCTTGATGGGCGGGATGTCGAGTGCCGGGTCCCGGAAACGGTCGGCGATGAGGTGATGGAAAGTGGCGACATCAGTCGTCTTCTCCAGCCGGAGACCGGCTCCGGCCTCCTTCTTCAGTTTGTTCCGGAGTTTGGTGTGGAGGTTGCTCCAGAGGTCATCAAGCGGTCTCTCCAGGTTGATAGTGTAGGTATACCGGACCCGTGCTTCGCACCGGTTCCAGAGGTAGTGGCGTATGTCGTTGAACTCCGGGACAAACGTTATCGAGAGGTAATTCGGTGAGAGGTCCTCGAGCTCGCCCCGGATCTCATCCGCGACCATGCCGAGGAGGGACTCCTTCTTGCTCTGTTTGAGCCCCTCGAAGTTCCTGCTCATCACGCACCCGAGGTGAGGGATCACGGTGAGCGGGGGAGGGGAGAAGACGGTGGTAAGACCGTGCATCCGCTTGCAGAAGAGCGGGAAGACGCAGATAAGCTCATCTCCCTTGGAGATCGCACAGGGGATGAGCGTGCTCTCGGTATGCTTTGCCGTCAGGTGGAGGTAGTCCCACTTATGAAAGAGGAGCCCGGACGGACTCTCGTCGATGAAAGTGTCCCAGGCATCTCTGTCGTCAACTCTGCTCACGGTCATTCTGTCACCATCTTCCTGTTGTCCCGCTGGCTATTCGGCGACGTCTAATCGCCCCTCTGGTCTATATACCTTTCTCCAGGCCCGGGTGCAATCCGGTAGCGGGAGGCCCGGAGGCCGGACGTGACCATCCCACCCGGGTTGCTCCCGGCAGTAACTATTATATACGGCGACACGTGAGGTAGGGGCATGGTCGCACTCCGCCTTCTCGCCATGGACGATGTCTCGTTTTGCTCCTGGGAGGGCAACGGTTCGGATGCGTATGGTGACATATGGGTGCTTATCCCGGAGAAAAAACTCTTTCCCGAGTTCTTGAAGCATTTTCACCGTGCATCCGGCAGAGATCTGGTCTCCATCCCGTACTCTGAAAACTTCTTCTGAACACGCATATCCGTGCCGTCCCGCCGGTGTCGTCCCGTGTTATCCGGAGCAAACGTTTAATGCAGAGTACCGATATCAGCAGTGTCGATGGGTGTGTGGATGAGGCATCAGGGATTGAAGGCTCTCCGGCCTGACAGATCTGTGACGATGAGGGCGCTTCATATCCTCCCCGCATACTCTGCCTACCAGAAGACCTACGCCCTCCTCCAGCGGTCCCGGCGGTGGAGCCGGGAGGAACTCGCGGCCTACCAGATGGAGGCGCTCTCGCGCCTCCTCGACCACGCCTACGAGAACGTCCCCTACTACCGCCGGGTCTTCGACGAACGCGGGCTTGTACCCGGGGATATCGCAACCCTCAGCG
>NZ_JAVBWL010000039.1:0-95552 GCF_036677455.1 Methanoculleus sp. | reverse complement strand
ATGGCGTTCGCCTTCCACCCGGAGCTCGGCGGGGATCTCCGCCTGCACCGGATGTTTCTTGAGGGGCTCGGGATATAGGGCCCCTCCCCTTCCAATATGGAACGCGAGCCTTCATACGCCGGCAGCGCCAACTCTTCTGGATCAATCGATGCGCCCCGACGCACCGCCGGGGCGGATGTGGTGACCATGACAGGCGAGAACGAGAGAGACGACGAAGGATGCTGTATCGGTTCAAGGATGAAGAAGGGCTCATGCGGCTGCGGGTGCGGTGCGCGGGGGGCCTCGAAGGCGAAGAAGGGGGAGCACAGGTCGGAAGAAGACTGACCCTCTCGCCGGGTTAGCGCCCGGCCCCCGGCTCTGGAGCAGTCCAGACCTCCTTTTTTATCAGGGCGCCCCGCCCTCTTTGCGTCTCCGAGCGTCCCGGTCCTCGTCGCTCCCGGTCTCCTCGCCGGGCTGCGTCGGATCTGCGCCCGGCTTAAGGGCTCGTCTCCCGGGGAGGCGACAGGAAGATGTTGTGTCGGTGTCAATGGAGAGGTGTACCATGAAGAATGAACTCGTCATCGAATGGAGACACGTTGCGAGGGACGCTGAAAACGTCTTTGAGACCTGCAAAGAGACCGGGATGCCGCTTGATGCCGTTCTCGACGAGATCCGCATGCTCCTTGAGATGGAAGGGGTCAGCGTCCGGATAGTCGAGACGGTCGGGGAGCCGGAGACCCTCCTCTTCAACGGGGCTCCGATCGAGGAACTCCTGGAGGGGGTCGAGGTGACCGCGACGGCCTGTGCCTCCTGCGCATCCTGCGGGGAGAGCTGTGGGGATGACTGCGAAGATGAGGAGTGCCGGACGCTCCGCTACAACGGTGAGGCCTACGAGGCGATCCCGCCGGAACTGATCGGGCGGGCTGCCGCAAAAGCGCTTGAGATTGATTGAGGGTGCGCTTTCCCCTCACTCATCGGGGCCGTAGCACCGCCGGAGGATCACCGGGGCGCTCCGTGCCGCCCCGGCGGCCGCATCCGCACAGAGCGCTGGAGCCGCGACGCGATCCCCGGGGAGTAGTGGTGCTGCCGGAACTGCACAGAACGTCTGCGCCTCCCGCCACTCCCAGACAGCATCCATCACGGCTTCCGCCGCCGCCATGACGCTTGCAGTCCCAACGTCCACCACGACGGGGTTCTGGATGTTCCAGCGCTCGACGACGGTATGGAGGAGCCGCCGCCTGACCGTCCAGATCATCGGGGGGTGCGGGAGCGCGACCAGCCGGTCGATCTCTTCCGCCCAGACCCCGCCCTGGAGCTCGAACCTCCCTACCTCGTCGATGACCACCAGATCGGTCTTTCGGGGGTCCGGCGGCGCGAGCGCCCTGCGGCCGAAGAGAAGCCCTTCGGGCCGGAAGTAGAACCGGCCGTGGACCTCGCACCGCGGGTCGGGGTCGATCGAGGAGAGTTCCTCGTGCTCGCCGGTGGCAAGGTCGACGAGGGTGAACCCGGACCTCCGCCCGTCCCGCACATAGCCGGGAGAGATCACGCCCCGGACCCGTACGTTCAGCCCGACGGTGAGCCCGAGGACCAGGTGCAGGAACGTCGTCTTGCACTGGCCCTGCCCGCCGGTGATGATGAAGACCGGTGCCCGGCGGCTCATCGCGGGAGGCCTCCGGCGAGATGATGGGCGATCGGCGGCAGGTTCGCTCCGGGGTACATGGTAGTACATACGCACAGCAGGCTAATAATAGTTTACTTATACCATCAGTTTAGGTTATTTCATTGACCAGTCGCCGCTCCGGGCCGGGGCCGGACGTGAGGCCGCAGGAGACACCGGGGAGCTCGGCGCCCCGGTCTCCCGAAAGAACGGACGACCGCCCGGCGGGGATGCCGGCGTCAAGCACTATAAGTAATAACGGCAGACAATACCTTACGGAGATTTCATATGGCAGAAGCACATGGGACGAAGGTCGTGCTCCACACGACCATGGGCGATATCACGATCCGGCTCTACGACGACATGCCGGTGACCGCGGGAAACTTTGCAAAACTGGCCAAATCCGGGTTTTACGACGGCACGATCTTCCACCGGGTCATCCCCCGGTTCATGATCCAGGGCGGTGATCCCACCGGCACCGGGACGGGCGGGCCGGGCTACACCATCACCGACGAGTTCGTGAAGGGCCACTCGAACCGCCGGGGGACGATCGCCATGGCAAACACCGGCCGCCCGAACTCCGGCGGCAGCCAGTTCTTCATCAACCTGGTGGACAACGCCTACCTCGACTGGGACAACCCCCAGACGCCGAGCGCCCACCCGGTCTTCGGCGAGGTGGTGGAGGGACTCGACGTCGTCGACAAGATCGGAAAAGTGGCGACGAACTCCGCCGACAAGCCGAAGGTCCCCGTCCGGATCGAGAAGGCCGAAGTCCGGGAGTAACTCTTTTTTTATGAGCGACGCCGGCCGCCGGGACCCGGGAGCGATCGAGGAGCGGATCGGCTACGCCTTTCGTGACCGCTCGCTCCTCGACCGGGCGCTCACCCGCCTCGCCTACACCCTGGAGGCCGGCCTCCCTCCCGCCGCCCATATGGACGCCCTCGCGACCCTCGGCGATGCGGTCATCAACGTGGCGGTCGTGGAGGCGGTGGTCGCGGGGGGGGCGCACGACAAGGGCGCGATCACGAACCGGAAGATGAACCTGGTGAACATGACCCGGCTCCGCTCCCTCGCGGAGGGCCTCGACCTCGGCGACTACGTCCGCTGGGGAAAGGGGGAGGCCGCGCAAAAGGTCTGGACCTCCGGCCGGGTCCTCGCCGAGTGCCTGGAGGCGCTCGTCGGCGCCGTCTACCTGGACGGCGGGATGCGTGCGGCCGCGGGGGTGCTCCGGCACCTCGGGCTCACGGAGACGGCGTAACCCCTTCGCCCTCCTTCTTCTCCCCCGCCACCGGAACGGTGGCCGGCGGCCGCATCAGGAACCAGGCGGCAGCGAACCCCACCGCGGCGAGGGCTGCAACCAGCGGGAAGACCCCGAGGTAGGTCCCGGTCGCCGTCCGGACGAACCCGGCAACCTGCGGCCCGGCGATGGCGCCTGCACCGTAGGCGAGGAAGACGATCCCGTAGCAGCGCGGGTAGTCGCACGTCCCGAAGTAGGACGCCGTCGCCGTCGGCGCGATCGCGAGCCAGCCCCCGAGGCACCCCCAGAGGACGGCGAACGCGACGATGTAGGCCGGCACCCCCGGCACGAGCCAGATCAGCAGCGATGCCGCCGCGATCAGGGCGAACGTCAGCATCGCCGTCTTCTGCGGGGTTATTCGGTCGGCGAGGCTGCCGAACGCCGGCCGGCCGAGGCCGTTGAAGACAGCGAAGAACCCGACGAGGAGCGTCGCGAGCCCCGCGTCCACCCCGGCCACCTCGGTCCCGACCGGCTTTGCGATCGATATCGCGGCGAGGCCCGCGAGGCAGCCGATGAAGTAGCAGGCGAAGAGCCCGTAGAACGTCCCTGTCCGGAGCATCGCGCGGCGGTCGCACTCGCAGACCGGCGCCGTGCCGACCCCGGGCGCGGGCGGGGTCCACCCCGCCGGCCGCCAGCCTTGCGGCGGGAACCGGAGCGGGAGGGCCGAGAGGAGCAGCAGGGCCATGAGCGCGACCCCGAAGATCCGGAACGTCGCCATCACCCCGTATGCGGCGATCAGGGCTCCCGCTGCGTTCGCGGTGACGAAAGCAGAGAACCCGAACCCGAGCAGGGCAAGCCCGACCGCGAACCCCCGCCGGTCCGGGAACCACCGGGTGGCGACGGCGACCGGCGCCCCGTAGGCGATGCCGACGCCGAGCCCGCCGATCACCCCGTAGACGACGTAGAGCATCTCGACCGACGTCGCTGTCGAGGCGAGCAGCCACCCGAGGCCGGTGAGGAGCCCGCCGACGATCGTCATCGTCCGCGGGCCGTAGCGCTCGAGGTACTTCCCCGAGAGCGGCATCGCGATCGCGAAGAAGGCGAGGAAGACCGAGAACGGGAGGAGGACCTCCCCCGCCGTCACCTCACGGCCGAGCGTCGCGGTGAAGTGCGCGGCGAGCGGCGCGACAAAGACGCTCCATGCGTAGATGCTCCCGAGGCAGAGGTTGATGAGGATGCCGAGGGCCACAAGGCCCCACCGCCCCTTCTCCGCGGGCATGCCGAAGATGGTTGGTGCATCAGGCATATGCGGCTCACTCCTCCAGGGTAGATATGTCGCCCGGGTCCATGCCGAGCTCCCGGGCTTTCAGGACCCGGCGCATGATCTTGCCGCTCCGGGTCTTCGGGAGCCGGTCCAGGTACTCGATCTCGGCCGGCACGGCAACAGGCCCGAGGCTCTTTCTGACATGGCGGGCGAGTGCTTCGGAGAGTTCGCCGCTCGGGCTCGCACCCACACGGAGGGTGACGAAGGCCTTGATGGTGTGCCCTTTCAGGGCGTCGGGCTTCCCGATGACCGCCGCTTCCGCCACCGCCTCGTGAGAGACGAGCGCGCTCTCGACCTCCGCGGTCCCGATGTTGTGCCCGGCAACGACGATCAGGTCGTCGGCCCGCCCGATGACCATGATGTAGCCGTCGGCGTCCTTCACCGCGAGGTCGCCTGCGGTGTAGCAGCCCGGGATCGTCTCCCAGTAGGCACGGTAACGCGCGTCGTTACCGTGGACCGTCCGGAGCATCGCGGGCCAGGGCTCCTTGATGACCAGGAACCCGCCGGTGCCGGGCGGGACCGGGTTTCCCACCCTGTCGACGACGTCCATGACAGCGCCCGGGATCGGCTTGCCGGCAAACCCCGGCTTCATCGTCTCACCGATCATCGTGGTCAGCATGTGCATCCCGGTCTCGGTCTGCCACCAGGTGTCCACGATCGGGCACCGTGCGCCGCCGATCCGGTGGTAGTACCACTCGAACGCCTCCGGGTTGAGGGGCTCGCCGACGGAGCCGAGCACCCGGAGCGACGAGAGGTCGTATTTCGCCGGCCATTCGTCGCCGTAGCGCATGAACATCCGGATGGTGGTCGGCGCGGTGTAGAAGATCGTCACCCCGAGGTCCTGGACCAGCCGCCAATAGGCGCCCGGGTCCGGGTAGTCGGGCGTCCCTTCGGCGATGATGACGGTCGTCCCGACCGCGAGCGGGCCGTAGACGATGTAGCTGTGGCCCGTGATCCAGCCGGGGTCGGCGGTGCACCAGAAGACATCGCTCTCCTTGATGTCGAAGTCGTGGCGGGCGGTGTAGTAGGTCCCGACCATGTAGCCGCCGCAGGTATGCACGATCCCTTTCGGCGCGCCGGTCGAACCGCTCGTATACAGGATGAAGAGCGGGTCCTCGGCATCCATAACCTCCGCCGGGCAGTCCGGTGCGGCGTGGGCCATGAGGTCGGCGTAATCGACCTCCCGCGCGGGGTCGAGTCCGACGGCCGGGGTCTCGCGCCGGAGGACGACGACGCGCTCGATGGATGGCGTACGGGTGAGCGCCTCGGTTGCGATCTCCCGGAGCGGGACGGTCTTCCCCCGCCGGTAGGCGACGTCCGCGGTGATCAGGACCTTCGCCTCTGCGTCGTTGATCCGCATCGCGAGCGGGTCCGGCCCGAACCCGCCGAAGACGACCGAGTGGACGGCCCCGAGACGGGCGCAGGCGAGCATCGCCACGATCTGCTCGGGGACGAGCGGCATGTAGATGCAGACCCGGTCGCCCTTCTCGACGCCGAGGGACTTCAGGCCGTTTGCACACCGCATCACCTCGCGGTAGAGACCGTCGTAGGTGAGCCTCCGCTCCTCTCCTCCTTCGCCGCGCCAGACGAGCGCCGGTTTATCCTTCCGGTCGCCGGCGGCGTGGCGGTCCAGGCAGTTATGGGTGATGTTCAGTTTCGCGTTGACAAACCACTTCGCGTAGGGGTAGTTCCACTCCCTGACCCGGTCCCACGGCTCAAACCAGGAGAGTTCACGGGCGATCCGGTCCCAGAAGGCCTCCGGGTCGCGCATGAACTTCTGGTATGCCCGGGTGTAGTCCGGTGTCCAGGCAGCCGCCTTGCACCGGGGGTCGGGGAGGTAGCGTTTCTCTTCCAGTTTCACGGCAAACGTCTCTGTCATCTCGCCTCATTCCCATCTTCGATCATGCCTATCTGCAACGAACCGGTCCCTGATTCGGGTCCCGGGAGCGTGCACCGGCGATCCTTCGGGCCGATCGATCCCCTGATCGATCGGCCTGTGTTCGGGTTGCCGTACCAACCGGCCACCGGCTCTTCTGCCGGTCTCCGCCGGGGGCTACGTCCCCGGATCTCATGTGGTCGTCCACCAATCTGTCACGATTAATAATGTATAATGTGGTGATAAACTTTATGGTCGCGGGGAGGACCGCACCGGTCGGCACCCCGGGGCTTGAGCGCCGCCAGGTCCCGGGTGCGAAGAGAAGAGGGGTTTGCAGGGCCGCCTGCGCGGGTCTCAGAGCCACCCTTTTCGGTTGATGGCCACCGCGAGGAGCGAGGAGACGATCAGGGAGAGAACGAGGATGATGGGGAACCCGTAGGGGTTATCTTGGAGAGGGACCGGGACGTTCATACCGAGGAAACTCGCGATCATCGTGGGGATAGCGAGGATGATGGTTATCGAGGTGAGGAGTTTCAAGATGTTGTTGAAGTTGTTCGATATGATCGAGGCGAAGGCGTCCATCGTCTCGGTGAGGATCGTCGAGTAGGTGTTTGCCATCTCGATCGCCTGCTTGTTCTCGATGATGACGTCCTCGAGGAGGTCGGTGTCGTCCTCGTACATCCGGAGCGGCTGGAACGTCAGGGTCTTGTCGAGGACGATCTGGTTGCTCCGGAGCGATGTCGAGAAGTAGACCAGGCTCTTTTTGAGGTTCATCAACTGGATCAGTTCCTTATTCCGCAACGACTGGTTCAGTTCGGCCCCGATCCGGTCGGATAACCGCTCGATCTGGCGCAGGTACTGGAGGAAATAGGACGCGTTCCGGAAGAGGATCTGCAGCACGAACCGGGTCTTCTTGAAGGTGTAGAAGAGTTTCACCCGGCCGTTCGCGAAGTCCTGGATGATCGCGTTCTCACGGAGGCAGACCGTGACGATGGTATCGGGCGTGACGATGATCCCGAGCGGCATCGTCGTGTAGAGGATCGTCCGTTCCGGGTAGGGCACCGGGATATCGATGACGATCAGGGTGATGCCGTCCTCAGACTCGGTCCGCGGGCGCTCCTCCTCATCGAGCGCCGCCCGGAGGTAATCGCCCGGGATGGAGAGCCTTGCCGAGACCTCCTCGATCTCTTCTCGCGGCGGGTTGATCATCGAGACCCAGGAACCGGGCTCGAAGACGCCGGTCTCCTCCGTCCGTGGCACCGGGGCCGCTTCAACCGTGCGATAGATGTGGAACATGATCTCTCACCCCTCCCCGCGGGAGAGTTCACATTCTACTGTTGTCGGCGGGCGGGATGAAGGTATGGACGCCTGGAAGGGAGACCGGGTCAGAAGGGGCCTATCGGGACTGAAAAAAAGGGTTAGAAGAGCAGGAGCAGCGGTGCAAAGACCAGCGATACCATGGACATCAGCTTCAGGAGGATGTTCAGGGAAGGTCCTGACGTGTCCTTGAAGGGGTCGCCCACGGTGTCGCCGACGACTGCTGCCTTGTGGGCCGGGGAGCCCTTGCCCCCGAGGTGCCCCATCTCGATGTACTTCTTCGCGTTGTCCCAGGCCCCGCCGGCGTTTGCCATCGTGACGGCAAGGAGGAACCCGGCCGCAAGCGAGCCGACGAGCAGGCCGCCGAGGGCTTCCGTACCGAGGACGATCCCGACGGCGAGCGGTGCGACGACGGCAAGGACGCCGGGCAGGATCATCTCACGCAGTGCCGCCTTCGTGGAGATGGCGATACAGGAGGTGTAGTCGGGATCGGCCGTCCCCTCCATGAGGCCGGTGATCTCCCTGAACTGGCGGCGGACCTCGTGGACGATGCTGTATGCCGCCTTGCTGACCGCCATCATCGTGATGGCGCAGAAGAGGAAGGGGAGCATCGCACCGATCAAGACGCCGATGAAGACGTTCGGGACCGCTACGTCGATGGTCGTGAGGCCGACCGCCTGGGTGTAGGCGGCGAAGAGGGCGAGCGCCGTCAGCGCCGCAGAGCCGATGGCGAACCCCTTGCCGATGGCGGCGGTGGTGTTGCCGACAGAGTCCAGGGTATCGGTGATCTCGCGGACCTCGGGCTTCTGGTGGGACATCTCGGCGATACCGCCGGCGTTGTCGGCGACGGGGCCGTAGGCGTCCACAGAGAGCGAGATCCCGAGCGTCGCGAGCATGCCGACGGCGGCGATGGCGATACCGTAGAGCCCGGCGGTCTGGTAGGCGACGTAGATCGCGACGGAGACGATCAGGACCGGCCAGACGGTGCTCTCCATCCCCTTCGCAAACCCGGTGATGATGGTGGTCGCCGCCCCGGTCTCCGTGGACTCCACGATAGAGAGGGTCGGTTTCCGGTCAAAGGAGGTGTAGTACTCGGTGATCAGACCAATGGCAAACCCTGCGACGAGACCGGCGACGGAAGCGTAGAAGACCCCGATGTACTCCGCCCCGAGGAGCCCCGTCACCAGGAAGTAGGTGGCGCCGATGGTCACGACCATCGCAGCAATCAGGCCCTTGTTGAAGGCCATGTGGATGGCGCTGCTCTCGGTCTTGTTGGTCCGGACGAAGAGCGAGCCGATGATGGACGCGATGATGCCGACCGCGTAGATGAGCAGCGGGAGGAGGATCACGTTCATGGCGTCGGCGTTCGCGAACTGCGTGGCCGCGAAGGCGACACCGAGGATCATCGCCGAGATGGTCGCACCGACGTAGGACTCGTAGAGGTCCGCGCCCATGCCGGCGACGTCGCCGACGTTGTCACCGACGTTGTCGGCGATGACGGCGGGGTTGCGGGGGTCGTCCTCGGGGATGCCTGCCTCGACCTTGCCGACGAGATCGGCGCCGACGTCTGCGGCCTTGGTGAAGATACCGCCGCCGACACGGGCGAAGAGGGCGATCGAGCTCGCGCCGAGACCGAACCCGGTCACGTGGGTGAGGACTTCAGCCTGGGTGTACCCCGTGAAGGCGCTGAGGGCCATATACGCGATCGAGAGCCCGAGAAGGCCGAGCCCGACCACGGCCATGCCCATGACCGAGCCGCTCGAGAACGAGACGCGGAACGCATCCGCGATCCCGCGCCGTGCGGCGTTCGTGGTCCGGACGTTTGCTTTCGTGGCGGTGAACATGCCGATGTAGCCGGCGGTCGCCGAGAGGGCCGCGCCGAAGACGAAGCAGGCGGCGGTGGCCACGCCGATCCCGAGCGCAAGGACGACGGCAAGCACGACGACAAATATTCCAATAGCGCGGTACTGTCTGTTCAGGTAGACCATTGCTCCCGTGTGGATAGCGGCAGCAATCTTCTGCATCAGTTCGGTACCTGTACCCTCTTTCAGGATACTCCTGTAGGAGTATCCTGCGAACAGGAGAGCAAGAACGGCACACACAGGTGCCAGATACACAAGATCCATCTCTCTGCATTCCTCCGTTTGTGTAACATATACAATGGGATTCAACACTTTTAAACATGCGGAAAGAATTCGGGAAAAAGAGCGGGTGTCAGCTGAAATCCATCACTTCGGGCTGAAGAGTCTGGAGATCGATGACAAACGCCCGCGCGGGCGTGGGATTGATGTTCATCTGCTTCTGAAACGCCGTCTGGGACTGCCAGGTGCCCGCATTCACCCCGAGGACACCCCGGTAACGGGTGATGCCGCAGATGTGGACGTGCCCCGTGAGGAGGATCTCGGGAAGGGGATCGATGACGAGCCGATCGGTCTTCATCGCGGCGATGGGGGTCCGCATCCCGTACGGGGAGGCGAGCAGCCGGCGTTTCAGCATCTCCTCCATGATCTCGCCGGGCCGCTCGTAACTTGCGCCGGGGATCAGCCCGATCATGTCGTCGATCGACCGGCCATGGTACATCAGGACCCGGACGCCCTGGAGGTTCAGCAGGCACGGGTTCTCGACGAGGGTGCAGTTCGACGGGAATTTCCCGGTGAACTCCGCCGGGATCGCCGGTTGCGGCTCGGCCATCCTGACGACGTCGTGGTTTCCCGGGGCGGCGACGATCCGGATTCGGGAGGGCAGGTCCCGGAGCATCTCCGCAAAGACGTCGTACTGCTCGTAGATGTTCTTGATCGTCAGTTCATTCTCCTGTCCGGGGTAGATGCCGATACCGTCGACGAGGTCGCCGGCGATCAGGAGGTAGCCGGCCTCGGAGTCCTGCAGCCAGTCGGCGAACCGGTTCCACCCCTCATCGAGGAAGGTGTCGCTCCCGACATGAACGTCGGAGATCAGGACCGCTTTGCCCGGCCGGTCGCTCTTGAACGGGGCGTTGTTGATGGGGACGTCCGGGCGGAAGAGCTGTTCGGCGAAGAAGAGCCCCCCGTCGCTTGAGAGTTTCCCCTTGACCCCGAGCACCTCGTCGGGAAGGATCCGCTCCGCCTCGACGAAGGCGTCCCCCTTCCCCTTGTTGAAGAGGACCCGGATGGCCCCGGTGGGGTCCTCCATCTCGACGAGCCGGTGGCCTTTGGCGGTCGTCCGGGCGTCGGCCACCATCCCGGTGATGTTGCACTCCTCGTCCCGGTAGCGGTGGGGGGACTTCGTCAGCGCCTCGATCGGCATTGCGGTCATCCGGCCGCGGATCATCGAGGAGAGGTTGCTGTAGCGGTCCCGGAAGTAGTGTACGGCGTCTTCGTGGCCACTGACGCTCCCGGTGGTCCCGGCGCTTCCCGTGATCACCTCGAGTTCCGGGTCGACGAGGAACCGGGTCCCGTCCCGGACCTTCTTCAAACCCGGGATGTGCTCCGCGGAGACGACGAGGGTGCCCCCCGGGACCCCCGCCGCTATCCGGTCGATGAGCGTCGGGTCGTTCTGCTCCCGGATGTAACTCACGACGTCGGGATGGACCTGGTGCTTCAACTCAAGGAACCGGCGTACGATCTCGGCGTTGGCGAGCATGGGCTCCATGATATTCTCCCCGTGGTAATATGGGTTTATCTCTTCGGGCCGTGGTGCCCCCACGGGTGCGGGGGGAGAACCTATGTAGGGGGAAATAGTATTCTCTTTAAGCAATGTCGGATCCCACCTGGCTGCAACGTGCAGCATCAGCCTTTGTCACGTTCCGGGAGAGCGACCACCCGGTCGTCTCTCTCGCCCGGGACCTTCTCTGGGTCGTCGCGGTCGTGGGCGGTATCGCCCTCGCTCTCTACCTCTTCGCCGGCACCTGGCCGGCGGTGGTCACGATCGAGTCGGAGAGCATGGTCCCGAACATGAACGTCGGCGACCTGGTGCTCGTCGTCGATGAAGACCGGTTCGGGGGGTTGACGACCTGGGCCGAGGGGCAACTGACCGGGCATTCGTCGTTCGGGAACTACGGCGACGTGATCATCTACCGCCCGAACGGCGCCGACTCGGTCCATCCGATCATTCACCGGGCGATGACCTACGTCGATGTCGCGGCCGTGGAGGAGTCGGGGCTCGCGCAGTACTACACCACCGACCCGCACGGCGGCTACATCACCAAAGGGGACAACAACCCCTACATCGACCAGGGGAACCTCCGGATCGCCGGCGTCGGGGTGGTCGAGCCGGTGAAGAAGGAGTGGATCATCGGAAAAGCCCTCGTCGCGGTGCCGCTCATCGGCTACCTGCCGCTGCACCTCGCGGAGTTTGCCGTCATCGTCATCGTGATCATCCTCCTCCACGACTTCGTCCTATCGAGGCGCAAAGAGAAGAAAGAATAAATCAGGGGCTCCAGGATAGTTATATACCATGCCGTACTCGCTGCATGCCCTGCTCGACGATACGCTTGCCGGCCACCGGCTCACGGAGGAGGAGGCCGCCTTCCTCTTCTCGACCCGTGACCGGGGCGTCTGGGAGATCGCCGCCGCCGCGGACGCCCTCCGGGAAGAGAAGGTCGGCGACGTCGTCACCTACGTCCGAAACCAGAACATCCATGTCACGAACATCTGCAAGAACCTCTGCAGGTTCTGCGGGTTCGGCCGGCCGGCGAATGATCCCGAAGCCTTCTACGACGACCCCGATACCATCCGGGAGAAGGCCCGGACGGCGGTGGAAAGGAACGTCACCGAGATCTGTCTCCTCTCGGGGGTGCACCCGGACTACACGCTCGACTCCTACGTCGACCTCATCTCCTCCGTCCGGGCGGCCGCTCCCGGGGTGGACATCCATACGGCGAGTCCCGACGAGATCGCCTGGGCGGCTGAGCGGAGCGGCGTCTCGACCGCCACCGTCATCAAGCGGCTCCGCGAGGCGGGGCTCGGGACCCTGCAGGGGACGGCGGCCGAGATCCTGGTGGACGGCGTCCGTCGCGTGATCTGCCCGAACAAATGCGACACGGCGACCTGGGTCCGGATCATCAGAGAGGCGCACACCCTCGGGGTCCGCTCGACGGCGACGATCATGTACGGCTCCTGCGAGAGCGAGGCGGATCGCGCCCGGCACCTCGGCCTCCTCCGGGAGATCCAGGACGATACCCACGGGTTCACCGAGTTCGTGCCCCTCTCCTTCATCCACGAGAAGACCGCCCTCTTCCGGGCGGGGCTCGTCCCGGGGGGGGCGACGGGGAGGGAGGATATCCTGATGGTCGCGGTCGCCCGGCTCTTCCTCGACAACTTCGACCACATCCAGGTCTCCTGGGGGAAGGTGGGGACGAAGATGGCGGAGGCGGCGCTCCTCTCGGGCGCGGACGACTTCGGCGGGACGATGTTCTGCGACGACGTCTCGGCCGACGCCGGCGGCGAGGGTGCCGACTATCTGGACCCGGTCGAGATGGAGCGGATCGCGTGTGATCTCGGCCGGACGCTCCGGCAGCGGACGACGACCTACGAGCTGGTCTGATCCCGGCCGGTTCACATCCGGTTTAAGGCCTCTCTTCCCGACATGCCGATCTCGACGCGGCGCTGCACCGCCGGGAGGTTTGCCGCCTTCACCTCGGCGTCCATGAGGCTGTCCAGGTTATCCAGGGTCGACTCCTCCGAGACGCCGACGATCGCTGCCGGCACCCCGGCGTTTGCCAGCGCCTCGATATCGAACCCGGCACTCCCGATCAGCCCCTCGTCGGTCACCCAGGCCATCAGGCTGGCCTCCCCGACCGGGATGACGTATCCGAATGCGTCCTTGTAGCTGAGCCGTGTGCGTTGATGACAGAGGATCTGCTGAGCCATGGCTGCCGGGGTGTCCCCGGGACAGATAAGTGTATCCCTTCCGGCGGGAGATATCCAAAGGTTCTTGAGCTGGCCGTGTCAAGTGGAGATCATCCTGCAAAAAGGTTGAAAGGATATGAAATCGCCACTGCGACGCCTGCTTGATGATGTGCTCGCCGGCCACCGGCTCACGGAGGAGGAGGCGGTACGTCTCTTCGAGACGCGTGACCGGGGTGTCTGGGATATCGCCGCCGCTGCGGACACCCTCCGGGAAGAGAGGGTCGGCAACGTCGTCACCTATGTCCGGAACCAGAACATCAACGTCACGAACCTCTGCGTGAACGCCTGTGGGTTCTGCGGGTTCTCCCGGAAACCGGGCGATCCCGATGGCTTCTTCCACGATGAAGCCGCCGTCCGAAAGAAGGTCCGCGCAGCGCGCGGGCGGAGCGTGACCGAGGTCTGCACGGTGAGCGGCCTCCACCCGGAGTTTGACGCGCAATCCTACGTCGATATCATATCCTGGATGCGGGACGAAGCGCCGGGCGTCCACATCCACGCGAGCAACCCGATGGAGGTTGCCTATGCCGCGCGGCAGAGCGATCTCTCCACCCGGGAGGTGCTTGGCATGATGCAGGCCGCGGGGCTCGGGACGCTCTGCGGGACGGCGGCCGAGATCCTGGTGGACGAGATCCGTCGCACGATCTGCCCGGAAAAGATCGATACGGCGACCTGGGTCCGGATCATCAGAGAGGCGCACACCCTCGGGATCCGCTCGACGGCGACGATCATGTACGGCCACTGCGAGAGCGAGGCGGACCGCGCCCGGCACCTTGCTATCCTTCGGGAGATCCAGGACGATACCCGCGGGTTCACCGAGTTCGTACCCCTCTCGTTCGTCCATAAAAAGACCCCCCTCTTCCGGGCGGGGCTCGCCCGGCCCGGGGCAACGGGGAGAGAGGATATCCTGATGGTCGCGGTATCCCGGCTCTTCCTTGACAACATCAGGAACATCCAGGCCTCCTGGGTGAAGGAGGGGACGAAGATGGCTGAGGCGGCGCTTCTTTCGGGCGCAAACGACCTCGGAGGAACGCTTTTTGAGGAGAGCATATCCCGGGAGGCGGGCGCCCGGGACACTGATTACCTGGACCCGGCAGAGATGCGGCGGATGGCCGGGGATCTCGGGCGGACGCTCCGGCAGCGGACGACGACCTACGACCTCCTCCCCGGCTGATCTCCAGGGATCACCGGGATGCTTCGCGCCGGTCTTCAACTTTATTCGCGGAAAATTATAAATATTCCTGAACAGAGTATGGCACCTCGACGCCGGCCGTGTGCTGGCGATTGAGAGGAGAACGGCATGATTGGCGGTAGTTTCATAGGCCTTGCGATCCTCTTCTTCGTACTGGCACTTGTCTTTGCCTTACTCGGGGCACGGGGTGTTGCAGGGATGTCGATGTCGATCGCAAAATGGCTGGTCATCATCTTCATCGTCCTCGCGATAATATCGCTGCTGCTCTGACTACGGGGGAGTCCCGCCCGGGGGGACGGGCGGAACCCTCCGTCAGCGTGCGGCCTCCGCCTCTCAGTCCTCAGGCTGGAGGAGCCTGATGATCGTGTCCGCAACCCCTTTGGCCCTCTTCATCGCCCGTTCGTCTTTTGCGACGTCCCCCGGTGCGTAGCCCCTGCCGCAGACATAGCCGAGGTACGAGAACTCGTGGGCGTTCAGGAACCCTTCTATGGTCGCGAGGGAGCGCTCGCCCCCCCGGTCGGCGCAGACGGCGACGGCGACGGCTCTTCTCCCCGAAAGCCGTCTGTCGTGGAAGAGAGAGTAGGTCCGGTCGATCAGGTTCTTCGTCTGGCCGTTGATGTCGTAGTAGTAGGTCGGAGCGCCGATGACCAGCACCTCGCAGTCGATCATCTTCTGCGCCACGTAGCCCCAGTCGTCGTCCTCTGTCACGCACCACTTCGCCTCCCTGCAGGCCTCGCAGCCGGTGCAGGGCCGGATCTCCATATCGGCAAGCGTCAGGTATTCGGTCTCGATGCCCGCCTCCCGGACCCGGTCGAGGATGGCGTTGACGAGCAGCGCGGTGTTGCCGTTCTTCCGCATGCTTCCGGAGATACCAAGAACGTTCATAGCCTATCCTCGTCCCCCTCATTCTTGATGCTTACGATCCGTGCATCGAGGCCGAGACCCCGGAACGCTGCAAGGATCTCCGGGACCGGGTTCTCGGGGCGGTAGAAGAGGTGCGAGGGGCAGGCACAGTCGCTGCACCCGAAGCCGGGGACGGAGGGCCCGCCGATGGCACGGGCGAGATCGCACTCGTAGTCCCGGTCTGCTCTGGCGGTGACGACGGCGGCGAGGGTGAAGCGCGGGTCGAGGAGAAGGTAGTCGATGTGCCACCGGGGCGGGCGGTCGCGTCTCCGGGCGAGCCTCACGTGCCGGTCGACACGGGCAAGCCCCCCGCTCCCCCGGGCGGAGCCCACGTAGACGTGCCGGCCGGCGAAGAACTCACGTGCCCCCCGGGCGCCGACGCGGACCACGCAATCGGGGTTCTCAAGGACGAGGGCGTAGACCCCTTTATCCATAGTAGCGGAGCGCTTCCCGGGCGGCCGCGATGTGCCTCGCACCGTCGTGGAGGACGGGTTCGCCGTGGCCGGGGTAGAGTCCCTCGACGTCGAGAGTAGTGAGCCGCTCTATCGAGGCGGCAAGCACCGTCCGGTTCCCGCCGGGGAAGTCGTAGCGGCCGAAGGATCCCCCGGTGAAGACGGTGTCCCCCGAGAAGAGCACCCGTGCCTCCGCGTCATAGAGGCATATCCCGCCCGGCGTGTGTCCCGGGGTGTGGATCACGAGGAGGTCGCCGATGCGGTCGCCGTCGTGGAGAACGACGTCGGGAGCGATCCCCGGCGACCGGGCCCCAAAATGCATGGAGAGGCTCCGGGAATCGTCGACGAGGCCGTCCGCATCCGCCTCATGGATGCAGACGGCGGCATCGTTGCAGAGCCGGGCGATCTCCTTCACGTGGGCGATATGGTCGTAGTGGGCATGGGTGATGACGATCGTCTCGATCGCTTCAGCATACGGTTCCACCGCCATCGGGAGAACGCCGGCGTCGATAAGGGTGTTTCCGTAAACGAACGAGTTGGCGTAGATTGAGCCGCTCGCGATCCACCGGACTTGCATGCAGACTAATATGGCTTCCGGGCAAATGGTTCTTATGCATACCCTTGCTCTAGCAAGTCTGCGCGGGGTTCCCCCTGAGGTGGAGGCGATCGCCCGGGAAGAGGACCTCGTTCCACACCGGGCCGCGCGGGCCGTCGCCCGTGGACATATTGTCATTCCGGCAAACCCCGTACGGCCGCACCGGCTCTGCGCCATCGGGGAGGGCTGCAGGGTGCGGGTCAACGTGAACGTCGGGACGTCGGGCGTCCGGTGCGACGAGGATCTCGAGGTCGAGAAGGCAAAGGCAGCCCTCCGCGAGGGGGCGGATGCGCTGATGGACCTCTCGACCGGCGGCGACCTTCCCCGCATCCGGCGCCGGATCCTGGAACTTGATGCGCCGGTCGGGACGGTCCCGGTCTACGAGGCGGTCCGGCGGGCCGGGAACGCGGCGGACGTTGACGCCGACCTGCTCTTTAACGTCATTCGGGAGCACTGCCGGCAGGGCGTGGACTTCCTGACCCTGCACTGCGGCGTGAACCAGGCGGCCCTCGCGTCGCTCCAGGCCGACCCCCGGACGATGGGCGTCGTCTCCCGTGGCGGGGCCTTCCATGTAGCAATGATGGCCGCGACCGGCGAGGAGAACCCGCTCTATGCCGAGTACGACTACCTGCTCGAGATCCTGGCCGAACACGATGTGGTCGTCAGCCTCGGCGACGGGATGCGCCCGGGCGCACTCGTGGATGCCGGCCGCCTTGCGAAGACGACCGAGTACCTGACGCTCGGGCATCTCGCGAAGCGGGCGCTCGCCGCCGGGGTGCAACGGATGATCGAGGGGCCGGGGCATATCCCGGCTGACCAGATCGGCTATAACGTCCGGATGATCAAGGAACTGACCGACGGCGCCCCGCTCTACCTGCTCGGCCCGCTCGTGACCGATGTGGCACCGGGCTACGACCACGTCGTGGGGGCGATCGGTGGCGTGATCGCCGGGATGAGCGGCGCCGACTTCCTCTGCATGGTCTCGCCGGCCGAGCACCTGGCCCTGCCGGACCTCCACGACATCGTGGAGGGGACGCGGGTGGCCAGGATCGCCGCACACGTTGGGAGCCTCTCCCGGGCTGCCTCAAAGACAAAGAACCGCGAGATCCGGATGGCGGAGGCGCGCCGGGCGCTCGACTGGGAGAAACAGTTCGAGGCGGCCCTCGTCCCGGAGGAGGCGCGGCGTATCCACGAGCGGGACGGGGAGATCGAGACCTGCTCGATGTGCGGCGACCTCTGCGCCGTAAAGATGGTGCGGGACATTCTCAAAGAGCCGGAAGAGCGGATGGAGCCGTAAAAGACTCGGGGATGCGCTCCCCGGCAGGCGGGAAAGGTTTCGTCAGGCGCGTCTCGCGCCGAGGATCCGGATCGCGAGGAGCGCCGCGTTTTCGCCATTATCTACCCCGACACAGGCCACCGGGACACCCTTCGGCATCTGGACGATCGAGAGGAGGGCGTCAAACCCCATCAGTTTCCCGCTCACCGGGACGCCGATAACCGGCCGCTCGGTCTTCGAGGCGACCACTCCCGGGAGGGCTGCCGAGAGCCCGGCGATCGCGATGAAGACCCGGGCAGTACTTCCCTTCACGTACTCGTCCAGTTTCTCGGGGTCACGGTGCGCCGAGATCACCCGGTAGTCGTAGGATACACCGTGATCCTTCAAGATTGCAAACGCCTTCTCCGCGACGGGACCGTCCGAGGCGGAACCGCAGATCACCGCGACGTCAACCATGCTATCCTCACCCGGTATGCTCCTGCTCCCTCTTTTTTCTGCCGGTATCGTCCGGTGGAGAGGTTGATATGAACTTACATCTAACCTCCTTGCAGGAAGAAGATCGCTCCTCGACGAGACGAAATGGACTGATCAAGATGGAACACGAACCACTCCTGATGATCCCGGGCCCTGTACCCGTTCCGCAGCGGGTACGCGCCGCCATGACGCGGCAGGCCATCAACCACCGTGGTCCCGAGTTCGGGGCCGCGTATGCGGAGACTGTCCGGACCTTGAAGACCCTGTTTGGCACCGAAAACGAACTCTATGTCATCAGCGGCTCGGGAAGCGCCGGCATGGAGGCCGGTATCGCGAACTTTGCGCGGGACAGAAAGATTGTCTCGCTCGTCAACGGCAAGTTCGGCGAGCGTTTCGGAAAGATTGGCCAGCGCTACGGCACCGTCACCGTCCTCGAGTCCGAGTGGGGAACGCCGCTCGATCTCGAGCGCTTGAAGCAGGAACTCGAGGCCGGGGCCGAGGTCGTCACGATGGTCCACAACGAGACGAGCGCCGGGATCAAGAACCCCGCACCCGAGGTCGGGAAGCTTGCCCGGAAGCACGACGCGCTCTTCATCATGGACGGTGTCACGTCCGTCGGCGGCGACGATGTGCGGATGGACGAATGGGGTGTCGATATCGCCGTCGTCGGTTCGCAGAAATGCCTCGCGGCTCCCGCGGGCCTTGCCGCAATCGCCGTCGGCGACCGCGCCTGGGACCGGATCTCCGAGAAGCGCCCCTTCTACCTCGATATGGCCGCCTACAGGAAGAGCGGGAAGGGCACCCCGATGGAGACCCCTTACACCCCGGCGGTCCCGCTCTTCCTCGCGCTGCACGAGGCCTGCACGATGATCGAGGAAGAAGGCGTCCCCACCCGGATCGCCCGTCACCGCCGGATGGCAGACTCCGTCCGCGCCGCGGCGAAGGCGTGGGGTGTCGACCTCTTCCCGACGCTTGATCCGCACCACGCCTACTCGAACACCGCGACCGCCATGCGGATCCCCGATGGCCTCACCGACAAGGACCTGCGGGGCACGGTCAAGAAGTTCGGCATCGAGATCGCCGGCGGCCAGGACCACCTGAAGGGCAAGATCTTCCGGATCGGCACCATGGGCGGTGTCGGGGCGCAGGAGATCCTCGCCACCCTCGCGGCCGTCCAGTTCACCCTCAAGAAGTTCGGGTTTGAGGCCGGCGACGGCGTCGAGGCGGCCGCCGGGGTGCTTCTCGGATGAAGATCGGGATCGCCGACACCACGTTTGCCCGGGTCGATATGGGCAGGATCGCCGCTGACGAGATTCGGAGACACGCGAGCGTGGGGCTGGAGCGCTACGTCGTCCCCGGCATCAAGGACCTCCCGGTGGCTTGCAAGAAGTTGATCGAGGAGCGGGGATGCGACCTCGTCATGGCCCTCGGGATGCCCGGGCGGGCCGAGAAGGACAAACTCTGCGCCCACGAGGCCTCCCAGGGTCTTATTCTCTGTCAACTCCTGACAAACAGGCACGTCATCGAGGTCTTCGTCCACGAGGACGAGGCGAAGGACGCAAAGGAACTCGCCTGGCTGATGGAGCAGCGGACGAGGGAGCACGCCGTGAACGCCGTCCGGCTGGCGCTCTACCCGAAGGACCTCGAGAAGCTCGCCGGGACCGGCCAGCGGCAGGGGTTCGAGGATGTCGGGCCGGCACGCCCGTGACATGAGAAGTGAGGATTATCAATCGGTGCAGATAATATCACAGGAAGGATTGAGATGACGATAAACCTTGGATTTGTCGTCGCGGAGTTCAACCGCGACATCACCTACATGATGGAGATCGAGGCCCGAGAACATGCCCGTTTCCTCGGGGCGGAGGTTGCCGAGACGTTCTACGTCCCCGGCGCCTACGACATGCCGCTCGCGATCAAGAAGATGCTCACCGAGGGGAAGGTCGACGCGGTCGTCACCATCGGCTGCGTCATCGAGGGCGCCACCCAGCACGACGAGATCGTCGTCCAGCATGCGGCACGCAAGATCATCGACCTCTCCCTCGAGTTCGGTAAGCCCGTCTCCCTCGGGATCTCCGGGCCCGGGATGACCCGGATGGAAGCGACCGAGCGTATCGACTACGCCAAACGTGCCGTCGAATCGGCCGTGAAGATGGTCCAGCGGTTGGAATGAGAAGCCTCTCGGAGAAGATTGCGGCGATCGCTCCCTCCGCGACGATCGAGATATCGAACGCCGCAAAGAAGATGGCGCAGGAGGGCGTCGACGTCATCAGCCTCTCGATCGGGGAGCCGGACTTCGACACGCCGGTCCACATCAAGGAGGCCTGCATCGAGGCCCTCCGCCGCGGGGAGACCCATTACGCACCGAGCACCGGCATCCCGGCTCTGACGAAGGCGATCGCGGAGAAACTCACCCGCGAGAACGGGTTTTCTGCGCAGCAGGATGAGGTGATCGTCACCTGCGGGGCGAAGGACGCCATCTACGAGGCGATGGAGGCCGTGCTTGATCCCGGCGACGAGGTGCTCATCCTCGACCCCTCGTGGGTCTCCTATGAGCCCTGCGTCCGGCTCGCGGGCGCCGTCGCCCGGCACCACGCCCTCTCGACCGGGACCTTCCAGGTCGACGACACCCTGCTCGAGGCGGTCGGTCCCCGGACGAAGATGATCGTGGTCAACTCCCCCTCAAACCCCTCTGGCGCGGTGCTCGACGAGGCCTCAATCCGGCTCATCGCCGACATCTGCCGGGACCACGACCTCTACGCCCTCTCCGACGAGATCTACGAGAAGCTGGTCTACGGAAAGGAGCACATCTCCCTCGCCTCCCTTCCGGGGATGGCGGAACGGACGATCACCGTCAACGGATTCTCGAAGGCCTACGCGATGACCGGGTGGCGGATCGGCTACGCGGCCGCCCCCCGGCCGATCGTCCGGCAGATGGAGAAGGTGCAGCAGCACACCATCTCCCACCCGACGACGTTTGCGATGTTCGGGGCGGTCGCCGCAATCGAGGGGCCCCAGGACTGCGTCGAGGCGATGCGCCGTGAGTTCGAACGCCGGCGCGGCTACCTCGTCCCGGCGCTCCGCGACCTCGGCTATGCCACCGCTCCCGCGGAAGGCGCCTTCTACGCCTACGTGAAGGTCGAGGGCGACGACATGGCGATCGCCCGGTCGTGGCTCCAGGACGCCCACGTGGCGGTCACCCCGGGGGCCGCGTTCGGCACCCCGGGCTGGCTCCGGCTCTCCTACGCGACGTCGATGGAGAACCTGAAAGAAGCGGTCGGGCGGATCGCGCGGGTTTAAGAGACCCGCCTCTTTTCTTTTAAATCACTATTCGAGAGGCCTGCACGGTGGGCTGCTTCGTGAGCGGTTGGCGGTGGAGGCCCGGAATCGGTCCCGGCGAGCTGACGTGTAGCTCGCTGACACAGAAATGCTATATAGGGGACCAGCAAAGTCTCCCAGTGTTACAGGGGGATCGATCACTGCGAATGAAGAACCCCCTGCGGCCCGAAGGCAATGAGAGAGTGGGTAATCTGGGTAGATAACCCTTTCTTCGTGCCTCCGTTCACGGAACGAAAGGAGGTAAAAATGAGAACTATAGAAATTTCCGGATACCTGGTACGAGTGCTCTTCGTGCTGCTCGTCGCCGGTATCGCGGTTGCACCCGTATCGGGTGAGACATTGGATCCCGGCGCAACCGCTCCGGACGAAGGGAGCGCGGCGATAGTTATGACATCTGCCGGTCCCGTCGCCGTGGAGGATCTAGTTCCCCCTTATCCGCCGGGGTGGGAGCCGTCGAGATCGCCGGCAGTGCAGGGCGGGTTGTATCCGGCAACCGCCTTTGATCCCACATCGAACACCCTGATCCTGCACCCGGAGTGGAACCTCGTTTCGACGCCCCTCCGGCTTGCCAACGGGCATGATACCATGATGGCGGTCTTCGGTGGAGTAGATACGGCCGCTCACTCCATCCTCCGGTATAATGGTTCAAGCAGCCAATGGGAGGCGATGAGCGCGCAGGAAGAGTTCAGACCACTTGACGGGATATGGATCTACGCAAATGGGTCGTACCAGATTCCGCTCTACTTCAAACCCGCGCAGGAACAGACGGGAGCGACAAAACACCTCTATTCCGGCTGGAACGTTGTTGGCTTCTGGGACGTGCACCAAGCCTGCGCGCGGGACATGCTCCTCCCCCTCGGGAGCACATGGGCAACGGCACAGGGCTACGATGCGGGAGTGCAGGATTACGAGGTCAGTATGATTAATGGTGGGACAGGCAGCCACAGCGACCAGCGCCTGATGTTCCCGGGAAAGGCATACTGGGTATACGTGACAGCGGAGGGAGACCTGATCCGTTCGTACTACAGGAGTTACTCCTTCTGCGCCGAATGGGTAGGCGACTATCACGGCATGCAGGCTCCTCTCGCCTGGGCCGACGAAGAGGCCGAGGGCTTCTACAACACGCTTGCCGGGTCGAGTCTATGGGCTGGCCAGTTCATCAGCGGCAACGACGCAGCGATGGAACGGCACTGGAAGGATCCGGCCTTCGGCGGAGTTGATTCGGACTACATCGACAACGCGCACCTGGCCTTCTTCGTGGGCCACGGGTGGGAGGGCGGGTTCGTCTTCGGAACTGCCGCCGACGATTACAATCTGGAATACGACGAGGCGCGCTGGGGTAACACGAAGACAGACTGGATTATCCTCGGATCGTGCAACACCCTGAATGCATCAACGTATAGGGAGAACTGGGAAGATGCCTTCGAGGGGCTCCATTCCATATGCGGTTTCGACACAATCGGGGGCACGCATCCGGATATGGGATGGTATTTTGCGGATCTGCTGATGGACGGTTACACCATCTGGGATGCATGGCGTAGGACGGCGGATCTATATGTCGTCCCGAGCGACGGCAGTCTACGGTCAGCAATTCTCGCCGCGGACATCGACGGAGACCTGAGCACACCTGACTGCCTCAACGACCATATTTACGGGTACGGGTCGTCGATCAACCCGCCCGGCGATCCACCGGATTTCCAGTATCAGACAGATCGATGCAAGCAAGAGTGGTAAACATGACGAAGAACCAGATTGTACTTGGATTGGCCGTCCTTCTGCTGATCGCCATCGGGACAGCACTAATACCGGCGGAATATCCGCAGGGCGATGAAGGCACAAATGGGGGTATCGAGATTGTCGGACCCTACGGCGTGCAGAGCGTCTCTGAGATCACTCTCGGTACTGTCCTCCCAAGATCTCCCGTGCAGGCCATGGTTTATAAGACGGCCGATACTGCCGTATCAAAGGACGATGCCCTGAAGATAGCAGAGAAGTTCGGACTGATCGGGCCGGTTGAAGAGAAGAGAGTGTCATACCGTATCACAGGCGATCCCTATACATTTGATCTCGATAAAGGAGGTGGTTATATGACCTATACGTGGTATGGTCGATGTAGTGGTGTGGATCCACGCGACCGTCCTGAAAACCTCCCGACCGACGAGGAGTGCCGGAAGATCGCCGAGTCGTTCCTCACCTCTCACGACCTCATGCCCGAAGGGGCGGTATTCTCAAGTGTGTCTCAAGGTGGGAAGGGGATTTTCTCGAACCATTCGGGAGGTGCACCCATCGTCACGTACGAAGATCGTGATGTCCACTTCACCGACACCCTGAGCGGTCTTCGCGTGGCCGGAAGTGGAACCCGGGTCACCATCGGCGGGGGTGGCGATATTCTCGAAGTCACCAGACGCTGGCGTGACGCCGAGCCTTATAAGAATTTCTCGATCCTCTCTCCCGAAGAAGCGATTGAGGAACTCAAGCAGACCGGGGTCGTCACCGAGGTGAGCTCCCCGATGAGGGCGATCGTTGACGAGGTCAAGCTCTGCTACTATGCAACCCCGCCCGGGACTGAACAGCCCTACCTCAAGCCGACCTACTACATCCACGGCACCGTGGAGGGGGAGAGCGAGACCGGGGCCTTCTTCCAGTACATCCCGGCGGTTCCTGAACTCGGGAAGGGGTTGTACTGACCCCTTTTTCAAAGACACTCGTACAATGAAGCAGTTTGCAATCGGATTTGCCGTCCTAATACCGATCGTTTCCGAAACGGCAATGCTGCTGGCGGGGTCTTCTCAGAGGGCTCCCGTCTACCCGGTCATAGTGCTTCCCGCGTTGTCGGTTGCCGGTCGCGTCATTGTACCCGCGCCGTGTGGGAGTCATGGACTAGATGGATCACCATCTTGCGGGGGAAACAATGAGAGGAGATAACCCGATCCTGCTGACCCTTGTTCTCGGAATCGTGCTAGCCTCTTTGGGCTGCACAGATGTACTCAGCGTCCCGGTTGCCCGCCCGCTCCAGATCGAGGAGGGGCCGATGACCGGGGTATGGGGGGAGATTATCGAGGCCGCGGGCCTCGAAGATGAGACGGTACGGCTGGAAACGTTCGATCTCCGCACGGACACCGATGGAACGATCGATTCAGTTCACATCCTCTTTTCGGGGGTCTGGCGGGGAGAGGTCGTGTGGTACGACGCAGACCTCGCGAGATCCGATCGGCTCGTCCTCCGGCAGATAGGGAGGCCGGAACAGTCCGCTTCCGGGCCGCACCCGGCCGGGGTCTTCGAGGCTCTGGACGCCTTCCTCCGGACCGCGACCCGGGAGGATGGGACGATCACGTCCGCTCACCTCGAAAACGGCGCCAACATCGGATTCGATAGCGAGTATGTCCGGACGTTCACGTACAGCGACGGCCGTCTGCATCCCCTGCGGCTGGTCGCGTTCCCCCATGACACGATGGTGTATTATCTGACCGTATGCAACTACGCCGAGCCCGTCATGAACAGAACGGCGGATGATCGCGCGGGAGGTGGAGCGACCGGATGGGGAGGCCGGGGGTACGAGCAGCCGTGCGTCGTCCTGTTCACCGAAGATCAGCTGACAAAAGCGTCCCGAATCGAGAGGCTCCCGGAAGCCGCTTCCGGGGGCAGCGCCGGTTAACCCCCTCCTCACCGCGGCAGCCGCCGCAGCCGCTCGTAGCACCTGGCCGCCTCGGCGGGGCGGTCGAGGTGGTTGAGTGCCATCGCCTTCCCCTTGAGCGCTTCGGCGTCGTTTGGGTCGATCGCGAGGGCCCGGTCGTAGCAGTCGAGCGCCTCCTCGGGGCGTTCCAGGAGGACGAGGGCGTTTCCTTTCGTGCTCCAGACCCCGACCTTCGCGGGATCGACCTCGAGCGCCCGCGTACAACAGATGACGGCTTCGCCGTACCGGCCGAGGATGAAGAGCGCAAGACCTTTGTTGTACCAGGCGTCCGCGTTCTCCGGATGGATCAGGAGTTCCCGGTCATAACAGACGAGCGCCCGGTCATAG
The DNA here is from genome assembly GCF_036677455.1 of Methanoculleus sp. Taxonomy (GTDB): domain Archaea; phylum Halobacteriota; class Methanomicrobia; order Methanomicrobiales; family Methanoculleaceae; genus Methanoculleus. The sequence goes on along the minus strand of NZ_JAVBWL010000039.1, from coordinate 70,031 downwards.
TGTGAAAGAACGGAGAGAACGCTCGCCTTGTTGTTCCAGGCCCCGTGGTTCTCCGGGTCGATCTCAAGCGCCCGTTCGTAGCAGACGAGCGCCTCCTCATAGCGCTCGAGCTGGTAGAGCGCGTTTCCGTAGTTGTTCCAGGCGACGGCGTTCTCGGGCGCTGCACGGACCACGGCCTGGTAGCAGGGGACCGCTGCCGCGTAATTGCGTAGAGCATAGTAACTCTCGCCCCGGTAGTAGCAGGCGTCCGTGTGGTCGGGCCGGAGTTTGAGCGCCTGGTCGAAGCACTCGCTCGCCCCCCCATAGCGCTTCAGGGTGAAGAGGAGGAGCCCCTTCTGGTGCCAGGTCTCCGCATCGGCGGCGTTCTCCCTGAGCGCCCGGTCGAAGCAGGCGAGCGCCTGGTCGTAGCGTTTCAGTTTTCTGTGCACGGTGCCCCGGTGGTACCATATTCCGGCCTGCCGGGGCCTGAGCCGGTAGGTCCGTTCATAACAGGCGAGCGCCTCCTCGTAGCGCTCCAGCCTCTCCAGCGCCAGGCCCCGGTTGTACCAGGCACCGTCGTCGTCGGGATTGAGGGCGATCGCCCGGTCGAAGCACCCGACGGCCTCGTCGTAGCGCTGAAGCGCCGCAAGCGTGCATCCCCGGGTGTACCAGGCGCCGGCGTGGTCCGGGTCGATGGCAAGGGCCCGGTCGTAGCAGTCGAGCGCCGCCTCGTACCGGGAGAGGAGGATCTGGATCGTTCCCCGGGCGTACCAGACGTTGGCGTTCCCGGGGTCGAGCGCGATGACCCGGTCATAGCAGTCGAGTGCCGCGTCGTACCGGCGCTCGGCGGCAAGCACCGTTCCGCGGGCGATCCGGGCCTCGATCCGGCCCGGGTCGATGACGATGACCTGATCGTAGCAGGCGATCGCCTCAGGGGTTCGCCCCATGCCCTTGAAGGCGTGTCCCCGGGTGAGCCAGGCGTCCGCACAGTCCGGTGCGAGTTCCACCGCCCGGCCGCAGTACTCGGCGGCCTCCCGGTAGTGCTCGAGACTATAGAGCGCCCGTCCCCCGGCGTACCAGAAACGGGCAGAGGCCGGGTCGAGCTTGATGGCCTGGTCGAGTGACTCGATCGCCGGCTGGTAGCGCCCGGCGGAGGTCAGGGCACGTCCCTTGAGATACCAGGCGCCGGCGCCGGCATCGAGTTTGATGGCCCGGTCATAACACTCGATGGCCCGGTCGTACTGCCCCTGCTCACAGAATGCCTGTCCTTTCCTGCACCAGGTCCCGGCGCTCTTCCAGGGGAGCTCCACTTCGTGAGAGATAGCAGTCCCCGGACAAAAGGGTTTCGGTAGAACACCCGGGAGAATGGCCTCGCCGTCCAATGCACCCCTCAGATCCGTGGGTTAAATTGGCAATGTATACATGCCCCTGGATCTAAATCGAGGATAGGTACCCCGACCGGGCCGGCTGAGCATGAAGAAGATGCGTGATATCCCGAACCGCGATCGCCCGCGCGAGAAACTGGCGACACGAGGACCGGAGGCGCTCACCGATACCGAACTGATCGCCCTCCTCCTCGGCCGGGGCACGAAAGGGCGGGATGTCTCGCAGGTCGCGGGCGAGGTCAAAGCCTACCTGGATAAGGTTAAGAAGAATAAAGACAGCCCGTCATACGACGCGCTCCTTGAGATCGGTGGAGTCGGTTCGGCAAAAGCCTGCGAGATCATGGCGTGCTTCGAGATCGGGCGACGATATCTCGGGGATAACGACGTCCCGGGATGCCGGATCACCTGTCCGGGGGACGTGCTCCCGCTTGTTGCAGCATGGCGGGATAAGAAGCAGGAGTACTTCTTCTGTATCACCCTCAACGGCGCCGGCGAGGTGATCGAGCGCCGGACTATCACCGTCGGGATCCTGAACCAGAGCCTCGTCCACCCCCGGGAGGTCTTTGCCGAGGCGATCACCGACCGCGCTGCCTCGGTCATCCTGGTCCACAACCACCCCTCGGGCACCCTGGAACCCTCCACTCAGGATATCGGCATCACCCGGCAACTCGTCGAGGCCGGATCGATCCTCGGCATCCGGGTGCTCGATCACATCATCGTCACGAAGAAGGGGTACGTGAGCTTAAAAGAGATCGGGCACCTCTGACCGGAGGTCGGCATCCCCGTTTTCCACCAGTCAATCCAGAGACCTTCGAGTTTTTGAAGATAGCCGAACGCATTCGAGAAGCCTCCCAAAAAAGTTTATCTCTTCTCATACGGCAGAAGTACACGGGTACACACATGAAAACTGGATTTCTCCGGGTGCTGCTCGACCCCGGACGCTTCTTTGAAGCGCGTATGCAGGGCGAGCCGAGCCTGAAGATACCAGCTCTGATCGCGCTCGTCATCGGGCTCATCGGTGCGGTCTCGACCATACCGATGATGGATCTCACCATGGCCATGCTTCCTGCGGAGATGCAGGGCCTCGGGGTGCTCATGATGGCCATATCCGCCGCCGTTGCCTTCGTCGGCGGGTTCCTCGCGTGGATCATCTACGGCTTTGTCTTCTACATCGTCTCGATGATCTTCAAGGGCCAGGGCAGCCTCAAACGGACGCTGGAGTTCACGGGTTACGGGCTCATCCCCCAGGTCTTCGGGGGCATCATCGGGACATACTTCTCCTACCGGCTCCTCTCGGGCCTGCAGGTTCCGCCCATGACCAGCCCCGAGCAGATGGTGGAGTTCTCGGAGAACCTGGTGACCATCCTCACGACCAGTCCCCTCGCCCAGATCGCCGCGATCGTGAGCATCCTCTTCATCGTCTGGAGCGCCAACATATGGATCTTCGGCATGAAACACGCGCGGAACCTCTCTACGCGGGACGCGGTGCTCACCGTCGGGATACCCGTGGGCCTCTATATCCTCTATATGCTCATCACAATCGCGGGATGGCTGTAACATGAGGCCACGTAACCTTGTTATCCTGGCACTCCTCTGCGCTGTTGTAGCGCTCGCCGGCCCGGCCAGCGCCGGTCCCGCGGACGTCACCGTGACCTCGTTCTCGCTCGACCCGCCGGTCCTGATGAAGGGCGACACCGGGACGCTCACGGTCTCGATCGCGAACCACGGCGCCACGCCCGTCGCCGTCAGGAGCGCCCGGCTCTACGGCAGCGGGGTCGTGCCGCTGAGCGAACCCTACCCCTCGGTCGGGGAGATCGGTGCCGGCATCAACCGGACGTTCACCTTCACCGTCCGTGCGGACGGCGGGGAAGGAACCTTCTACCCTACGTTCGTTCTTGACTTCCGCGACGGCGCCGGCAGCCTCCGCTACCCGATCCCCGTCCGGGTCGAGGATACCCCGCTCAGCGCATCGGTGATCGGGAAGCCGGACGCCTTCTCCGAGGGACGGACGGCCGATATCACCGTCCGGGTCGGCAACCCCCGCCCGAACGCCGCCTCCGGCGTCCAGGTGATCCCGCAGGGATCGGGCTTTACCGCGACCCCGACCGGTGCGTTCATCGGTGCTCTCCCGACCGACGGGTCCGGGACCGTCACCTTCAACCTGACCCCCACCGCGGAGACGGACGTCACTTTCCAGGTGGTCTGGCATAACGGCATCAACACCCACACCTCCGACCTCGTTCTCCCGATCACCTTCGGCGAGGACAAACGGCAGGCGGACCCCGTCATCACCAACATCGAGGTCATACCCGAGGCCGGGCGATACCGGATCGTGGGCGACGTCATGAACGTGGGCCTTGAGTCCGCGCGGTCGGTGCTGGTCACCCCCGGTGCACCTGCAACGCCCACCGACCCCTTTCGGGTCTACGTCATCGGAACCCTCGACTCTGACGACGTCTCCTCGTTTGAGGTGACGTTTAAGGCAGATGCCGGCGTGACGGAGGTCCCGGTCGTCATCGAGTATCGTGACGACAACGGTAACCGCTACACGGCGACGAGGATGGTCGAGGTCGGCGGTGCGGCGATGCCCATCGAAGAACAGGACGGCGGCATACCGATCGTCGGCGTGATCGTCGCCGTAGTTCTCGCGCTCGGGATAGCCGGGGCCATCTACTACTCCTGGAGACGGACGTAACGACGATGCCGGTCATCAGTTTCGATGCGGTCACGAAGGTCTACCCCCTTCCCGCAGGCGACGTCGTAGCGCTCGCCGGGGTCGATATCGCCATTGAGCAAGGCGAGTTCGTCCTGGTCATGGGGCCGTCGGGGTCGGGAAAGTCGACGCTCTTGAACATCATGGGCTCACTCGACGTCCCGACCTCAGGAGAGGTCACCATCGCCGGCAAGAAGATCAGCAGGATGGACGACGACGAATTGACCCTCATGCGGCGCGACCACATCGGATTCGTCTTCCAGCAGTTCAATCTCATCCCGCTCCTCTCGATCGTTGAGAACGTCGAGTATCCCCTGATCCTGAAGGGGCGACAGAACGGGTCCCGCAAGCGGGCAGAGGACGTCCTCCGGGCGGTCGGGATCGCCGATACGCACCTCACCCACAAGCCGGGCGAACTCTCCGGCGGGCAGCAGCAGCGCGTGGCGATCGCCCGGGCGCTCGTGAACGACCCCGACTTCCTCCTCTGCGACGAGCCGACCGGGAACCTGGACTCGAAGACCGGGACCGCGATCATGGACCTCCTCGACCGGATGAACCGCGAGGAGGGCAAGACCGTCGTCATGGTCACCCATGACCCCCGGATGACCGACTACGCCGACCGGACGATCCGGCTCGTCGACGGGAGGGTGGTAGATGACATTCTTTGACCTCGCCCGCCGGAACGTCAGCCGCCACTGGCTCCGGTCGTCCCTTGCGGTCATCGGGATCGTCATCGGCGTCATCGCGATCGCGTCCCTGGGTATCATGGGCAACAGCATCAGCCTCATGTTCGGCGACATGGTCACCGATGTCGGTGACACCATCATCGTCTCCCCGGCGACGGGTGTCGGCGGGGGGAAACTCACCGAGCGGCAGGTGAACGATATCACCCGCGCTGTCGGCTCGAACGTGGCGATACCGTTCTCGACCAACGCCGATAAGATATCCGTGGGCGATAAAGAGAGCGGCGCGATGATCTACGCGATCCCGGCAGGGGATATCCCCTCGCTCCTCGAGGTGGAGTCGGGGGCCTACCCGAAGGAGACCGGCACCGGGTGCCTGATCGGGAGCCAGCTTGCCGCGAACAGCAGGGAGAACGGCCTGAAACTCGGCGCCCGGGCCAAGATCGGCGGCGAGACCCTCCGGGTGGTGGGCGTCCTCGAGGAGCGGGGGATGGGGTTCGATATCAATCCCGACTACGCTATCGTCGTCCCCTACTCCTGGTACTCGAGCCACTACGACGAGGACAGGTATGATCAGGTCATCGTGAAGGTCCGGGACGTCAACGACATCGATGCGGTCAAGGAGTCGATCGAGCAGAAGATGAACCGGCGCGAGGATGTCGTCAACGTCATGGACACCCGGGGGATCCTCGAGAGCATCTTTGCGGCCGCCGATTCGATCACGGTCTTCCTCTCCGGCATCGGCGCGATATCGCTCCTCGTCGCCGGAGTCTCGATCCTGAACGTGATGCTGATGTCGGTGACCGAGCGGATCAAGGAGATCGGCGTCCTGCGGTCCATCGGCACCCGCCGGAGCGAGGTGATGCGGATGTTCATCTACGAGGCGCTGATCCTCGGCCTTGCGGGCGCTCTCATCGGCGGGGTGCTCAGTTTCTTTGCCGGGTATGCGGTGACGGCGGTCTTCGTCGGGAACCCGGACTACCTCTTCAACCCGACGAGCCTCCTCTACATCGTCTTCGGGATGGCGTTCGGCGTCCTGACGAGCGTGGCCTCCGGCCTCTACCCGGCCTGGAAGGCGGCGCAGTTAAACCCGATCCAGGCGTTGCGCCACGAGTGACGGCCCTACCCCGTACACTTCTCTTTTTCCCGCTCGATATCCGCCCTGAGTCCCTCGATCTTCTCCCCGGCCTTTGTGGGAGCGCCCGGGAGGAGGGCGAGGTACTCGTTATCTCCTTCCGTGACGAGGAGTGCAACGGGTGTCAGGCTGACCGTGGCGCTCCCCCCGCCGTAGACCACAAGCGCCCTGACGATCGGGATGATGCACCGGTCGTCGATCCTCTGGCCGCCGCCGACGACGAGGCCGGGACCGCCGTTCTCCTCCTCACGCACCCGGAGCACCCCTTCCCGATAACTGCCGGAGCCGCTCCCGGACAGGTTTCTGCCAGAGAGCCCTTGCGACCGCGACCAGGATCAGGAGCGGCCGGCGGATCTGCATCTTGAGTATGAAGGTGCCCGCAAAGACCCTCTCGTTGAAGACCGGGGTCATCACAAAGTCGATCGCCTCCACCGGCCAGAGGGCGTAGCGGACGGCGGTGCAGTAGCCGTAGATGACGCCGGTGTCGGCGGGGCTGTCGAGGCCGAGGGTGACGTTGCCCCGGAGCGTCTCGAGGTAGAGGGACCGGTAGACGGCCTCAAGGACCCGCTTGAGGTGGGGCCAGAGGTCGCCCGCGGCATCGATGTAGTCGCGGGGCGAGAGCGCCGGTCCCCGTTCCTCTGCCTTCTTCTCCTCTTCCGGCGGTTTTGCTGCCGCGAGTTCCTCAAGGTCCCGGGTCACGACCGGCCGGCCGGCGAGGAGGACCTCAAGCACCCCCACGCCGTCTCCGACCCGGACCCTCCCCCCCACGATACCCCAGGCTACGGTTGCCGTCGCCAGGGCGCTCTCCCGCCTGCAGTCGGCTACCGTCGAGACGGTCACCGGGACCAGGTAGAGGGCAAGCAGGAGAGCGAGAATGATGACGGCGACGGCGAGCAGGATCCAGAAAAGAACAGTCGCAGCCATAGGGTTGAGGGTAAGAGAGCCTTACGCCTCTTCTTCACCGCCGACCGGGATCTCCTTTCCTTCCTCTGAGGCCCAGGGCATCTTACCGCCCTTCCTCTGCTGCATCATCTCGGAGCCCTTCTCGAGCACTTTGTCGACATGCGGGCCGACCGTCTCCCCGATCGTCGAGATCACCTCGGCAAGCTGGCTCTTCTTCTTCAGCGAGACCACCTGGATGCCCTCGGGGCCCGGGACACCCCGGGTGATGATGATCAGGGCGACGGCCGATATGCCGCCTCCACCGCCGGTCGCGGCCCCACCGTGCGGGACGTTTTCCATGCGCATTCCCGTACCTTCTCCGCCGCCGAATCCGAACCCGAACTCGGCGACCGGTATGATGGTCCTCTCACCGGCCTCGATCGGGGCACCGAGAACCGCACTCGCGCAGAGTGTTCGTGCAAGCTGATCGACGGTTAGCTGGAGCATCGATTCACCAGTCATACTCTTCACCACAGGTATTCCACTATCAGGCCACGTATATATTTGTTGGGGTTCCGTGCCGGTCGCCGGTCGCTCCCCGGGGACGTATGGGTAGTTACTTACGCCAGGAGGGCGACCGAAAGGCAGATGGAGGATCATCTCGTCCCGGACTGGAACGAGGTCTGGAAGATCCGGCTCGCCCTGAACCGGTCGACCCCGGAGTTCCGGGAGGGGGCCGAGCTCTGGAGCGAACGAGAGCAGGCACGGCGCTACTCTGCCCGGTCGGGCCCCGGCCACGCACGCCGGGTCGCGGAGATCCTCGGTGACCTTGCTATTGCTCCTGGCGACCGGGTGCTGGATATCGGGTCGGGACCCGGGACCCTTGCCCTGCCGCTTGCCCGGGCCGGCGCCATGGTGACGGCGGTCGATCCGGCCGGGGGGATGCTTGCCGAGCTCCGGGCGGCGGCAGAGCAGGAGGGGTTGACCGCCGGTATCACCACTCTCCGGGGCCTCTGGGAAGAGATCGACCCCTCGCGCGACCTCGACCCGCCCTACGACCGGGTGGTCGCCTCGTTTTCCCTGGTCATGCCGGATATCCGGTCGGCCCTTGCCGCGATGGATGCGGCCGCCTCCGGGTCGGTCCACCTCTACTGGTTTGCCGACGAACCACTCTGGGAACGGCTTTATGTCGCGCTCTGGGAAGACCTGCACGGGGCACCGTATCATCCGAGGCCGAAGGCCGACTGCCTCTTCAACGTCCTCTACGGCATGGGCATCTACGCAAACGTCCTGATGCGCCCGATCGAGGACGCGACCTCTTTTTCGAGCATCGAGGATGCAGTCGAGCACTTCGCACCGCGGATGAGCGTAACGACCCCGCGGCAACGGGCGGTCCTCCAGGACTACCTCCGCGAGCATCTCGTCCGAAAGGGTGAGGGGCTTGCCCTCGCCGGATCCTCGACCTACGCTGCTATCCGGTGGCAAAAATAGGATACTATCACTGAAGCAGCCCGACCACGATCAGCACAGTGACGACGGCGAGACCGAGGGCCACGACGAGCATCCTGAGGGTGGAAGGTCTCGTGAGACGGCTCACAACCTCCTCGAGTTCCCGCCGGTAGAGGAAGGCGAACAACCCGGCGATCAGGATGAAGAAGAGCCATTCGCTCGGCTGGGTGAGTTCCCGCAGGATGGCGTCCCAGAGGAAACCTTCTGAGTAGTCGTAGCGCGGGAGCGGCCCGAGGAAGGGCCAGAACCACTCGATGGGGTGGCGCCACATCCCGTCGAGGAACTGGTGGCTCGCCATCCCGGCGGCGAGCGCGAGGAGGCCGATCCGGCGGCGGTAGTGGTAGAGGAGGAGGCCGGCGATGAGGATCAGGAAGAGGATGGTGAGGCCGTGAAAGTAGATCCTGCCGTAGTTGACCGTCCCGGCAAGGATGATGTGCCCGAGAGGCTTGTCGATCAGGTCGGGGAGGACGGCGCCGAGCGCGGCGAGCGCGACAACCCTTCGGTCGCCGGCGATCGCCGCGAGCACTATCCCTATGAGGATGCCGGCCATGGCGTGGGCGAGGAGGTACATCGCTATCAGGTGGCGGGGCGATCATATACCCTTTTTCCCGGGGACATCTACGGGTCCCCTCCCGGTCGGGGAGTGGGCCGGCACTCCGGTCCCTGTACCAACCAGAACTCCGGTGATCACAACCGATGCACAATGTATATATTTGTTCAGATCCTACTCTGGAGTATGCAGACGAAGATCCTCCTTGACGAGGGAGAGATGCCGAAACGGTGGTACAACATCCAGGCGGATCTCCCGAAGCCCATGGATCCCCCCCTCCATCCGGCGACCGGGAAACCGGCGGTCGCGGACGACCTCCGCCATATCTTCCCGATGGAACTGATCCGGCAGGAGATGACGACGGAGCGCTACATCGATATCCCCGACGAGGTCCGCGACATCCTCACCCTCTGGAGACCGAGCCCCCTCTACCGGGCAAGAAGGCTCGAAGCGGCCCTGAAGACCCCGGCAAAGATCTACTACAAGTGGGAGGGCGTGAGCCCGCCGGGCTCCCATAAGCCGAACTCCGCCATCCCCCAGGCCTACTACAACCGCGAGGCGGGGATCGAGCGGCTCGCGACCGAGACCGGGGCGGGGCAGTGGGGGTCGTCGCTTGCGTTTGCAACGAGCCTCTTCGATATGGAGTGCACCGTCTACATGGTTCGGTCCTCCTACGAGCAGAAGCCCTACCGCAAAAGCATGATGCAGGTCTACGGCGCCGAGTGCATCCCGAGCCCGTCGCCAAAAACCCGGGCGGGGCAGGCGGTGCTCGCCCACTCCCCGGATACGCCGGGCTCCCTCGGCATCGCCATATCCGAGGCGGTCGAGGATGCGGCAAGCCACGACAACACCAACTACGCGCTCGGCTCCGTCCTCAACCACGTCTGCCTCCACCAGACGATCATCGGCCAGGAGGCGCGGGAGCAGCTCGCGATGGTGGAAGCCTACCCCGATGTCGTCATCGGCTGTGTCGGCGGCGGCACCAACTTTGCCGGGCTCTCCTTCCCCTTCGCCGGTGATAAGATGACCGGGAAGCACCCCGAGACCGATATTGTCGCGGTGGAGCCGTTCGCCTGCCCGACCCTGACGAAGGGGCTCTACGCCTACGACTTCGGGGACGTCGCGGGGCTGACCCCGATGCTGCGGATGTTCACCCTCGGCCACGACTTCGTCCCGCCAGCGATCCACGCCGGAGGCCTCCGCTATCACGGAATGTCCCCGCTCGTCTCCCGCCTCGCCCACGATGGGGTGGTCCGGCCCGTCGCCTACCACCAGAACGAGGTCTTTGAAGCCGCCGTGACGTTTGCCCGGACGGAGGGGATCATCGTCGCACCCGAGGCAGCCCACGCGGTGAAGGCCGCGATCGACGAGGCCCTCCGGTGCCGCAAGACCGGCGAAGAGAAGGTGATCCTCTTCAACAACTCGGGGCACGGCAACTTCGACTTCTCCTCTTACGAATCCTACTTCGCGGGCTCGCTCGCCGACTACGAGTACCCGGCGGAGCTGATCAAAGAGTCGCTCACCCGGCTGCCGGTGACGGGGTGAGACCGGCGGCGTGACGACTATCGGTCTCCTGGTCAACCCGGTCGCCGGGATGGGCGGCGCCGTGGGGCTTGCGGGGACGGACGGCGAGGTGGAGGAGGCGATCCGCCGGGGCGCGGTCCCGCACGCCCATGACCGGGCAGCCCGGACTCTCTCCCTCCTCCGGGGCGAGGATGTTGTATGGTGTACCTGTGCGGGATCGATGGGCGAGGACGTCCTCGAGCGTGCCGGGATCGACCGGTTCACCGTTCTCTACCGGCCCGGCAGTCCGACCACTGCCGCCGACACAAGGGCCGCGTGCCGGGCGTTCCTCGATGCCAGGGTCGACCTGGTCGTCTTCTGCGGCGGCGACGGAACGGCCCGTGACGTCCTCGATCTCGTCGGCCAGTCGGTCCCCATCCTCGGCATCCCCGCCGGGGTGAAGATGTACTCGGCGGTCTTCGCGGTCAACCCGGCGGCGGCGGCCGACCTCGCCCGGCAGGCCGGGAGGATCCCCTGCCGCGACTCCGAGGTGATGGACGTCGACGAGGAGGCCTACCGCTCGGGCCGGCTTTCCACCCGGCTCTACGGGTATGCCCGCGTTCCTTTCATCCCCGAGCGGACGCAAGGGGGAAAGCAGGTCATCGAGGAGCAGGATGAGGAGCGGGCGAAGGATGATATCGCCGCGTTCATCACCGAGATCATGCTGCCTGAGACCCTCTCTATCATCGGCGCCGGGAGCACGACGGCCCGGATCATGGAGCGGCTCGGTCTTGCCCCGACGCTGCTCGGGGTCGATGCCGTCGTGAACGGGGAGGTCGTCGCCTCGAACGCCGATGAGAAGACGCTGCTCGCGCTTCTTGAAGAACACCCGCGGGCGAAGATTGTCGTGAGCCCCATCGGCGCCCAGGGGTTCGTCCTCGGGCGGGGGAACCAGCAGATCAGCCCGGCCGTCCTCCGGAGAGCGGGGCTATCGAACCTGATCGTGGTCGCCACGCCCGCTAAACTCGCCGGGACGCCCCTCCTGTACGTCGATTCCGGGGACGCGGCGCTCGACCGGGAGGTCGGGGGCTCGATACTGGTTGTCTCCGGCTACCGGACGGCGCAGAGGAAGCGGGTCCTCCACCCGGAGTGAGACCGCCTCAGCTGCCTTCTGTACGGAATACTGCTCGGCGAGCTTCCTGAGGTCCCGCACCTTGGCGTTCGCCGCCTCGATGATGGAGAGGACCTCAAGGTAACGGCTGTCTCCGAGGTTGCCCTCCCTCTTGAGGTTGACGAGCTGCTTGCGGTAGTGCTCGTTGATGGCACGCTGGAGTATGATGTCGCGGGCACGGAGTTCCGCGACGGTCGTCTCCTGGATCTCGGGGAAGAGGAGGCCGAGCCCGACGATGTTATCGTCGAGGATCCGGTAGACGCCCTGTATCTCCTGCGCGAGAACGGCCCGGGTCTCGGCCCCGTCCCGGGCCGTTCTCCGGAAGAAGTTCCCGAGATCTCCCCCGAGATAACCGAGCCGTCCGATCTCGTTCGACATCCTCACCAGGGAGACCACCTCGGTCGCCTCCTGGTCCGAGAGCGACCGTGCCGAGATCGTCCGGAGGGCCTGCTCGATCCTTCGGTCAAGGTGACTGTTCAGGCTCTTGAGCCGCTCGACCATCTGGTAGTCCGCCTCCTTTGCCGTGGCAAGGTAGGTCATTGCCGCCCGGAAGAGGTCGAGCGTGACCTCGTGGGCATGTTTGAGCTCGCTCTTGATCTGTTCGAACCCGAGATACGTCTCCTCGGGGATGCCGTCCTCGAGATGGCGCGTCCGCATCAGGATCTCGGGTTCGTTCCCGGGCACCAGCCGTTCGACGACCTGCCCGAACCGCCCGATGAAGAGGAGGAAGACCGCTGCCGTGATCAGGTTGAAGGCAAGGTGGGCGTTTGCCACCATCTGCGCCTCGGTCCCGCCGATCGAGACCACGAAATCGGTGAACAGGGCGAGGAAGGGGAGGATCAGGAGCACGCCCCCGAGGTTGAAGAGGAAGTGAGCTACCGCCGCCCTCCGGGAGTGGAGGTTCATCCGTGCCGAGGCGATCAGGGTCGTCGTGGTCGAACCGATGTTTGCGCCGAGCAGGAGCGGGATCGCCTGTGGGAGGGTGAGCAGCCCCTGCTGGGCGAGGATGACGGCAAGCCCGGTGGTTACGGCGCTCGACTGCACCGTGGCCGTCACAAGAAACCCGATTAGGATGGCGAGCGGGAGCGCGGAGTACTCCGTGACAAGCCCGATGAGCTCGGGGTCGTTCTGGAACGGTATGAGCGCTGTCGAGATGAGGTTTAAACTGAAGAAGACGAGACCGAAGTAGAAGAGGGGTTTTCCGAGGAACCGGTAGCGCCCGCCGGCAATCCCGATGAGGAACCCGACCGGGATCAGCACCTGCCCGAACGCCGTCATCTTGAAGGCGACGAGCTGGGCGGTGACGGTCGTCCCGACGTTCGAGCCGATGATGATCCCGAGGCTCTGGATGAACGAGAGCGTCCCGGTGTTGACGAGGTTGACGGTGATGATCGTTGTCGCCGCGCTCGACTGGACGAGGGCGGTGACGACGGCGCCGAGGAGTGCGGCGAGGATCGGCCGCTCCGTCACCCTGCCGAGGATCGAGGCGAAGCTGCCCTTTGCGACCGCGAGGATCTCGCGGGAGAAGTTCTCGATGCCGTAGAAGAAGAGGATCAGGCCAGGAATGATGGCGAATACGAGCTCCCACGGGACCATTGCAGTTCAGTGATTATGGGGCCTTCGCTCTGAAATACCTCTCTAAATGTATCTTCGTAGATTCTCCCGGATCTATGGCGCGTTCCTCCCCAAACCGTCTCGGCAGGGGTTCCGAAACCACAAGTATATTCCTGTTGCAGCCCCACCTTCTCTCGATGGCAGCCTTCGACCCCTCGGTCCTCGGCATCTTCGTCTTCGGCCTCATCGCCGGGATCTGCCCCTGCAACAGCGTCCTGTGCCTGGGCCTGATCGGCTACCTGACGAGCGGGAAGACGGATCTCTCGCTCGCCGGCATCCTCAAACTGACCATGGCGTTCTCGCTCGGGACCATCCTCGTCCTCCTGCCGCTCGGGGCGGTCGCGGGGTACATTGGGGAGTACCTCCTCTTCCTCGACGAGACGATCGCGTGGGGGATCGGCGGGGTGCTGATGATCCTGATGGGGCTGCAGCTCCTCCATGTCTACAAGCCGCCGATACGGAGCATCTTCAACCGCTTCCGGGCCCCCATCTCCTACTCGGTCTCGGGGGCGTTCCTCCTCGGCCTCTCGTTCGGGGCGATCACCGTGGGGCGCGGGGCACCGATGCTCCTCGTCGTCCTGACCTACATCGCGCTCTACCAGACGGCCCTCGAGGGCCTCTTCACGATCTTCGTGTATGCCGTTGGGCTCGCGATCCCCCTCATCGTGATCAGTTCGGTCGGGGGTGCGGTCGGCAAGAAGGTCAAGGAGAAGGCGAGGGTGAGCGGTGAGGTCTTCGACCGGATCGTGGGCGTCGCGATCGTCCTGATCGGGGTTTACTTCCTCTACCTGGCGTTCTTCTAATTCAGTTCATCGGGCCTGTCGGCTGCACTGACAGGCGAGTATGAGGAGCAGGATGCCGGGGCGAGGAGCACGGTCGCGAACAGGCCGACCCCGGAGGACTGCGGCACCGGCACGTGCGATGCAGCCGGCTGGAGTCAGGCGGAGAGCAGGACCAGCACGGGATCGAGGAGCCAGCGGTGGAGATAGTACGCGAGGACCGCACCCGTCGCCAGAGCGACGAAGACGGCGCGGTCCTTCGACTTCTCGTGAAACATCACTACGCCGAAGTAGGTCGAGAGGCAGAACCAGGCGAGGAGGATCAGGCCGGCAAACGGGACCTCCAGGAGGACCGCCCAGGAGAAGAGGATGAGCGGCGAGAGGGCATAGACCACCGATTTCATCGTCTGCTCAAACTCCCGGTGGACGTCGACGAAGAGCAGGAAGAAGTGCTCGACGAGGCTGACGGCGAGGAGGGCGACGGCCCCGGTTATCAGGCCCTGGACGAGGGTGACAAGGGTGCCTGCTGCGACAAGCCCGATCCGGTGCATTCCGCCGTTCTCCACCCCCTCTCCCGTAAGGAGGGATAGTGCCATGAACAGGACCGATGCGACTGCGACGATCACGAAGTAGAGCACGAGATCATCGCGCAGCGGTCTTTCGTTGAGTTGCTTGAAGACCCGTCGAGGGCCGGGGAAGGCGGTCTTCGATGATATTTCTGTTGACATGTTCTCCTCTCCCAGGATGACAGCGCTCATCTGTCCGGTTCCAGTGTCGCTGAAGAAGAAATCGACCACCTCCTATTAATGTTCTCTGTCTAAATCGTCTACACGTTGGGGTTTCGATCTTTTTCTCCTCGATGTTACGAGGCGAACGGGATGCACGCCCGCTTCCTCGACGCGGAGGTCACCGGACGTCCATCCGCATGAACCTCGTGTACGCGACGGCGAAGGAAATTCAGGAACACAGCGCAATTTCAAAAATTTCAAGGGTAGGCAACTCCATTACTGGTTCAGGCCGTGCATCTCACCCGGCCGGGAACTTCGATTATGAAACCGATCCTCGCCGTTATCGTGGGAATAACGCTCATCTATGCCTGCATGCACTTCTTCGTCCTGCCGGAGAACCCGGACGTTACCCGCATCGAGAACATCACCCATATCGAGTCCCCGGCGTACGACCCGGCTGCTCTAGACCTCTGGGAGATCACTGTTAGGGAGACCGGTGTCGAGAACGAGTCGGCGGTACTGCGGCAGCTGGAGGTCGATCTCGCCGGAGACGGTGTGGTCCGGATGATGTGGCTCATCTTCTACGGGGTGGGGGATGGCGAGCAGCACGCGTACGAGGCGTACGTGGGACCTGGCGGAACCGTATCCGCCAAATCGCAGGAGTTCAATCATACTGTGCAGGGGGTCCACCCTCTCGCCCTCCTCGAAGAGGTCGACGCTATCGCTCTTGAGAACATCCCCTTCCGGGAGCAGGGTATGACGCTTCTTGTGAGCCCGAACGCCTACGGGGACCAATACGACGAGACCCGGGGGAGGCTCTATGAGGTCTCGGGCGGGGTGTTTCGGCCGGTCAAAAAGGTGACGTTCGGCCCGGATGCATCCTGGTACACCATCACGCTCACCCCACACCGGGACACGGAGCCTCCGGCGTCCGGGGCAGAACTCCCTGACTGCATGATTATATTCACGCGGCAGGATATCGCGGCGGCCGAGTCTGTGGTCTATAGGTAGTTCAGGTCAGTCAGCGTCCAGAGTCGGCAAAGCCGGGACTCATTCACCATCTCCGGTAAAACGTCTCCGGATCATTCACCCCGCCCGGGGTAATGAAGACCTAGCCGGTTGCGTCAACGCCTCTATCTATTGGATATCGGAGAGCATCTTGCCTGGGAAAATAGCGTACTCTCCTCCCGTCCTTCTCGCTCCGTACGGCCTCTTCTCGGATGAGCAGCGCAATATGCCAGGTCACCGATGAACCGGCGATACCGAGCGCGGATGCGAGTTCTGTTCGGGTCATACCCGGGTCCTGTGCGAGGGTATCGAGAATCTGCTTCCGTGCCCCACTGATGAGGTAGTCCTCTTCCTCACCGGCCGCTCTGCCATTCGTATAATATCGTAGAAGTCCGTGAGCGTGTTCTGATCGTATCTTCCTCGTCTCACAAAGGGTTGCAAGGTGGTATCGGAGCGTTCCAACGTTAACCCCCAGCCTGCGGGAGAGGGAAGCACGGTTGATCCCGGGGTTCTCCCGGATGCAGAGGTACGTTGCACGGCGGGTATCGTGTTCGAGGACATTCTTTCGGGAGATCCTTCTGTGCCCGAGCCAGGACCATGCCCCTGCCGCTATAAGGATCTGCACCGAGAGGAGGAGTGCGGGAGCGGTCATGAAGACGAAGTCAAGCAGAACCAGTTTCAGTGGTATGTTCCAGATGTATTCCGGGGCCGGATCGTCGGGTGCCAGTTCGGGAAACTCTCCCCCGCCGAGACCGGCGCCGGAGGCGCTCCCCGGGATGATTGCGAACAGGAGGGCTAAGAGCAGCGCGGCCCTTGCGAGAGAGAGTTTGTTTGACATTAAGAGATTCAGGCACCCGGTGATATAAAAATGATGTGATTCATCCTGCCGTGCCCTCGAATGTATAATCCTGTGTGCCTCGTACTGTTTCTCCATAGACCTGGAACCGCCACGTCCCGGCCTCCGGCGAAGGGATCCATGTGCGGATTTTTGCGTCTTTATTACCATCCAGATCGGTGTCGTGGTAGTAGGCGTAGGTGCTCCCGCTTGGCGAGACGATCTTCAGCGTCAACGACTGCTGGGGGACAAACCAATTCAGGTTCACAAACAACGTTGAGCTCCCGGGAGGTACGTATGCGCTGTGATAGTGTGTCTCTCCCTGCTGTATGGAGTAAAAGGCACATATCCCAGTGTCGCTTAGGGGTGTATCCTCTTCTAGAGTGGTGTTCACAGTACATTCGTTGCCGCCGGCAAAAGCCGGCGGCACAATCAGGACCAGTGCAAGCATCAGTGCAAAGATGCGGTTGTATGTCATCATACCACGGGAAAACTTCTATAACGACCTCTCTTAAGTTTTCTGTCGATCCTCTCTACACGTTCTCCGGTGGGAGGCAGACGGCCGCCCGGGAGTCGGTGTCGAGCAATAGCGAAGAGAGCCTGTCGTGCAGGGTGAGCATTAGTGCCGGCCCCTCCCGTAAAATGGGCATCTGTGATGGAGATACGATATCCGATATCGATTTTTTTCATTGCCGCGGGAGTTTATTATCGGTCGGCGCAGTGTGAGTCCCCGGTCGTTGTGGGATATTTTCAGGAGCAAAATAGATCGAACAGCCTCAACGTGTAGAGAGGTTCGACAGAAATCGTTTATAGAGGAACGTTGAGTTCTCAACTGTAGGTGCCGCAGGCGGCGCCTGCACCAGTGCGGAGGTTCACCCAGCCAGTTTGCCAAACGTCCGGGTGAATGTCCCGCGCGCCCGGAGGCAAAGAGAGTGTAAGTGCCTTGTTGTACTTGAAAGTATGCCTCACTTGCCTCCGGGACACTATCGGAGGAAAGCAAATGAATGGAAAAGCCGGAATACGAGCACTTCCTGTGCTTCTAACATTGCTACTGGTTTGTACGGCAATTACCCCTGTGGTTGCTGAAGATGTGCCAGTTCTCCGACCACAATCCGTGGAGAGACTGGAGAAAGAAGTACCGTCCAACATCGAACTTATGCAGGTTGATGATGAAATTAAGAACTCAACACCGTACTGGATCCTGCTGGCAGCCGGTGAGCTCGAACAGCAAATCATCCTGGAATGGGTAAGTAAACTCAATGTTCCTGAGGACGAAAAAGACCGAATGATTACGTTTCTTCAAGAGGTCTGGAACAAATATCCAGTAATGCTTGAAAAAGGGGGTAATACTATTCATATGTCCTTTACCCCAGGGACACGGTACACCAAATTAACAGAAAATGAAAACCTAACGCTCGAAAAGGTCTCGACAGCGATTACCGAGGTCCAGCTTGATCTATATAACAAGGAGATTTCTCCGCAATGGCATGGAGGTCAACACTCAGATATAATCTATCTATCTGTTAAAAAATGGGGATATTCTGATGCTTTAGCGAATGAAGCAAGTGTTGCTGCAGACGATCCCGATACTTGGCCATCGATAGTCCCACCATCTGGATATGAAGAATTTGATGATTTTATCAACACTGTTTGTCACTCTTGGGATCACTACTTTAATCCCACCTTGGGAACTGGTTGGGCACCCCTCAGATGTGGAGAGTTCTCTGGGAGTGCAAAGGATAAAATCGATCAATACGACTGGGAAGGTGGAATGCGTGACCTCGGTTGGTCAAGTCACTTCATGACCGATGTTGGCAATCCCCTGCACACTGGTAATGAGGTCGAGCAGGCAGCTTTCCCGTGGGTCCACTTTGCATATGAGGACTATGTAGGGAACAATTGGATGGCTGGATATCAGTTCAAAAATGTCGTCGCGAACAATTGGGAGTACCATGCTGTCTACTCACCCGATCTGACGACCCGGTTACTAGCAGGATTCTCAAAGAACTACGAAGACACTGTTTACTGGACGATCTTCTATTCTCCCGATAACTTTGATTCTAACCAGAATCTAAGATCGGCTACAGAAGCGTGTCTGCTCTCAACAGCGAAGGACACTCTGGGGTTGGTAAAATACGTGACCGATTGATCGGGTTAGATGTCTCTTGTTCCCCCTATCCTTTTTTACAGGCCATGGGGCCATACTGGAGGACAAAAAGAATTTCAGCGTTCTGCCTTCGAACACGGAGGGTAAAATGTGAGGTACACTAAAAACAGTCAAGAGATGAATATGACACCGACTGTACATCAAGGACTTGGCGTCCTGGTGGGGATCTTTCTTCTGATGTCAGTATTCGCAGCGGGATGCCTTGTGCCGGAGTATGGGGTAGGCCGCGACATCATGGTCTTCAAGGTCGATGCCGGAGGGACGGAGCAGTGGCAGACGGTCATCGATACCGGAGGCGACGATAGCGCATCGAGCATCATCCAGACCGCCGACGGCGGGTATATCGTCGGCGGAGAGGTCCTGCCCTGGCGCGGGGACCAGTCCTATGGGGTCTTCAAACTCGATGGCAACGGCCCCATCGTCTGGAACGTCACCGGCAGGGGAGCCCCGATCTCTTCCGTTTCCGAGGCGACCGGGGGCACCATCGTCGCAGTGGGTGAGTCCGGGGTCCTGCTCCTCGATCCGGCGGGGAAGATCCTGGAGAACGACGCCGAGACCGATAGCACCCTGCGGTCAGTCGTCGGGACCGCCGACGGTGGATTTGTCGCTGCCGGGACCGACGGCGAAGATCTCCTTGTGCTTAAATGGGATCGAAACCTGACGGAGGAGTGGCGCAAGACCTACGGAACCGACGACCAGGACGGCGCAAAGACCATCATCCAGACATCTGATGGCGAGTATCTGGTGGGCGGCACGACCTATCTCCCGGATCGGGACGGCTCCGATGTGTGGCTGCTCAGGCTGGACTCCTCGGGTGATCTGATCCGGGATGCGACGCTCGGTAGCCCGTCGCAGTACAACACCGTCGCCTTCATGAGCGAGGCGCCGGCAGGCGGGTGCGCCGTCATCTACAACAACGTGGCGCTGGAGGAGGTTGTGTTCGATCGGGCCGGGAGTATGATCGAGGAAAGAACGCTCAATGCGTCGACACCGATCATCAAAACGGCTGACGGAGAATATGTATACGGCGCTATAACATACCATTCCGCACCCCGGTTCCTGATCCTCCCCGGCCAGGCAGGCATCCCTTACCTCACCAAACTCAACGCTGATGGGATACAGGAGTGGAATACGGAACTGAATGCCACATTCGAACTGATCGGCAATGCCGTCTCGATCATTCAGACTGAAGATGGCGGGTATGCCCTCCTGGTGAACCGGCATAACTACCCGGAGGAGCCCCGGTGACCCTCCATATGAAACCTCCCTCCTGGTGGTGAATACAGGTGCCGGCGATCATTCTCGGGCGATCATTCCCGGAACGGGCGGAAGGGGCTTGATCCTCTCCTCTTTGAGCGAATCGCATGTGGTGTGCTGAAATGAGCAACAACCCCCTGTTCCCGGCCCTGCTCCTGGTGGCCGCGGCTACGGTTCTGGTGGCGGGCTTCGTGACCTTCGGGCCGGCACGGAGACCACCGGTGCCGGGATCGTGCAGGAGAGAGCCTTGGTCCACATCGACCCTTTTCACAGACAGAGAAGAGGGACACCCAGGCAGGGATCACAGACTACCCCCGGGATCCCGCCGTCGATCCGGCGCCACGATCTCGTGGTCTACGATACACTGACTATCCGGGACTACCTGCTTTGCGGGGAGCCACTGACTGTGCATCTCGCAGGATAATCTTAAACGGCAAACCTGCAGGAGCCGCACCTCGATCCCAAGGTCCGGAGTACGGACATTCGTTCCTTCATCGGATCCATTGCCGAAGGCGGCGAGGTGGTCCTGACCATCAGCGACGACACCCTGACGGTCCGGTTCAGCACATCTCCAGACTCATCATGTGCTACGTCAAGAGGACGTCGCCTGGAAAGGATTTCCTATCATTAGGAGTGACACCCGGCATCGGATCCTTCTCTGTCGCATGGGCTCTCTATCTACCCACGCAGCATGAATTTCCGGTCGGTTTCGACATGGTTCCGGGAGCAAAATGGATCAGAGCGTCTCGACGTGTAGACGATCGTGACAGAAATCGTTTATAGGGGAACGTTGAGTTCTCATATATCCCGGAAGACGGGGCCCACCCCGGGCCGGGTGCGGTGAGAAGATGGACGAACGACGCACCAATACCCGGAAAACCCTGCTGAACCTGCTCATAGCGGTTACCATCCTCGCCGTGGTGGTCCTCCTGCTCTTCCTTGCAGTCGGGTTCGTCGAGACGACCATGCCGAACGACTCCTACATGATCGAGATCACCGGTCTCTCCGGTCTTGCCGTGAACGGCACCGCCACGGTCATGATCCCGGTTCCGGCGAACGCGGAGGGTGAGCTGGTGATCTTCGAGACGTTCGTTCGCCAGCCCGCCGGGTGGCGGGCGGGGATCCGGGAGACGCAGTACGGGAAGATGCTCGCGTTCACGACGACGGAAGGCTACGCGCAGGATATTTCCATACCGTCCGGCGAGTTCGAGACAAAGGAAGAACCCCGGCTGCTCGTCCCTGTGCTTGCGACGCCCGAGAACGTGAGCGTCGACGAGTTCAGCCGAAGATCGGGCGGGACCTACACCACGGCCGTCTTCCTCGACGGTTTTGTTCCACCAGAGAACGCCGGATCGATCTCGTTCGATCTCAGGTACCAGGGAGGCGGGGGCATGAAATACCTGATAAAAGAGAATATCTGGACGGCGACGGTGGATACGGCCGCCCCGAGCACAGCATCGGGATTCGTTCCGGTGCCGGCCGACTACTACGTCATTCCCGGGGGTCTCATGCCATTATGATGGATGATCTCATGCGGAGAGCCTTCCGGCGGCCCGCGAAGATCCCCTTCCCGGACCTGTGCACTCTTCAGGTATCGATTATGTTACGAGACGAATTTCTGGAAGTAGATGGAAGATGGTCCCCTCGATAATCTCTTTTTCAGGAAAAGTCATAGGCATCTCACTTCTCGCGATTGCAATTGTTGCTATCGGCGGGAATGTTCTCGTTCACTATCATCAGGCTCAGATGGTATCGGGGCATTACCCGGGACATTGCTCATACGCCGTTTCCATTACCGGACTCTCCGACTACCAGGGGGACCCGGTGACCGAGATCGCTGTTCCTATCCCTGTAATCGGCGGGTCGCCGGTCTTCTCCGATGAGGACCTCCAGCGGATGGTCTCTGAGAACTGCACTCCCTTGCCCGTTATGACAAAGGATGGAGAAATGCTTGCACTGTGGTTGTCCGGTACAGGTTTCACAGACATCTCTGCCGCTATCTCACAGGACTTCTCAAAATCTCCCTCGCTTGAGGAGATGCAGGAGGGCGTGTTTGTACCGACATCCTCACGACTCTTTGAGGCGGGGAATACCTCGGATATTTTTCCATACATTATCATTCCTGATTCGCTTCGCCACGTATCGAGCGATCCGGGTCCCATCTTGATAAGTGTCAACTTTACCGTATTCGGCAGTACAACCTTCGGTGAGCGCAGCCCCGACTACCATGTCTCGATAGTGGAGCAGATCCCGCCGGGGAAAACCGGCATTGTCCCCGTGGAGCCGCGGGTCTATTATCGCGACAGTTTGAGCGAGGCCTTCCGCCCTCTGGAGGAGAACATCTCGACAAATTACGACGGACGATAGGCATGAAACTGAAATCCAGCGGAGGTTTGATCGTTATAGGGCTTCTTGCATTCGTCGGCGTCATCATCCTCGTCACGGCGGTCGTGCTCACATATACCACCCTCGTCGCCCTGATCACGGGAATCGACGGTCCTCCAAAGGCGTTGACTGTGGAGGTGGTCGGGGAAGAAGAGCTGCAGAACGCATCCGTCGTCCACCTGACCGGCCGGGACCTGCAGCAGCACCCGGTGCTTGCCTCCGCGATCCGGGAAGCCGGCAGCGACCCGGGCGTGCTGAAATCTGTGCTGGTCCCGATGACGGGGGTCGAGTGCCTCGCACTCACCGAGTCCTTCGGTGTGTATACAGTGAATGCGCCGTACCTCGAATACGACGGAGTATACTACTCCACCCGCGTTCTGCTCCATTAGGGCCGGAGGCTTGAAGAGGTGCAGAATGGAAGAAGATAAGAAACCGGGATCCAGGAACCGGCTCAGAACGGTGAGTCTCGTCGTCGCCTGCGGTCTTGCCGGCATCGTCGCGGTCGCGCTCGGCCTCATGCTCGCCGACGCCCTCACCCTCTACGCTCACGAGAGTTCCGGCGGGCAGCCAATGCTCTACGTCATGGAGCAGGCGGAGCCGGGAGAGAACAGGATCGTCCCCCTGACCGAGCAGGATTTTGCCGACCACCCGGCGCTCGACGCGGTCATCCGTGGCGAGGAGCGCAACCCTTCGGCGTGGGAGTGGGGTATGAGCGACCGGCGTTTCATCGGTGGAGCTAATGTCTCCTACGCGGAGAGCCGGGCGCTCCAGGATGCCTACGGCCCCGACCGGGAGACGTGGGTCTATCCGCACCTGGAGTATGAAGGGGCATACTACCTGGTGGTGACGACGTGGCCGTGAACGGGGCACGCCGTGCAGCGGTACTACAGCCCGAATGTGGGATTTGGGTGTGGAGTCAATCTCGCGGGCCCGGCGCAGAGGTGCGCGTCGTCGGGAGTGGGTACATCTGAAACCCGGGTTTTGATCCGGGGTCCGGGCGTTCAGCGCGACTTCCTTGAGATCATGTGTTTACGGCCAAGAAAATGTCGTCCAGAAGAATTCCCTATCAGTAGGAGTGCCACCCGGAATCGCACCCCTCTCTGTCGCGCGGGTTTCCCTACCAACGGCGTAGCATGAATCTTCGGTCGACTGCGGTATGTTTCCGGGAGCAAAATAGATCAGAGCATCTCGATGTGCAGGGAAGATCGACAGAGATCATTTATAGAGGTACGTTGAGCTCTCAATCGTGGATGCCGAAAATGGTATCCCGAAGCGCGGAGGTCCACCCGGCCAAGAGCGAATCGGATGGGTGAACGTCCCGCATGCCCGGAGGCAAAAGAAACGTGTACTCTTCCTCTACTTGAAGGTATGTCTCTTCCGCCACCGGGGAACAAAAACGGAGGTAGAGCACATATGAAAAGAGAAATCAGAATGTGGGCACATCCCCTGCTCCTCGTGGTGCTTCTTGGGAGTGTGATGGTAATATCGATTGCAAGTGCGCAAGCAAGTGCCGTAGGGATGGAAAAGGTGAGTATAGGCGTTACAGGCTCTGATGCGTTCAATCCCGAAACGAGATCCGGTGGGAACTCCCCCGTGGACGGAGAACTCACTGACAGTGTGATCATCACTCCGGACTTCAGTTCTCAAGACATTGTCGTTTCTCCATCGTTAGGGGAAGAAGACCTGATAACACTGGTGTTTCCCGACTCCTGGATCAGGGACAGAAACTCGACAGATTATGCCGATCGGGTTGAAGTTACCGACGCGAAGATGATACTGGAAAATGAGTACTTCGATGAAAAGGTCGGGTTGAGGTACTTTTCTCCGATCCCAATAACCGAAACCCAAAGCCTGACGGTATTGAGGATTCCGAAAAAGATGTTTGAGCTTTCGCTTGCCATGAATGACGGGAGTATCTCGTTTCCTATGAAGTATTTTACCACGTATCCGGACTTGTACACGATGCTGGGTGAAGTGCGCGTAGCCCCTCCCTCTGAGCCGAAAGTCTACTCCCCTGCAAACGCACGATCCACGTCATATGTATCTCCACCCTTGCATGGCGAATGGGCCCAGTATTATGTGAACCCGCAATATGCCGGCAAGCCTGTTCACCTTGAGGGATTGATCAAGCCGGGTTCGTTTACAAACAACGGCCATGAAGGTGCAATCTACCATGAGCGTGAGATCTATCTGGATGGCGGAGACGCAATTGAGTACATATTCTTTTACGACGAGGACTACTACGGTGACAAAGTATGGCTGGGCGCAGCGATTTACGATAACAGTGATACATTTCAAGGATGTCCGACAGTTAAGTGGTTCGATGCTACCTCAAGACATTGGTACGATTACGACTTCACGATAAGCAGCTCCGGAACCTACTATATCTGGTTCAGGGATTGCACGACAGGTAACTGGAAGGAGCATATTTACTACGACAACGATGACCCCTCCACTTCAATCAACCGGATCTGTGGTTCTGCAGAGATTTATGCCGATGTGCCTGTCCAGTATTCATTCGAGGCGATAACGGATCGCATGTATGATGAATACGTGAAAACGAACGATGGGCTGACAAAGTCTCCTGGGGAAGTTTTCTATTGGGTCGATTACACTGGTGAAGACAGGACATACTGTAATATGAATGCGTGGATCACCACTTCGGGTTGGATCGCCACATATCACGAGTGCGACAGCACTCTATAATCTCTTTTTGGACTAAAATCACATTGAGGTGCGAGATGCAATCACGACGATGGATCCCCTGGCTGCTGGTGGTTGCCGTTTGTGTGACCGCGGGCTGCAGCGTAAGTCCGGTTACTCCGGAACCCCTGCCGCCGGACGAAAGTTTGACGCCTGACGAAGTTCCTCCTCCCGGGCCGGAGGTTGCGGCGAAGTTCATTGAGACGTACGACTCCCTGCAGGACTTCTCCGCGACGGTAACAACCGTATCGGAGCGCGGCATATTCCGTGAAGAGGTCTGGTTTAAGGAGCCGGATCGATTCCGGGTCAATTACCTTGAGCATCCCGGTTCTGTTGAAGGACTTCCTCCAAAGACAGGAGATCTCGTTGTTTTCGACGGCGAGACCCAGTGGCACCATGCCAATGCCACCGGGAACGTCCTCTATGTCTCCGCCCGGGCCCGCAACTACACCTTCAGTGAGGAGTACGCGACGGGGGCGTTGGATGTTCTCGGCCTGGTCAGGAACTTGCTCGCCGGGTATGAGTGCTCATTATCCGGAGTGCAAACTGAGGATGGAAAGACAATCTATACTCTTGAGATCGTGAACCTCACCCGGATAACGGACACCCCGGGTCTCTGGCGGTACCCGATCTATGCCGTGCACGCCGGGATTGAGGAGGAGTCCTGGACTCTCAGGAGAGCCGAATTCTTCAATGCCAGCGGCGGGAAGGTCCTGACGGTAGAGTATCGCAACGTCACTCGAAACATCGGGGTCCCGGACAGCATGTTCCAGTACAGCCCGCCTGAAGGGGCGATTGTCGAGCCTATGAGAACCCTGGCGATAACTCCTCCCTACATCGGCGACGTATAGGAGAACGAGAGGAAACAACATGAAACAAACCTATGCAGGGGGTGTCGCCCTCCTGGCATGTCTGGTCGTCGTAGCAGTGATCGTGCTGGGCGCAAACACCCCGAGGTCGGCAGACCCTTCTCCCGAAGATGACAGCGGACCCGCCCTGGTGGACTAAGGGCCGGTGACGCCGCCCGGGCACTCCTCCACCGCAGGACCTGAGCTATGAAGACGAGCCGGACGGTTCCGCGATCGCGGTTCTCTCGTTCACCGGGGCGCTCCTCCTCATCGGCTGGAAGAGGGGGGTGAGGTGCCGCAGAGTGGCTCCGGGCAGCCGACGATCTTCTCCACGATCGGGACGCCGACGATCCGGGGCACTCCTATCCCGCCGGGCGAGTTCCTTCTGGAGTGCCCCGGCAAGACCGGTTTGAAGATCCTCCTTGAGGGTATTTGATCTACTTTAGTATAGATCTTATGCATGTTTTACCTATTTTAGCCAATTTTTCCACTTGAAATGACAACTCTTATCCTCTCACCCGGCAACTCTCCCTCATGGACCCCATACCCATCCGGGAGATCACGATCCTCCCCGGCCGGAGCCGGAGCGGCGAGCCGGAACGGTTCACGTCGATCACCATCCGCCCGGGCGACACGATATCCATCGTCGGCCCCACCGGTTCCGGGAAGAGCGCCTTCATCAACGATATCGAGGTCTTCGCCCGGAACGACACCGCGACGGGACGGACGGTCCTCGTCAACGGCACCTACCCCTCAGAAGAGTTCGTCCGCGACCCGGCGTACAAACCCGTCGCCCTGATCACCCAGAATACCCGGTGCCTCGCGGACCTTACGGTCACGGAGTTCCTCGCGATGCACGTCCGGTCCCGGAAGATCGGGGACGACGATATCGCCCTCCGGACGATCGACCTCGCCAACGAGTTCACGGGCGAGAAGATCCTGCCCGGTGCCCGGATGACCGCACTCTCCGGCGGACAGACCCGGTCGCTCCTGGTGGCGGACGCGATCCTCGTCGCAGCAGCACCGGTCCTCCTCCTCGACGAGGTGGAGAACGCTGGTATCTTCAAAGAGCGGGTGATTGAGATTCTCCAGACCGGGGGGAAGGCAGTCATCTTCGTCACGCACGATCCCCTGATCTCCCTCCTCTCCGCCCGGCGGATCGTCATGAGGGACGGAGCGGTCGACCGGGTCATCGAACCCGATGGTCGAGAGAACGATGCCCTCCGGGAGGCCCGCCGCCTTGACGGTATTCTCCGCAGGATGCGGGAGCACATCCGGGCGGGCGACCTGATCACGGAACCGGTCGGGGCATGAGACTCGCGGTCGTCGCCGGGCCGCCTTCCGCCGGAAAGACCGCCGTCATCCGGCAGATCATTCGCTCTCTAACGGATCGGTACCGGATCGCCTATCTCAAGATCGACGTCGTCCGGGCGTTCGAGGACGAAGAACTTGCAGCCGAGTTCGGGATCCCGACGCGAAAGGTCTGCTCCGGCGACCTCTGCCCGGACCACGCCGGGGTGATGGTGATGCGGGACGCCATCGCCTGGGCCGAGGGGGAGGGCGCCGATCTCCTCCTGGTCGAGAGCGCCGGGCTCTGCCTCCGCTGCTCTCCCTACACGACGCAGGGGCTCGGGGTCGCCGTCCTCTCTGCGGTCTCGGGCACGAACACCCCCCTGAAGATGGCCGCGATGCTTGCGCTCGCCGACATCGCGGTCGTGACCCGGATCGACCTCGTCTCCCAGGCCGAGAAGGAGGTCTTCCGGGAGCAGATCCGGGAGGTGAACCCGGCCCTCGATGTCGTGGAGACGAACGCCGTTCAGGGGACCGGGGTGCGCTACCTCCTCCGGGCGATCGAGGACTACCCGGAGATAACCGACCCGGACGCCATCGTCCTCCGGGGTGCGCCGCCGCTCGGGGTCTGCACGATCTGTGTCGGGAAGACGGAGATCGGGTGGCAGCACCACTTCGGCGTCGTCCGGAGACTCGAGGGTGCCGACTACCTCTTCCGGGGGGACTAGCCCGGTGGCGTGGCGACCACCCGGGAAGGACTGCGGGGCCTGCGGAGCCCCGACCTGTGAAGCCTTCCTTTCCCGGGTCCGGCAAGGAGGAAAGGTACTCGCGGACTGTGTCTTCTACCGCACCACCGCCGCGTCTTCCCGGTTCGAGGGCGAGGCATGCCATACCGGCCGGGACATCCTCGGTGCGGAGTACGACTTCATCCTCGACCCCCTGCCCGGCGAGGTCTCGGCCCGAAAGATCGTCCTCCCCTTTCGCCCGGACCTCGTGGAGAAGTGGGAGATTAGAGCCGGGGATATCGTTATCGGGCGACCGGCCGGTGCCGGCTGCCCGGTCCAGCACGTCCTCTCGGTCCTCCACGCAAGCCCGGTGAGCGGCCTTCTTACCTGCCTGGTCGTCGGCCCGCAGGCCTCCCGGGGCGGAGGGTTTAAAGATGTGGAGGCATACCACATCATCGGTTTTGAAGGGATTGCCCGGACGGTGCGACGTGAGCCGGTCTTTGGGATGCGGCAGCGATTCCTGCCCGGCTACTGCATGATGGATCTCGGGCATACGGGTGTCGTGAACATGGTCCTCGCACAGTCCGGCGGTCTTCACGTGCGGGTGGAGGATATCAGATTACTATGAAGACGATGAGAGAGATCGACGAGAAGATCCAGAACGGGTCCGCGGTCGTCTACACCGCCGCGGAGTTCAAGCGGCTCATCCGCGAGGGTGCGGAGGTATCGGCTGAGGAGGTCGACGTGGTCACCACCGGGACCTGCGGGGTGATGTCGGGGACCGCGGCGATCCTCTCGGTGCCGGTGGCCGATCCGGGGACGTTTGAGCGGGCGGAACGTGCCTGGTTGAACGGGGTCCCCTGCATGCCCGGCCCCTGCCCGAACGAGCGCCTCGGGCTCGTCGACCTGATCGTCTCGGGGACCGCCCACGCCGGGGGCGGCTACGGCGGCGGCCACCTCTTCCGCGACATCGTCGAGGGGCGCGAGATCGAGGTGCTGGTGGAGGCCGCCGACCGGTCGATCGAGGCGAAGGTGACCCTCGACGACTTCTCCTACGCCCGGCTCTTCACCACCCGGAGCGCCTACCGGAACTACACCGCTTACGTCAACACCCAGCTGACCCGGGTGAAGACGATCTTCTCGGTCACGGGGCTCGAGGGTCCCTGCCGGGAGGCCTCGGTCAGCGGGTGCGGCGAGATCAACCCCCTCCAGAACGATCCGCTCGGGCTTGCGGTCGGTGCCGGGACGCCGGTCCTCCTGAACGGCTCGGCGGGGCTCGTGACCGGGGAGGGGACCCGGAGCACGCCCGAGCGGCCGAACCTCACGGTCATCGCCGATATGGCCGGGATGCAGCCCCGCTACATGGGCGGGTTTGCGACCTCCGCCGGGCCGGAGTGCATCACGAGCCTCGGTGTCGCGATCCCGGTCCTGGACGACCGGCAGGTCGCGGGGCTCCGCATCCTCGACGAGGCCATCCCCCTCCCGGTCGCCGATATCAACACCCGGAGAGTCCTCGGAGAGGCGACCTACGCCGACGTCTGGCAGCGGCCCGACCGGGAGGTGACCTACCACCCCGAATGGTGCGAGGAGTGCTCGACCTGCACTGTTGCCGCGGTCTGCCCGACGGACGCGTTCACCCGCGAAACCGGGATCGACCGCGACCGCTGCCTCGCCTGCACCGCCTGCCTTGGTGCCTGCCAAAACAACGCCCTCGAGGCGGGGGAGGGCTCGCTCCGGGTCCGGGGGCGGCGTGTCCCGATCACGCTCCGCCAGTCCGGCCGGACGCTCGCTGAAGACCTCTGCCGGGACCTAAAAGAGCGGGTCCTCGATTCCCGGTTCACCTTCACGGGGGGCGGGAGATGTTGAGGGAGAAGTACCTCCTCCGGTGCCCGGGGTGCGGCCGGTCCTTCCCGGACCATTATACCCTCGACTGCCCGTCGGGGTGCGACGCCCTCCTCCGGACGGTCTACCGGGAGCGCCGGCTCGTCCTCCGGGACCTCCCGGGGATCTTCCGTTACATCGAGTGGCTCCCGGTCGAGGGTCACCTCAAGATCGACGCCGGTCCGGTCTCCTACGAGAGCGTCGGCCTCGCCCGGGAACTCGGTCTCTCCCACCTCGCCATCACCTTCTCCGGCTACTGGCCCGAGCGGGGCGGGCGGATGGAGACCTGCTCGTTCAAGGAACTGGAGGCGCAGCCGACGCTCCTCCGTCTCCGGGAGAAGGGGGCCGGAGTCATCCAGGTATCGTCGGCAGGGAACACGGGCCGGGCGTTCTGCCAGGTCTCGGGCCTGACCGGGGCCCCGGTCGTGGTGGTGGTCCCGGCGGTCGCCGCCGAGCGGCTCTGGACGACCGCCCCGGCCGAAAACGTCTGCCTCATCACGGTGGACGGGGACTACTCCGACTCCATCGCGTTCGGGCGGGAGGTCTGCTCCCTTTCCGGGATCGTCCCCGAGGGCGGGGCGAAGAACGTCGCCCGCCGGGACGGTATGGGGACGGTGATGCTCGACGGGACACTTGCCGCCGGGAGGCTCCCCGACTCCTACTTCCAGGCAGTCGGGAGCGGAACCGGGGGGATCGCCGCGTGGGAAGCGGCCGAGCGGCTCATCGCCGACGGCCGGTTCGGTTCCCGCCTCCCGGAACTCCACCTCTCCCAGAACCTCCCCTTCGTCCCGATGGTCCGGGCCTGGGAGGCAGGGAGGCGGGAGATCGTGGCCGGGGATATGCCTGAGGCCGAGGCCTCGATCTCCCGGGTTTACGCCGACGTCCTGACGAACCGCCACCCACCCTGGGGAGTGCGGGGCGGGGTCTGCGATGCGCTCGCGGCTTCTGGCGGGAGGATGTATGCGGTCACAAACGACGACGCCCGGTCCGCCGGGCGGCTTTTTGCCGATACCGAGGAGATCGACCTCGACCCGGCCGCCGCTGTCGCGGTCGCCTCGCTCGTCCGGGCGGTGGAGGAGGGGCTCATCGGCCCGGATGAGCGGATACTCCTGAACGTGACCGGCGGGGGCTACGAGCGTGCGGCCGAGGACCTCGACCGCTACCCGGTCGAGCCCTACCTCCGGGTCCGGGCCAATGAGACATTCGCGGGAGACCTCCGTGACGCTGTCCGGGGCTGGCTTGCGGAGCAGGCGGGGGTGGCTATCCGTGCGTGAGGGCTGCGTCCTTGACCGGCTCGCCGCCCTCGGGGTCGATACCGTGGCGTCGCTCCCCTGCGACCGGACGCAGGACTTCTGCGCCCTCATCCCGGAACGGTTCCATGCGGTGAACCTCACCCGGGAGGAGGACGGTGTCGGGATCTGCGCCGGACTGGCGATGGCCGGGGGGCGGCCGGTGCTCCATATGCAGAGTTCGGGGCTCGGGAACTCCCTGAACGCGATCATGTCCCTCACCGTCACCTTCGGTCTCCCGCTCCCCGTCCTCGCGAGCTGGCGGGGGGTCTACCGGGAGGCGATCCCGGCCCAGGTCCCGTTCAACCGTGCGATCCCGGAGGTGCTCGCGGCGCTCGGGATACCATATACGGTCATCCGCGGCCCTGAGGACGAGGCGCTGATCGACGCCGTCGTCTCCGATGTCTACGCTTCCATGCGGCCGCACGTGGGACTGATCCTCCCCTCGTTCTGGGAGGGGGCGGAGGAGGCCTGCCCGGCGGAGCAGCCGCTCCCGACCCGGGCCCGGGAGTCTGCGCTCGAGTACCGGCGGACGTTCCGCGAACCGGCGATGACCCGGAACGATGCAATCCGGGTGATCGCCGCCGCCCTGGATGGGGAGGCGGTCGTCGCAAACATCGGCGTCCCCTCAAAAGAACTCTACGCGGCAAACGACCGGGACCTGAACTTCTACATGCTCGGGAGTTACACCCAGGCGACCCCGATCGGGCTCGGCCTTGCCATCGCCACCGACCGGGAGATCGTCGTCCTCGACGGCGACGGGTCCCTGCTCGGGACCGCCGTCCTCCCGGTGGTGGCAGCGGAGGCGCCGGAGAACCTCACGATCGTCTGCCTGGACAACGGGGCCTTCGGGAGCACGGGAAACCAGCCCACCCCGGCCTCCGGGCTGGTGGACATGGAACTCCTCGCCCGTGCCGCCGGGATCCGGCGGACCTGCAAGGTGCAGGATGAGCGGGAGCTCGCGGAGACCTGGGAAGACCGGGGCCGGGGGCCCACCTTCATCCATGTGGTCCTCGCGCCCGGGAACGCGGCGGTCCCGAATATCCCGCTCGCCCCGGCCGAGATCCGGGAGCGGTTTATGCGGGGGCTTCGGGGTGTTTAGCCTCTCCATCGACCGGGTCTACTGGTACCTCCCGTACGTCAACACCGGCCTTGGGGGCATGGTCTTTCTTCTTGCAACCCTCCCGGACAGTGGCGTGGTAGGAGGGCATTTCTCCGCACGACCCGCATTCCCGGTCTTTAAGGGGCATGTTTTCTTCATGGATCTGAAATTGGGTCCTGATTGCTAAACAGGCTTCACAGAAAGAGTTTATAGGAGAACGTTGACTTCTCACCCGTAGATGCCGATATCCGGGGATGTGCCAGGGTCTGGTGAACAAGATGGACGAAACGGATGGGCTGTCGGCGCCCCGAAGGGGTGAGTTACTATGGTTCTGGAGAGACGGGGAGTAGCCCTGCCCGGGCTGTTCCTCGCGGTATCGGTCGTGAGGTGATCTTTGGTGGAACACAGATATCTCGTCGTGCTGATGCTCTCCGGCATCGTGGGCGGCCTGTATGCTGCGCTCACCTACCAGTGGGTCTTGATGATCCTTATCGCCGCACTGGTGGTGCTGATCCTGATCGCCGCCGAGATGCTTCGGCAGGTCCGGTTGCTCTCAGAGGCAATCACCACCGGCGTGGCGGACCTGGAGGAATCGATGGTGTCCATGGAGCAGACCGTCGAGGAGATCGAGCGGCGCTTGAACGACCCGGGGAACCGGTGAGGACACCGCTACTACCCTAGAGCAGCAGCGTCGTCACCAGCGGGATCGTAACGAGCGACCCGATCGTCGAGACGAAGACGATCTGCGACGCAAGCTTTGAGTCCGCACCGTACTGCTCCGCAAAGATGACGGTGTTTGCCGCGGCGGGCATCGCGGCCATCGTGATCATGATCCCGTTGATGTAGGGGTCGGGAAAGATCGGGGCGAGGAGGTAGCAGTAGGCCGCCGGGACCGCGAGGAGGAGGACGGCGCTCGCGACCCAGATCCGCCAGTTCCCGACCATCTCCCGGGCCGGGAAGGTCGCGAGCATCGCCCCGACGATGATCATGGCGAGCGGCGTCGTCACCCCGCCGAGGAGGTCGATCGAGTCGATGAAGGGGCTCGGGATCTCTACCGACCCGAGGAAGAGGGCGAGCCCGACGACGGAGGCCGCGATCCCGGGGTTTACGAGCAGACGGAAGTCAAACCCGTCCCTCCTCACCCCGGTGAGCATCATGATCCCGACCGAGAAGACCAGGATGTTGAAGATGAGATTGAATATCGCGACGTAGAAGAGCGACTCCTGCCCAAAGAGCGTCAGGGCGACCGGAAACCCCATGAACCCCACGTTCCCGAAGACGATCGCGAACTGGAGCACCCCTTCCTCCGCGGCCGGGACCCGCATGGCCTTCGAGACGGCCCAGGCGATGGAAAACGATATGATGTAGAGGGCCCCCGTCGCAAGGATCAGGGTCTCGGCACCCGCGAGGCGCTCGGTGGTGAAGGGCACCTGCATCGAGGCAACGATCAGTGCCGGCAGGGTGATGTTGATGAGGAGCCCGGAGAGCCCCCGGGTGGCCCGGGGGTCCACGATCTTCATCGAGACGGCGACGTAGCCTGCGGCGATCAGGAGGACCAGGATGAAGATCTGGTCCGCAACTACCAGGAAGTCCGTGATCGCACCGTTCATAAGGATACCGCTCCGTCCGGTTCATGAAGGTGAGTGCCGGTACCCCTTTACGGTTCTGCTTGGGGGTATGGGGTGCAGTGAGTGAGCGGGAGCCTGCCCGGGTTTTAGAGCGGGGTTTTTCGGGATCGCGGCGTGTTCATCACACAGAGGAGCGCCTTGCCTGCGTAGGGGAGGAGGGGTGCAGCTGTCCGGGACTGTGGGGTGTCGGCGGGTTCGAGAGCATGAACGTCTGGTATCGGCCACTCGCCGAGTAAAAAAAAGAGTTCTTCGGGGTTTACGCGGAACCCTTCCGCTCCGCATCCTTCTTCCGGTAGCCCTCGAGCAGCACCGTCACCAGGTTCTTCACCGGCACGTCCGTGCAATCCGCGATATGGAACTCGCAGAACGGGCAGACCGTCACCACCACGTCCGCGCCGGTCGCCTTCACGGCCTCGCCGCGCTTCGCCCCGAGCGCCATCGCCTCATCCGGCACCCCCGACCGGACGCCGCCGCCGGCGCCGCAGCACTGCGAGGGCATCTCCACGAATTCCCGAACAGCCCCGCGCAAGAGCGTCCGCGGCTGATCGCGGATCCCCTGGCCCCGGAGGAGGTGGCAGGGGTCGTGGTAGGTCGCCCGGACGTCGAGTTTCGCCGGGGGTTCGATCCCGTACTCCGTCAGGACCTCCGTGACGTCTTTGACCGTAAACGGCGTATCGTAATCGTTCTTCAGCGTCGCCCCGCACCCGGCGCAGATCGTCATCACGGTCGTGATCCCCCGGCTGGCGAAGGCCTCGATGTTCTTCTGCTTCAGGCCCGCGACGTCCGCCGTCTGCCCCGTCCGGATCAGCGGCGAGCCGCAACAGACCTGCTCGTGGGGGACGATCACCCGGATCCCGTTGCGCTTCATGACCTCCATCGCGTCGAGCGCCGTCTGCGGCACCCGGCCGTTGAACATGCACCCGACGAAGAACCCCACCTCGCCGCGGACGGGACCGTCGGGCTCGATCACCTCGGGCACCTGCTCGAGGAACGTCTCTTTGGTCCGCTCGACGCTCCGTCCTGTCTCCCGGACCAGCCGCGCCACCTCCCGGTGGCGGGGGAGGGTCAGCCCGCGGCGGTTCGCCAGTTCCCGGAGTTTCTCGATGGCTTTGCCCGGGATGTCGATATCCTTCGGGCAGACCTCCGTGCACCGCTTGCAGGTCGTGCAGTAGAAGAGCCCCTTCTCGATCGCATCCGTGATCCGGTCCCCGGAGTCCCGGGGGTCGAGGGCGAGGCGCATCTCCTGTCGGAGAACCGTCGGGCCGGCGAAGTCGGTCACCTGGAGCGCCGGACAGGCCGATACGCAGGAGAGGCACTCGATACAGTCCCGGAGCGGCTTGATCGCCGCGATCTCTTCGGAGTCCGGGAGGGCCGCGTCCGGCGCCGGGCAGATCCGGGCGATCTTCGCGATGACCGGGCTCATGTCCACCGTCAGGTCTTTTAAGACCGGGAGGTCCAGCGGCTCGACCGTCATCCCGTCGCGGGCCTCTTCCATGCAGGCGAGGACGGGCGTCCCGTCCACCCGGACGGCGCAGCTCCCGCACTGGCCGGACCCGCAGCAGTAGCGGTAGGCGAGCGTCGGGTCGTGCTCGTCGCGGACCGCGTGGAGGGCATGGAGCACCCGGGCGCCCTCGTTCACCCGGACCGTGTACTCCTCGAAGTACGGTTCCTCATCCATGGCGGGGTCGAAGCGCGAGACCCGGAGGGTGATCGTTCTCATGCCGCGACCTCCCGGCGCTCGATCCGCGCTCCTGCGAGCGAGATGCAGGTATGGGAGAACGGCGAGGTTGCAGGCTCGGTCACGACCGTCGCGTCGCGCCGGACGTGGGCGCCCCGGTTCTCGGGCCGTAGGAGGGCAGAGCGGACGATCAGGGACGCCGTGGTGCACATATTCCGGACCGTGCAGCACTCGAGCAGGTTCGCAGTCGAGGCGGCGTGGAGCCGCCGGTCGGTGAGCCCGCGGATATCATCGAGCGCCGCCGTCAGGTCGGCGGCGGTCCGGAAGATCCCGGCCTTCTTCCACATCGTGAGTTTCAGGTCTCTTCGGACCGTTGCGGGAGCGGTATCGCCCACAAAGAACTCGTCGAGCATCCGGAGCGTCTCGTCGACCCGGGCCCGGTCGAACCGGCCGCTCTGCACCGGCGCCTTCCCGGCGGATTCCCCGGCACGCTTCCCGAAGACCTGCGTCTCCGCGAGAGCGTTCCCGCCGAGGCGGTTTGCGCCGTGCACCCCGCCGGAGACCTCCCCGCAGGCGAAGAGGCCGGAGAGCGTCGTCCGGCACTCCGGGGTGATCCGGAGGCCGCCCATGATGTGGTGGGCGGTGGGCGCCACCTCCATCGGCTCCCGCCGGATATCCACGCCATAGGTGAGGAACTGCTCGAGCATCACCGGGAGGCGGGTCTCGATCTTCTCTGCGGGGAGGTGGGTCACGTCCAGGTAGACCCCGCCGCGGTTCGTCCCCCGGCCCTCCAGCACCTCGGTCGCGATCGCCCGGGCCACCACGTCCCGGGTCGAGAGCTCCATCCGGGCAGGGTCGTAACGCTCCATGAACCGCTCCCGCCGGGCGTTCAGGAGGATGCCCCCTTCACCCCTGACTGCCTCCGTCACCAGGCGGCCGCGGGCGTCGTAGGGATAGACCGCTCCGGTGGGGTGGAACTGGATCATCTCCATATCGATCAACTCCGCCCCCGCCCGGTAGGCCATGGCGAACCCGTCCCCGGTCCCGGCGGCGGAGTTCGTGGATATATCGTAGACCTGCGTCCCCCCGCCGGTCGCAAGCACCGTGGCGTCGGCCGAGAAGAGGATGGGGTTCCCGTCCCGGTCGAGAGCGATCGCGCCGGCGACCGCGCCGTTCTCGTCCGGTACGAGGTCGACGACCGAGACTTCCTGGTAGAGCTGCGTATCCGTCGCGTCGAGACGGTCGAGGAGGGTCATGATCAGCTCGTGGCCCGTCCGGTCCCCGGCGTAGCAGGTCCGGGGGAACCGTTGCCCTCCGAACGGCCGTTGTGCGATCGTGCACTCGTCCGTCACATCGAAGACCGCACCCCACCGGACGAGGTCGTTCATCCGCTCCGGCGCCTCCTGGACCAGTACGTCCACGAGTGCCGGGTCGTTGAGGTACGCCCCGCCCTTCAGCGTGTCTTCGCGGTGGACGTCGATCGAGTCTCCTTCTCGCAGAACAGCGTTGAAGCCGCCTTCCGCCATCGTCGTGCACCCGCCCTTGCCGGCAATGGTCTTGGAGACCAGGACCACGCTGCCGTACCGTGAGGCCTCGATGGCAGCCCGCACCCCGGCGCCGCCGCTCCCGATAACCAGCACGTGCGCGTCCACACTCTCGTCTACAAGCATTATTAGTCGGTGAGTTGTATAATACCATAAAGCAATTGCAGGGGACACGTGAGCCAGAAATGAGGCTTTTAATGAAATTTGGCGGCACCTCCGTTGGAGAAGCGGACTGTATCCGGCGGGTCGCAGACATTGTAGAATCCAATCGTGCAGCAGGCAACGAGGTCGCATTGGTCGTCTCGGCCTGCTCGAAGGTCACCGACCAGATCATCGCGGTGACCGATGAGGTTGCAGCGAGCAAGGAGCAGCCCCCGATCGGGGACCTCCTCTCCGCGGTGCGGACCCGGCACACCCGGCTCCTCGAGGAGGTGGCCCCCGACTACGCCGGCGAGGCGCTCTCGGTCATCGACGACCGGCTTGTTCAGCTGCAGAACATCCTCAGCGCGGTGCATACCTTGAAGGAACTGACGCCCCGGTCCCGCGACTACATCATCTCCTTCGGGGAGCGGCTCTCCGCCCCGATCGTCTCGGCCGCCCTTCGGCAGCGCGGTATCCCCTCGGTTGCCCTCGACGGCGCCGAGGCCGGGATCGTCACGACCGCGAACCACGGGGACGCCCGCGCTCTCCCGGCAAGCGAGGCGAAGATCCGGAGCCGGGTCACCCCGCTGCTCGTCGATACCGTCCCGGTGATCATGGGGTTCATGGGGGCGACCGAACAGGGCGTCGTCACCACCCTTGGCCGGAGCGGCTCCGACTACTCGGCTGCCGTCGTCGGCGCCGGGATCGATGCCGACGAGATCTGGATCTGGACCGACGTCGACGGGGTGATGACCTCCGACCCCCGGATCATCAAGGACGCCCGGGTCCTCGACGACATCTCCTACCTCGAGGTGATGGAACTCTCCTTCTTCGGCGCGAAGGTCCTCCACCCACGGTCGGTCGAACCTGCGATGCAGAAGGATATCCCGATCCGGGTCAAGAACTCTTTCCGGCCGGAAGTCCCCGGGACCCTCATCCTCCGGGATAAGCACCAGGAGAAACGGGTGGTCAAGGCGATCGCCCTGATCGAGAAGGTGGCCCTGGTCAACGTCAACGGCGCCCAGATGATCGGCCGCCCCGGTGTCGCAAAGACGATCTTCTCCGCGCTCGCGGAGCAGGAGGTGAACGTCATGATGATCTCGCAGGGCTCCAGTGAGGCGAACATCTCCCTCATCATCGACGAGTCCCACCTGGATGCCGCGGTCGAAGCCCTCACCCCGATCGTGAAGCAGGGTGTCGTGCGGGAGGCCACCTACGACCGCGACGTCGCTGCGGTCGCCGTCGTGGGTGCGGGGATGGCCGGCACCCCGGGGACGGGAGGCCGGATCTTCTCCGCGCTCGGCCGGGCCTCTATCAACACCATGATGATCTCGCAGGGCTCAAGCGAGGTGAACGTCTCGTTCGTCGTGAAGGGCAGCGAGGGCAAGCGGGCCCTGCAGGTACTGCACGATGAGTTCCGCCTATCGGAGAATTCTGATGACTGATAACAGACATACTTACCGCGATGCCGGGGTCGATATCGACCTCGAGGCCCGGGCGGTGCGGGCGCTGATCGACTCGCTCACCTACCAGAGGACCGGCGCGTTCTCGATGCTCGGGAAGGTCGGGCACTTCGCCGGCCTGATCGACTGCGGCCCCTTTGTCCTCGCGCTCGCGGTCGACGGCGTCGGGACGAAGATGCTCGTCGCCGACGAGCTTCGCGACTGGAGCACCGTCGGGATCGACTGCATCGCGATGAACGTTAACGACCTCTACGTGATGAACCTCGAACCGGTGGCGTTCGTCGACTACATCGCGACCGACGCCCTTTCACCGGAGAAGATGGCCCAGATCGGCCAGGGCCTGAACGAAGGGGCACGGCTCGCGAACATGAACATCGTCGGCGGCGAGACCGCGACCCTCAAAGGGCTCGTGAACGGCCTCGACCTCGCGGGGACCTGCCTCGGGGTCCAGAAGAAGGAGCGGCTCGTCAACGGTGAGACGATCGTCCCCGGCGACGTGATCGTCGGCGTCCCCTCGAGCGGCATCCACAGCAACGGCCTGACGCTCGCCCGGAGGGTCGTCGAAGACTGCGCCTCTTACGATACGCTTCTCCCGAACGGGAAGACTCTCGGCGAGGAACTCCTGACACCGACCCGGATCTACCACGAGGTGCTCCGGGTGACGGAGGCCTGCGAGATCCACGGGATGTGTCATGTCACCGGCGGCGGCCTCCTGAACTTCAAGAGGCTCACGGGATACGGGTTCTCCTTCACCGATCCCCTCGCGGTCCCGGCAATCTTCGCCTGGCTGCAGGAGGCCGGCGGCATAAGCGACGTCGAGATGTACCGCACCTTCAACATGGGCATGGGCTACGCCTTCGTCGCCCCGGAGAAGAGCGTCGCCGCCATCCGGGCGATCATCCCCGATGCCCGGGTGGTCGGCACGGTGACCGAGGAGCCCGGGGTGCGGCTGAAGGGCGTCGAGATAAAGTGAGGGATCTCCCCTCGCCCCTCCGAGTTTTTTCTGCGTTGGATGAGGCATCCGTCGCAAAGTGCACATAACGGTGCTCATGCCTCCGCCCAAAGGCCGGCTGCACCCTTCGGGCAGCTATTTTAGCAGCGCAATAGCCGCCAGAGTTCAGTCTACGGGGTCTTTCCGCCGCCCTGGAGTTATCGTCAACGCCGGTTCACATCTATGGTTTATTATTTTCCCTGGAGGTCGCGAGCGCAACACCTCTCAACGCTCGACAACGTCCGCAGGTGTCAATCGCCCGCTGGGCGTCTTCTCAAAAGCGATGGGCCGAAGGGCCGGAGCGTGAGCATCGTTAGGTGCGACTCTCGGTATCGAATGATACGAGCGCAAGACCGTTTTCGACCGCGGAGGTATACTGATATGCGTCATCGAAATCGAGGCGGTACAACTCCATGGCCTGAGCGAGGCGCCTCATCTGACGGGACCAAGGGCGATCACGGTCACCGAGCCCTCGATGAAGAGATCCGTAATAAAGTTGCAAAAGACTGACATGCACCCGAGACGACCAAGGATCACGCCGATGGAATGGAGTGAGAAATCTGTGATGAACAACCGTTCGGATGGAACGGTGGAGAGGAACTCGTCCACTTCTTCCGAACGGCCCTGATCAAGGAGGCGTTCCAGCCAGATATTCGTGTCCAGAAGGTACATCGTCACTCGGTACGCCACGAAAGCGACTCTTTCTGCAGTTCAAGAGCAGTGTAGTTGTCCCGGTACCGGCGAAGCGCCCCTGCCCAGGTCTGCCGGAGTGGCTTGCCCTGCTTGCGTCTCTGTTTCTGAAGGAGGTAGGCGACGAAGTCCAATGCCTCTCTCTGGTGTTCGGGGGAGAGTTCCCGCACGAGTTCCTCGATATCCGCCATAACATTCATCCCCGCATTGATCCGTGGATCCGGATAGGTATCTATTGGTCAGACTTGACAAGAACATTTTCCTCACCGAGATTGTAATTCTTCTGATCCCGCAGTGAGGGCTTCCCTGTTGTCGTGCACAGTGCGAACCTAGCGAGCATGAGAAGCCATCAGGCTTTGAGGCGCGATGAGGCGATCCCTGAAGCAGGAGTACCTACCGGTCCTCCTCACTACGCTCGCCTCTCACACCTGTCCGGTATTCCCGTCTAAGCCCCCCCGCCTGCCTCCTCGAAGTAGTGCATCGCCTCAGGGGCGTGCTCCCGGACCTGCTTCAGGAAATGCTCGGTGAGGTCGGGGTCGGCCACCATGAGCGAGTGCTGCATCGCCCGCTCCGTCTCCTTGGATAATCCCCCGTCCCGGTCCATCTCCGCCTTGATATCATGGACGGCGTTCTCGACCTCCATCTCGCTCTCCCACTTCAGCACTGATATCGTTTGTGCCATTCACTTCACCTCAGGGTGTCGCGTATGGGAAGAGGTCCTACTTTATAGTTACCCGGTGGGGCAAAAAAGAAGAATTTCAGGCTTCGCCCAGATCGAGGAGCATCTTTTCGGCTTTATCGCTGACGAGCATGCTGTTTCCGGCGGGGTCCTCGAGGATGACTGTGAACGGGAAGACCACCTCCCGCGCTGCGGCGAGCGCATCAAGCGTCTGGAGTGCGGCCGCCCGCTCCTCGTCGCTCTCCGGGTTTGCGAGGACCGTCCCTACCGCCTGCTCGAAGCGGGAGAGAACCCCCTCGATGTTGGTGACGAACCCTTCACAGGCAGTCCCGGGCTCGACCGAGAGACCGAGTTCCGGGATCTCGATCGTCCCTGTCGTGCTCCGGGCCACCCGG
Organism: Methanoculleus sp.; assembly: GCF_036677455.1. Lineage (GTDB taxonomy): Archaea > Halobacteriota > Methanomicrobia > Methanomicrobiales > Methanoculleaceae > Methanoculleus. Next base: position 28,701 of record NZ_JAVBWL010000039.1, on the reverse strand, counting down.
ATGGCGAGGTCGCCGGGCTCCTCCACGCGCACCGTCCATCGCACCGGGTCGCCCTCCCCGAGGATGATGGTGTCGGTGTGCCGGTAGCCGCAGGCGTTGCAGGAGATCGCGACGAGCAGGAGGTCGGGGAAGTGGGGGATATCGAGACGGTGGTGGACCATCTCGATATCACACCCGCACGCCGGACAGGTTCCGGGATAGGTCTCCCGCACTAGACGCCACCGCCGATCTTGTCGCGGGAGACCTTGACGGACATCGGCGTGATGACGACGTACTTCTGCTCCCCGAGGCCGACGATATCGCCGTTCACATCCTTCGCCACGTCACGGAGGTCCTTTAAGACCCGCTCGAACGTCACCTTGTCCATCTTCAGCCGCCCGATATCGACGATGACGATGTTGCCGTTGTAGACCTCGTCTTTGACGCGGGGGGTATCCTTGAGGTCGGCGATGGTGGCGATCTTGATGTACATGGCTGCCGGTTCTTCGGCGCCCGATCCCTCATACGAGGCGAGATCGAGTTCCATGTATTCGTCTTCGTTTTTGACGGGACTTTTACCGAGGATGCTGTCAAAGAGCTTCTTAACCATAAGAAAAATGAGGAAAGAATTTTATTTAATAGTATCTTTTAAAATCAGTCTCATATCTCAAGATTCCAGATGTCGTCCCCGACATAATGGATGCTCTTGACCGACTTCCCCTTCTCCTGCCGCTCCATATCGGCGGCATCCAGGAGCGCAATACCGACAGCGAGCGGTTTGCCGTACCGCTCCTCGACAACCTGCACCGGGCGCCCCTCGCGGATGTCGGGTGCGATCGCGACGATCCCGGGGCGCATGGCGTCCGCGCCGTTTGCGACGAACTTGATCGCGCCGGCGTCGACCGTCACCCGCCGCTCAGGGAGCGGGTGTTCGACGAGGCCCCGGAGGGTGGGGAAGGCCCAGTCCCCGGAGGCCATCAGGAGCGGTTTCTTGTCGACGAGGTAGAGTTCGACGGAGGCGTCGGTCTCCACCCGCTCGATCCGGTCGGACCGGAAGAGTTCGGCCGACGGACCGATCTCGCTCGTGAGCCGGTCCAGGAGCTCGGTTATCTGCGATTTCCGGATAACGTGACGTTTCTTTACAGCGATCTTTGGCATGGTATCTGGACCTCAGGGGGCAGGTATCTCTGCACCAACGCGGTTATATTTAAGTAGCTTCTTCACTCAAATATATTACTCCAGAATGGACGGCACAGGGTAATCTTATGACGCCAAGACCGTTGGATATTTTAGATCAGGTACTGAATCGTCAGCCCGTCATCATCAGTCTCAAAGGTGGAAGGGAGATCCGGGGAATCCTCCAGGGATACGACGTTCACATGAATCTGGTATTGGATAAGGCAGAAGAAGAAGTGGACGGCGCGGCGCAGAAGCTCGGCACGTTGATCGTCCGCGGTGACAATGTGATCTACATTACCCCTTCAGTAGAATGAGCAGGTGAAAGTACATGTCAAAAGGCACACCCTCAATGGGCAAGAGGCAGAAGCGCACCCACATCGCCTGCAGGCGGTGCGGCAAGATCTCGTTCCATGCACAGCACAAGGTCTGTGCGTCCTGTGGATTCGGCAAAAGCCGGAGGATCCGCAGTTACCGCTGGACGGAGAAGAAGGCAAAGGTACCGACGCATTAGAGTTGTATCATGTGTGGTATCGTTGGCATCGTCGATGCTGGCGGTGTCTCTTTCCCGCTGTATTATGCCCTGTACGCTCTCCAGCACAGGGGGCAGGAGAGCGCGGGGATCTCCACTTTTGAAGGCACGACCCTGTACACCCACAAGGCCCAGGGGCTCGTCGCCGAGGTCTTCAACAGCCATACCCTGCAGGGTCTGCGGGGCACCGCGGGAATTGGACACGTCCGCTATCCGACGACCGGGTCAAAGGTTCCTGAGAACGTTCAGCCGTTCAACTTCCGGTATCAGGGGCTCGACCTCTCGATCGCCCACAACGGAAACCTGGTGAACACCGGTGAACTCCGGGAGGAGTACGAGCGCCGGGGACAGATCTTCTGCACCACGAGCGATACGGAGATCATCGGGAACATCATCGCCGAAGCACTTCGGACCTCAAAGAGCATGGAAGACGCCGTCCAGCTCTGTATGCGGCGGCTGCGGGGCTCCTATGCCACCGTTGCGCTCTTGAACGATACCGTCTACGCCTTCCGCGATCCGCTCGGCATCAAACCGCTCTGTATCGGCAAGATCGACGGCGGCTACATCATCGCCTCGGAGAGCGTGGCGATCGACGCGCTGGATGGGACGCTGGTCAGAGACGTGCGCCCGGGAGAACTCGTCAGGATCGACGAGACCGGGCTCTCCTCCATCCAGATAGCGACCGCGAACAGGACGGCGCACTGCATCTTCGAGTACATCTACTTCGCCCGCGCCGACTCGGTCATCGACGGGACGCTGGTCTACGACGTCCGGCGCAGGATCGGGCAGAAACTCTATGATGCGAGTCCCCTTGAGGCAGACACGGCCTGTCCTGTCCCGGACTCCGGGATCGCGTATGCCGCAGGCTACGCCGAGCGGTCCGGGATCCCGTTCGTCGAGGGGCTGATGAAGAACCGCTACATGGGCCGGACGTTCATCATGCCGACCCAGCAGCAGCGGGAGCGGGCGGTCCGGATCAAGCTCAACACCGTCAAGGGGAACCTCAAGGACAAACGAGTGGTTCTCATCGACGACAGCATCGTCCGGGGGACGACGTCCCGCCGGATCGTGAACATGATCCGGAATGCGGAGGCGAAGGAGATCCATCTCCGGGTCGGCTCCCCGCCGATCGTCGCTCCCTGTTACCTCGGGGTGGATGTGCCCACCCGGACGGAACTGATCGCGAACGGCCGGGACGTCGAGGCGGTGCGGGAGAGCATCGGCGCGACGTCGCTCACCTACATCCCGCTCGAGGACCTGGAGGAGGCGATCGGGTGCGACGACCGGAACCTCTGCACCGGGTGTCTGACCGGGTGCTACCCGGTGGAGATCAACGGGGAGAAGAGCTGCCACTCTGTCGTGAACTACGTGGCCGGCACCCACCAGTCCGACCTCTCGGCCTTCAAGGCCGGGAAAGAACGGACATAAGATATTTTTAGGCACCCCGTTCGGGGTGCCCCTCTCTTTTCGAGCGTCGAAACTCTGGAAGAGATCCGGATGGAGTTTTGGCTGCCCTGATCCGCGCATGATCTCGACGGGGAACGCAAGCGGGGTAACGGCTCCGGCCATGCGGTCCCGGCCCTATCGAGCGTGGGCGCGCCGGAGAGATAAGCAGCAAAATATCTGTGAAAAGATTGCAAAAACGCTGAAGAACCGGACATAGCGAGGGATGGATTTGAACCATCGGTCTACGGGTTATGAGCCCGCCGGGATTTCCTGACTACCCCACCTCGCTTCTCATCTGTGAGGTAGTAAACATTGTACTCCCCGGGATATATACCTATCCGCGGATCCGGTGCGCACTTCCGGCGCTCACCCGCTCCTGTCCCCGGTCCGTCTCCTCCAGGGCGTCGGTTTGCCGAACCTTTAATACGGGCGCGGAGCATAATTCCGCTACATGGAAGAGAAAGGACCGGTAGACGACGACCTGCAGCGCCTCCGGGAAGAACGCCTCCGGGAACTCGAGGCCAGGATCACGGGCACCCCGGGCGGTGTCATCGAGGTCGCCGACGATACGTTCCAGGAGACCGTGGGGAACCACCCCTTCCTGGTCGTCGATCTCTGGGCGGAATGGTGCGGCCCTTGCCGGATGGTGGCCCCGGTGATCGAGGACCTTGCGCATGACTTCGCCGGCAGGGTGACGTTCTCCAAGTGCGACGTCGACCAGAACCCCCGGATCGCGGCGGGATTCAGTGTGACAGCGATACCGACACTCCTGTTCTTTGCAAACGGCATGCTCGTCGACCGGGTGGTCGGCGCGCTCCCGAAAGAGGCCATCAGGGCAAGGGTCATGCGGGCCTTCGGTACCGGTTGACGGGCTCCGGCCTGCCGGTGCCCCCCCGGCCGTCACCCGGCCGCTCTCCCCCCGGGTCAGCGGCGCAGTTTTGTTATCAGGAACGCCACGTTCTCGGCGAACCGCCGGACCGTCCGCATCCCCTCCTCGTCGTTCAGGGCTTCCCCCGGCTCTCTCCCAAAAACCATATTCCAATACGTCGAGCCCGGCACGATCATGTCGTTCATCAAGAAGAACATCAGCAGCTCCTGGATCGTGGCGGTATGCCCGCCCCGCCGCGCCACGACGATCGGGCCCCCCACCTTCCGGGAGAGGAACGAGTCCGATGCCGTCGAGACCATCCCGATCCGTTGCAGCGCCGAGGTCACGTCGCCCCGCGCGGTCCCGAAGTAGACCGGGGTCCCGACGATGAACCCGTCCGCCTCCCGGAGTCTCTCGATGATCTCGCCTAAGTCGTCGTCGAGGGCGCACTCCCCACCGCTGCAGAGGCCGCAGGCGGTGCAGGAGAGGATGCGCGTCCCCGCGAGCGAGACCGTCTCGGTCGTGAGCCCTTCGCGTTCGAGGACCTCTCTGCACGCGCGGAGTACCTGTGCCGTGTTCCCCCCGGGCCGGGGGCTTCCGCAGAGGAGCAGCACGTCTGCGGCCATCGTCACACCTCGATCAGCCGGTAGGCCTCTTCCCCGAGGCCGATCCGGGCGGCGTAGGCGATCTGGTAGTCGCCGTCCGTGTAGTCCCAGACCCCTTTGAACTTGTCCTCTCCCGGGGCATGGTTCGCCGCAAGGTGCGTCCGGGCGAATCCCTGCTCGTTGTTGATGAGGTCGAGACTCGCGCGGTCGATCGCGACCGGGTCGGTGGAGGCGAGGATCCCGATATCCGGGACAACCGCCGCGTCGCTCCAGGGAACGCAGTCGCAGTCCGGGGTGATGTTGAGGAGGAAGTTGATGTAGCCCACCCGCCCGGGCTTACTCCGGGCGGCTCCGAGAGCGTACTCGCAGAGCCGCTCCAGGAACGGCCGGATCTCCGTTGTCCAGTCGAAGTCGATCGCCCCTTCCGGGCAGGAGCGCACGCAGTCGCCGCACCCGACACAGTGCTCCGGGTTGAACTTCGCCCGCCCGTCGACGACCGTCATCGCCGCCTGCGGGCAGACCATGGTGCACATGCCGCACCCGATGCAGTTTTCGGTCTCCAGGCACGGCCGGGCAGCATGCTGCTCCGCCTTCCCGGCGGGCGGGGCGCAGCCCATCGCCAGGTTCTTGATGGCCCCCCCGAGCCCGGCGGTGTCGTGTCCTTTGACATGCGAGAGGACGAGCATGCTGTCGGCGTCGAGGATGCTCCCCGCGATCTTGACCCGCTGGAAGTGCTTCCCGTCGATCGCGACCTCTCTCCAGTAGCCGCCCGCAAGACCATCGGCGATGACCACCGGGGCCCCCGAGACCGCGTAGGCAAACCCGTGCTCGATCGCGGTGACGGTGTGCCTGACGGCGTCGGCCCGGCTCCCCGCATACAGGGTGGCGGTATCCGTGATGAAGGGGTGGGCCCCCTGCTCCTTCACCTTATCGACCACCTGCCGGACAAAGACCGGGTGCAGGTAGGTGTCGCACCCCCGCTCCCCGACGTGCAGTTTGACGGCCGCGAGGTCGTCCGGCCGGATCGTCTCGCCGAACCCGGCCGCATCGAAGAGGCGGCGGATCTTCTGGACTTTGCTCTCATGGTGGCTTCTCGCCCGGAGATTCGCGAAATAGACGTCTGCCATTCTGTATCGGCTCCCTTACGAGTGATCTCTGGTCGGCAGAGGATAAGAATTGGGGGGTCGGTCACAACCCCGCCCGGCGGTACATCGGCCGGACCTCGGCCCCTTCCATGTTTCCTGCCGCCCAGGTGTAGCGTTCGCGGATGTCGGGCGGGAGGTCGCGTTCCGGTATCGAGACGAACCCGAACTCCGCGTAGAGGCTCGTGAGGCTCTCGACCGCGTACATGTAGAGGTCGTCGTTGTGGCAGGCCACGACGAGCGCGCCTACCACCATGCGGGCATACCCCCTGCCGCGATACGCCTCGGGCGTGAAGACGCCGTCGACCTCCTGGCTGCCGTCGGGATGTCTCCGGCACCGGGCGAGGGAGACGATCTTCCCCGCGGAGAAGACCGCGAAGACCCTGTCCCTCGCGGGATCGCCATCCATCCCGTGGTAATCGCGCCAGACCTCGTCTGCAAGAGGGAACTCCGCGCTCCTGAGTTCACGAACCACCGGTTCTGCAGTCGGCCGTTCGTTCACTCAGATCACCCTGTGCCCTTCGGGAGGCACCAGGAGCTCGAACCTGGCACCCGTCCCGAACCTTCCCGTCTCGCGGATCGTGATCCCGGTGATGGCCAGGATCTCGTGGGCGAGGAAGAGCCCGCGCCCGTATCCCTCCGCCTTCTGGACGAAGAGCCCTTCCTTCTCCGGATCAGGGATACCGGTCCCGTCGTCCTCGACGACGATCGCGCAGCCTTCAGGGCGCAGGTGGTAGGTGACGACGATCCGGGTTGCTCCTGTCTCCGGCGCAAGGGAGTTCTCGAAGAGATGGGTGAAGACCGTCCCGAGATGGGGGTCGGCGAAGACCTCGAGCCGCTCCGTCCATGCTTCGAGGGAGACGGGACCGAAGGCGAGGCCTGCGGCTGCTCCCCGGACGGTCTCCTGGACGGGCACCCAGGCCGGCGGCGACGTCCCGATATCGCGGAACTCGCGGGAGATCTCGATCTGCCGCCGGATCCCGTTTGCCGCATCGTTCAGGTCATCGATGAACGAGAGGACCGCCGGGTCGTCAAACTTCATCACGCCGAGCGAAAGATGCCCGTAGAGGACCGCAAGCCGGTTCGAGAGGTCGGTGCGCAGGATCCCCGAGAGGGTGTTGAGCTGGCGGCTGGCGTTCTGGAGCGCGGCCTTCGTCATCACTTCATCGCTCACGTCCCGGATGGACTCGATGGCGCCTGCGACGTTGCTCTTCGCGTCGATGAGCGCGGTCGCCGTGGACCTGAGGTGCGTCCCCTTCCCGTCCCGGAGACGGGAGGTGGTGCTCTCCGAGACGAGGACCTGCCGACGTCCCCCCTCCCCCTGGAGAACCCGGTCTGCAAGGAGCGGCCGCCGCTCCCCGCAGAGGGGTATGGCGTATTCGTGGTCTCCCCGGGAGAGCACGGCCTCCTTCTTCACCCCGGTCATCTCCTCGATCGCGCGGTTCCAGGCGATGACCTTCCCCTCGCGGTCGATGGCAAACGTTGCGTCCGGCAGGAACTCGATGATCTGGTTCATCTGCTGCACGGACTCCCGGAGCCTCAACGAGAGGAGCGCGACCACCCCGCCGACGAGGACGAGGAAGACCGCACGGAGGAGGATGCTAGCCAGGAGCAGCGAATCGGGCGGAGAGAGGAGGGAGGTCGTGACGGCGTAGACGGCCGCGAGGCATGCCGAGAAGAGGAGGCCGTGCCGCGGATACCAGTAGCTCGCAAGGATGATCGGGATGCTGAGCGGGAGGGCCGGAAGGGGGAGGATCCCTTCCGGGGCGCCGAGGAGGAGGCCGAGCAGGTTCCCGCCGAGGGTGAGCGCGGTCAGCCCGGCGATGGCCGCGATACGGTTCCGCGTCCCGGCAAAGGAGATGCCAAGGGGGTTTGTGATGCTCATGAGGGGACCTTCCGGCGTATCTCCAGGCCGCCCCGGCACCGTGGACCGCACCCCTCAGGCGTCCTGACCGTAAGCACGGATCACCTCCGCCGGACAACGGATCTCGAATCGTGCTCCCCTTCCCGGAACTCCCGTCTCTTTGATCGCGATCCCCGTGATGGCCAGGATCTCCCGGGCAAGGAAGAGGCCGAGGCCGGTGTTCATGCCGTGCGCATAGGTGAAGATCTTCTCCTTCTCGTCGCGAGCGACCCCTACCCCGTCGTCTTCGCAGACGATGGTAAACGCACCCCCCTCCTGCCTGAGGCTGAAGGTGATCGTGGTGATCGTCCCCCCGTAGCGAAGCGCGTTCTCGATCAGGTTTGAGAAGACCTTCTCGATGAGCGGGTCTGCGTAGACCTCCACCCCCGCCGGAACGGTGTTCTCAAGGGTTACCGCCCCCATCGAGAGGTAGTTTTTCGACCGTTCCACGAGCGCCCGGACCTCCTGCCAGACGGGTGCTGCGGCACCCACCTTCTGGTACTCGGCGGTGAACCGGATGGTGTTGTCGATCCGGTTCGTCATCCCGACGGCGCTCTCGACGTGCTGCCACGCGTTCTCCGGCTCCCGGTCACGGAGCGAGAGAGCCAGGTCCAGGTACCCCTGGAGCGCCGAGAGCTGGTTCAAGAGGTCGTGGCGGGTGATGCTTGCCATGAGCTGGAGTTTCCTGTTCGCGTCCGCGAGAGCCTTCTCCACGCGTCTCCGTTCCTGGTTCTCCGCCGCGAGGCTCTCGTTGCTGCGCGAGAGATCCCCGACGGCCTCCTGGAGTTGATCGTTCAAGGAGTTCAACTGCTCCTGCGCCTCCTGGAGCTCGGCGTTCTTCGTCACCGCGACGGAGTAGGTTGAGAGGAGGGTGTTGAGGATCTTGAGCCTCCCGGCAGAGATGGTATACACGCTGCCGGAGAAGGGAACCTCCAGTTCTGCCGGAGGGCCGTCCGGCTCGGGCATCTTTGCGGTCCGCAGGACGGCCTCGATCTGCGAGCGGACGTGCTCGGGGGTGACGGGTTTGACGATGAAACTGTCGGCCCCGGATGCGAGCCCCTTCATCACGTCGGCAGGGTCGAAGAGGCTGGTGACCATGACGACCGGGATCCCGGGTTCCTCCTGCTTGATCCGGCGGCAGAGGTCGTACCCGTCCATCCCGGGCATCATGACGTCGGTGAGGACGATGTCGGGGCGGGCGGCCTCGATCCGCCGTAGTGCGGCGGTGCCGTCTGCAGCCAGGGTGACATCGTATCCTTCCGTCTCAAGGATGTGGCGGATATATTCGGCCTGCGTTCGGCTATCTTCCACCACCAGAATGCTCAATGGGGGTTTTCTGTCTCTTTCTTCCATACTACGGCTCCTCTCTCTTGCGGCGCATCAGGTGACGGATCGTATCGATGAAGCCTTTCGTCTCGAAACTGCTCTTGACGATATAAGCATCTGCCCCGACGGCCTTCCCCCGCTCCCGGTCTTCGGGTGAGTCGAGCGAGGTGACCAGCACCACCCGGAGATCGGCAGATTCCCGGGTGTCGGCACGAATCTTCTCGACGAGCGAAAACCCGTTCATCCGGGGCATATCCACATCCGAAACGAGCATATCAAACTCATGCTGCTTAAACTTTGCGAGCGCGTCGACACCGTCGACAGCGGTCTCCACCCGGTATCCGGCTCCCTCGAGGACCGTCTGGAGCAGGACCCGTGAGGTGATCGAGTCTTCAACGACGAGGATCCGCTGCCCCGTCCCCGGGAGTGCGGGTTCCAGCGCCAGCCGATCCGCCTGCATCGCATCCTGGATCAGTTCGAGCGGGTCGAGAACGAGCGCCACGCTCCCGTCCCCGAGGATGACGGCCCCCTCGATCCTCCGGACGGAGCGGAGCTGGCTCCCGAGCGGCCGGACGATGATCTCCTGCACCCGGATCACCTCGTCGACCATGCACGCGATCTGCCCCGCCCCGTATGCGATGATGACGAGAGGTGCAACTCGCGACGGGTCGTAAGAGCCGGACGGGGGGATCCCCAGGATCTCGGTGAGCCGGATGACCTCGATCGTCTCCCCGGAGAGCCGGATCGTCGGCCGGCCCCGGGATGTGGCGAGGGAGTCGGGGCGCACCCGGAGCACCTGCTTCACCTGCTGCATCGGGAGGACGTATACCTGCCTCTCAGAGCGGACGAGCAGCCCGCGGAGGGTGGCCATCCTCACCGGGACGAAGAAGGCGATCGTGGTCCCTTTTCCGGGAGTCGAGGAGACCGTCACCGACCCCCCGAGACGGGATACGGTATCCTCCACGATTGCAAGGCCGAGCCCTCTCCCGGAGAGGTCGGTGACGAGCCGGCTGGTCGTCATCCCCGACTTGAAGATGAGCCAGATCGCCTCGCTGTCCGTGAGGGCTGCGTCCTCGTCCTTCGTGATCACCCCGTTCTCGACGGCGGTTCTCCGGATAGCGCTGCTGTCGATCCCGGTGCCGTCATCGGCCACCTCAATCCCGACCCTGCTGCCGGAACGGGGGAAGACCCGGATCCGGACGGTCCCCCGGGCCGGTTTCCCCCGGGCCACCCGGATCCTCGATCCCATGGTCGATGCTGTTCCTGATGAGGTGCGTGACGGGCTCCTTCAACGCGTCGAGGATACGCCGGTCCACCTCGATCTCCCCTCCCTCGATCACGAGGTCGACCGATTTGCCCGAACTGCGGGAGAATCCTCTCACGAAGGCGGAGAACGGCGCGAGCATGCTCGAAGCCGGCAGCAGCGCGGCGTCGTGAACCAGGTCGGAGATCTCGGAGGTGCTCGCCTTGAGTGCCGTCCGGTCGATCTCCAGGGCCCGGAGGTGCATGGCGAGGTCGTGCTGCAGGCCGGCCACGAACTCCCGGTTGTACTCCTGGAACTCGACCGCCCGCTGGAGCGGCAGGATGAGGTCGGGGGGGATCGCCCCCCTCTCTTCACCGAACGCCTCCCTCCGGATCAGGTGCAGGTCGTTGAACGTCTGAGAGTGGTTCCACTGCCAGAGGGTGAACCGGGTCATCATCTCCTCCAGCTCGCGTATCCGCTCTGTGATGAAGAGCTGGGTGGTGAGGAGACCGTCGGCCCCGGCGGTGAGCCGTTCGAGTTTATGGACCGCAACCCTCACGGTGCCGCCGTTCGGCTCCGGGAGGACCGTCTCGCCATCGTTGCGGCTCATGACCGTGCCGGGAGCACGGCTCTCTCGCGGTGCCGGGTCCGGTTCGCTTCTGGCAGGCCTCCCGTCGACGGCCGGCTTCTTCCCTTCGGGGAGGGCCCGGAGCGCCCCGATGATCTCCGCCGGCGAGGCATCGGGCCGTTCTCCGGCTAAAAGCGCCTTCACGACCGCGAGTGTCCGGAAAAAGAGGTCAAAGTCGTCCACCCCGGGGGTGTACTCGCCGCGCTTCACCAGGGAGAAGACGGTCTCGAGGTTCTGGCAGACGGACTCGATCTCCCGGAGGTTGACCGCACGCGCCGCTCCCTTCAGGCTATGGATCCTGCGGTAGACCGACTCGACCACCTCGGGCTCGAGCCCCCCCTTCTCGAGTTCGAGCAGTCCCCCGGTGATCGCTGCAAGGTATTCGTCCGCCTCCTCGCGGAATGTCTCGAGGAGGCGGGCGCGGAATGCTTCGTCCGGTCCTGCCATGGCAGTTCTGTTCAGACCCGGTACTGCTGGGTGATCCGCTTCAGGCGGCCACCGAGCTCGTGCAGGTCCTCGGCGGTCTTCTCCGCCTTGTGCGTGGTCTCAAGGTTCTTCTGCGCCGCGTCGCGGATGTTCTCCATCGCGCGGGAGATCTGGTCTATCCCTGAGGCCTGTGTCTGGATCGAGGCCGCGATCTCGATGACCTCCTGGGAGGTGTCCGCTATCGACCGGGCGAGCACCTCGATCGCCTCCTGGGCGTTGCTCGTCATCCGGGCTGCGTCCGCAACGGACCGGATTCCCTGCTCGGTCGAGACCGCGGTCGAGGAGACCCCCCGCTGGATATCGGTGAGGATGACCCGGATGTTCGAGGTCGCCTTCTTCGACTGCTCGGCAAGGTTATGGATCTCGTTTGCGACGACTGCAAACCCTTTCCCGAACTCCCCGGCCTTCGCGGCCTCGATGGAGGCGTTCACCGCGAGGAGGTTCGACTGTTCGGAGATGTCGGTCACCGTCGCGATGATCTCGCCGACCGCCTGGCTCTGCTCGGAGAGCCGGATGACGTTCATCCGGACGATGTCCATCTGCCGCTGGATCTGGTTCATCCCGTCAAGGATCTCGCGCACGGACTTCTGGCCGTCCTTTGAGACGTCGAGCGCCCGCATCGCCTTCTCGGAGACCGCCTTCGTCTTCTGGTTCACGAGCTCGGTCTTCTTCCTGACGCTCTCGACCGAGTCCGAGGTCTCGTTCACCGTTGCAGCGGTCTGCGAACTGGCCGCGGAGAGCTGGGTCGTGACCGCCAGAATCTCGTTCGATGCGAGGGAGAGGACCGAGACGCCTTCGTAGAGTTCCTCGCTGATCAGTTTCATCAGCCGCGAGAGTTCTATCCCGATGGTGTTGAGGGCGTCGCGATAGGCGACGAACTCCCCGGCGACCGGGATCTTCTCGTCGAACCGGGCGGTAAAGTCGCCGGAGGCATAGAACCGGGCAAGCCGCATCGCTTCATTCACCGGCTCCGTGATCGACTCAAGGGTCCTGTTGAACCCGGCGATGATCATCTGATAGCCGCCGCGGAACGCCGTCTCGTCGCCGCGGATCGAGAGGTCGCCTGCGCGTGCGGCGTCCGTGAGTTTGATCGTCTCTTTATGGAGGTGGTCGAGAGACTGGACCATCAGCGCGAGCGCGGGCCGGATCTCGTCGCCTTCGTCGGTGACCGGGAACTCCTTGACGTATTCGCCGAGGGCGATCTTCTTCAGCTTCCCGACGACGTTCGTCTGGAGGTCGCCGGCGAACTCGTCCATCATCGCGGCCATGACCCCGATCTCGTCCTGCCGCCTGATGTTGAGCCGGGTGGAGAGGTGGCCGTTCCTCAGTTCTTTGAGCATCAGCACGACCTGCTGCAGGGGCTCAGAGATCGAGCGGCCGAAGAGGATGGCGATGACGACGCCGAGGGCGATGGATGCAAGGACGACGAAGACGATCGTGTTCCGGATGGTATCGATCGGCCCGGTGAAGTCGGAGAGTTCGGCACGCGAGACGATGTGCCAGTCGAGCGGCTCAAAGTAGGTGTAGGCGTCGATCATATCGGTCCCGTCGACCTGGTGGCGGATGACCCCGACCTTGTTCTGGATTATCTCCTGGACAAAGCCCTCATCCGACCAGTTCTCTCCCTCAAGGGACGGGTGCACGAGCAACTGACCGTTGCTGTCGATGACGAACATATAGCCGTTGTTGCCGATGACCGTGTCGCGGAGACTTGCCTTGACGACGTCGAGCGTCTCCTCCTCCTCCGTCCCGACGAAGAGAACCCCGACGATCCTGCCGCTGCTGTCCTTTATCGGCTCGTATGCCGTGACGTAACGCTTGCCGAAGAGATCCCTGCTCCCGTAGTAGGTCTCCCCCTGGCTCACCACGACGTCGTAGACGTTCTGGGTCAGTTCGGTCCCGACCGCCCGGCTGCCATCGGTCCCGATGACGTTCGTGGAGATCCGGACGGCGTGGTCGTCATACACCTGGAAGACCGTCGCCGCCCCGCCGACCAGGGACTGGACCTGGTCGACGATCTCGAAGTTATCGTTGATGACGTACGGATCGCCCTCGGCGTTCACCAGCGTCAGTCTCCCGTCGATGACCTCGGGAGTGCCCCGGGCATAGAAGTTCTCCCGGAGGACGTTGAGGTCGCTGTTCACCTTGTTGCGCGTGAGTTTGTAGACATCGTTGGTCCATCCCCTCGCGTCGTGCACCTGCGTCTCAAGCAACGTCTCGATCTGGTCGTTTATCACACCGCTCGAGCTGGTATACGCTACCACGCCGAGCACAAGTGCCGGAACGATCGCGAGAAATAGACAGATGACGAGGATCTTCGTTCCGACCTTCATGTCAGAGAAAAACGTGAACATTATACCTGGCTCCGCTCGCTCCAATGCGCCGCACTAGATAGATGCACACATCGGAATAAATAATATTCCTTCCGGGAATAGGGGGTTTTTTGGGGCTATTCCGTTCAATGAAAGGTATTACTGCTTCAATTCCGGTTCTCGTCTATAACCATCTGTGGATCGGCGAGGATAGCCGCCGCATCGAGGACGAGCGTCGCACCGTCCGCAACCCCGAGGAGGTAGCGGTCGCCGATCGGCGTCGTGCCGGGGTCTACGGGAGAGAGCCGGTCGGTCGGCCTGGTGCCGATATCCGTGATGTAGTCGGCAAGGATCCCGAAGGTTATCGTCCCATCGGTGAGGACGATGACCCGGTTGAGGTCCGTCAGCCCCTGCTTCGGGATCGAGAAGAGCGTGCTGAGATCGACGAGGGAGATGATCTCTCCCCTGACGGCACATATGCCGGCGATGAAATCGGGCACCCCGGGAACCGGGGTGATCTCGCGGATGATGAAGACCTCCCGGATGTACTGCATCTCGATGGCATACTCCCCGCCGCCGAGCCGGAACGTGAGGATCTCTGAGAACCGGGCCTCCCGAACCTCCTCTTTCGGCCGGGCGGCCGCTCGTGCCCGGACGGCGAGGATCGCCCCGGCTCTCCCGGGATCATGGGCCGGCGCCTCTTCGCCGGTCCTGTTCGCAAGATGGGCGAACTGCCCGCTCCCTTCCGCAGCAAGGAATGCCGGGAGGTCGTGGATGAGGACCGTCCCGTCTTCCGTCAAGAGCGCGCCGGGAGAGGAGGGCGCCTCCGGGAGGGGTTCTGCGCTCGTCCGCACCCCCTGCACCCCATCGACCCAGAGGGCCACGCAGTCCTTGCCGGCGATGATGAGGGCGTCGGTGGTGAGGGGAGGGCGGTCCGGGAGGCCGAGGAGTCTCCGGACCGAGTAGACCGGGACGGGCCGGCCGTGCAGGTTCATGGTCCCGGCCACTCCGCCGGTCCCGGGGGAGAGCGCCACCATCCCGACGACCTGCCGGGTATCGGCGAGAGGGAGTGCACAGGGTATCCCCTCGACGGTGAAGGAGAGGAGGTACGGGCCGTCCATGGATGTTCGATGGTTGGTCGCGTGCGGATAAAAGGTTACGGGGATCAGAGCCCCGAGAGATCGATCTTCCCGTTCGAGGTGGTGACGGCGATCGTCGGCCCCCCGTTGCCGAGCGTGCCCGCTATCCGGGTCCCCGACGACTCAGTGAGCAGGAGCGGGAGGTCGTCTATCGCGATCCTGCCGTTTGAGGTGGTGGCGACCACCCGGACGTCGAGGTCCCTTGCGAGCCGGAGCGTTATCGGGCCGTTTGAGGTGGTGATCGCCGTATCGCCCCGGACGGCAGGGATATCGGCCGAGATCGGGCCGTTTGAGGTCTGCAGCTCGAGAACCCCCCCGGAGTCCTCCACCGTGACCCCTCCGTTGCTGGTCCTTGCGGTGACGTAGCCCTCAAGACCCCTGACCTCGATCGGCCCGTTTGAGGTGGCTGCCGTGATATCCCCGCCGGGAGCGCCGCGGATCCGTATGGGACCGTTCGATGTCCGGAGATCTGTTCCGTTCACCCGCACCCCCGCGAGGTCGATTCCCCCGTTAGAACTCTCGACCCGCTGCAGGAGAACGGTGGGGGGCACCTCTATCGTGTAGTCAACGCTCACCCGCGGGTTTGGCCCGTCATGCACCGTCTCGATCCGGAGGGGATCGCCCTCCGTCACCTCTATCCGGACCTTATCGAGTTCTCCCTCGCCGTAGACGGACCGTTTGACCGCACGGACGGCGACGGTCTCCCCCTCCCGGAGACTCACGTTCACGGACCCGTCCCGGTCGATCACGACGAGACCGCTCCCCGGCTCCACCGTGACCGTCCGGTTGACCTCCTCCGTCGTCTCAAGGCCCGGCACCCCGGTGCACCCGGAGATGGCGACGGCGAGGAGAAAGAGGGCCAGCACCGCATACCCTGCTCCCTGCATATCCACCTCTCTCCCGTTCTGTCCTTATGTAACCACCGCTTTCTGGAACGTCCAGCGGGCGACGACGTACATCACCGCCGCGAAGACCACGAGGTAGGAAAACGATACGAGGAGATCGGTCGTGGTGTAGGAGTAGTAGGCGCCGACGGCGAAGAAGTCGGTCCCGAGGGCGAAGTAGCGTATCCCGTTGACCAGGTGGGTGAGCGGGTTGTAGATGGAGAGGACCTGCAGGAGCGGCGGGAACGCCTGGATCGGGTAGAGGGCGTTCGAGACGAAGAAGAGCGGCAGGGTGAGGAGCGTGATGATCCCCTGCAACCCCTCGGGGCTCTCGAGGCGCATCGATATGGTGGAGGAGAAGAGGAGGAACCCGAGCGAGAAGACGCCGACGAAGACGAATATGCCGAGGACCGCGAGGACGATCCGGGCGGCCGGGTACCCGGGGAAGAACTGCACCCCGAGGAGGAGCCCGAACGCCATGATGATCGCCACCTGGATGAACGATTTCGTCATCCCCGAGAGGCTGACCCCGAGCATGATATGGGTCCGGGGCATGGGGCTTGCCAGCATCTCCCGCATCAGCCCCCAGTTCTTGTCGAAGAGGAGGCTGATCCCCCCGAAGAGGCTCGTGAAGAGGGTCGTCATCGCGATCACCCCCGCGGCCATGAAGGTGAGGTAATCGACCGGAACGACGCCTGGCGGGGGCGGGATAGCGGAGGCGAACCGGTTGAAGTTCGACGACATCGCGACGCCGAAGAACGCCATCCAGAGCGCCGGCTGCAGGAGCGACGCGAAGAGTTGCGTCTTGAACCGGACGAACCGGATCATCTCCCGCCAGTAGACGGTGAGGAACTCCCATGCCACCGCTGCTCACGCTCCGGTATCCCGCAGTTCTCTGCCGGTGTAGTGGACGAAGACGTCGTCCATCGTCGGTTTCTTGAGGTTCACGCTCGAGATCCCTACCCCGGCGTTCCTCACCGCCTCGACGATCCGCGGGAGGCAGTGGCTCCCGTCAGCCGAGATCGTGATCGAGAGGCCGCGGGGCGACTCCGTGATCGACCGGATCTCCCCGACCCCCCGGAGGGTCTCCCGTGCCTTTGCGTCGTCTCCGGTCTCCAGGTAGACGACGTCCTCGCCGAGGGTGTTCTTCAGTTCTTCCGGGGTGCCGGAGACGATGATCTTCCCGCCGTCGATGATGCTGATCCGGTCCGAGAGCATATCGGCCTCCTCCATGTAGTGGGTCGTCAGGAATATCGTCGTCCCGGTCTCGTTCACTCCCTGGATGTACTCCCACATCCGCATCCTGGTCTGGGGGTCGAGCCCCTGAGTCGGTTCGTCGAGGAAGAGGACCTCCGGCCGGGTCATCAGGCCCCGGGCGATCTGGAGCCGCCGTTTCATGCCGCCGGAGAGGTTCTTCGTCCGCTCGTCCCGTTTGGTCCCGAGTTCCACGACCCGGAGCAGGTCGTCGATCCGGCGCCGCCGCTCATCGCGGGGGATGGCGTAGAGCCGGCCGTGGAACTCCATCGTCTCCCAGACGGTGAGGTCGCGGTCGAGGACGTCGTCCTGGAAGACGATCCCGATGGACTCCCGGACCTTCCCGGGTTCCCGGGCGACGTCGTAGCCGGCCACCCGGACCGTGCCCTTCTGGAGGGGGAGGAGCGTCGTCAGGATGTTGATGGTGGTGCTCTTTCCCGCGCCGTTGGGGCCGAGAAACGAGAAGACCTCGCCTCTCCTGACGGTGAAGCTGATGCCGCGCACCGCAGCAAAGCCGTTGAACGTATGTTCGAGGTCCCGCACCTCGATGATATCGCCCTCTCCCGTAATCACCACCCTCCCGGTGCAGGGATTCTCCGCGCCTCTCACCCTCTCCTACACGGTGCCGTCATATCTTCTTTTCCGTGCCCGGCTCCCGCCCCCTCGCGTGGCCCCCGTGCGATCTCGGGCCACCTGTCCCGATCTAGACCCCGGGGTGCGGTCCCGGGCAGCAAACCCGTTCCGGGCCTCGTTTCCGCCGGCAGGGGATAGATATTCTGAAATACCTGGACTTCCTCACCCTTCAGAGAGACGGCATGTACGGCTGCTATTCGCTCGCCCGCAGGGGCAACCAGGGGGCTCTATCCGGGTATAGCACCCCTCCCGGCACCGGCGCACCGGAAGGCGGAGAGCGGAGGGCAGGGTTGTGGTGACCCGGGCTTGCCGGGTGGCTCTCGCCCTCCTCGCAGCGCTGACGCTGGTGACGACGGCAGGCGGGCTTGTGGTCGATAACGCCGATATGAGCCCGGCAGAGGTGAAACTCCTCTTTGCGATGCGGGAGTATACCCTGACCTACAACGAGTATGCCCCCCGGCTGCCGGGGTGGGTGACCGGACCGTTCGAAGCCGAGAAGGTCAACCTTCACGTCGTCTCTCCCGACGGCGTGATGGTCATCGGGATCACCTTTCACGACCGGAAGATCGTCCAGTTCGACGCAAAGGGCTGCCCGGACCCGCTCGTCACGGTGACCGCCGACTCCGCGGTGGTCGAGGAGGTCATGCACTCGAACCAGCCGTTTGACGTCTTCCGGGAGGCGATGCGAAACGGCACCGTCACGATCGAAGGGGAGACCCTCCTCGGGACGTTGCGGTTGGGGATGGTATGGTTTGGGCTCTGGGTGATGGATCTCCTCAGGTTGTGACGGGCTGAAAAATAGGCGGGGATCTCAGAGTCCTATAAGGCGGATGCAGAACCCGAGGATCAGTCCCGACATGGCCGATGTAGCCGAGAGGGCCGCGAGGACGGCGGCGTTCACCACCGGCCCGGTCCTGAGCGGGGTGTAGGTCGGGTTGCGCTGCAACCGCCGCACTACCCTGAACGGTTTTGCGGTCGTTTGGATGGGGGACTTGTAGCGTCTGATCTTCATGTGAACACCTCCCTGGTTGCGGTAGTCGCTCTTATGAGTCGATTGTTCCCCGGAATAATAATGATTGCGATTCCGCGTTCTCGGGGGCAACAGGCGGGTCTCGGCGCGTGGATCGAGACGGAGACGGCAGGACCCCTCTAAAACTCCCGCTCCGAGTTCGCGGCAGGTTTATCCGTCTGGCGACCAGAGGACTCATCGATGCATCGGTATGCAAGAACTCTCCTCTACGGCATCCTCGTCTTCGTCATCTACTCCGGGATCAGTTTCGCTCTCAGCGGACGGGTGAACTGGACGCTTGCGGCAGCAACGGCCGCCGGGGTGATGATCGCCTACTACTTCATCGCCCCACGGCATGGGGGGTGAGGCGGCATGGCGGCGGGCGTGCGGGCGGAGTGGGAGCGGCTCCGGACGGTTGCCGTCCACCGGCCGGGGATCGAGATGTTCTTCGGGCTGCTTCAGCCCTATGCGGCGCTCTACGAGCGGGCGTTCAGCCGCTACGAGGCGCGCCGGGAGCACGATGCGCTCACCCGCACCCTCCGCGAGGAGTTCGGCGTCCGGGTGCTGCACCTCAAGGAGACGATCCTTGAATCCGCCGACCGCGACCCGGCGGTGCGCCGGCGGCTCGTCGATTGGGCGCACGAGACCGTCACCTTCCGGGGGAGCCCGGGGGAGGTGGCGGAGGCACGCCGGAGCATGGAGCAGAACGCCGATGGACTGGACTCGCTCCACTTCTTCACCCTCCTCCTCATCAACCCGGTCCTCGAGGTGGGACGGGGGCACCCCCCGGGCGGGGTGGACGTCCGGATACCCGGGCAGAGCCCGCTCGCCAACCTCTACTTCATGCGCGACCAGCAGGCGGTGACCGGCTGCGGCCTCGTCGTCGGCCGGCCGGCAAAACAGCAGCGGGCCCGGGAACCCGGGATCACCCGGTTCCTCTGGGAGACCCTCGGCATCCCCATCGCCGGGACGGTCGAGGAGCCGGGGACGTTTGAGGGCGGGGACTTCATGCCGATGGGGGAGTTCGCCCTCATCGGCACCGGGGACCGGACGAACCATGCCGGAGTCCGCCAGTTCCTCGGCTGCACCCCGGGCTACGACGAGATCGGCGTCGTCCACCAGCCGGGCCACCCGCTCATCCCGGGCGACCGGCCCGACCCGATGGTCGATATGCACCTGGACACCTACTTCAACGTCGCGGGAAGCGGCGTGGTGATCGGATCCGGGGCCCTCCTCCGGCGGGCGCAGGTCGACGTCTATCTCCGGGCGAGCGGGGGTTACGAGTTCTCGGGCGAGGCCGTGCCCCTCTACGACTACATCCGGTCGAAAGGCTTTGCGGTGATCGACCTCTCGATCCTGGAGCAGCTCTCCTACGCCGCAAACATCCTCTGCATCCGCGACGGGTGCATCCTTGCGGTGGAGGGGGAGCAGGTGGTGCCGACGGTCCTCCGGAACCTGGAACGGAAGGCCGCCCGTGACCCGCAGCGTTACGGGCGGCTCCTCCAGGCGGCGGAGGAAGACTATCGCCGGATCAGGGCCGCCGGCCGGTTCTTCCCGCAGAAAGAGGAGTTCTCCCGGCACGGCATCGAGGTCCACCCGCTCCGCCTTGAGAACCTGACGGGGGGCTACGGCGGCCCCCACTGCATGACCTGCACGCTGGAGCGGGGATGACGGGGAAGGCCGTGGTGATTGCACTCGGCGGGAACGCCATCCTCCGGCACCGGGAGACGGGGACGGCCGAAGAGCAGCTCGCAAACGTCCGCCGCGCCGCACGACAGATCACCGGGATCGCAGGCAGCGGCTATGCGGTCATCATCACCCACGGGAACGGCCCCCAGGTGGGGGACATCCTCCTCCGAAACGAGCTCACGAAGGACACCCTCCCCCCGATGCCGCTCGATGTCTGCGGGGCGGAGAGCCAGGGGATGATCGGCTACCTGCTCGCGCAGGCGATGGAGGAGGCTCTCCGGGAGGCCGGGCTCGACTACCCGGTCGCGACGGTGCTCACCCGGACCCTGGTCGCCGGGGACGATCCGGCGTTCGAGAACCCGGAGAAACCAATCGGGCCGTTTTACACGGCGATGCAGGCAAAACGGCTCGCGGACGAGAAGGGCTGGCGGATGGTGCAGCTGCCGGGGCAGGGCTATCGGCGGGTGGTCCCCTCGCCACGCCCGGTCGCCCTCGTGGAGGGGGAGGCGATACGGAGGCTCTTCTCGGCCGGAGTGGTCGTGATCGCCGCGGGCGGCGGCGGCGTCCCGGTGGTCGCGGGTCCCGGGTCCACCCTCCGGGGTGTCGAGGCGGTGGTGGACAAGGACTACACCGCGGCGCTCCTGGCCCGGCTCGTCGGCGCCGGCGACCTGCTGATCCTGACCGACGTCGAGCGTGTCGCCTTGAACTACGGGCGGCCGGATCGGCGGGACATCAGCGAGATGACGGTTGCTGAGGCGCGGGAGCACCTCGCGGCGGGGCAGTTCCCGCCCGGGACCATGGGGCCGAAGATCGAGGCGGCCATCGGGTTCCTCGAGGCGGGAGGGGGCCGGGTCACCATCGGGTCGCTTGACTCGGCCACCGCAGCCCTTCTCGGGCGGGCCGGGACCCGGATCCGCCGCTGACCGGCACCCGGCCCAACGCTTATATACTACATCTCCGAATTCCCGGCGGTGATGGAAGGATATGGCTGATAACTTCTGGAGGGGTGTCATCGTCGGGTGGCTCGTGGGGCTTATTCTCGGCTTTCTGCTGCCGGTCATCGGGCCGCTCGTCGGCGGGTTCGTCGCGGGCTGGATGTCCGGGCGCGGAATCGCGAACGGTGCAAAGGCCGGGCTGCTTGCCGGCATCCTCGGTGCCATCGTCATCGCGGTGCTGCTCCTCGTCGGCGGCACGGTTCTCCTCGGGGCGTTCGGGTTCATTGCGGGCCTCGGAACGTCGCTCGTCATCATCGTGGCGGCGTTCGTCTACCAGGGGATCCTCTCCCTGATCGGTGGGGTCATCGCCGGGGCGATCCGGCGGTAATTGCAGGCAGACCACCGGGGAGGATCACCCTCCCCGGCTTCTTCTCAACCGAAGGCGAAAGTGGCGGAAGACGGCGGTTCGTTCTGGCTCTCCACGCTCGTGGGACTCATCTTCATGCTCTTCATCAGCCCGTTCTTCCCGGTAGGGGGCCCGATCCTCGGGGGGATCGTCGGCGGCTACCTCGGGCCGCCGGGAGCGGCCAGGGGGGCTCTCGGGGGGCTCATGGGCGGGCTCATCGTCGCCGCGATCTTCTCGGTCGTCGCCGTCGTCGGGGGGACCGCGCTCCTCGGCCCTCTCGGCGCCACCATCGGCCTCGGTATCACCGTCCTTCTCTTCGTCCTGGCCCTTTACTTCGGGCTCCTCGGCGCCGTCGGCGGCGCGATCGGCGGGGCGCTCAAGGCATGGGTGGTCTTTCGCCGCAGGACTACGTGATGAGGTCCCCGATCCCCTCCTGGACCCTCACCGCGATGCGGGAGCGGTACATCCAGAGGTAGGCGAGCAGCGCCGCAACCTCGACGATGACGACGTAGGCGACGATATGCCCGATCGAGACCTCGTAGAGGACACCCATCACGGCGCTCCCCACGAACCACGCCGTCCCGAAGGCCGCGCTTGTGGTGCCGTAGGCCTCTCCCCTCCGGTCCATCGCCGTCGACTCGGCGATCGACGCCCGGAGCGAGGTCTCGAAGATCCCGATCCCGGCCCCCCAGACGAGTGAACCGGCAAGTGCCAGAGTTGGAACGGGCGAGAAGGCGAGCAGGACCGTTGCGGTGCTGAGGACCGGGATGGCAAGAAGCGTATGAATACCGACGCGGTCGAAGACCCGCCCGACGAGCAGCGCCACGACGACCGAGACGACCATCGCAGAGGCGTAGAAGAGGGGGATGGCGGCATCGGGGATGATCGATTGGGCTTTCAGGTGAAAGGAGATGAGCGGGAAGCTGGCAAATCCGGCCATACCGAGGAAGATGAACGTGACGTAGGGCATGATCCCGGGCAGGTCGCTCTCCATCTCGCCGGTCCCCCCTTCTGCCTCCAGACGTCCCGGCTTTGGGACAACCGACCGGGCGAAGAGGAGTATCACCGCAACGCCGGCGAGGGGGATCCCGAGCAGGAGGAACCCCGGTCCGTAGCCGCCGGTGAAAGCGAGGGCGGCGACCATCACCAGCGGGCCGATGACGGCACCGACCTGGTCGAGGGCCTTGTGAACCCCGAACCCCCACCCCCGCCCGACCGAGGTCGTCGCATGGGAGAGGATCGTGTCCCGCGCCGGCGTCCGGACGGCCTTTCCTATCCGTTCCGCGATGATGAGGAGTGCCGCAGACTCCCACCTCCCCGTCAAGGCGAGGAGCGGGATCGCGGCGAGCAGGCCGTAGCCGGCCATCGCCACCTTCCAGTAGCGGCGGTTCCGGTCGATGTATGAGCCGGTGGCGAACCGGAGCGCATACCCTATGAACTCGCCGAACCCGGCGACCAGTCCGACGACGGCCGCGCTCCCGCCGAGGAGGAGGATGTAGGGGCCGGTGACGCTCCGGGCGCCGTTCGAGACCAGGCTCCCGAGGAGGCTTGCCACGCCGAGGAGCAGGATGAGCCGGAATGAAAGGTCGTAGACCTCCTGCCGGGTCCCGGGGGATGGGTCGGGCATCTTTGCGGGGATAGGGGGGCCGGGTCTATAAGGTATTGCACGGACCCGGAACGAACGATAGCCGGTCCTTAAATAGGGCAAATAGCAATACCTGTTATACGCTCTCTATAGGGAGGATGGAGGCTGGCAGTGAAGCAGGAAGAGGAGAAACCATATTCGCGAAGATTTATCCTGATCCTCATCACCGCCGTCACGTTCCTCAACCCGTTCACGGGATCCGCGATCAACCTGGCCCTGCCGGCCATCGGGGCTGAGTTCTCCGCCGACGCTGCCATGCTCGCCTGGATCGCGAGCGCCTATCTCCTCTCGTCGGTCATCTTCCTCCTCCCGGCGGGGAGGCTCGGCGACTCCCGGGGAAGAGTCACCGTCTTCCTGCTCGGGGTCGTCGTCTACACCGCCGGCTCCCTCCTCACCATCTTCACGCCCACGCTCGAGCTGCTCCTTGTCTTCCGGTTCCTGCAGGGGATCGGCGGCGCCATGATCTATGCAAACAGCGTGGCCCTGATCACCCACCTCTATCCTCCCGGCAAACGGGGCACCGCTATCGGGCTGAATGTCACCGCCACCTATGCCGGGCTCTCGCTCGGGCCGTTCCTCGGGGGTGCCCTGACCCAGTTCTTCGGCTGGCGGAGCATCTTCATCCTGACCATGCTCCTCGCCGTCCCGTCCCTCCTCTACGCCGGAAAGTACCCGGCGTTCCTGAACGAGCGGCGCGACGAGCGCTTCGACGTTCCCGGGATTGTCATCTCCTCCGCCCTGATCCTCTGCCTCTTCCTGGGCCTCGCATGGGTGACCGCCCCGGCCGGCGTGGCGCTCCTCGTGGCGGTCGTCCTGCTCGCGGTGATCCTGATCCGGGTGGAGCAGCAGCAGCCCTGCCCCATCCTCCCGGTCTCGCTCCTCACGTCGAACCAGGTCTTTGCCGCCTCGAACGGGGCCGCCCTGATCAACTACAGCGCCACGTATGCGGTCGGATTCCTCCTCTCCCTCTACCTCCAGTACGTCCAGGGCTACGAACCCATCGCCGCGGGCACCCTGCTCCTGATCCAGCCGGTGATCATGGTCTTCGTCGCCCCGATCTCGGGCCGCCTCGCCGACCGGATACAGCCCGGGCTCGTCGCCTCAGTGGGGATGGCGCTCTCGGGCGCGGCCCTCTTCGGCTTCTCCTTCCTTACGCTCGCGACGCCGGTCGCCGCGATCGTCGCCCTCCTGGTCCTGCTGGGTGTGGGGGTCGGGCTCTTCTCGTCCCCGAACACTACCGCCATCATGGGCTCCGTCACGAAGCAGGATTACGGGTGCGCATCCGCGATGACGGCGATGATGCGGTCGCTCGGCATGATGCTCAGCATGGGAGCGGTCCTCGTGGTCTTTGCGGTCATCATGGGATCGACCGTCGTCACGCCGGCGATATTCCCGGAGTTTCTGCTGAGCCTGCGACTGGTCTTCTTCGCGCTCGCGGTCCTTTCGGCCTTCGGTGTCGTCCTCTCGCTCAAAAGGAATAAACTCTGATAGTCCGGGGCTCAGGGGGGAAACGCCGCCCCCCGGTTCCTAAAGAAATGGTTAAACCTCCCCACACCCTGTGATCTCTTGATCGGATGGAACTCGCAATCGGCAGGGCCGGTGAACGGGAGGTCGCCGTCGATGCCCAGGAACTGGTCACGGGGAGGACCTGTATCATCGCGCAGTCGGGTGCCGGGAAGAGCTGGGGCATCGCGGTCCTCTGTGAGCGGCTCCTGCAGGCACGGATAGGGTTCTGCCTCATCGACACGGAGGGAGAGTACTCCTCGCTCAAAGATCGGTTCTCCCTCACCTGGATCGGATCAGGCGAGAACTGCGACGCGGAGCTCGGGAAGGTCGATGTCAGGGAGGTGATGCAGGATGCCATCACCTCAAGGACGGCGGTGATCTTCGATGTCTCGGAGGCGGCGGATATGCGCGAAGAGGTCTCGAAGCTCGCCGAGATCCTCTACGACCTGGAGAGCCGGGCAAGGCAGCCCTTCCTCCTGATCGTGGAGGAGGCGGACAAGTTCATCCCCCAGGTCGGCGTCTCCGTCAAGAAGATCGAGGAGATATCCCGCCGGGGACGCAAGCGCGGGCTCGGCCTCCTGGTCGCGACCCAGCGGCCGTCGCTCGTGACGAAGAACGTCCTCTCCCAGTGCAACAGCCAGATCATCGGGAAACTCTCGATCGAGAACGACCTGAAGGCGGTCAGCCTCTTCTTCTCGTCCCGGAGAGAGGTCGAAGAACTCGCGGAGCTCGAACCCGGGGAGTTCTTCGTCATGGGCGGGCTCTCCCGGGAGAAGGTGAAGATGCGGTTTGGGCAGCGGCTCTGCGAGCACCGGGGGACGACACCCCGTCTCACGCCCGCACCCCGGGTCGAGCCGGCGGCCCTGCCCGAGACCCGCACTCCTCCCCCGAAGAACGATCCCCTCCCTGAGAGCGATCCGCCCCCGGCGGTCGATCCGGTGGAGCCGCCCGCTTTCGGCGAGGCGGTGGTCCCGGTGCTGCTCCGCGAGGAGGCGCTCGATATCGCGATGACGATGCGGAAGCGCCGGTTCTTCCTCCTCGAACCCGAAGAGAGAGTCGTCTCGGGCGATCAGGTCTACCGGCCGCTCCACCGGATAGAGGTCCGCTACATCGGCGGGTTGATCCTGAAAGGGACAAAGACGGCGTCGTTTGTCATCGACGGCTGCACCGGCAGCGTCGTTGAGGTGGACCGCGGGCTGACGGTCAGGCCGGGGTTTGCGGAACTCCTGGGCCTCGACGAGGCCGCGGTGAAGGTCGTTGCCGGGCTCGCGAACGGCGGATCCACGCTGGTCGAGATCGAGGCCGAGACCCGTCTTGCGCCCGACGTGGTGAAAAAGGCCGTAAAAAGCCTCAAGCGGGCGAAACTGATCACGGAGATGAAGACGATGGGCGACACGGTGGTCTACGTGCCCCTGCTCGCCGAGGAGGTCCCGGCGCTCTCCGCCCTCCGGCGGGGAGCCGACCTCCCGATGGAGCCGCTCCGGGAAGCACCCGCCGAAGCGAAGGTCACGGAGGCCTCGTTCCGGACCGTCCTGAAAGGGCTTGAGCCGACGGCGGAGATCGTCAGTTTTCAGACGATCTACTACCCCGTCTTCGTGATCCGGTTCGCATCAGACCACGGGGAGCGCTCAATCGTCCTCGACGGCTGCACGGGAAAGGAACTCCCGCTCCCGGTATAAGGGATCGACGGAGCGTTTATCCCTGCCCCGGAGAAAATGAAAAGTATGCACCTCGACCGACCCTGCGGTCGGTCGGGGCAAGGAGAGATGGCTATGGATTCCTACAAATGCAAACTCTGCGGTTACGTGTATAACCCCGCAATCGGCGACACTGCGAGCGGCGTCAAGCCCGGAACGGCCTTCGAAGAGATTCCCGAGACCTGGAAATGCCCCCGGTGCGGCGCGGGGAAGAGCCGGTTCGCCAAGATCTAAGAGAACTGTCCCTGACCGGATTCCGGTCTTTTTTCTCGTAGCACGCACCGGTTAGCGTACCGCGCTCCCTCGCCCGAACCGGAAACCACTGTATCTTTCTCTGCGATTCCTCTCGCCTCGCTGAACGATTCACCCCCGACAGGGGTTGGATAGAAAAAGCCCCTGCGATCCTGAGGTGTTCTACCCCGACCGTCCCGTAATGTTGCCCCTCTCGCCGGTCAGCAGAACCGGCCGTCCGAGCGCCTGGTGCGGGCGGCCTCCGAGGCCGAGGCCAGCCACCCGGCCCGCTCGTCGGGGTAGGCGTCGAACGCCGGGACGTAGGGCTTGATGTCGATGACCGGTGTTCCGTCCAGGATATCCACGTCCTCGATGGTGAGCGTGGCGCCGTCGACCGCGACCAGTCTGAGCACGGAGAGCCCGATCGCGTTCGGGCGGCGGGGTGCCCGGGTCGCAAAGATGCCGTGGGACGTTGTATCGAGGAACGGCACCACCTCGAGCGCGTAGCCCTCCGAGCGGTGGAGGTGGTAGAGGAGGATGATCCGGGAGAATCCCGTGAGGTCCTTCAGGCCCGCCGCGTAGGCGGGGTCGAGTTCGATCGTGCCCCGGACACCCCGGGCGCCGACGGGCTGGATGGGCATGTCGCGGGGGTCGCTGAAGGGAGAGTGGACGGTGCCGATGGGAGTGAAGGTTATCGGGGTCATGAATACCAATCTCCGGGAGAAATGAAGAGGGTTTGCGTCCGGGCAGAGCGCGGGAAACGGTTATCACCCCGTGCGTTTACGTGCTCCTTATGGAAGACCTCGTAACGGTTCTGCTGGAGATCGAGAAGCGGGCCTGGAAGGCCAATGATGCCCGGGACGTGGCGTTCTACCGTGAGTATCTCGCGCCGGGAGCCCTTGTCGTCAGCCCCTGGGGCGTCCTGGACCGGGAAGGGATCCTCGGGGATCTCGTGAAGAATCCCCATGAACTGCCGGAATACACCGTTCAAGACGAAAAGGTCGTACCCCTCGGGGAGGAGAGTGCCGTCCTCACGTATACCGTCTCCCTCGGCGTCCAGACGTTCTATCTCTGCGGGGTTGAAGGGGCAGAGCGGGAGGGCTCCCTCCGCAAGGGGGGAGGTGAAAGCGGAGCCCCTTCTTCACTTTCGCGGTGCGCGGTTATTCTTTATGACGGAGAGGAGCCAACATAATCCTATCGTATGCTGCGGAGGTACCAGTACCGGCTCTACCCGACGAAGGATCAGGAAGTCCTGATCGCCAGGCACCTCGGGTGCTGCCGGTTCGTGTACAACTGGGCACTCGACCGCAAGAACTCGGCGTATCACGACGAGGGGGCCAGTCTGTCTGGGTACGACCTCATAAACCAGCTTCCCACCCTCAAAGGCGAGTTGCCCTGGCTGAAAGAGGTCAACGCCCAGTCGCTGCAGCAGTCGATCATCCACCTTTCTCGTGCGTTCACAAATTTCTTCGAGGGCCGTGCCGAAGCACCGACCTTCAAGAAGAAGCACAGCCCCGAACAGTCGTTCACGGTGCCGCAGGCGTATACCGTGGACTTCCAGCAAGGGACGGTAAAACTCCCGAAGATCGGGTCGATCAAAACCGTCTTCCACAGGACGTTCACCGGGACGACGAAGTCTGCAACGGTGATCCGGAAATCAACCGGCCGATACTTCGTCAGCATCGTGGTCGAGGATGGCAAGAAACCCCCGAAACCCCCCGATCCGATCCCGGATCAGACGGTCGGGATCGACCTGGGTCTCACGCACTATGCTATCCTCTCGACCGGGGAGAAGGTGGAGAACCCGAAGTATCTCAAGAATTCGCAAACACGGTTAGCTGTGCTCCAGCAGCGGCTCGACCGCAAGGAAAAAGGGTCGAAGAACCGGCACAAAGCCCGGCTCAAGGTTGCCCGGTGTCACCAGAGAATTGCCGATCAACGGCGGGACTTCCAGCACCAGCTCTCTTCTCGACTGGTTCGCGAAAACCAAGCACTAGCCGTGGAGTCCCTGAACGTGGACGGTATGG
>NZ_JAVBWL010000038.1:0-48425 GCF_036677455.1 Methanoculleus sp. | reverse complement strand
GGGAAGATCGAGGTCGCGGGCCGGACGGAGGAGTTCACGTTCTTCAAGTACAACCAGGCGGCAAGCCCGGAGGACCTGGGCCGGTTCATGGTCTATAGGAGCAACCCGGAGGCCTACTGGTTCGACGACTACACGGACCTGGTGGACGAAGGAAGGGTCTGGGGGCCGGAGGAGACGGTGCAGGATGCCCCGGACCTGTCGTCGTCGCCGGATGCGGGATGCATGCTGGGGTGAAGGGGGGGTTGAGCTCCGGGGAGAACTTCCTCTGGGGGTCATAATTCCTGCCTCTTTCTCCAACGGTGTATTGGGGGTTATCAATCCCGCTAAAGGAGCGCCCGGAATTCATCGACGGTGATCCCGGCCTGGAAAAGAATTGTCTGGGGCGTTTTGGGTGCAAGAGTTTTCCCGGAATGTACAGGGACGGTGACGATAACGCCGCGCTGAGGATGATAGAGATAATGGTGACTCCCCCGGATGCCAACTCCCTCAAAGCCGGCTTTCTTGAGAGCACTGACCGCTTTCTCACCGGTGGTTCTCGGGAGTTTCATGTCCCTGCGTTGCCTGCATTTACGGGTACGGAGACCTCAACCGGGATCGGTTTTCCGAGTTTTCTCGCGACTTCGATATACCCCGCGATCGCCTCTTCGATCTGCGCCAGCGCCTCTTCCCAGGTAGATCCTTCGCTGACGCATCCCGGAAGGGACGGTACCGTTACGGTATACCCTCCATCCTCATTCTGTTCCATAAGGACTGTATAGCGGAGACGAGTATCTGACACGCGATCCCTCCAGTAGTGGAAAGTTGTCCACGACACTATATACGGGTTGTGCCGGTGTTGACCACGGGGCCGGACTCATACATCCAGAGCCGGGTGGGTGTTGAGCGGCCCATCGGCACGAAGCCTGGTGTCCCACAGGAGAGGTCCGATCCTATGCGGCCGGCACCGGTATCCGCCCCGGTGACCTCTCCCACGGTGCGGCCGGCAGCCAGGGGATCGGGTGCCCGCGCCGGAGCCGTAGATCAGGCGCTCACCGATGACGCCGGCAGGGTTTCGCCTGCACTCCTCAAGTGTCCTCCCGGGTGCAGAGACCCCGGGAAGTTCCGGGACTTCCCCGTAGTGCGGTTCGGCGTCCTCGATGATCTCGTATTGGGCGTGTTCGGGTGCCGCGGTGATGTACTCGAAGGTCATTTTGTGCATCTATGGGGTCTTTGTTCGTTGATTGGGGTAGTGGGTTACTTAGCCGCCCGATGTGCATTGCATCTGCCATAGTCCAATGGCGGATGGTGGGAGCAGGGGTTACATCGAGAGAGCCGTTACACATATATTGTCTGCTATACGCCTGCGAAACAGTGGCTATTGTCACGTCCTAGGTGGATGGACGGCTAATATGTATGAGCCGAGGATCAATATAGTCTCTCAAAGATGGGCAGGATGTTTCAGGACGAACGTACAGAAAACCGCCGAAATGGCATTATCGAAGACAAAGAGGGTGCGTTCTGAATGGGTGTCTGCAGTGCCCGGAAAAAATGAAAATGTTCTTCATATTCTAGGCCTAGACAGGAGTAGTTATCATTCAGTGGGAGAAACCAAGGCTCTGATGAGAACAAAGTGATACTGCGCTCTAAGTCAGTTGGTGGGTTTCCTTGCTCTCGCTATCTCTATTAGAGAGTAGAAATGTGCTCCGTGCATGAGGGGGGGCTGATTATGGGACTAAATTCAACCATTTCATCTAATTCCTGCTTCTGGCATTGAGGGGATTGAGACGGAATCCGACGAAGTCAAACTGGAAATTGCAGTGCTACTTGAGGAGGTAATTTGATGAGGTGTTCCGAACTCTTCGACCAGTTGAATGAGCTTGATGAACACCCCCGTATTGAAGCAAAAACTGCACGTGAAGTCAGTGTATCGCTCATGGAGACGATATGCGCTTATGCTAACGAACCAGGGCTTTCAGGAGGCTTTCTCCTGCTGGGCATCCGTGAATGCGAGGAGCCCCGGGATCGAAAGTACTGCGTCGTAGGCATCGACAATCCCGATAAGATTCAGCGTGACATTGTCGAACAATGTGCTTCCCGTTTCAACCGAGTGGTCCGTCCGGAGTGTTTCGTCGAAATCGTTGAAGGTAAAGCAGTTGTCGGCATTTTCGTTCCTGAGGCACAAGCAGGGGATAAGCCGATTTTCTTCAAGAAAGTAGGGTTGCCAAAAGGTGCTTTCCGTCGGATCGGTTCGACGAATCAGCAGTGTACCGACGATGATCTTCAGGTGCTCTATCAGGAGAGGCAAGTGCATCCATATGATGAAACCATTGTTGCCGATGCGACGCTTGATGACCTGGATGGCGACGCCATTGCTGAGTATCGTCGTGCCCGCACCGGCGTTGATCCTGATGCGGAGGAGCTCCGCTGGAGCGACGCCGAGCTTCTTGAGTCGCTCCACTGTGTCAAGATGAGTGAAAACACACTTCGGCCGACTGTTGCCGGCCTCATTCTGTTCGGATCGAAAAAAGCGCTCCGTAAGTTTTTCCCGATGATGCGCCTGGATTACCTCCGCGTTCCCGGGCGCAACTGGGTTGAAGATCCCGATCATCCTTTTGAAGCAATTGAGATGCGTGAACCGCTTTTTCACCTTCTATCGCGAGGATTGGCGGCGATCATGGATGATATTCCTCGTGCATTCACTTTTACATCCGATGGTCTCATGCGGCAGGAGGAACCTCGCATCCCACCGCGAGTCATCCGTGAGGCACTGGTCAATGCTCTGATGCACCGAAGTTACCTCATCCATAGTCCGGTGCAGGTTATCCGATATGCAAACCGGCTTGAGATACGCAATCCCGGGCACTCACTCAAACCAGTCGAATCGCTTGGTGAGCCTGGCTCAAGACCGCGCAACCCGACGATCGCTGGTGTCCTGCACGAAACGAAGTTTGCGGAGAGCAAGGGGAGTGGAATCCGGGTCATGCGTCAGATTATGAAGAGCGCACGCCTCTCGCCACCGACCTTCGAATCTGAGCGCGAGCAGGATCTCTTCGCGGCAACCTTCCTCCTGCATCATTTCCTCGATCAGCGGGATCTCCAGTGGCTTGAGCATTTCAAAGATGCAAACCTCAGCGCTGATGAGGCGCGGATACTGATTCATGCTCGGGAGATCGGTTCCGTTAGCAATGCCATCTGCCGGGATTATACGGGTATCGACACGCTGGCGGCAAGTGGAATGCTACGACGGCTCCGAGATCTGGGGTTGCTCGTGCAGCACTCCCACGCATCGGCGACGTATTATACTCCTACCCGGCGGCTGCTCCATCCGGGGAAAGAGGAGAAGAAGACTGTTGAAGGAGGGGGAGTCATTGGAGGAGGTCACCCTGTGCCTGAGGGCTTACCTACCATGCCTGAGGGCTTACCTACCATGCCTGAGGGCTTACCTACCT
This sequence comes from Methanoculleus sp., assembly GCF_036677455.1. GTDB lineage: Archaea > Halobacteriota > Methanomicrobia > Methanomicrobiales > Methanoculleaceae > Methanoculleus. The sequence continues at coordinate 44,997 of NZ_JAVBWL010000038.1, read as the reverse complement.
GCCTACCTACCAAGCTTGCGGAAGCTATCCGAAACCTCGGACAGAGAAGCCCGCCGGGGCAGGTGCAGCAGGTCATCACCGAACTCTGCAGCATCCGGGCGTATACGGCCGACGAACTCGCGGTGCTCCTCCGGAGAAACAAAAAGTGGGTGTTCCGGAGTTATCTCTCCCCTCTACTTCGCGCCGGGATTCTCGAGTACACGGTTCCCGAAAATCCCCGGCATCCATTGCAGGCATACCGGACGAAGAAGTGAGGTGGACCGAGCGCGGGAAGCAGCCGGGTACGTTGTGAAGCCGTGCTGGGTTTGCGAGCATGTTAGACCTGGTTTATCTGGGTGAAGGCGCCTATACCAAGATCTGGGCGCCTCTGGTGGATGAGGGGAGAGGAGCACACCTTTCAGGTGTTCGAGGGACGCGATTACCTCATCGTGGGGACTTTCGCTAGAGTGGGCTCGCCCTATTGCCAACACTTGCTCATTGGCTAAGTTAACCCTCTGGTTGAAACGGTTGACCGGAAATCGCCGGAGACGTCAGCGATTCCGGTTATCACATCGACGATTTTTTGGCAGCAGGTCTTAGAACTCGATGTTCTGGAATCTACTCCTCCTTTTACGAACATCTTTTTCTTTAGGCAGAGACATCAGGACGTTTTCGGGGCGATATACCTCGGTGACCATTTCGCTAACATCTTTTTCTTCAGGCGGAGAAATGATTCTACAATAATCCAACTTGTCCGGGAGACTGATATCGATTTTCATTATTCTTCTGACAGTAGCTTCGTGTATTGCTCGTTTAAGCGGAATGTCCAGTTCAAAAATTTTATCGCCGTCGCTCGTTCTGTCAATGCGCTCTATTAACTTTTGAGCGATTCCATTGGGCAGGTTGAAACAAACCCTTTGACCATTCAAATCCAGATTGAAAACAGTTGCACCATTCCGCGCACTCCGACTGATCTTTACGCCGGAGATCTGATCCGTATCTGAAGGGATTCTAATCTCTTCTATCCATCCCTTGTCACCAACCAGTATTACAGGATAAGCATTATCGATGATACCCACAACCAGCGTCGGGGTGTCATTGAAATACTCAGCCGTAGTCTGGAAACATTTGAATTTTTCCACCAGATCCACTTTTTTAAGATTCTTCAGTGCATCGCTGTCAATCCCGGAAACGAATTGTTTTATTCCTGTAACGATGTGGGTCATTTTTTCAATGCCAGAGAACGAGACTAGGAATATATTATGCGCCCATGCGTAATCCTGTGCTTCAGGAGAATACGAGCCGGCACTAAATATGCATCCGGCATCTAAATACCTGTGAGGAGTGTTCCGTTCCTTATCCTTGCCGACGACGTAGTTTTCGGAGATATCCTGTACAACACCGAAAAAATTCCTTATCGTTTCGAGTCCGGCGGTTCCGTTGTAACACTTGGCTTCGGCCAGTAACCGGATTGGATACGTGAACGCCGTGGGAATTTCCAGCGTGCCATACGCATCGATCTGGTGACATGCGCCTCTTCCTTCCAGCAGTCCTGTATTCACACTGACGTATCCGGCTTCTTCGAGTAAATCCCAGATTACCTTCTCAAAGACATAACCGCGAGCTTGCAACTCCTTCATATACTCCCTCGAGTCTATAGTGACTCCTTGCCGGAACTCTACAATAAACCTATGGGTCGCATGCTCGATTGGAAACGATGTGTTTGGGAAAATGCTTTGGTTTGATGGAAATAGAAAGTTATGTACGCGCGTATGCACAATACACAATGTATGCATATAATGCACGTGTGTTATGGTGAAAGATATGGAAACCGGTGCCGAAGAGACTGGAAAGAGCTCGTCCGAGTGGAAGAACAACTGAATTAAGGAAGACACCTATACTCGTCTTTCTGCTCTGGGGTCGATGAAAGACAGCTTCGATGATGTCATTAACTGACTATTGGATTACTACGACTTCTCGCCGTCGAAATCTATCGACGACCTTCGGAAGTACGCGGCGCTGCCGGAAAATGCCGAGTACGCAGAAGCCGCTCTTGAACTGCTCGAAGCCGTCCCGAACCTGGGAGATGACATGTCGTTTACGCTGATGATCGACCGAAGCGACAGATCTGATCTACCCCTTGATGAAAATCGGAAAAATCTGGCGGTCTTCAACAGGAACAAGACGCCGTTTGTGATTGTAAAGATGGCGAGGCTGGGTCAGGCCTATACCTACGTACCTAGCAGACTCCCCAGTGCTGCATCCCCCTATCCCGGATGGAAGCGCCTCAACAATGTCTATGATAGCGACTCATTGGAGGGAACGGTGCAGAGTCTCCGGAATTATTACGACACGATGGTTATCGAGTAAATCGGCGATTTTCCTATGAGATGTCGAATTGGGCGGTGGGTGAGGGGGATTCACCCTCGGACGCTCCCAAATAAGCCCAAATCCGCGTTATTTTTCGATTTTACGGCCTTCTTCAGATGGCGGATCCCAATCCTGGAATTAAACGGAGCATATCGCTCCGAATCTTGAAATACGGCCGGATCGCGAGGCCATATCAGCGATATGAGCGCCAGTAATTTTCTGGGGATGTTTCGGCCGGTTCCGAGATCGGCCGTATGAGGACTTCTGTGGGGGTTGGAATTCGGCAGGATTTCCGCCGGATTCCAGATATATATGCGTTGCTTAACCGAAACGGCAGCCGGGAGCATGCCTGACGGGGCCGGAGGCGGGAGTCCCTGGGAATGTTTCGGTTCAGCAGGAAACCCTCCCGACCTGGTTGTGTACAATTCCGTGCTCAATACTTCCTACTGCGGATCGACTTTGCTGGAACTGTGTTCCTGTAACCCGTGCCGTGGCACTTCGGACACATTGTCGAAAGAGGAAGATCCTTTCCGGTTCCGTTGCAGGGTTTACACTTTTCAGGAGGGTCGTACACATTGATCTCTTTTTCTCCATGGCATATCGGACATTCATAGAGCCCGGTCAGTCCCTTACCGCTGCCTTTACAAAATCCACACTTAACTTTGATGGTTTTCGGCTTCGCTGGCGCCTTTCGGACATTTGTCTTTCCGGCACCGGTTTGCTTTTGAGTAAGTCTATAGTTTTTGATTTGGTTATTTACCCTTCCATGAATGGTATTATGGCAATTGCTGCATAAAAGAGTCAGGTTCGGCGTTAGCGGGTTGCTCGGATCTCCATCGATATGATGAATATTGAATTTATGGGGATCTGTATACGGTAAATCACACCCATCGCATTTCGCGTTGCACCTGCGAACGATCTCTTTGCCTTGACTGTCTTCAGGACTTATTCGCTCTTTCTTCTTTCTCTCGCCTGCGTCAACACGCTTCTTCTCCCCTGTGAAGAGCTGGTTCACGTACGATTCTATCTTTGCTTCGTTGATCCCCATACGATAGGGGAATTCACTTTGAATATACATAATTGCCGAAAGTGTTCTGTGGGAGGTATTCCGGATATTGGAAATTGAAGGAAACTGAGAGGTGAGGGAGCCGTCGCAGTCACCTAGATGCTGAACGGCGTGCCGGGTAGAGTCACCCTCTCAATGCTTAGAAAGAAGGCCAAATTAGCGTTTTTCGATTTTAACGAAGATTTTGGATGGCGAGTTTTGGCTTTGAAATTAAGCGAAGAAGATTGCCTCGATTTCCGGAATACGGCAGGATCGCAGGGCCATATTGGAGATATGAGCATCAGTAATTTTCGGGGGTGTTCTCTCCTATGCCTCGCCTCGAGATCTGCCGTCTGCGGGCGTCTGTGGGGGTGATCTTTCCGGGTGGCTCGGGCGGATTTAAAGGGTGCTTGGCTTTTGGGGTGCAAGGCGATACCTCTGATCAAAGTGAAGTTAGGCTGAGTAAGGAAGAGGCGCAGGCGTCAGGCATCGGAGAGGGACGGGGCTGTGCTGCCAATGAGGATGGCAGTACTGAGGGATGCGGATGCGGCTTTGACGAATGAGCACGTAGCAAAGATTTGTTGGAAAATTAGTTGTAGGTTGCAACTGCCGTCCGTTTGGAGTTGTCTCCGACGGATACCGCCAGATTTGTTTGATCGTTGTTTTGGTTGACGCCGTCGATTACCCAGTGTTTGAAGGTCTTCCACTTGTCCTTTATCGTCAGTATATCCAGAAGCAGCTTGAATTGTGATGGTGAATGCCGAGTTGCCCTGTGTCCTTGAAATATCAAACGGAGCCGTTCCCGAACCGCTCATGTCGTCCCAGTAATCTATATTTACATTCAGCGGATCTCCGTTCGGCTTCTCGGCGCTTATGTGCAACGTGGACGTATGCTACGGCGGCGTGATGAGTTGGTAGGATTCTGCACCGCATGGGCCGATGTTCGCTACATTGCTGCCTGTCTGTAGCCAGAGTGTACCTTCTGTTGAGGGCTGAATGTTATAAAGGCGTATCTGCCGTTCATCCTGCCCAGAAATGATTGTACTCCCATCAACGGTAAATCCTGTGTAACGCATTACGGCTGGGATGTTGACAGTGATTGTCGAGCGGGTGAAAATATTATCGACGTTGATTGAGCTCAAGGTTCCGCTACCAACCACGGCCCCATTAATGGTGACGGTGATATTCGATGAAGGAAAACCCTGGATCCCTGTTGCTCCGGCATTGATAGTTCCCGTCGTATCCGAACCGAGCGTTAGCCTGACAGAATCTCCTGGATTCAGGCTGACAGGGTTACCATTAAGGGTCAACAATCTAATGCCGGAATTCGCTACCGTGAATTGATAGTATCCGCCGCTCTCGAAGTAACTCGTTTTCTGCGAGTTGAATTGAATATCATGCACCACAGGTGTTGGTGTCACCGTCACCGTTGGTGTGGGTGTCACGGCCCCGATCTCATGGAGGAGCCAGTCGCTCCCGGTGCGGCCCACGTCCTCTCCGGTGATCTGGATCCAGGGACTCTCAGCATCAAACATGCCATCATCGAGCACGAGGGCCTCCCCGGTCTTCCACGACGTCCAGGTATCGTGCTCCATCCCCGCGATGTCGATGAGGTTGAAGTCGGCCGTCCGGTCAACTCCATTGATGAAGATAGTGAAATGCCCCGACTCGAGCGGGTCGCCGCCGTCGTGGTAGAGGGTAATATTCCCTCCCTCGTTTGCCATCCGGGCGATCATCGCGGGCGCCGCATCGCCGGGCGGGCTGGAGAGGAGCGCCACCCCGACTATCGCTGCCGCCGTCACGAAGATGGCGATGAGGGCCATGACGCCGATGAGTTCGGAGGCTGCGGTGTCGTTGGGCATGGCTGTATTTACCCTTCTTTTTTGCCGTGAATTGTTGCAAGAATTGACTGGCTTGCGACAATATCCGTTGTGTTATATGCGATTACTGTTATGGAGAGACGTTCGCCTTCCTTTCCAATAGATCCAACAATATGGAGCGTCCTATTATAATAGTAATCCAATGCTGCGCTTTTGGTCATCTGGTACGCATGAGCATTGGTAATCTTATTATCTGAGGGATTTGGGGGGGTGTCATAATTGTAGATGGCAAGGTCAACGCGGTCAATATCGTCTCTCTCAATCCTTGCAGCAAAGTCAAAGTATTCTTTTTCATCGATATCTGACATTATATCCGGTGACACAATAATCTCTTCAAGTGTTGGGGTTGGTGTCACCGTCACCATTGGCACAATTGCCGAGCCCCCTGCATCCACATACCCGCTAGCGTCCACCACCCCGGCCACATATGCCGGTTCGGCGATCATCATCTCTGCGCCACCCGAATCCACGACCGAGATGACAACCCTTTCGGGCGTACCCTTGTACGTAAGTTTCTCGCCTATCGACCAGATGCCGTCACCGGTGAGGACGAACTCATCGGTCCGGTCCTCAAGCCCGCTCCCGGTGTCCACGTAGATGCGGTAACTCCCTTTTGTCAGGGCGTCGCCGCCCTCGTGGGAGAGAACGAAGGTGGTGTCATTCCCTCCCGCCACCACACTCATGTGCGGGATCTCGGAGGGCGCCGGCTGGGAGAAGAACGTCACCGCCACGATCGCCACCCCGAGCACCGTCACCGAGAGCAGGAGGATGATCCCGACCACCTCGGAGACTGCCCTATCATCCGTAATATTCGCCATTTCTACCTCACTCAATCAACGACGCTGCGGACGTGATGCTCACCAGGTAGTCCGCACGCGTGGTCATGAGATTGACATCTCGTGTGGTGTTGGTATACGGTCCCTCGATCTTCACGTATGCCGTTCCTGAGGCTCTGCCGATTTTGTACCACGAAGGAGGGATGCCCTCGCGTCGTGTCGCCTCCCTGAACGCTCTCTCCCATGCCTGAGCGTATCCCTCATCGCCTGCATCGATTGAGATGTTCACCCAGGGATAGTTTCCCGTGAGATTACCGTAGGCCGGCATATCACGCAACCGCGTCTCCATCCGCACCGGCCCGGAGCCGGCGAGGGAGGCCGACCCTGTGATGTTCACCGGTGTGATGGCGACGGTGGCGCTGCCGTTGGTGTTGTAGACCGATATGGGCGGCCCGACCCGCACCACCGTCCCCCCCTCCTGGGAGAGGAAGACCGCGCCCCCCTGGTAGGTCCAGGTCTGGTCCACCCAGTAGTTGTTCGAGGATTTGTAGGAGAGGCTGCCGAGGGGGATAGTCACCGTAGGCTTCCCTGCAGGCTCAATCGTCAGGTTCGCCCCGCCGCTCTTCGCCGAGACCGTCCCCCCCGATCCCACGGGGGTGAGGATCGGGATCGTGAACGCCCCGCCCCCGGTCGTCGTCGCCCCCGTCCCGAGGTCGAAGGCCGTCGAGAGGAGCACCCCGGACCTGTTGTTCACCCACAGCGAATCCAGAGCAATCTTATAATCCACGAATCGGTCCTTCACCTGGTTCATGTGCGCGATCTCGTCCTCCCTTCCCGCCGCCGGGACCCCGTAGAGCTGGTAGAGCGCGAGCGCGACGACGATCACGCCGAGGAGGAGGACAAACCCGACGACCTCCGAGAGGCCGTCATCACGCGCATGAGGCAGCATACTCAACGTAATTCTCTGCGTGAGACCTATATTTACCTATTGTTCCCCGTCATCCCTGCTTTTGCTGGCAAAAACGGATCGGGGAGATATCCGGCGACATCCCGCCCTCCGTCACCCTTCCCGGCCGTCTCCCGGTTCACCATCAAACCTTTTCACCTCGGCCCGCCCATAGCTACTCCAGTATGCAACAGGAGTCGGGAGTATCCCCGGACGGAGTATCCCTCTCACCGGGATGCGTCCTCTGCCACCAGGGTGCAAAAATGGTCCTCTTCGTGACCGGCCGGTGCCGTCGCACCTGCTGGTACTGCCCGCTCTCCCGCGAGCGAAAAGGCCGGGATGTGGTCTTTGCCAACTCACGGCAGGTCTCGTCGCCGGCCGAGGCCATCGAGGAGGCCGAGAGCATGAGCGCCCTCGGGACCGGCGTCACCGGCGGCGAACCGCTGATCGTCCTTGACCGGGTGGTGGAGTACTCCCGGGCTCTCAAGGAGCACTTTGGCCCGGAGCACCAGATCCACCTCTACACCGGCCTCGCACCCGATGAGGCCGCGCTCCGGCGCCTGCAGGGGCTGGTCGACGAGATCCGGCTCCATCCCCCGCACGAGTGCTGGCCGGATATCCTCGATACCGACTACGCCCGCTCCGCCGTCCTCGCCCGGGAGCTGGGCTTCCTCGTCGGGATCGAGGTCCCGGCGCTCCCCGGCATCGGGGCCCTTGCCGCCGCCCTCCCGCTCCTCGACTTCCTCAACATCAACGAACTCGAGTGGGGCGAGACCTGCGCCGACGCCATGCGCGAGCGCGGGCTCGAACCCGAGGACGGCGTGCACAACGCCGTGCTGGGCGCCCGGGAGTGGGCGGCGGAACTCCCCCGCGATCCGAAAGTCCACTTCTGTTCGTCGGTCTTCAAGGACTCCGTCCAGCTACGGGAACGGTTAAAGCGGATCGCCGCCAACACTGCGCGACCGTTTGAAGAGGTGACCGACGACGGGACCGTCGTCTACGGCGTGCTCGAGCCGGCAGGTCCCGTCGACGAGTTCCTCGCGAGCCTCGATGGGGATGACTACATGGTCTGCGACAAAACGATCGAGATGGCGTGGTGGGTGCTTGCCGAAGAGGGTGCCGGGCTGCCGGGCAGGAAATACGTCGTCGAGCGCTACCCGAACGGCGGCATGGTAGTCGAGGTGACGCCACTCTGACGCTCAGATCCGGGATCGATGCCCTCTACGAGCGCTACCTGCGCTGGCAGGTGAAGCACATCCCCCGGCACGTTGCGGTGATCCAGGACGGCAACCGCCGGTATGCCCGGGACCAGGGGCTCAACACGGCGGTCGGGCACCGGCTCGGGGCGGACACCACCGAGGAGTTCCTCGACTGGGCGTGCGACCTCGGCGTCCGGCACATCACGCTCTATACCTTCTCCACCGAGAACTTCCGGAGGGATAAAGATGAGCTCGCCTCGCTCTTCACGCTCTTCCGGGAGAAGTTCCTCGCCATCATCCGGGACGAGCGGGTCCACCGGAACCATATCCGGGTCCAGATGATCGGCGACCGCTCCCTCCTCTCCGACGACCTCCTCTCGACGATCGACGCCGCGGAGGAGGCTACAAGGGGCTACACCGACTACTACATCAACGTCGCGCTCGCCTACGGCGGCAGAAACGAGATCGTCCACGCCGCCCAATCGATCCTCGACGAGGTCAGGCGGGGCGAGATCGATCCCGCAGCCATCGACCCCGACACCGTCGAGAACCACCTCCACCGGGGGGCAGCGCCCATACCCCCCGTCGACCTGATCATCCGGACCGGCAACGATTGCCGGACCTCGAACTTCCTCCCCTGGCTCGCAAACGGCCACGAGTCGGCCGTCTACTTCTGCGCTCCCTACTGGCCGGCGTTCAGGAAGATCGATCTCCTGCGGGCGATGCGGGTCTATGACCAGCGCATGCGCTTGAAAGAGCGCGCGGCCTGACGGTTATCGCCCGAACCGGCGCGCCCGCGACTGGAAGTCCCTGAGCGCCCGCAGAAAATCCACCTTCCGGAGCAGCGCCCAGTTGACGTCCAGGAAGAAGAGTTCGGAGTAGACCGACTGCCAGATCAAAAAGTCGGTCAGGTGGTCCCCGCCCGTCTTGATGACCAGGTCCGGCTCGTAGTTGAAGGTGAGGTAGGACTCGAGCACGTCCTCGTCGACCGATTTGGGGTCGACGCCGTCCTCGGCCATCCGCCGGACACAGCCGGCGATCTCCTCCCGCCCGCTCTTCCCGATCGCGACCGTCACATCCATGCCCTCCCCGCTGACCTCTTGTGTATCGCGATAGTGCAGCGTCAGGCGTGCGATCGAGGCGACCGCCCGGATCCGCGGGAGGCAGCGTTCCAGCCCCGCCGGGTTGCCGGTGCTGATATGGAACATGGCGCTCCCGATCCCGAGGTCGCGGCACCACTCCGCGGCACGGTAGAGGTTGTCCGGGGCGTCGAGCATGTCCTGCTCCGTGATCATGAAGCAGATATGTTCAGGGAGCGTATGGAGGTCGCGAAGCAGGACCCTCTCGTAGAACCGGTAGATCACGAGAGCCACTCCAGCAGCCCTGACAGGGGGAGGGTGTTGAGGAGATCGCCCGGGGCGCACCAGCCCCGGCGCGCCAGCATGACGCCGTTCTTCATATTCGCAAACTCGCCGGTGCAATGGGCATCGGTCCCTGCAGCCAGTTTCACTCCTCTCTTCTTGGCGTGCAGGATATAAATATCCTCAAGATCGAGCCGGTGCGGCGACGCATTGATCTCGAGGGCCGTCCCCGTCTCCGCCGCGTGCGCCATAACCCGGGAGAGGTCGACCGCGTAGGGAGGCCGCCGGTCGAGGAGCCGGCCGGTGGGGTGGCCGATGATGTCGACGTGCTCGTTCTCCATCGCGGTGAGGATGCGCCGGGTCAGGACGTCCTGGTCCTGGTTATGCCCCGAGTGGACGCTTGCGATGACCAGGTCTAGGTCGGCAAGCACCCGGTTCTCGTAGCCAAGGCTCCCGTCGCTCCTGATCTCCACCTCGCTCCCGGCGAGGAGCTCGCAGTCATGCCGCCGGTTGACCCGCTCGATCGCGGCCCGTTGCTCTCTGAGGGCCTCCGGGCTCACCCGTGAAGAGTGGTCGGTGATCGCGATGTAGTCATAGCCCCGGGCATCCCCGGCCTCCGCCACATCCTCAAGCGTCTGCCTCCCGTCGCTCCGGGTCGTGTGGGAATGGAAGTCCCCCCGCACGTCCCGGGTCTCGACCAGGTCCGGGAGGGCGTGCCGGAGGGCGAGTTCGACCTCGCCCCGGTCCTCGCGGAGTTCCGGGGGGATGGGGGTCATGCCGAGGAACGAGAAGACCTCCTCCTCGCTCCCGAACGTATGCACCCGGCCGTTTGCGTTCTCCAAGAGGCCGCCGGGCGTGAGCCCGTAGCCGCTCGTGAGCGCCGCCTCGCTAAGCCGTCCGAGGAACCCGGCCGACCCCGTGGCGCAGAGGAGCGCCGTGCCGCATCGGGCAGGCTCGGTGAACCGGACCTCGAGGCGCCTTTCGTCCACGGCGGCGACGCGGTCCGTGAAGGCCGCCCGGTCGGCGGTCGTGACCACCGTGACCCTGCCGACCGTGGCGGCGCCCCGGCGGTAACTCCCGGCAGCGGTATACTGCCCGTCCGGGAGGACCGCCTCGAGCCGCGTGAGCACCGCTTCGGCCGCGGGCCGGGTCATCCGGTCGGGCCGGCTCCGGTACTGCCGGATCCCGCGTGCAATCGTCTCCTCCTTCTTTGCCCCGAACCCGGGGAGGTTTTGGAGCCTCCGCCCCTTCACCGCCTGCTCCAGGTCGTCGAGCGTCAGGATGCCGAGCTGCTTCCAGAGGGTGTGCAGGGTCCGGGGCCCCACCCCGCTGATCTTGAGCAGTTCGATGAGCGATTCCGGGATGGCGGCTTGCAGCTCTTCGAGTTCCGCAAACGATCCCGTAGCGACGGTCTCCCGGATCTGCCCGGCTATCCGGGCCCCTATCCCCGGGATACGGGTGAGTTCCTCCTCATCGAGGTCGGCAACCCGGAGGGAGAGCCGCTCGACCTGCCGTGCCGCCCGCTCATAGGCCCCGATCCGGTACCGGTCAGCCCCCGTGATATCGAGGAGGCGTCCCATGAGCGCGAGCCGTTCGGCAACATCGGCGTTTGTGACCTGCGCATCAGCGGTCCTCATCACCGATCGTTTGCTCCGCCATGAGAGTTAACGCTTCTCACCCAAATCAATAAACTCCCGGAAGAGAAAGAATCTGTAACATGCTTCCTTCCACGATCGAGGATTACCTCGAAGCAGTCCTCGAGATCACGGAGAACGGCAGGCAGTCGGTGACGCCGCAGGAGATAGCCGCGGCTCTCCAGGTCCCGGATGCTGCCGCTGAGGCCGTCATCGCCTCCCTGATCAAGGAAGGATACCTGGAACGTCCAACCGGCGCCGCCGTCAGGCTGACCGGGAAGGGCCGCTCGGTGGCGTCACGGGTGGCGCGGAAACACCGTGTTCTGCAGTGTTTCCTCACGGAGATGCTCGGTGTCGATGTAGAAGCCGCGAATAAAGAGGCCTGCACGCTCGAACACGGCATCTCCGACGAGACGATCGATCGGCTCTCCTCCTACATGGGCGATGCTCACCCCCCGCCGGGACGTCCCGGGCGCTGCCGGGGCGAGGAGGCCTGCACGCTCCTCGACTGCAAGGAAGGCGATACCGTTCGGGTGGCGATGATGCGGGGCCCCCGGCGGAACCGGCGGCTGCTCGATCTCGGCATCTTCCCCGGTGAGGTGGTGCAGATCCGGCGCAAACTCCCCAACCAATCGGTCGTCGTCAGGGTGAAGGGGTGCGACATCGCTATCAGCCCCGAGATCGCGGCATCGATCCTCGTGGAGTCGTGTCCACCATGAGGTTTGCGCTGGTCGGGAACCCCAGCGTGGGCAAATCCCTGATCTTCAACCAGCTCACCGGCCTCGGGGTGGAGGTGAGCAACTACCCCGGGACCACCATCGAGTTGCACCGGGGCAACACCTGTTTCAAGCGCGAGATCGTCGAGCTCGTGGACCTTCCCGGCATCTATTCGCTCGACGGGAACTCCGAAGAAGAGAGCCTGGTCCGCGGGTTCCTTGAGGAGGGGGAGACCGATGCGGTCATCGTGGTGGCGAACGTCACGCGCCTGGAGCGTAACCTCTACCTCCTCCTCCAGGTGGCCGAGTACGGCCTCCCGATGGTCGTCGTGCTGAACATGGCCGACGAAGCCGCCGAGCAGGGGCTCGAGATCGACCCCGGCCCGATCCGCGACCTCCTCGGTGTCGAGGTGATCCTGACGGCTGCATCGCAGGGGAAGAACATCGACCGGATCATCCCGGCGGCTCTTGCTGCCTCCCGGCCGTCGAAGGTGGAGATCCCCTACGATCACCACGTGGAGGCCGCCATCCGGAGCCTGGGGAAGATGTTTGAGGCGGACCGGACCGAGAGCCTCCGGGCGCTCCTCGGGTTCGGCGAGAACCCGGAACTGCTCGAGGCGGCACGGACGATCGCCGACGAGATCGAGTCCCGGCACCGGATGACGGCCGCCCAGATCATCGCGGCCAACCGGCACAACTTCGCCCACCAGATCGCCGACCTCACGCTCAAGGAGGAGGTGGTCCTCCCCCGGTCCGATCTCGACCGTATCCTGACCCGGGCGTTCCCGGGCATCCCCATCCTCATCGGCATCCTGGTGGGGATGCTCCTCGTCGTCTTCATCGCGGGATCGTTCCTCGAAGAACTGATCGTGGACTTCTTCGACCTCTTCGCATTAGGACCGTTCCTCGCGCTCGGGCTGCCGCCGCTCGCGGAGGCGCTCGGGACGTCCATCCTGCTCGCCCTCCAGGCGGGGTTCGGGATAGCGTTCCCCTACGTCCTCCTCTTCTACATCATCATCTCCATCCTCGAGGATTCCGGCTACATGACCCGGGCGGCCTTCCTCGCCGACAACGCCATGCACCGGGTCGGGATGCACGGCGGCGCGGTCATCCCCTTCACCCTGGCGTTCGGGTGCAACGTGCCCGCGATCATGAGCATACGGCTCCTCCACTCCCGGCGTGAGCGGATCATCGCCTCGTTCCTGGTCACGATGGTCCCCTGCTCGGCTCGGACCGTCATCATCGCCGGGATCGTGGCGAGTTTTGTCGGGATCGCGGCGGCATTCAGCGTCTACGGTATCGTCCTCCTCCTGATCCTGGCAACGGGACTCGTCCTCTCCCGCGTGATGCCCGGCGAGCGGTTTGGCATGATCATGGAGATGGTGCCGCTCCGCCGGCCGGACCCGAGACTGGTGGTGAAGAAGGCCTGGACCCGCCTCTCCGAGTTCCTCTTCATCGCCATGCCCCTCCTCCTTGCCGGAAGCGTCGTCCTCGGGCTGCTCCAGTTCTTCGGGATCATGGCGATCTTCGAGGGGCTCGTGGAACCCATCACCATGGCCCTCCTCGGCCTTCCGGGCTACGCGGCGACGGCACTCATCTTCGGGATTCTCCGGAAGGAGATGGCGTTTGAGACCCTTGCCATCCTCGCGGGGACCGCGGACCTCGGGGTGGTCCTCTCGTCGTTGCAACTCTACGTATTCGCGGTCGTGACTGTCCTCTTCGTCCCCTGCCTTGCGACGATCACGGTCCTCCTGCGTGAGGTCGGCTCGCGGATCACGCTTGCCATCACGCTCTACACGGTCGCCCTCGGCCTCATTGTCGGGGCTATTCTCTTCCGTCTTCTCTCATAGGTGGTGTTTTCTCGATGTATCTCTACAAAACCGGTATCCCCCCGATCGACGCAGAGTTCGGGGGTCTGCGGGCTGCCACGAACATCCTCATCCTGGCTCCCCCCCTGGCCTACGCGGAACACCTTGCGTACCGGATAGCCTGCCCCCTCTCCGGGGAATGGACGGTCACGATCACGACCGACGAGCGTGCTGCCGATGTCGCCGGTGCGTTCCGGCGGCAGGGAGCGACCATGAACCACGTCGGGTTCATCGATGCGGTCACGAAGATGTCGGTGCCGACCCTGCGTGACACGACGAAGGCGAAGTTCGTCACGAGCCCCCTCGACCTGACCAGCATCGGGATCAAGTTCTCGCGGATGGTGGAGGATATGTGGAAAGAGGGGGTGATGGCCGATCCGCCGGGGCCGATGCCCCCGCCGGTCCGGCTCTGCGTCAACTCGGTCTCGACGCTCCTCATGTACTCGCGGCTTGAGGTGACCTTCAAGTTCCTCCACGTCATCACGAACCGGGTGAAGAAACTCGAAGGGATCGGGGTCTACGTCCTCAATCGGGAGTCTTTTGACGAGAGGACCATCGCCACGATCAAGCAGCTGATGAACATGGTCGTCGAGGTGAGGGTGGATGACGGGAGGCAGCCGGTGGAGCGGGACTTCCGCGTCGTCGGCATCCGCGGCAGGACGACTCCCTGGATCCGTTACTTCTACGATGACGGAGCACTCACGATTGAGGGATGATGACGACACCTTCTCCCGGAGCGGATCGGCCATGCTGACGTTCGTGGGCCTCGGTCTCTACGACCTCGGGGATATATCGGTAAAAGGCCTTGAATATGTCCGGAACGCCGATGCCGTCTACCTGGAATCGTATACGTCGCGATTGATGGGGACGGACATCTCTCAGATGGAGGCGTTCTTCGGCAAGGAGATCCGGGTGCTCGCGCGGGAGGACGTCGAGCAGGACCCCCGCGAGATCATCGACCGTGCCGCACAAGGCCGGGTGGCGTTCCTGACCGGGGGAGACCCGATGGTCTCGACGACGCACGCCGACCTGCGGATGCGGGCGGCCGCTGCCGGCGTTGCTACCTCCATCATCCACGCCTCGTCGATATCGAGCGCCGTCTGCGGCCTCTCGGGTCTCCAGAACTACCGGTTCGGGAAGTCCTGTTCGGTGCCGTTCCCGGCAAAAGGCTGGTTCCCGACGGCCCCCGTCGAGACGGTTGCAGCAAACCTCGCGCTCAACCTGCACACGCTCGTCTACCTCGATATCCAGAAGGACCGCTACATGCGCATCCCGGAGGCGGTCGCGCTCATCGAGGAGATGGCGGAGAAGCGCGGGATCGGGGCGCCCGCCCTCTACGTGGGCATCGCCCGGGCGGGATCGGAGGACCCCGTGGTCGCCGCCGGGTCCGGTGCGCGACTGAAAGCGACCGACTTCGGACCCCCGCTCCACATCCTCGTCGTGCCGGCGGAACTCCACCCCATGGAGCGCGAGTACCTGGAGATCTTTGCCGGATTATGACCCTCGAGGAGTACGGGGTCCTCTTTCTCGCGGCTCTCCGCCTGACCCGGAGCGCCGTCCCGGCAGAGACTCTCCTTTTCCGGGCGGCGGAGGAGGTGATCGAGATGGCGGCGGCCTACCAGAGCGACGGCACGGTCTTTCTCCGGACGGACGACCCCGTGAACGCGCTTGCCGCCTTCGCCTACGGGCTCGGATGGCTTGACGCAGGCTCGCGGATCGGGCTGCTCGAGCCGCTCGCCGTCCATCCCCCCGATGCGGTGGACGCACGCATCCCAACGTCGCAGAGCGCCCACCTGGACGAGAAGACGCACCGTTACCGACGGATGCTTCAGGGTGCCCTTGCGGCGGTTCGTGCGGTGCCGGACGAGGCAAGCCCGCTGTATCCCGGGGCAGAAGCACTCTGTTCCGTGGCGCGCTCCTGGTATACGGACGGCGTAGAGCGCCTCGATGCGGGCGACCTGGCCGGAGCCCTCGCCCGCCTCAGCTACGGTTACGCCTGGCTCGATGCCGGCGTCCGTGCGGGGCTGCTCGGGATAACCGGCGACCGGGGTCTCTTCACGGTATGAGGAGTCTTTGCGTGCAGGTGCCCGTGCCCGGTGCGGGTCGTGGATCTCACCAGACCCGATAAACCCATCGTTAAATAGTAGCCGCACGATACCTTATTAGTTCAATTCGGGTATTTTTCTGAAATTGCCCGGAGATTCGTAGTTGTCAATCGGGTTTGAGGGTTGGTCCCCGGTAGCCGCACCTCATTGCCCCGGGAGCGCAGAGGATGAAGAAGTCTCAGTGGAAGTGGCTGCTCGTCTCGATCAGTTTTAGCACGCTCGTTCTGGCCGGTGTCCTGTACTTCACCGTCGACGAGATGACGGTCGAGTATCTCAGCCGCGTCAACCCGCTCTACCTGGTCCTTGCGGTCCTCTTCCACTTCCTCTCGCTCATCTTCTGGGCGGCCCGCATCCAGTTAATGTCGGGGTCGCTCGGGTATCCGGTGAGGTTCTTGCACTGCCTGAACCTGGTCCTCGCAAATATGCTCGTTGCGGCGCTCACCCCGTCGCAGGCGGGTGGCGAGCCGGTCCGTATCCATGAACTCTACCGGGCGAACGTCCCGCTCGGGGACGCGACCGCCGTCGTCGTCATGGAACGGATCCTGGACGGGGTTGCCCTCGGGGCGCTCGGAGCCTTCGCCATGCTCTTCCTCGGCAGGTACTGGAGCAGTATCTCCTCGGGGTTCAGCGGCCTGAGCCTGATCATGTATGCCACCTGGATCTTCGTCATCCTCATCGTGCTGGTCTTCGTCTACTCGGTGAAGAACCCGGACCACCTCAAACGGGCCCTCAAATGGATGTCGCGGTGGATCGACCGGCGCTGGCACCTGAGGCGGCTTGAGAGCCTGCTTGACTCGATCGACCGGGAGGTGGACAACTTCAATGCGGGCCTCAGCAAGTTCGTGAACCACGGCAGAAGCGGCCTCGTGTGGGGGATGCTCTTCACCCTGCTCTTCTGGCTCTCGGAGTTCGCCATCGCGTCGCTCCTCCTCGTGGGGCTTGGACAGCCGGCGTTCCTCGTCGAGTCGTTCGTCGTCCAGCTGATCCTCGCCGTCATCATGATGATCCCGCTCACGCCGGGGAGCTCAGGGATTGCGGAACTCGGCGCCACGTCGCTCTACAGCCTCTTCGTCCCGTCGTCGATCGTGGGCATCTTTGTGCTCCTCTGGCGGCTGATCCTCTACTACCTCAATATCCTCCTTGGTATGCTATCCAGCCTCATCATCGTGCGGCGCGAGATCCTTACCCGCGCCCAAAAAGAGGAGCAGTGACCTACCCCAAGGTTTAAACCCGATAAGGCTGATGTGGCGTGATCACATGACGGCTCAACGTTGCAGGGTCCAGGGTGTCTTCATGTCGGTGAGCGAGATGGGAGCGGCGCCGACTGTCGTCCTGGATGCCGGGGGAGACAGCACCATACCCATATATGTCGGGCTCTGGGAAGCGATCTCGATCAGCAACGCATTGAATAGCGAGATGCTTCCCCGCCCCATCACCCATGACCTGATCGTTGAGGTCTTTCGGAACTTTGCGATAGAGCTTGACGCCCTGCACATCGACTCCCTTGAGGAGGGGGTCTTTTACGCCAAGCTCCTGCTCAAGCAGGGTTCGCGCACCGAGATCATGGACTGCCGGCCGAGCGACGGGATAGCCATCGCTCTGCGGTATCGTGCTCCCATCATGATCGAGGATACGGTCGTAGAGTCCGCAGCAGTGAAGAAGGACGACCTCCCGAGGATGGTGGACCTGAAGGAGTACCTCTGAACCGTCCGCCGGGGGGATGGGTCCCTCCCCCGGGGGTCGGATCCTCCCCCCCGGGGTCGGTCCAGAAAAACCGTGTTATCTCCGGCGTGCGGCAAGCTCGTCGAGCACGTCCGCTACATCGGTGCCTGATGCCTTGAGCGCCACCAGGAAATGAAAGAGCAGGTCTGCCGCTTCAGAGATCGTCCTCTCCGGCACCTGGTTCTTGGCGGCCAGGATGAACTCGACCGCTTCTTCACCGACCTTCTCGAGGGATTTGTCGATCCCTTTTCTGTGGGTCAGGACGGAGGTGACGTAACTCTCGGCCGACGGGTGCTCGGCCCGGTCCTCGATGACCGTCCAGACCTCGTCGAGGATCGTCCAGTCACGCATGAGTCTCTCCTCCTGCGAGTACCTCACCGAGGGTGGTATCGAAGTACCGGGAGAGGAGGAGCCGTGCTTTTTCGATGGTGCACCCTCCTTTCCCGATGGCGATACCGAGATCACTCTTATTGATGTAGACCGTGAGTCTTCCGTCGTCCTCTCTCCTGACGCCAACGACTTCGGCCGGTTTAAACACGTTCTTTGCGAAATTTTCGATCTCGGGAGAATATTCGACCATTTCTATACGTTTCCCGAGGACCCGCTGCATCTTCCGGATGTTGCCTCCCTTTCGACCGATAGCGAGGCCCATATCGCCTTCTTTTATGAGGTATACTATGCGGTCGAAGCGCTCGTCGATGATGCAGTCCAGCGCGGTCGCCCGGGTGAGGATTCTCAACTCTTCGATGTATCTCCGCTCTTTAAAGCATATAGTTCGTATCATTGAAGCAGTCCCCGATGGGAATGATGCGGTAGGATATAGTCGTTGAGAGAATATATAGTGAGCCCCCGGGCCTTCGGGGGTACTGGCCTAGCACTTCTGCAGGCTCACCTTGATTGCCGCTCCTTCCCCGGGTTTGCCGGGCACCCGGTCCGCCGCCCAGACCCGTCCGCCGTAGCGGTTCGTGAGGGTCTTGACGATATGAAGCCCGAGGCCCCTGCTCCCCGATGTGGTTTTGCTCCCCTTACTGAAGCGATCGAAGATGTTGGGCTTCAAGTGGTCCGGTATCCCGACGCCGGTATCGGCGACGGTCAGGGTTACAATATCTCCGGTCTCCATGACGGATATATCGATCCGCACCCTCATGCCGCCGAACTTGATGCTGTTGCTGATCAGGTTGGATATGATATGTTCGAGGAGAGGGTTTGCCCAGACCATCTGGCTCTTCCCCTCGTACCTGATATCGATGCCTGCATACCGCCGAACCTGGCCGCGAATGGTTCTGTCCAGGTCAACCGGCTCCAGGCGGACGTTGTGCGTGTTGAGGGTGTTCAGGAGTTCGACGTTCTTGATGACGGTGATCCCCTGTTCGACCGTGTTCTTGACCCTCTGGGCGAGTTCCGCCTCTTCGCCGGAGAGCCGTTCCCGGAGCATCTCGATGATCGTTGCCGCGACTATGTTGGTGTTGTAGATGTCGGTGCCGAGCAGGTCCAGGTAGAGGCTGGAGAGCCGTTCGGTCTCCTGGAGCGCCCGCTCACGGAGGAGGTCCCGGGTGATCTCCCGGTAGACCCCGGTGGCAGCCGTGATCCTCCCCGCGGAGTCGTGCAGAGGGTGAATGGTCGCCTGGAACGACCTCTGGCTGCCGTGCCAGTCAAACGACCGGGTCTCCGATATGACCTCCCCCGCATCGATGGCCCGGCGTGCAGCCCCTGCCAGAAACTCCGCCTCTTCTGCCGGGAAGAGGGCACCGGGTCTCCCGCCCGCGATGGTCTTCTGGTCCACGCCCATCTCCCGGGCGCCGGTCCAGAAGAACTGGGTGAAGGCGCCGTCCCGGTTGAGCGTGAAGATCATATCGGATAGAACGCCTGCCAGGATCTGCACCTGTTCCTCTGCCTTCCCGGGCGACTCGTCGGGTGCATCCCGGATGGTCTCGACCGCACCGATCTGCCTGCCGGCATCGTCGTAGAGGGGGGCGGCCATACAGACGATCTCCCTGCCGGAGACAGGAGTGATACGCGACCCGGCGAGCAGGTCTTCGCCTTCGCGGGACAGCAGGCGGTAGTGGTTGTTTTCGGCGTCATCGGGAGTCAGGATCCAGTTCGCCAGGGTGGGGCATACCTCGCCGAACAGGGCTTTCCCGTGCAAGAACCCTCCCTTTCCTAAAATCTCTTCTGCCGGTACGCCGGTATATCGCTCCATGCTCTTGTTCCAGGCGACCACCCGCCCCTCACAGTCGAGGACGAGTGCCGGTTGCTGGAGGTGGTTGAAGATACTCACAGGTACCTGACTATGGTTCATGTATTCGCTGACTTCTTCCCGGTTCATCTCAATTGGGCAAGGAGACCCCACTCTTCAGGGTGGGGAGGAATTACCCCCTCCGTAAGTGTTTTGTTGTCTGAGGTCGATACTTCGGATACTGGCCCACTGATGCCGACTCCTGAAGAGGAGGTTTCAATCACACCACAATTTGCGTATGATGTGTGCCGCGGGGGAGTGAGACAAGTAGCCGGTGATTCCGTGGTTCCACGGATAATCGGTAGGGGCCGTGTCAACCGGCCCGTGCGAATAAGGCCGTTTTCGGCAACCTTCGCATGAATTAAATTGGAACGATCTAGGGACATTTAACCTCCTTACCGTTGCAAGCCGTCCCCTTCAGGGGGCGGTAGTTGACCTTCACACGCATCACCCGGGGACGGCGCTCGCCCCCCATAAAACCGCCGGCAGACGTTTTCCTCCGGATCTCCGGACGAAATTTCCGCGCTGGCAGGTACGGTCTCCCTTCGTTATTACTGCTTCCGGTCCTGGCGATACCCCCTGTGCCACACGCAAGCGCGATGAAGGCGAGGGTGATATCACCGGAGATCAGGATAACCACGCAGGAAAAAGTTTCTGAGATCGTCGCTTAAAAAGCGTGTCTATTTATTCCCCTCGGAATATACGTGCCGGCGGATATGCTATTTATATCTTCGCAGACACCCGCCGGACGGAGTTTCCAGAGTTGTCATAATAAACGGATCTGGTGGAGATAAATGGGCTTTGGGTCGTTATAGTCGGCGTTTCCGGATTTGACGTGGGGACGCAAAACACGGGAATCCGTGCCGGTGAAGTAACTTAATATTTGAGTATTTGCAGATCATAAAACGATGTTCGGACGCTATAATTGCACTTTTCACCGTGAAGAAGGTGATATCCTGGTCGAAACCGAGCAAAATGGAGGTCTTCTGACCTACCGGAGGAGGTGCGAAGGAGAGACGTTCGAGCGGCTGCTTGTCTCGAAGACGGGTGAGTTCGTCATCAATCCGGTAGAACCAATCAATCTCCCGAGTGCGATCACGAACTTCCTCCTGGTTGAGTTTTCACCGATGGTCATCGAGCCCGGTGGCAGCCAGACGGTCTACCTGACGTTTCCGGTCGAGATCGGGGTCTTTCTAGAGGCTCCTAAAGACATTGAGGTGCTCGATGTCTTTGGTCTTGGCACCCAGAAGTATACGCTCTATGGACCACCGACCAGCGGACTTATTGCCCGGTGGTACCGGAGTGCAGTCTCCACGGAGATCCCCACGGTTGAGTGTTTCCGTGAGGGCGTGATGGAACTCTCCATCAATAACCTATCTCATGAGTGGGTCGAGATCTCGCGCGTCGTGTTTGACAGCACCGATATGAAGATCTATTACGGCGACTTCGTGGCGACCGCCGCTACGATGAAGATTCTCAGCCCGATCCTGGCGGAGACGGACTTTATCGACGCCCCGCTCCAGCCCGACATGGTCAAGTCCGTCGAGCTGCACGCGGCACGCAAGATCCCGGGACTCAACCGGGGATATCTCATGGAGTGGGGCCTCTCATGACGTTCAACGTGACCGAGATCCTCGAGATCCCCACCGGCATCGGGTCGATCACCGTCGAGAACCTCGTGTATTTTGCCCTTATTATCCTGATTGGCTGGGCTGTCGCGCGTTTTGTCGCGATAAACGTCAGGCGAGCCCTCGCGGATCGGCTGGCCAAGAACGAGCGCGAGTTGTTCGTAAAACTGATCTACTACATCATCATCCTCTGGGCGGTCGTCGTCGCTCTCCCGCAGCTCAACGTCAACCTCTCCGGCCTCCTGGTGGCCGGAGGGGTCGCCGGTCTCGTCATTGCGTTCGCCAGCCAGAGCGTCGTCTCGAACCTGGTCTCCGGCCTCTTCCTCATGTTCGAGCACCCGATTAAGATCGGCGACAACGTCAACGTCGCGGGCGTCAGCGGCAGCGTCGAGGATGTTCGCGTCCTCTCGACGGTCGTCAAGACCTACGACGGGATCTATGTCCGGATCCCGAACGAGACAGTCTTCACCTCGAACATCACCAACTACGTCCACAACGCAGCCCGGCGGTTCGAGTACCAGATCGGTATCCGCTACCAGGACGACGCGAACGAAGCGATCCGGATCGCAAAGGAGGTCATCGCGACCCACCCGTTTGCGTTGAAGAGCCCGGCACCCTCGGTCTTCGTCGATACCTTCGGCGATAACCGGGTCAACCTGACCGCCTACATCTGGGCGCCGGCCCGGAACTGGTGGGATGTCAGGACCGACCTTCTCTGGAAGATCAAGCAGGCGTTTGAAGAGAACGGCATCGAGATACCCCTCCCGCAGCGCACAGTCGTGTTTGCGGACGGACTCGAGGTGAAGAACCGAACTGCCGTCGAGAAGGAAGAGTAACCCCTTTTTTAGACCCGGTGCACCTTCCCGCGCCTCCCGGCCAAAAGGAGTTCGGGTACCGCCCTGCGAGTTCCGCAATCTTATCAGTGCGATGCCGAGAGGTACGTCACCCGGGCGTCAAAGAGCAGGCCCGCCTCGGCAAACAGGCAGGAGAACCCCCGGTCCACCGTGAGCTCTTCGCGGCAGGAGATGTTGTTACCTCGATGATGGTGGGCATCAGAAGAGGTTCCGTCTTCACGGGCGATTATGCTTCGGGATGGGGCGGGGCGGGCGCGAAGGTGGGTATCCGGCCCGGGGGTTCGGAGCACCCCGGACCTGCAGACAAAAAAATGATCAACTGATGATGTAGGAGATGGAGACGCTCGCGGTCACGTCGATCTCGCCGGCCTCGAGCGGGGTCGCGACGGCAGCGCCCGCCGCCTTCTCCATGCCCGAGTAGCGACCGTCGTAGACCATGGGCACATAGCTGTTCCCGACGTTGACCTCTTTGACGTCGACGATCGTCTTGCCGAGGGCTGCGGCAACAGCGTCTGCGTCGCCCCGTGCCTGCGCTACCGCGGCGGTCAGGGCCTGCGACCGGAACTGCTGCTGCTTTTCGTCGCTCAGGGTGAACGAGAACCGGTCGACCCGGTTCGCGCCGCTTTCGACGGCAAGGTCGACGATCTCGCCGGCACGGTTCACGTCGTGGAGCGTGACCTCAAGGGTGTTGATGACGCGGTAGAACTGGATCCTCGCATCAGGGGTCACCGGTACATCACTGCTCCGGGTTATGGGCCAGTTGTTCTCCCCGGTCACCGGGATGATGTTGTAGCCGGCGGTCTTGATGTCTTTCTCCGGGATGCCGGCGTTCTTCAGGGCTTTGACCACGGCATCCATTTTTCGGGCGTTCTCCTGCTGTGCTATCTTGACGTCGGCGTTCTCGGTCTCGACGGCGAAGACGATGATGGCCTGGTCGGGAGTGGTCGTCACTTTGCCCGTACCGGAGACGTGGATCAGTTTATCTTTTGATTCCTCCGGCAACTGTGCGGTGACGTTCCCTATCACCGCGGCACAGAGGACCATCAGGGCGATCCCCAGAAGTGCTGTTTTTCCTCGCATGGTATCGATCATCTCTTGATTTGGCGAAAATAAATATCTTGCTTTAGTTACGAGAATTTTCGTAGTGATAATTGCCCAGATCCATGAATGGAGCGTTTATTTCTCGAATTCAGGATCCCCTCATTCCTTGCCGCTCTCAGGCTGCCACCCTGCCGCCGCCACCAGGCGGGCGATCAGGACGGCGATATACAGGGTCCCGCTCACGGTCTCGAGCAGGGCGAGCGACCGGGCCTGGTCGGTGAGCGGCGTGATGTCGCCGTAGCCCAGCGTCGCAAGGGTGACGAAACTGTAGTAGATGAACAGAGAAAAGGTGAAGGCGGTGTCCGGCTGGCTGCTCGCAAACGATCCCGGAGTGATCGTCTCGACGAGGTCGTAGGCCGTCGCCCAGGTGAGCCCCATGAGGAGGTAGACGGAGACTGCCCCGGAGATGGTGTCGGCGGTGACCAGGCGCGTCCTGATGACCCGGTGGAGGGAGATGAGCGCGGTGAAGGTGTAGAAGAGGAGTGTGAAGACACTCCCGGCGGTGCTGAGGGCGGGGATGCCGGTGAGGATATGGAGCCAGCCCAGGCCGAAGGCGGGGATGGCGAGGGCGGCGGCGATCGCGACCTGCCGCCGCCGGTCGCTCACGGCATAGACCCCGGTGATCAGGATGAACGACGAGAGCAGCGTGAGAGCGGCCGGGCCGGTCGACCCCGTGCTCGCGTAGGGATAGACGGCGAGCAGGAGGATGAGCGATCCGAGCAGGTAGTGGCACTGCATGGCCCTGGCACGGGCGAGGTAGCGGGTGAGAAGCCTCTTCACGCCTCCGCCTTGCCGGCTTCCCTCATCAGGGTTTCGATCGCACCGAGCACCTCCCCGGCGGATTGGTAGCGGTCGGCGGGGTCCTTTGTGAGGCACCGGAGAATGACCGGGTCGAGCCGTGCGAGGCCCGGGTCGATCGCCGACGGGGGGACCGGCGGCGTCTTGAGGATCGCATCGGCAAGTCCGGCGAGGCTCTCGCCGGCGAACGGAGGCCTTCCCGTCACCAGTTCGTAGAAGACAACGCCGAGCTGGTAGATGTCGGTCCATGCACCGGTCCTGCCGAACCGCTCCGGGGCGATCTGCTCCGGGGCCGCATACGCGAGGGTGAACCCGGCGGCGATGGTGGTCTCCCGCATCGCCAAGAGCGTCGTGCTCGTGCCCCAGTCGGTGATCTTCGGGGTCGTCAGGTCGTCCGCGAGAAGGATGTTCTCCGGCTTGATGTCCCGGTGGACGACGCCCCTCCCGTGGGCGTAGGCAAGCCCGGCGGCGATGCCTGCAACGATGCGGGCGGCGGTCTCGACCGGGACGGGCTTTTCCAGGTCTGCGAGGGTCCTGGGCAGGAACTCCATCTCGACGAACGGTACCGGGAGGATGTTGACCGAGTGGACCGCCACGATGTTCTCGTGGGCGAGGTCTTCCCAGAACCGCATCTCCTTCATGAAGGTCTTTCCCGTCGCCTCGTCGTAGGTGACCGGGATCTTCACCGCTACGGTTCGACGGTCATCACGCCTGACTGCCGAGAAGACCTGCCCGAGCCCGCCCCTCCCGACGAAGGCGACCCGGTCGTAGCGCTCTGCAAGTTCGGGCGGGAACCCGGCCGGGTGGGAGGGTGCGGTCCGGTATGCCCCGGGGAGGATGGTCGCGCCCGGATCGCCGCCGGCATCCGCTCCCTGTGCCCTCTTCAGGTACCCGGCACCGAGCACGGAGGCACCGCCGAGCAGGATGAGGGCCAGCGCCATCCCGGCCCAGGGGAACGGGTCGGCGATCGTCGGGCCGGCTGTCCCGGTCGCCGTCGGTTCCGTTCCCCGGGTCGCTTCGGGTGACGGCAGGGCGGTCGGTGTCGGTTCCGGTGTATCCCTGGCATCCTTATCCTTGTTCTGGCCGGGGGCTGCCCCGTTCTTTTCGGGGGCGGTGCCCGTATCATCGCCCGGTGTCTTTCCACCGGCCTCGATGGCGGCAGCGTCGGCGCTGGAATGCTCCGGTGGCCCCCCGGCGCCCAGTACGGCGGGACAGGCGGCCGAGAGGAGCAGGGCCGCGAGGAGGAGCAGGACGACCGTCCGTTCAGGCAGCATCTCGCACCGGAGCCCCCCCGGGAAGAACGAGGACGAGGGTTGCCCCCGCCGCACCCTTTGCGAGCTCGACGAGGTCCCCGTCGTGGAGCTCCCGGCGCATGGACCGGTCGAGCGGCGTGCCGTTCACGAAGGTGCCGCCCGTACTGCCGCAGTCCTCGATGAGCCAGGCACCGTCCCGGCTCCGGGTGAGCCGGGCGTGCGGTCGTGAGACGCGGGTGACCGCCGCGTACTCCTCGCCGAGGACGATATTCTGTCCGGCTCGACCGGGTGCGTCCGGGTCCGCCCGGCCTATGGCGATGGCGTCGTGCCCGAGTGGGAAGGCCCTGCCGTCTTCGGGCCCGCCGAGGAGGATGGCGACCGGGGGTTGCCCGGAGAACTCTCCCGAGAACGCCTCCCGGACCCCGGCAAGCCGCTTCGCGAGCACGGCATCGGTGAGTGTCAGTTGCAGGTTCGAGAAGAGCCCGAGGCTCCTCGTGATCGCCTCGAGCCCCCCGGGCACGAGCGAGTATTTCCAGACCGGGTGAATCCCTTTTGCGGTCGGGCGGGAGAGGCCGGCCTCCTTCTTGACGACGCCTATGCTCAGGAGTTTGTCGAGGTGTTTCTTCGTGTTCTCGTAACTCGTCTCGATCGCGGCCGAGATCTGCCGGACATCCTTGGGGCTTCGCTCGATGACCTTCAGGATCTTCAAGCGTGTGCTGCTGCTCAGCACGTCCAGGTATTCGGAGAGCTCCTGCAGGTTGTCGGTATCTCTATCGAAGATCAGCGTCCTTGAGTCGTCGTCGTTGGTCATAGGTCCTCCGGTCGGCCTTGTTGTATGGTTTCGCGAGACCTCTGAAGAAGGTTGTGCACTTCACCGGGCAATCCTCCGCACCGAGATGGGGATACCGACCATAATCGCCGGGGCCCCGCCGGGGGTCAGCGCCGCAGAATCCACGGTTTTTCCCGGATCCCGCCCCGGATCATGTTTATACGGGAGGACCGATCAGAGAGGGCCATGCTCGAAGATATCGAGACCCTGCAGCAACGGACGGTGATGGTGAGGATCGAGGAGATGATCCAGTCGACGCCCGACTACGCCGAGATCCGGGAGGCACTCCAGTCGCTGGAATTCATCCCGGAGCAGGATGAGACCGATTTCGCGATATGGGTGCAGCCGGACCTCAGGATCTTCGTCCTGCTCAGGATGAATCTCGGGGGCGGGTATGCAGGGTATAAGGTGGCCGCTTACGAGGAGATAGAACGCCGGGAGGGGACTTCTGCCGGCTACAACGCCCGGTAAGGTCTCTTTTCCCCCAACCCGAGTCCCCGGGTCAGGTTTATCTGGTCGTATGGGGTATGGTCCTCGCATGAAGAGACAGGTATCGATCGACCGGGAGGAGCAGGAGGCCCTGAAAGCCCGGGTCCGTGAGATGGTCACCGTGGAGACCACCTACGAGAGGATCCGGGAGAGTCTCGCGAGTCTTGGGTTCGTGGCGAAGGAGGACAAACCCGCCCTTGCCCTCTGGGAGAACCGCGAGCACGAGCTCTTCGTGATGGTCCATATGGATTCCGAGACCGGCAGGCTGCAGGACTACGAGGTGAAGACGTTCGAGGAGATGGAGGGGTTCGAGTAGCCGGGGTTCGCGCTCAGCGTGAGTCCCCGGGGCCGACGAAGAGCGAGATATACCCGCCGATGAGCGCGATGATGAAGACGATCACGTAGACCGGAACGGCAAACGCCCTCTCGAAGAGGGCAAAGGCCTCGACATCGGTGATCTCGCCCACGAGAACGAAGAGCCGGAAGAGGAACATCACCAGGAAGACGGCACCGGCGGCGCCGAAGACCGGGCCCGGCAGGTTCAGGGGGAAGAGGAGGGCGCCGAAGAGGTCGCCGATCAGGAAGAGCGCCGTGATCAGAAGGAGCGGTCCGAGGTTGGCGTTCAAGAACGCGACGATCTGGACGAAGACCGGGGCCTGGACGTAGGCGCCGGCAAGGAGGTTCAAGATGCCGAGCAGGATCAGGAAGACGATGAACCCGCCTATCCGTGATACCAGGATGCCCGCGATCGACTCCTTCTTTTGTCCCATACGCGATCAAAGGGCGCTCTCCCCTTATGGAGTTACCGTCGGCTCCGTCACCCGGGTCTCTGCCTGTTCGCGGACGAACGAGAGGAGGTAGTAGGGCCCCCCGGCACCCCGGCCGGTCGTCCCGCTCGCCTTCCAGCCCCCGAAGGGCTGGGCGCCGGGCCATGCCCCGGTCGTCGCCCCTCCGCGCCGATTGGCGTAGACGACCCCGAACCGGATCGCATCAAAGAAGTACCCGATCTCTTCAGGGTCCTCCGAGAATATCCCGGCGGTCAGGCCGTAGTCAGTCGCGTTTGCAAGCCTGAGCGCCTCATCAAGAGTCTCGAAGGTGCTGGCGAGGAGGACCGGGACGAAGAGTTCTTCGGCATAGAGGCGGTGGTCGTGGGGAAGGCCGGTGATGACCGTGGGTCGGACGCAGAGCCCGTCCCCGACCCCCTCCCCGCCGGCAAGAATCTTCCCTCCGTCGCGGACCGCCTCCTTGAGTGCCCTCTGGAAGGTCATCCGGGCATCGTCGTCGATCAGGGGGCCGCAGGCGACCTCCCGCCGCCGGGGATCGCCGACCTCCATCCGCTCCACCCGGTCGCGGAGCGCCGTCGAGAACCGTTCTGCAACTGATGAGTGGACATAGACCCGTGAGGCGGCGCTGCACTTCTGCCCGGCAAACCCGAAAGCCGCCCGAACCACACCCTCGACCGCCTTCTCGATATCGACGCTCGCCGTGACGATAACCGGGTTCTTGCTCCCCATCTCCGCCACGAACGGTTTCTGATAGGGCTGTGCCGCGGCAGCCTGCCGCTCGAGCCACGTCCCCACGGCCCGCGACCCGGTGAACGCGATCCCGGCAACGTCCGGGTGCGCCGCCACGACCTCGCCGAAGGGGCCCCCGGGACCGGTCACCAGGTTGAGTGCGCCGGGAGAGACCCCGCCCGCGATGAAGAGCCGGTAGAGGTTCACCCCCGAGAGCGGCGTCTTGCTCGTGGGTTTGAAGACGACCGTGTTCCCGGTGAGGAGCGCCCCGGCGATCATGCCCGCGGCAAGCGCTATCGGGAAGTTGAACGGGGATATGACCGCCCAGGCGCCGTAGGGCCGCATGACGCTCCGGCACTCCTCCCCGGGTGCCGGGGAGTGCAGGGGGACGATGTAGCCGTTCTTCTGCTCGTAGACCCCGCAGTAGTAGCGGAGCATGGCGACCGCCTCGCCGACCTCCGCCAGCGCCTCGTAGCGGGTCTTCCCCGCCTCGTAGGTCAGCAGCGCCGCGAGCAAAAAGAGCCGGCTCTCGATCGCATCGGCCGTCTTCCTGATGATCCCGACCCGTTCGCGCCAGCCCCTCCGGCTCCACCCCAAAAATGCCTCGTCTGCTGCGGCGACCGCTTCCCGGGCATGCTCTCCTCCCCCCGCAGCAAACGTCCCGAGCAGGATGGACCGGTCTATGGGGGACCGCGCCTCGAACTCCTCCCGGCTCGTGACCTCCCGGGAGCCGATGTACATCGGGTGGCGCTTCCCGAACTCCTGCTCGATAGCGAGCAGAGCGGCCTCATACTCGCCGTGAAAACTCTCGTCGGACTCGAGCGAGACGTAGGTGACTGACTCCTGCATACCAACAACCCTCTCTGGAACCCCTGTAACCCGGCCCGGGATATCAACCCCTCGCATGGCGGCCAGCCCTTCGCATACCGCAACGTTCAAGTAGCCCCCGGCGACTGATCCTCTAACGTGAAGTTCGCAACCCTCGCCTCCTGCTTTGAGCGTCTCGAGGCGACCATGTCCCGGAACGAGATGACTGCGCTTCTTGCGCGGTTACTCTCCGCGGCGTCGCCTGACGAGATCGAGACCGTCTGTTACTTCGTGCTGGGCACAATCGGCCCCGGCTACAGCGATTGCGCCCTCGGGATCGGGGACCGGACGACGGCGGCGGCGATCGCCCTCGCGGCCGGGACCGATCTTGCCGCGGTCGATGCGGCGGCCCGCGACCTCGGCGATTACGGGGATGCTGCGTCCCGGCTCATCGGTCTGCCGGCCGGTGGTTCTCTCGCGGTCGCGGACGTCCACCGTGCTCTTGTCGCGATCGCCCGGACGTCCGGGCCGGGCTCGGTCGAGCAGAAGACGGAAGGCCTTACAGCCCTCTTTACGGCCGGGTCGGACCGCGAGCGGCGTTACCTCGCCAGGCTTGCCGCCGGCCAGATGCGCCTTGGCGCAGGGGAGATGACCCTCCTCGACGCCCTGGCAGAGGCATTTCTCGGGTCAAAGGCGGAGCGCCCGGCTCTTGAACACGCCTACAACCTCTCCTCCGATATCGGGCTCGTGGCCCGGACGCTTCGTACGGAGGGAATCGCAGGGGTGCAGGCGATCACCGTCACCCTCCACCGGCCGATCCGGCCGATGCTCACCCAGCGGGTTGCGAGGCTATCGGAGATCCTGGAGCGGATCGGCTCGTCCGTCATCGCTGTCGAGGAGAAGTACGACGGCGAGCGGATTCAGGCGCACAAAGACGGCGATGACGTCACCCTCTTCTCGCGGCGGCTGACCGACGTCACCGGCCAGTACCCCGATATCGTCGGGAGTGTCAGGGAGCACGTCGCGGCCGATACGGCGATCCTCGACGGCGAGGCGGTCGCGTTCGACCATGCGACCGGGGCCTACCTCCCCTTCCAGATCCTGATGCGGCGGCGCCGGAAGCACCGGGTCCGGGAGGTCGCAAGGGAGGTCCCGGCGACCTACCGGGCGTTCGATCTCCTCTACGTCGACGGCGAGCCCTCTCTCGGCCGGAGTTACCCCGAGCGGCGGGCGCGGCTCGAGGAGGTCCTCCCCGGGGCCCGGGAGATATCCCCGGCAGGCCGGATCGTGACGGGGGATACCGACGGGATCACGACATTCTACACCTCCTGCATCGAGCGCGGGCTCGAAGGGATCGTCTGCAAGTCCTGCGCAGAGGACTCGGTCTACCGGGCGGGGGCGCGTGAATGGCAGTGGATCAAGTGGAAGAGCGACTACGCCCCCGGGCTCACCGATACGCTCGACCTGGCCGTCATCGGCGCCAACGCAGGGCGGGGGAGGCGGGCCGGGACCTACGGCTCGGTCCTCTGCGCCGCCTATAACCACGAGGAGGATACCTTCCAGACGGTCTGCGGCATGGGGTCGGGGTTCTCGGATGCTGATCTCGCGGACCTTCCCCGCCGGCTCGCCGGGGTAAGGGTGGACCGGCAACCGGCGCGGACGATGGTGAACCCGCAGGCGGCACCCGAGTTCTGGTTCACGCCGGCCCTGGTGGTGGAGGTGCTGGGCCTCGAGATCACCGAGAGCCCGGTCCACACCTGCAACTGGGACCCGGCGCGGCGGCGCGGCCTCGCCCTCCGGTTCCCGCGGTTCGTCCGGTGGCGGGACGAGAAGAGCCCCGAGCAGGCGACGACGACCGCCGAGGTCGCGGCCATCTTCCGTCGCCAGCGGGGGGTGTGACCGTGGAACGTCTCTCCCGGACGACCAACCTCGAGGTCGCGGCGATCTTCTACGAGGTCGCCGACCTCCTGGAGATCAAGGGTGTCCGGTTCAAACCGCAGGCCTACCGGCGGGCGGCACAGGCGATCGAGACCCTGCCGGCTGATATCGCCACCGTCGCCCGGGAAGGGCGCCTCAACGAGATTCCCGGGGTCGGGAAGGGCATCGCTGCGAGCATCAACGAGATCGTCGAGACCAGCAGCCTTGCACACCTGACGTCGCTCCGCGAGGAGCTCCCCGAGGGCGTCCAGCACCTGACCCAACTCGAGGGGATCGGGCCGAAGAAGGCGATCGCCCTCTCCCGGGACTTCGGTATCCGGACCGTCGACGACCTGGAGGCGGCGGCAGCGGCCGGCCGGCTTCGCGACCTCCCCGGGTTCGGGGAGAAGACCGAAGCGAACATCCTCGTGAGCATCCGGGTGAGCAAGACCGCCCGGGAGCGCCGCCTCCTCGGAGAGATCCTGCCCATCGCCCGGGATATCGAGCGGCGGCTCGCATCGCTCGATTCGGTCCGGCAGGTCAGCCTCGCCGGCTCGATACGCCGCAGGAAGGAGACGATCGGGGATGTCGACATTCTCGTGGCCTCCACCCTCCCCGAAGAGGTGATGGAGGTCTTCTCCACGCTCCCCGGGGTCTCGCGGGTCCTCGCCCGGGGGACGACGAAGACCTCGGTGGTGCTTTCGACCGGCATCCAGGTCGACCTCCGGGTGGTGGAAGAGGACCACTTCGGGGCCGCCCTCCAGTACTTCACGGGTTCAAAAGAGCACAACATCGCGTTGCGCAAACTTGCCATCGCGAGGAACTGGCGGCTGAACGAGTACGGCCTCCTCGACCTTGCAAGCGGCCGCACGATCGCGGGCGAGGACGAGGCGGGAGTCTACCGGGCCCTCGGTCTCGCCTGGATCGAGCCGGAACTCCGCGAGGACCGCGGCGAGGTCGAGGCCGCACGGGCCGGGACGCTCCCCGACCTCGTCGGCTACGACGCAATCAGGGGCGACCTCCACGTCCACACCACCTGGAGCGAGGGCCATCATTCCATCGAGGAGATGGCGGAGGCAGCGCGGGCGCTCGGCTACGAGTACATCGCCATCTGCGACCATGCCGAGAGCCTCCATATCGCCCGCGGCCTCTCCCCCGAACGCCTGGCCGACCAGGTCCGCGAGATCGAGCGGATCAACCGGGCGGCCGAGGACGGGTTCACCCTCCTCTCCGGGACCGAGTGCAACATCGGGATGGACGGGACGATCGACCTTTCGGACCGCACCCTCGCCGACCTCGACGTGGTCGTCGCGAGCGTCCACTCGGGGTTCAAACAGACCGGGGAAGAGATGACCGAACGGGTCATCGCGGCGATGCAGAACGAGTACGTTGACATCATCGGCCACCCGACGGGCCGGATCCTCCTCTCCCGGGAGCCCTACCGTATCGACCTCGCCGCGGTCTTCGATGCCGCGGCATCCCTCGGCGTCTCGATGGAGATCAACGCCTTCCCCGGGAGGCTGGACCTCTCCGACGTCAACGCCCGGTCTGCCCGCGATCACGGCGTCTCCTTCTCGCTCGGCTCGGATGCGCACAGCCGGGAGAACCTTCGTTCCATGGAGTTCGGGGTCGCGACCGCCCGGCGGGGGTGGCTCTCTCCCGACGATATCATCAACACCCGCCCGCTTGCGGAGTTACGGCGATCCCTGCGGTCGTAAGGGAGGGTCGCCGGTCACCCGGCTGCCTGCTCCGGCACAGCCCCGACGACCTCGACGAGCTGGATCTCGAACGTCAGGGGTTGCCCGGCCAGCGGGTGATTGGCGTCCAGCGTCACGGTCGACTCCGAGACCTCGCTGACGACGACGACGGCCGCCCTCCCGTCCGGCTGCTGGACCTGGAGTTGCTGGCCCGGCTCGGGGTCGATCTCCTCGGGGAACTGCGCCCGGTCGACCGTGAGCGTCATATCCTCTCGACGTGGGCCGTATGCCTCTTCAGGCGAGAGCCGGGCAGTCTTTGTCTCGCCCGGCTCCATCCCGACCACGGCCTTCTCGAACCCCGGGATGATCTCTCCGTCGCCGATGGTGAACTCAATCGGCGTTCCCTCGCCTGAGGTGTCGAATACCGTGCCGTCTTCCAGTTTTCCGGTGTAGTGTACCCTGACGGTATCGCCTTCTTTTGCCTGTGCCATGCTCTCACCGGCGGGGTGGTGATCCCGGGCTCCTATTTATGCGTGCCGGACGAGCCTGGAACACCGGTCCACGGGAGAGATCTCCCGGATCGGCCCGTCACCTGCCGTTCTTCCGGACGGCGTGCAGGACCCCCATCACGCCCATGACATCGTACCCGGGCGTCCGGTCGATCACAAAATCGTAGTGTTCTCCGATGTAGTCGAGGAGCGCCCGGTTCATCGGCCCGCCGATCGGGGGCATGTGGAGTTCCATCTCGATGCGGCGCACCCCGTCGAGATCTCCGGGCCGGATACACCATTCCGCCCCTTCGCAGTCGCACTTCAGGAAGTCGCATCCTCCCGCCATGGCGGCGAGATCCCCGAGGGTATGGGTCGCCACGGTGCGGGTCTCGCACCCCCAGGTGATCCGCGCCGCCTCTCCGTCGCCGAGCGCCCCGTCGACCACCGTGACGCCGGCATTATTTGCCCGGACGTTCTCCCGGAGCGCCTCCGCGAGGACGGGTTCGACGGCCAGGACGTGCCGTGACCGCCAGGCGGCACGGATGCAGAAGGCGCCGATGTTCGCCCCGATATCGAGGACGACATCGTCCGGCCGGATGTCGTCGAAGTGGTACTCGCCGACGATGTAGACGGCGTCGGCCCCGTCGGGCATCCTCCTGAAAGTCACGCCGTCGTGCGTGGTGACCGAAGATGCGTCGTCCTGGTACACTCTCTAACGTTAGGGCCCCGGGATATATGGGCGTTCCTCCCGACTGCCGCAATCGCCCTCTGCCCCAACGGAGCCCCCGCGCTCTCCCGGCGGGGGCCACCCGGGAGGCCCCGATTCATGCCATATTATTAACTCTTTTTGTATTGCCCCTCTGATATGCGCATGACGTTTTTCCCTTTATGTCTCATATAAACCCTTCTCTGGGTCTAATAATCGATTAAAATTAATATATTATTATCGATATATTTATAATCCTGGCACGCCGATACTGTATCGTAGTACGCCTCCACACCCATCTTTTCAAGGGGAGATCTGCAATGGCCTACATGGACGGAATAACCTGTATCTGCGACAACGGCCGGACGCTTGAGGACCACCGGCCCATCGTCGGCGACGATGTCATCTCCGGGATCTACCGCAAGGCGGCGGCGCTCCAGGGGAAACGGGTCCTTCACGTGAACTCGACCTACCAGAGCGGCGGCGTTGCGGAGATGATCCTCTCGCTGGTTCCGCTCATGAACGACGTCGGGGTCAGGACACAGTGGAACATCCTGAACGGCGAAGGCGACTTCTTCACGATCACCAAGAACTTCCATAACGCGCTCCAGGGGCAGCCGATCGCGTTCTCGGACGAGGAGAAAGGCCTCTACCTCCGGACGAACGAGTCCTTCTCCGGGCAGATGACGATCGATCAGGACCTCGTCGTCATCCACGACCCGCAGCCCCTGCCGCTGATCCGGTTCTACGAGAAGACCCAGCCCTGGGTCTGGCGGTGCCACGTCGACCTCTCGAACCCTGACCCCGCTCTCTGGGAGTTCCTCAGGGGCTTTGTCCTCGACTACGACCGGATGGTCATCTCCCACGACCAGTACCGGCGGTGCGGGATGCCGATGGAGCAGTGGATCTGCCGGCCGGCGATCGACCCGCTCTCGGAGAAGAACCGCGACCTCTCCGATGCCGAGATCGAGGGCCTCCTTGCGAAGTACAACGTGCCGGTCGACAAACCGCTGATCACCCAGATCTCGCGGTTCGACAAGTGGAAGGACCCCGAAGGCGTCGTCGACGTCTTCGCCCGGGTGCGCGAGCACGTCGACTGCCGGCTGGTCCTCTGCGGGAGCATGGCCCCCGACGACCCCGAAGGCTGGGAGATCTACCGGCGGGTCGAGGAGAAGGCGCGGAAATACATCGATGCCGGCGACGTCATCCTGATCACTGCTGAAGACCACCTGCTGGTCAACGCCCTGCAGCAGGTCTCATGCGTCATCCTCCAGAAGTCGCTCAGAGAGGGCTTCGGCCTGACCGTCACCGAGGGGCTCTGGAAGGGGCGGCCGGTCATCGCATCCCGCGTCGGCGGGATACCGCTCCAGATCGAGGACGGCGAGACCGGGTTCCTCCTCGAACCGACCGACACGGACGGCTTCGCCTGGAGGATCCGGCAGGTCCTGGAGAATCCCGAACTCGGGGAGCGGCTCGGCCGGGCCGGGAAGGAGCATGTCCGGCAGCACTTCCTGATCACCCGCCTCCTCTCGGATTACCTGGATATGCTGACCGCGGAACTGCTCACCCACAACACCTGACCGACAAAAAGAGTGGATGACCTCGGTCGCCCTGCAGGCGGGGAAGATCTCCTTCCCCCCGGGGTGCCCGGACGAGCGCATGAGTCCGGGCACCCGGCTTGTTCCGGAGGGGGGAGAACGCGCCGGGTCCGACTTCCCCTTCGCGTCCCCCCAATGCAGGGCGGATGGCACAGATGACCGGCTAAACCCGGGCAGGAGTTCGCAGCACACCTTTTTCTATGATATTGTCATTGGGTCACGGGGCAGATTTTTATGGATGTTTATATCAATGGCGATGAGACTCCGGAAGATCAAGAATGATACCTGTACCGGCTGACGTAACCACCCCCCGACGATGACAGAATACGCACCCGGGTATATAGTTGTTTCGCCGGACCGCTACCGGGTGCTGCACTCATGAAGAACCCCCCGCGTTCCCGGGTTGCCGTGAGGCACCCGTGCCGGGGAAAAAAGATGGAGGTCGCCGTGCAGGGTAAACGGTTCTGGATGAGCGCCGCATATGGTTCCGCGGTCCGGCTCTGGAGCCGGGAAATTTCCGGCTCCGGAGCCGGCCTGCAGGCCGTTATCGCTCGCCCGGCGCTCCGACGATCTCGATCGGCTGGGTCAGCCTGACCCGTGCGATGGTCTTTCCTTTCATCCCCTCGATGACCTGCTCGGCGAGTTCGATCGGGACGTCGACGGTGGAGTAGCGGTCGTAGATGTTGATCGCGCCGATGACGTTACCCGGGATCCCGGTCTCGCCCGCGAGCGCTCCGACGATGTCCTTCGGCCGGATCTGGTGCTCTCTTCCGACCGGGATCCTGAGGAGGGCGAGCCCCTGGGCCGGCTTGATGTCCTGCGGCAGACCCTGGCCCCTCTCGCCCCCGCCGAGTTCCAGTTTCAGGAGGGCGGCGGCAACCTCGAGCGCCGTGTAGTCCTCGGTTATGATGCGGTCGACCAGGTTCTCGTAGTGGTCGAGGTTGCCGTCGTCGATGACGTGCTGCACCCGCTCGATCAGTTTCCGCGTCCGGCTCTCCTCGACGTCGCCCTGCGTCGGGAGCGGGATGCGGGCGATCTTGATCTTGGTGTAGTCCTGGATCGTCCGGAGTTTGAAGTACTCCTTCGGGCCCACGAACGTGACGGCCCGCCCGGCCCGCCCGGCCCGTGCCGTCCGGCCTATCCGGTGGATGTAGTACTCGATGTCCTGGGGAACGTCGTAGTTGATGACCAGGTCGACGTCCTCGACGTCGATACCCCGTGCGGCGACATCGGTTGCCACGAGCATATCGATGTTCCCGGCGCGGAACTTCGCCATCACCCGGTCCCGGAGGACCTGCTTCATGTCGCCGTGGAGACCCTCGGCGAAGTAGCCCCGGGCCTGGAGGTGGGTGGTCAGTTCGTCGACGCCCTTCTTGGTGTTCGAGAAGATCAGGGTCAGTTCGGGGTCGTAGAGGTCGAGCAGCCGGGAGAGGACCTCGAGTTTATCCCTGCTCCGCACCTCCAGGTAGAGCTGCTCGATCTGCGGCACGGTCACTTCCCGGCGTGCGACCGAGATGAACTCGGGGTTCTTCTGGAACCGCTTTGAGATCTCCAGGATGGGTTTTGGGAGGGTGGCCGAGAAGAGGACCGTCTGGCGGTCCTCCGGGGTCTCGTCGAGGATCTTCTCGATGTCCTCGCGGAACCCCATATCCAGCATCTGGTCCGCTTCATCGAGGACGACCAGGTGCACCCCGTCAAACGAGAGGGTCCCCCGGTCGAGGTGGTCGAGCACCCGTCCGGGCGTCCCGACGACGATCTGGACGCCGCGCTGCAGCCCCCGGAACTGCCGGTCGATCGGCTGGCCGCCGTAGATCGGGAGGATGTTGATGCCCCGGTGGTACTTCGCCAGGCGGGCGAACTCCTCGGCGATCTGGATGGCGAGTTCCCGGGTGGGGGAGAGGACGAGGACCTGGGTCGCCCGGCTGTCGGGGTCGACCCGCTCGATCGCCGGGACACCGAACGCTGCCGTCTTTCCGGTCCCCGTCTGGGCCTGGCCGGTCACGTCGCGCCCTTCGAGCAGCACGGGTATGGTGCGGGTCTGAATGGGCGTCGGCTCCTCAAAGCCCATATCTTCTATCGCCCGAAGCATCTTCTCTGAGATATTGAAATCCTTGAAGGTGATATTGTTCTCCATTCGTTCATCTCTTGGTGCTGATACCTCTTTATATGTCGCATCCCCGACCTGTTCTGCAACACATATCCGTTCTGGAGGCACACCTACCGGTATGGATCCTCTCCCGGTGAGTACTGCGGAGGTCTACCGGACCTACGCCGCCGGCCGTCCCGACCTCCGGGGGGTTCTCCTGCCCGACCTCCTGCCGCACGACGCCTGCGGTGCCGCAGAGCGGAGGCCCGGCCGCGTGAAGGTCCTCTTCGTCGCCGAGTCCCCGCCCTGGGCCGCCGGACGGCACGATGTCGCCGGACCTCCCGACTGCCTGCGTCCCGACTACCCCTACTTCTGGAACGACCGCTACGACCGGGCGGCATACCGCCGGGGGACCTCGCCGCTCTCCCTCGGGCTCGCGGAGAACCTCTTTTTCCTGCTCGGGCTTGACGGTCCGTCACGCCGGGAGAACCTCGACCTCTTCGCCGGCCAGGGCCTCTTCCTCGTCGACACGGTCAAGTGTGTCTTCCGGAAGAACCGGAAGGCGTCCATCCCGAACGACCTCGTCAGGTTGAGCGCCCGGGAGGTCCTCGCACCGGAGATCGCCGCCCTTGGACCGGAGTACGTCGTCTCCCTCGGGAACACGGCGCTTTCCGGGCTCCGGGAGATCGAGCCCTACGCGACCGCTCTTTGTGGTGCCCAAACGGTCACGACGATCCCGGGGGAGGCACTCTTTGAGGAGAACCGCCTCCTCTGCCTGCCCTACCCGGGCTGGCGCAACCGGCGCTACCTGGACCGGATCGAGTCGGGGTTTAGGTCCATCAGGGACCTGGTCTCGTGACGGGCGTTACCCCGCGAGTTTCTTCTTTCCCTCCTCGTACAGCCTCTTCTTCTGCTCCCGGAGTTCTGCAGCGTTCTTCTGCTCTTCGGCACTCCCCGTCTCGGGGATCGTGATCTTCTCTGCCGCCTCCTCCAGTTCCCGGGAACTCAGGTACCCGGACGGTCTCATCTTCTCCCGGTCCTCCCGGTACTCCCTCTCGACCTGCTCCCGGTGCTCCTCCCCGAGGGACTGGCCCTCCTCGCTGTGGAGCGGGATCTCTCTTCCGATCTCCTGGGCTACCTTCTTCAGCCGCACCTCCAGGACACCGTTCTTGAAGGTGGCACGCGCCCCCTCTCCCTCGACGTCGACGGGCAGGGTGGCCGTCCGGGAGATGGTGCCGACTCTCCGCTCCCGCACGAAGTATCCGGCCTGCTCCGTCTCGGTTGCCTCCTCCCGCCGGGCGGTGATCCGCAGCGTTCTCGGGTCGAGAAGCCGGACCGATATCTTCTCCGTATCCACCCCGGGGAGGTCGGCGACGACCATGACCTCCGTCTCGTCCTCTCTGACGTCGAGCATCGTTCCGGCGGCGCCCATCGAGGAGCCTCCCGATATCCGTCCCATCAGATCGCTGAACTGCTTCTGCATCTCCCCGAGCATCTCGTCGAACTCAGCCCGGAGCCCGCGTGGTGGCCCTCTCCATGCCATGATCTACTTCTCCTGCCTCTCATTCAGGCAGGGTCAGAGAGTATGAACAGGATTATATAGGTTCCTCTGCGGGGCGACGGTGTAGGCGGAGGAGGACGAGACCCGCGAGTATCACCAGGCTCCCGGCGATGACCGACTCGAGAGGCAGCGTGAACGCGAGCACCACGCACCCCGGGAGGCCGACGGCGGGCAGGACCCGGCTGTAGAGCCGCTCGCCCGGCTTCAGCCTGCAAGCGGCAAGGTTCGTCACCGCGTAGTAGAGGAGCACGCAGAACGAGCTGAAGCCGATCGCCGGGCGGAGGTCGACCGGGAGCACCGTTGCGACCAGGACCGCGCCGACGACGAGCCCGGCCCCCGCGGCGGCTGCAGCGGGCGCAAGGGCGGTGAAGATCCTCGCGCCGATCATCGAACCGAGCCCTACGGCGACCGCATCGGATAGGGTCAGGCTACGCTTGAGCCGGGTCTCTCCCCCGGTTCCGGGCATGTCCCCCGGTGGATCGGGGACGGGTATATCTGTTGGGCCGGGCCCCCCGCCCATGGGTTGATATAGGGTGAGTCTCCAGTCGGGTGCCATGACCCCTCTGACCGCAGAAGAAACGGCCCGGAAGACGGCGGTCGTGCTGCCAGCTGCCGGCGTCGTGACCGTCATCCCCCGGGAGAACCTGAGGATCCACACCTACGAGGCCCCGGAGATGGCGGTCTATGTCAACTCGCACATCCTTGAGACGGAGAATGGCCTGATCGTCGTCGACACGCAGCTCCTCCGTCCCCACGCGGAGGAGTTTCGCAGGTACGCCGAGAGTCTCGCCAAACCGATCGACCGCGTCATCATCACGCACAGCCACCCGGACCACTGGTTCGGCTCC
Source organism: Methanoculleus sp. (assembly GCF_036677455.1). Lineage (GTDB taxonomy): Archaea > Halobacteriota > Methanomicrobia > Methanomicrobiales > Methanoculleaceae > Methanoculleus. The sequence goes on along the minus strand of NZ_JAVBWL010000038.1, from coordinate 4,983 downwards.
GAATACTTCCGGGACGTCCCCATCCACGCCCTTGCGGAGGTCGCAGACGGGATCGTGGGCGGCGGGGAGGCGATGATCCAGGGCTATGCCCCGATCTTTTCCGACGCGATCACGGAGACGGTGACGGCGCCGGAGCATATCATCCGGCCGGGAACCGAGACGATCGACGGTGTCGCGCTCACCTACGAGAAGGCCGAGGGGGCTGAGGCCGGTGTCAACCTCGTCATCGAACTCCCGGAGAGCCGGGTGCTCCTCGCGCAGGACATGGTCTATAACCGGGTCCACGTCTTCCTGCAGCAGAAAGAGATGGGCCCCTGGCTCGCCCACCTCCGCCGCTACCTGGAGAAGGAGTACGACTTCGTCCTTCCGGGCCACGGGCTGCCGGCGAACATGCAGGCGCTTGTGGATATGATCGGGTACCTGGAGACGGCAGAGACCGCGCTCGCGGCGAGCAATGACGTCCCGACCCTGAAAGAGCACCTGGTCGGGAAGTACCCGTTCTACCGGGGGGACTACATCCTCGATATCAGCGGGAGGTACCTCTACGGGGCGTGAGAAAGAGCGGGTCAAAAAAGAGGGGGTGGTCGTCAGACCGATGCGTCGGGCTTCTTCAAGACGTAGGCGACCGTCCCCTCCTCGAATCCCTCGCCGGCACGGACGAACCCGTTCTTCTCCAGCACCTGGATGGATGCGGCGAGGTCCGGGTAGATTGCCGCCTCGATCTGCCGGATGCCCGGGATGGCGAAGAGTGCGGGGATGAGGTGGCGGACCGCCTCCGTTGCATACCCCTTGCCCTGGAACTCGTCGAGGACCGAGTAGCCGATCAGCACCCGGTCCTCCGTCTCCTCGAGCGTCGGGGGCGTGGCCGTCCCCCCGGTGCCGATGAGGACCCGTCCGCCCGCTGCCGGGTCGTCAAGCACCCAGTACCAGGCAGCGAAGAGCGGGTCGCCGCCTTCGCCCAGCATCTGGATGAACGCCACGAGCGTCTCGTCGTCGAGGAGCGGTGGCGGCCACGACCCCGGGATCTCGGCATCGAGGAGGCATCCAAGGTTCTCGCGGTCGTTACGGTCGGCCTCGAGGATCTCAAGCGTTGCCGGGACCAGATCCAGGTGCTCGGTCCGGATGCGGGTGGGTTTCATGGTAGTCACAGCCATATTACGATCATCTACGGCGGCGGTTCTTATTGATTGCGGAGCGGGTTCTATGCCGGGGCCTTACCCCTCGATGCCTGCACGCTCACCCGGTCGCGGCGTTCCCTGGAGCCCACCAGCGGCCCGTTCCCTGATGACCATCGCAGACTCTTCCGAGAGAGAATACCGGACGTCTCCCCTCATCTTCTCCTGGAGGACGATCCCGTCGGCCTTCAGCCGCTGGAGATGCCACGAGACCGACGAGGCGGTGATCCCGAGACGTTGTGCAAGTTCCCGTCTTGATATCGCCGGGCTCTCCAACAGGATGGCGAGGATCTCCTGCGTGGTGGGGTTCCGGAGATGGATGAGCACCTTCGCCTCGAGCGCCGAGTACTTCTGCCGGTTCTCAAAGTATCCCGTCTGTCCCTCGACCACGGCGGTAGCGATCATCCCGAACTCCTGCAGTCTCCCCAGGTGGTACCTCACGGTTCCCCGGTTCGCCCCGAGGTCCTGGATGAGGGTACCGAGGCGGATGCCAGGGTGGGCGCAGATGTGGTCGTAGATCGCTGTCCGGGTCTCGTGCTCGAGTGCAGCGCGTTTTGTGATCCGGCGGTAGCCGAAGAAGAGCCAGACGTTCAACAGGAACAGGAGATTGACGACGACCAGAAGTTCGGGAGAGGTTCCGATGAGATAACTGGAGATCAGGATCTGGGGCGGGACCTGCCACCACTCGAGAGGTGTCAGGTCCTGGGGCGGGCGGTCGGGTATGTAGTCGTCGCCGACCGGGCTGACCGTATAACCTGCGGCAGCACAGGCAGGAAGAGCGACCAGAAGAAGAAGCAGGACGGCCAGCCAGCGTCGCATGCTACAGGGGTTGGACTCCAGCACCTTGACCTTTGCGTTTTGCCGGCGGACATTCCCGACCGATTGCAGGGAAACGGGTAGACGAACGGCACAGAAACCGTATATAATCTCGCGTCCCAGTTCCCACTATGATAGAGGAAAAGGCGCCTGGAATGGGCCGGGGTCGCATCGTCGGCGCCGCGGTCGGTATCGGACTCCTTGGCGGGGCAGCCTTCCTCGGGGTGGTGGAGGCGCTCTCGCGCTGCTGGATCGGACTGTTCGGCTACACCCGGAGCCTTGCCGGGATCGGGATCACGCACGAATTCGTCTCGATCCTGCTGGTCGTCTTTTTTGCGGGGTTCTTCGCGGCGTACGCGAACGGCACCGCCGCCCGGCGCACCCAGATCCTCTCCGCCGTCCTTGCCGGCGCGGTCGCCGGAATCACCGCCCGGACGCTCCTCTTCGTGGGCGACACCGGCTACCTCATCCACTCGCTCATCGCGACCCGCGGGCAGGTTCTCCTCCTCGTCGGCGGCGCGATGCTGGTCGCCGGGCTCGGGGGCCTGGTCGGGTCGTTCCTCGATCCGGAGCGGCCGTACCGGGACCTTCTCCCGGTTGCGGTGGTCACGGTCGCGTTCATCACCGCCCCGCCGCTCCTTGCGATGGCCGGAATCGTCGTGGGCGTCATTCCCCCCACGCCCTACTCCGGCGGTCCGCCCGCACCGGAGACCGACATCCTGGTCCTCAAGGTCTCCGCCACAGGCGATATCGAGTGGGAGATGCGGGCCGACATCGGTGCCTACGACCAGCCCGGCGCCCTGGTCGAATGCCGGGACGGTTACGCTCTCGCGGTCACGGAGTACGGCCGGGAGGGTAATACGGTGCACATTCTCACCTGCGACGAACGGGGGAATGCCTGGGACCGGATTGCCTTCGAGATCGGGTTCGCCCGCGTGAGCGCGCTCGTCCCGGCGGACGGCGGCGGGTTCCTCGCGACCACGGGGATGCCCGGGATCGTCCGCGTCGATGCCGGGGGCGAGGTGGTCTGGGAGCGGTCCTTCGTCGCCGAAAGCCAGGGGATGGCGCCCGTCTCGCTGCTTGCTCAAGACGGCCGGTACGTCGCGGCCTGGGAGGATAAGGTCGCCTGCTTCGACGACAACGGCACCCGGCTCTGGCAGACCTCGATCGAGGCTGCAGGCGGCATCAACTACCACCCGGTCTATCAGGCCCCCGGGGGTGGGGCGCTCGTCTTTGTAGAGGGGCAGAACGCCTCGGCCGGCGGCCATGTCGAGACCTACCCGCAGGCTGTCCGCCTGGACGAGAACGGCACCGTCCTCTGGACACGGGACTTCGGGAGCGGGGGGTTCAACGAACTCCTGGGTGCCCGGGAGGCGGCGCCGGGACGGTTCGCGGTTCTCTATCGGTCGATGACCTTCTCCGAGTACTTCTGGAGCGGTGTCGAACGGGTCAGCCATGGCTACCTCGCTACGCTCGACGACGACGGCGAGGTGACGGATTGCCATACCCTCGAGGAGAGCAGCGGTGTCGTGGTTCCGTCGCAGAACGGTTACCTCTCGGCCACCGCCGCCGATAAGGGCGTCACGCTCGTCGGCAGGGATGCCGCGGACAGCGAGGTCTGGCGGCAGGAGCAGCCGCTTGACCTCCACTCGCTCCGGTCCATCGGTACGGCGGACGGCGGCTACCTCGTCGCCGGGAGCGTCGCCGCATGAAGGACCGGTGGCTGGCGCTCGGCATCGCCATCGTGCTGGTCTTCGTCTTCTGGCGTGCTTTCTACGTCCCGCCCGGCTACGAGACGATACACTACGAGACCGTCCCCGTCCTCCCGGTGGAGCGGTACAACCCCCCGTTCATCGAGATCTGGGAGGCGATGGAGACCGAGATCCCGTTCGATAACCGGACAGCGAAGTCGCCGATGCTCGTCATGGACTTCGATGCGAACGGTTCGTTCACCTACATCCAATTCGCGTTCTTTGCCGATATGGGGGGGGAGCCCTGGGTCCACTCCGCCTTCGTCCTCCAGAACGGGAGCACCTACCTCTCGTCCCAGCGGCTCGATCACCGTCCTCCCCACGCCCACCCGCTCGGGGTCCTCGCCGCCGTCGACGATACCCCGTTCGACAAGATCTCTTACGGTAAGAAGGGGATGAGCCTGAAGGTCTTCTACCACGAGCAGAACCGGACCTACAACGACACCTACAGAAACATCTACGCAATCGAGAACGGCACCCTCCGCCCGCTGGAGTTCATCTCCTTTGCCACCCCCGAGGTCTGGAACACCATCGAGATCTACCCGAGGGACCCGCCGGACGAAGACCGGACGCCGACCGCCATCGATGAGGACCCCCGGGCGCTGGTCATCTTTCCTCCCCGGGAGATCGGCCTGGCGGAGAGGGTTGTGTACGCGGAGACGGACGGCACAGAAAGGATATAAATGGCCCCTCCCAACCGCTCATTCAAGGAGCCGAAGAATGAGACGAAACCTCTGGATGATCCTCTGTATCCTCGTGCTGATATCAGTCGCAGCCCCGGCGAGCGCCGGGGAGGAGCCGGTCGAGACCTCGACGTTCCTCTCCGTCACCTCCCCGAAGCAGTACGAGACGGTGTGGAGCGACCTTCTCCCGCGCGAGGCCACGGTCGTCGGCAGGGTCGAGGCTTCGAGCGGGATACGGGACGTCGTGGTCGAGAGTAGCGTCGGGAAGGTCTCGTGCGGGAACGCGACCAATTTCTCCTGCACCGTCCCGGTCGCTGAAGGAAACGAGACGATCACCGTGACCCTGATCGACAACCGGGGGGAGACCTCAGAGGCGACGCTGCACGTCTACGTCAACGTCGAGATCCCCCCGCCACCGTGGATCTATGTGCTCGGGACGGTGCGGGACGCCGACGGTCGGCCGGTCCCGAACGCAACGGTGAGGTTCGAATCCACCCTCCCGCTCGCCTGGGGACCGCACCCCGTGACGACCGGGACCGCCGGCGACGGCGGCTACCT
>NZ_JAVBWL010000037.1:0-11664 GCF_036677455.1 Methanoculleus sp. | reverse complement strand
GGAGAACGTCAGGCTCCTCGTCGAGCTCTTCCGGCGGAAGGAGGCCGGCGCCGGGGGGATGACGAGCGATGAGATCATCGGGTTCTTCCACGATGCCGGGGTCCACGGCTACGAGGAGGTGCCGGCCGACGTACGCGACAGGTACCTCCGGGCCGGGAAGAAACGGGCGCTCCTGAATCGGACGAACCGCGGCTACCTCAAGGAACTCGAGGAGCAGGGCTACGTTGAGCGGGAGTGGCGGGGCCGGCACTTCTCGGTCCGGATCACGAAGGCCGGGGAGCATATTGCGTGCGTGAGCGGGCTGGTGCCCGGTGTCGGGGGGTGAGATCCAGCGTATCTAGCGTCCGGCTTCGTTAAGAATAGCCCTGATCCCCTGCTTGAGGACCGGGAGATCCTCGCGCGTAGAAGCCGAAGATGGCGATCCACTCGGCGTCGTTTCTGGTGAGTATCGCGACGATGGTCTCCCGTGCTGTCCTGGTTACTGTACGTCCTGCCATTTCACCCGACCGTACCTCTGCTGGTTGGTATGATGCACACTCGGTATCAGTCTTTTGACGGACGGAGCGGCTCCTACCCGAACCGCTGCCGGGCCAGAGCGAGGGCCCGGTGGGCCAGCCGGATGCAGAACGCCGCTTCCTCTGCACACACAAGCGATCCGCTATACTGAACGTTGTGCCTGGCGACCCGCAGTTTGTCAAAGGCGTTCAGGAGATCGGCAACCTCAGGGTCATCACCGGATGTATGCCGCACTGCGGTAACGAGGCAGGCGTGGCTCCGCTCAACGTAGCCTGCAGCGTAGAGAAACGCCCGGACACTATGAAACGCACTGTTGTACGCAGGCATCGATGAGCCATCTCGTACTCCCCAATCGCGACGTTCTTCTCCGCCGCGCGAAGGAACCTCGCCGCAGATGCGAGGGAGCCGGGGACACGCTCCACCGCTCCGGGGTCGGAGCGGATGAGGCCCCGGTCGACGCACTCCCGCCACCTCATAGGCGGACCCCGGTAACGAGCATGTGGTTTTGAAGGACGTTCGCGGCAAACGGATCGCCCTCCTCTTTCATCTGCTCCCACCGGTAGTAGGGAACGACCGTCACCTGCACTTCGCGACCGGTCTCCGCCTCCAGTGCCGGCACCCGGCCGTGATCGACCCGGGACTCGTCGCCGATGATCAGGATGTCGATGTCGCTCTGCTCATCGAAGGTCCCCGACGCCGTGCTCCCGTAAACCGCAACCGCGATGCTCTCGGGGGCGAGCTCTTCGATGCCGGCCCGGACGAGGAGGAGGACGGTATAGGCCCGTTTCAACTCCCGGACGGCGAAGGAGTCGTTCTCGAGGGAGAGGAGCCTTGCCGTCCCGAGGTGCGTGGCGGTGAGCAGCCCGTCGCGCTCGAAGGCGTCGGCATACGCTTTGACGCTTCCCGGACTGACCCCGATCTCCCGGGCGAGTTTATTGATGTGGATCGCGCCCGTGGGGTGGGTGAGGAACCAGGCGAGGACCCGGAACCCGACGAACTTCTCGAACTCGCGGAACATGCAATATGTTGAATGATTGTTTAATATATTAAACGGTTTTGGGAGATCCGTTTGGGGCGAGTCCCGGGCGTCGCGGTGGTGATCGGGAGCGAACGCCGGCATGGACCGGGCGCGAAAGAGGGTCTGGTCGCTCCTGAGAAGAGGCGGATGTGTCATAGAGAGATCTGGAGAGGAGGAGGGTGATAAGGAATGCCCGTGCGCAGGGTGAAAGTGAAAGGGGGTTTCCCCTCTCACTCCAGGGCGGGGACGGCGTCGGGATGGAGGGATCCGGATCGAGCAGGAACCGCCACGTGGAACAGAGAGCATTTCACCACCACGTTTATCAATTCTCCTCTCGATCTCCTATTAATCGGGTGAAATCGGCGAGGCCGATGTTACCCTCAGGATGCTGGAGGATATTGTCCAGGCACGAGTGCTCCCTCCCGATGCCGTTGCCGTCGAACTGTAACGGGGACGCGGCCCGGGCGCTCTGCCAGCCGGGCGTCCTGCCGTGAGGGGGGTGGCGCTTGGGGGATGAACCGATGGGAGTGGGAGAAACGGCCCCGGGGCACGGAGGATTTCCCGGCACTATGCCGAGGAAGTCTCGACCATCTACCTTGAACAGAAACCGATAGAGGAGGAAATACGTTGGGAAAACCCACAGGGAGAACAGCCGGAAGAGAATTGGAAGAGACACTTTTTCCTCTCATCAGCGAAATCCGAGATATCGTCAAGAACGCCCGCCTGGCCGTAGCACAGAACGTCAACTCGATACAGGTCGTCACTAACTTCGAGATCGGCAGGCGGATTGTCGAACATGAGCAGCAGGGGAGTCCAAAAGCAGAGTATGGGAAACAGACCATACAGGAGCTGTCGCGCCAGCTGACCGAAGAGTTTGGAAGAGGGTTCTCCAAAAGAAATCTTGAGTATATGCGCCGGTTCTACCTTGAATACGGCGAATCGGCTCCCCCGGCAGTGTCGTGCCAACCAGGTACGGCTGTTCTCGTCGGGCAACCGATTGCGCAAACACCGTCTGCGCAATTCACCCGCCGGTTCGCTCTCAGCTGGTCTCACTATCTCTTCCTGATGAACATCGGCAACCGAGACGAACGCCAGTTCTACGAGATCGAGGCTCAACAGAGTCAGTGGTCACTCTCAGAACTCAAGCGGCAGTTCAATACCGGCCTGTATGAACGGCTTGCGCTCAGCCGGGACAGGAGCGGTGTGAGAGCCCTCGCCCACACCGGCCATGTCATCGAGAAGCCACAGGATATGCTCAAAGACCCGTATGTCGTTTCTCGGTCTTGACGAAAAGGCTCGCTACTCCGAGAACGATCTCGAATCAGCCATCATCGACAAACTGGAGACGTTCCTCCTCGAGCTGGGCAAAGGCTTCCTCTTCGAGGCACGACAGAAGCGGCTTACCTTTGATACCGACCACTACTTTGTAGACCTTGTCTTCTACAACCGTATCCTCCGGTGTTATGTCCTGATCGATCTCAAGATTGGAAGAATCACCCACGGCGATCTCGGCCAGATGCAGATGTATGTCAACTATTATGACCGGAAAGTCAAGCTTGATGATGAAAACCCGACCGTTGGGATCATTCTGTGCAAGATGAAGAACGACGCACTTGTCGAGCTCACTCTCCCGAAAGATGCCAATGTGTATCCCGGTATCAGGTCTATCTTCCTTCAAAAGAAGAGCTCAAGAAGAGACTTCTCGAATGGTCGGAAGATACGCCGGGGACAGAGTGATCGCACGATGATCCGGTCCCGTCGAGAATGCGTGGGGTTGGAACGGTGAAGAGAGGGGATGAGCCCCCTCTCACTCCAGCGCAGGGGCGGCGTCGGCCCAGTCCTCAACGGTGGTCTTGATCGCATCGTCCTGGTAGGACGAGATCCGGACCGTCTTCCGGGTGAAGGTGACGTAGTAGTCGCGACTGGCGGGAGCATAGCGAGCGGCAGGAGCAGGAGCACCGGAGGTGCGACACACCGGACGGGTCGTGGCACTTGAGCTGACAGTAGTAGCTCTCGCCGCCGAAGTCACGCTCGGCATAGCCGCCCATCGCGGCCGCGAGGGTCGCGTTCGCGAGAGCCTCCGCGGCGTTCGCGTTGAACGCGGCGATCGAGGGGGACTGCAGGGAGACGGTCCCGACCCTTTTCGCGGTCGTCTCGTCGAAGAACTCCACCTTCGCGGTGTAGTGCTCGCGGTTCCGGACGACGGCGGCCACAGGCTGCCCGTCGGAGCCGGTATACCCGACGCACCCGAAGGGGTTGTCGTTGATGACGGCCTCGATGAGGTTGTTAAACGCCGTTACGGTGGCGATCGGAACGGTGAGGTCCCGGACCGCCGATTTGTTCACGGTCTTCAGTACGAAGTCTGCCATGGGTTTGTTCTCCTGCACGCCCTCAGGGGGTGTGCCTGCTGCCTGCATCTTCCCGGGAATGTGACAGACAACTATAGGATATACCCAGGAGGGGATTAGCCTGACTTTATCGGGGGCGGTGCAGCGAAGATTGCACGGGAAAGGCGTCGTATAATGAGCAAAGGGGACCTTTTCCGTAACCGGCTGCCAGCTGGAAATGTTTTAGTGCATCGCCGATAGAACTGTTCCATAAAGGAAGGGAAGAGATGAATCACGGCCGGGATAAGATCGTTGAACTGGTAGACCGGGACTCGGTGATCATTTCGCACCACGCCCGGGTCAGGACGTTCGAGCGTAACATCTCCACCGACGATCTCCTCTCGGCGATCAGGGTGGGGGAGATCATCGAATCGTATCCCGATGACGAGCCCTGCCCATCAGTACTCATGCTCGGTTTTATCCGTGCCGACGCATACCATGTAGTCATCGGGATCTGTGACGACCATCTCCGGGTCATCACCGCCTACATGCCGGACGTTGAACACTGGATCGATACGCGAACGAGGAGGAGAAGAGAATGATTCCAGAGAGATGTACGTTCTGTAAAGGGACCCTGCAGGAGGGGAAGACCGAGTTCATCGCACGGGTCGGGGACGGGATCATCGTCATCAGGGATGTCCCGGCGCTCGTCTGCGACCGGTGCGGCGAGGCGTATTACACCGCAGAGATCTCCCGGAAGATCGACGCCGTGATGGCGGATGCCCACAGCGGCAGGCTCTGTTGCCGGCCTCTCGCGGCGGGCGAGGTTGAACTCACCGGGTAAGGAAAGGGGGTGGGCGGTCGTTCTCGTCGTGACGGCTGCTCTTGATGCCGCAATTTTGGCGATGCAGTCACCAAGGGCAAATTTATATCTCCACCTTCCGATAAGCCTGATTGAATCGCCATGTCTGTCACGCACGAATGAGGGACGGGAACGAGCGGCTCCTCGACATCCTGGAAGCGATCGAAGAGATTGAGCGATATGCGGTCCGGGGTGGGGTTGCGTTTTTGCAGGACGAACTGGTGCAGGTCTGGACATCACTTCTAAGGAGTTAATCCTGGTACAGGAAGTGAAACAAAAAGATGCAAAGGCTGATGCATATGCATCCCTGACGCCGATAGATGGCCCGGGCAGGGTTCCCTCGATTCAGGACCGTCCTTCGCTCAGAGCCGGAACAGTGCAGCGAGTTTTGCGTTGACCTCCGCCCGGAGGTCGTCATCAAGTTCTCCAAGTTCGCCGACCATCAGGTCTTTTAAGACCGTTGCAACTTTGTCCAGCCGGATAATTGAATCGACTTTGAGACCGCTCTCTGGGAAACCAGCGTGAGAAGTGGTCACCGTGACCCCTGTCAATTCCGCGCCGGCACGGATCTTTGACGAGATGAAGGCAAGGACAATGTCGCGATCGCCCTCATAAAGGACAAGTGCAGGGCGTAACTTTGTTGCCGTAAGGTCAGTGAAAGGGAACGGTATCGGACAATCCTTTCATCGGTACACAACTCTGGCATCCCTGATGGTATAGAGGTCGGGCTCCTCGGCGAGAAAGGCAGAGAGCGACTGCTCTGAGAGTTTCATCATCGCCATGCTCTCCCGCTCATCGAGGAGAAGCTCGATCTTCTGGTTGAGCTCCCTGATGCTCTCCTTGATCTCCCTGACGTCTGCTTCGATGCCGGTCATGAGTCTCCTCACAGGTAGTACACAGTGATCGATTGGATATCTCATCAATCTTTGCGTTTAAAGGTTGTCGGTACAATCGCGGGATTAGGCCGGTCCCCAAGGATTGCTATCCTGCTGGCGGGCGGAGAAGGCCGGGGAGGAATGACTGGCCGAAGGGTGCGACGTTCCAGCGGAACGTCGTTACTCGAAAACCCTCCGGGTTTTCTCAAACTCCGGCCCTTCGGCCCGTCGCTACTCGAAGACGCTCCACGTCTTCTCGAACTCAGGTGCTACGCACCTTCGTTCACCGCACCCCCTCCCGGCCATTCCACTCCCGGACCAGCCTCGCATAGCAGGTTTCACAGATATTCGCCTGCGCCTCTCGTGAGCGGTAGACCGCCTTCTTCTCCCCACAGACCGTGCACCTGCCGAGTTCGACCTTTGCCCGTCCAAACGTCCGATGGTCGAGCACCCCCGGGAGCGGCTGCACCCTCGCCGGCCGCTTTGCCTTCGAGAGGCAGTCGTAGCAGAGGTAGAGCCCCCCGCCACCTCGTTTGATCGACGACGTCGGCCGGCGGCCGCAGACGTGACAGGGTTCGTCCTTCTCCACCGGGAGGGCGATGTAGTCGGCGGGGTTGATGTGAGCAGCATTGGCAGCATAGGTACAGCAGGTGCTGCCAATAAGTGCAGCCACATTTGAGCCGGAATCCGATCTTTCGCCCCGATGCGGAGGATTCCTCTGTTCATGTACAGCAGTGTGGAAAACAGAGGCACCCCGGTCGTCACGGGAAGTACCCTTGCTCGTGCTCTCCGTTCTCTCATTCTGCTGTACAGGTACGTACATAGATCTATCTCTATCAGGATCTTGACCGCCTTTTCCAGAATTCTCCTCGTTCCGGACGATCTCTTGTTGGCAGCAGTTGCTGTACTTATGCTGTACATCTGCTGCACTGCTGCCATCATCGGGATCGTCGTCCAGCCAGACGGAGGCTCCCCCGCCCCAGGCCCGGTAGACCTCAGCGTCGAACGTGAAGTACTGTTCCCGGCGGCGGACCGTGGCCCCGTATTCGTTGTTCTCTGTCACGGTGGCGTCGTAGAGGCTGATCGCGGGGCACTTCTCCAGGAGGCCGGAGTAGAGTGTCCCCCGGCTGGTGTAGCCGTTGAGAAGTCGCCGGGTCTGGTAGTAGGAGAGACCGAGGGCGCTCTGGAGTTGCCGGATAGTAAAGACCTCGACCCCCATCCAGGCTACCGTCTCAAGCGCCGCCGTCTCGTTCCTGGTGAGTTTGGTCTCCTGGCCCCCGGCCGTCCCGGAGAGGGCGGCGTAGAGGGTCGCCGCCGCCGCGAAGTCCTCCGGCCGGGCGATCACCGCCCCGTCGCCGTCCCGGTCCCGCTGGAGGGCAAAGAGCCGGGCACGGCACTTGATCAGGTCAAAGAGCATCCCCGGGTTCCGGCGGTTCTGGGTTGTCGAGGACTGTATCCGCCGGGCAAAGGGGATCCGGACGGTGAGGATCTTCTCTTTCACCACCTCCCAGATTGCCCGGCAGGTGAGGATCTCATCGGTTGCCGGGCCCTGGCCGGCCGCCTCGGCCTCCTTCATGTGCTCGAAGACCTTTTTGTCCTGCTCGATGGTGTCGTCGATCCAGACCGTCAGCATCCGGTTCATCACCTGGTCGTCGCCGATATCCTCGACCTTCGCGAGCCACCAGACGCACCGCTCCGGGATGGTGCAAACACGGAGCTTCCGTTCGGTCGTCAGGGTCCGGTGCTCGATCGGCTCGCGGAAGTTCGCGGTCGCGGACTTGAGGACCTCCTGGAGGTCGTCGGAGAGCGCAACATCGTCGAAGAGGAGGACGGTCCCCGGCCGGAGGTCGTCATCGTAGTAGAGCGCTTTGTTCGAGACGGTGCCCTTGAGTTTGTAGGCGGCCGGGATGAGGGTCTGCATCGCCGTGCAGGCGTGGGTCTTGCCCTTTCCGGAGTTGCCGGAGACGGCGACATGGAGGCCGTTCGTGTTCTCGACGGACTGCGAGGCGAGGGACATCACCAGGCACTCCGCGACGGTCCGGTCGCCGACGTGGGCTTTGTTGAAGGTGTCGAGGAGGAACGCGAGCGGGTCGCCGTGCTTGAGGATATCGAGGGCTCGCTCGCGGTGCTCGTCGGCAGCCGGAGGAGGGGCGGGCTGCTCCTCCGGCTTCTTCTCCGCTTTCTGTCTCTTTTGCTCATACATCCCCCGGAGCTCCGGCCACCGCTGGGCTCCTCCGCCGCAGGTCGCATGGTGGCAGCCGGCGAAGATGGCGCCGTTCGCAAACTGGATGGCGAAGGCGCCGTCCTTGTGGGCCGATGAGAACGGGCACTCGTCGAGGGTGTAGAGGGTGCCGCCCTGCCAGGGCCTCGTGGACCGGACGGCGATACCGTGGTCGGGCAGCCAGGCGGCGAGGTCGATGCCCGGCCCCCTCTTTCTCTGGAGAGGCTCTTCCCGGGGGAGGAGCCCGGCGAGGTGCCGGAACCGTTCCACGGGAACGACCACTATCTCCGGTGGGACAGAGAGGATCTTCGCCCGCCGGTGGGGGCGCTCCGGGGTGTTGTCGCCCTTCCGGGAGCAGGTGCCGTAGAGTTTCCAGATCCGGGCGGCGTTGTGGTTCGCCGTATCGACGGTCACGGCCTCGTTCGAGAAGAGGGCGTCGAGGGTGGCGAGGCAGCCTTTCACGAGCGCGGTCGCTGCCTCGTCGTTTTCGAGGTCCACCCGGTAGAGGAGGTGGGCGCCGTTCCCGGAGTCGGCCCGGATTGGCGCGGGAAATCCCTGTTCCGTGAGGTATGCCGCAATCTGCTCGGCCGCAGCGAGTGCCGCGTCGTGCTCTCCATCGGTGGACGAGACCCCGCTCGGCCGGACCGGGTCGATGTCGACCGGGAACCATCGCCGGCGGGTGATGTCGGCGTCCGCCGTGGTCGCGTCTTTGCGGGAGAGCCGAATCTTGATTCGGTTTGCCCGCCGGGCGAGAAGCGCCGGGTTGACGTCATTTAAAGTGACGTAAATCCCGGCGACCGAGGGGTCGGCGTCGAGGGCCTCGACGGCCCGGGCGAGGCGCTCGTAATCGTCGAAGTAGCCGGAGTGGGTGACGCCGTCGGCGAGCGCCCGGACCTCGACCACGCCTTCAGTGACGGCAAGGATCTTCACCACGTTCTGGATGCTGCCTTTCACCCTGTCACCCCCGGGATGAGCGGGAAGAGGGGGGCGGAGATGGCCTCCCCGCGGGCAACCCGCTGGAAACTGACGAGCGGGAGGATGTAGGAGCCGACGCGGGTGTGGAGCATCACCGCCTTGCCGGAGGCGTTCATCGCCGCGTGCCCCTCGATAGTGAGCTCCCTGGGGGCCGCCTGCGAGCGATCCTCGACGATCGGGCTGACCCGGCCGTAGAAGAGGAGCCTCTTCAGGTCATCTGCCTCGATCCGGTAGCGCTCGGCCTCGACGGCGATCCGGAGTGCTCCCCCGGCACCGTGGCTGAGGGTGCCCACCTCCGGGGTCATGGCCGGCCCCGCTCGATGCTGATCGTATACTGGTGGTTCCGGGTCCGGCTGACGTGGATCTCGCGGACGGCTCTCCCATATCGCCGGATCCCGTCCGCGACCACCCACGGGACGAGGAAGAGAGGGACCGGGGAGACGTTTATCTCCTCCGGGGCAGATGTACCAGTGGCGGTCTGGCCGACGGTGCGGTCACACTTCAGGTCCGGGCTGCCGCCGCTGGTTCTCGGTTCGGTTCCTCCCCCACCCGGGGGTCTGCTGTTGTGTTGCATTTGTGCTATCTCCCTGCACCGGGATTTCCTCCGGCGCATACCCCATTCTCAGTCACCGTTGGTTAAAAGAGTGCGCCGAATGTCCCGGAAAAGGTAGCGAGCCCCATATATGTGTTACTTTATCGCGAGATCTCAAAATCGGAGAACCGGGGGAGGATATCCAATCCCGGGCCGAACCGGGGGTTATGAGAGTTCAGGGGTTGTCCGGGATTTCGCAGGTCTGGTCCGGGGATCTGCAGGCAGCGACCACGTCCCCGGCATGGTACCGGAGGCGGACCGCCCGGCCCCGGCCGGCTCCGGGCATCAGGTCGACGATCCCGGCCTCTGCCAGCCGGTTAAGGTACTCGTGGTAGGTTGTCTTACCGACCGGGAAGTACTCCTGTGCCGCCTCAAAGACCGCTCCCGACGCCATATCAACCCCGTCCCGGGACCGCTCCGCGATCCAGCAGGCGAGTTCCCGCTCGACCTCCGAGAGCCTCGCGGCCCGGGTCCGGAGCGCCGGCGCGGTGACCATCCGGGCTGCGGCGGTCACGTCGCCGGAACCGACCCGCCGGCGGCCGTCCTTCTCCGCCCGGAGGGCTGCCAGCCGGACGAGGTCGATCCCGACCCGGATGTCCTGTTCTTCAGCGGCGATCCGGGCGATACGGTCGAGGAGCGGCGCCGGCATCACCCCGGGGTAGAGCCCCTGCCGGACGCGGTCGGTGAGGATCTCGCGGACCTCAGCCTTCGCGTAGGGCCAGAAGGT
This sequence comes from Methanoculleus sp., assembly GCF_036677455.1. GTDB lineage: Archaea > Halobacteriota > Methanomicrobia > Methanomicrobiales > Methanoculleaceae > Methanoculleus. The sequence continues at coordinate 1,551 of NZ_JAVBWL010000037.1, read as the reverse complement.
GACTTCGAGCGGGTGGAAGACCGACCGGACGCTCGGGTCCGCCTCGGCATAGAGGTTCAGGGCGAGGTCGCTCGTGACCGCAAAGACTCCGGCTTTCCGGACGTCCCACTTCTCGTAGAGCCGGAGGAGTTGGTAGAGGAGGGTGTTGTAGGTCCCGGCGGCGAGCAGTTCGTTCGCATCGTCGAGGCAGACGACGAGCGCGGTATCGTGGTCCCGGAGGTGTGCGGCGATCCCCTGCTTGATATCGTCGAGGCACCAGCCGGCCGTCGGCGGGGCATAGCCGAGGAGCGCCTTGAAGATGCACCGGTAGACCGCAGGCACCGTGTGGTCGTGGCGGCAGTTGACGTAGACCGGGGCGATCTTCCGGGTCTCTTCCTGGACCATAGCAAAGACCGTGCGGACGGTGGTGGTCTTCCCGGTCCCGGGGGGGCCGCGGAGGACAGCGCTTCCGGCGCTCCCGCCCCGGAGGGTCGGTCCGAGGAGGAAGGCGAGTTCTTTGAGTTGGGCGTCGCGGTGGTGGAGGTGTTCGGGGAGATACGTGAGCTCGAAGACGTCGGGGTCGCGGAAGAGGGTCTGATCGCTCCTGAGAAGAGGCGAGTGTGTCATAGGAGAAACTGGAGAAGAGGTACTAGTTAACGGGTGGCCGTGTGCGGTGCGAAAGTGAAAGGGGGTTTCCCCTCTTCACTCCAGCGCGGGGACGGCGTCGGCCCAGTCCTCGACGGCGGTCTTGATGGCGTCGTCCTGGTAGGACGAGATCCGGACGGTCTTCCGGGTGAAGGTGACGTAGTAGTCGTCACCGGACGGGTCGTGGCACTTGAGCTGACAGTAGTAGCTCTCGCCGCCGAAGTCACGCTCGGCGTAGCCGCCCATCGCGGCCGCGAGGGTCGCGTTCGCGAGAGCCTCCGCGGCGTTCGCCTCATACGCGGCGATCGAGGGGGACTGCAGGGAGACGGTCCCGATGCGCTTGCCGGTGTTGTCATCGAAGAACTCCACCTTCGCGGTGTAGTGCTCACGGTTCCGGACGACGGCGGCCACAGGCTGGCCGTCGGAGCCGGTATACCCGACGCACCCGAAGGGGTTGTCGTTGATGACGGCCTCGATGAGGGTGTTAAACGCCGTTACGGTAGCGATCGGGACGGTGAGGTTCCGGACCGCCGATTTGTTCACGGTCTTCTGCACGAAGTCTGCCATGGTTGGTATCTCCTGCCTGCATCTTCCCGGGAATGTGACAGACAACTATAGGGTATACCTGGGAGGACATTAGCCTGACTTTATCAGGGAGCGCCGGACGGCTGTTCCTGTCGTGAGGGGTGCCATACAGGCGCAATTTTAACGACGCAGTCACCAGGGGGCAAATTTATATCTCCAACCTCCGATAAGACTGATCGAACAGCCATGTCCATCACGCAGGATCTGATCCAGAAGAAGCGTTCCAGGATTCTCGCAATAGCCGGACGGCACGGCGCCACGAACCTGCGGATCTTCGGGTCGGTCGCCCGCGGCGAGGCGGGGCCGGAGAGCGACCTGGATCTCCTGGTGGACCTGGAGCCG
>NZ_JAVBWL010000036.1:0-40441 GCF_036677455.1 Methanoculleus sp. | reverse complement strand
CCTCCGGGGTCGATATCCTGGTTGGTTCTTATCTTCCCTACACTCGAAAGAAAGACTTTCCGTACAAAGCGTGCAGCAACTACGTTCAGTCAAAGCCGAACGAGAACTTCAGCCTCCTGCACAACGACAATGCCCAGCAGACCCTCAAGTCTGTTGAAGAGGCGTACACGAGTTATTTCGGGTTGCTGGCGTTATACCGTAAGGGGCAGTTCGAGTTCTGTCCACGGCCTCCGCGCTATCTTCCCAGAGACGGCCGGTTCAAGCTGGCGTTCCCTCGTGCTCACCTTACGATCCGCAACGGGTCTGTGAGGCTCGGGATGTCTCTTAAGTTCCGGAAACAGCATGGCCTGACGGGAAAAGAACTGACATTCCCGATCCCGCCGTGCATCAAGCCGCACCAGATCCGGGAAGTCACGATCCTGCCGGTTCATGGGGGGAAGGCGTACAAGATCGAGTTCTGCTACAAGGTACCCACAACACCCCAGGACCTTGACCCCGATCAGTATCTTGCGATCGACCTCGGGCAACGTTGCGACGCTGGTTGACACCGCCACCGGGGCTGCCGTCATTCTCGACGGTAAGCGTATCAAATCACTGAACCGGTGGTACAACAAAGAGAACGCACGGTTGCAGAGCATCAAGGATAAGCAGGGTATTACCGGCATCACGAAGCGGCAGGCCCGGTTGCTGAAGAAGCGGGACTGCCGGATCACCGAAGCGATGAACCGCTATGCGAACCGGATCGTGGACTATGCTCTCCAGCACCGGATCGGCACCGTGATCCTGCCTCGCTGGGACGGGATCAAAGACAACATCAACCACGGCAGGCGGGGGAACCAGAACTTCGTGCAGGTACCCTACCACACGTTCCGGCAGAAACTGAAGAGCAAATGCGAGATGTACGGGATCCGGTTCGACGATACCCACTCGGAAGCATACACCTCGCAGGTTGATGCGCTCGCTCTTGATCCGATCCGGAAACCGCCCTACGGGAGATCCCGACGGGTCAAGCGGGGGCTCTACCGGAGTGCTCCAGGTACCCTGATCAACGCCGACGTGAACGGTGCGCTGAACCATTTGCGAAAAGTAGCCGGTGATTCCGTGGTTCCACGGATAATCGGTAGGGGCCGCGTCAACCGGCCCGTGCGAATAAGGACGACCTTTGAATCGTCAACCTTCGCACCCATCAAATTGCTGCCCGGTGCCTCGCAAGGGGCTACGGCAGCAAGCCCCCTGCGATAGCGGGGGGTAGTTGACAGACGCTTCGTACAGGATTATTTTCTGGCTTTGTCAGAAACAATATAGACAAGATAATAAGATATAACGAGTGATAATGACTGATATTAGATACAGAGAACAATATCCAACCCAAATTGGTGAAAAATGCGGATTGAGCAGCTTACTCTACAAAACTTTCGAGGAATTAAGAGTCTTACGCTTGATTTCTCAGAGTCGTTAAATGTACTGGGAGGAATTAACGGTGCGGGTAAGTCTTCAATTCTTGATGCTTTAGCTATTCTTCTATCCTGGTACTCTGCGCGTATACGCCGAGAAAATACTCCCGGTCGTTCACTCACTGAAATAGATATTCAAAATGAAGAGTCCTATTCCACGTTACAAGTACGGGTGAGGGTTAACGAAAAATCCATTTCATGGCGCCAGGTAAAAACTCGACCTGGGCGCCAAAAAGGAAATCAAAGTGATTACTCAGAACTAAATAGTTGCGTTAAAACAATGCAACAACGTCTCGAAGAAAGTCAAGGAAATGTTTCGGTGCCAGTTCTTGTTTACTATCCTGTCAATCGATCAGTCGTTGACATTCCTCTTCGAATAAAGACGAAGCATAATTTTGACGATCCGTTATCAGCATATGACGATGACGGTGGTTCACTAACCAGCGGTTCCAATTTTCGCGTGTTTTTTGAATGGTTTAGAGAGATAGAAGACCTTGAGAATGAAAAGAAAGCAGAATATTTTGATATGCCCGAGCAACCTAACCCCCTGACACCAATTAGGCAACTTGAAGCTGTAAGAACAGCCATTACGACATTTACCGGTTTTCAGGATCTGCGTATCAGACGCCAGCCGCTTCGAATGGAACTCAAAAAGGGGAACGAATCGCTACGAGTAGAGCAACTTTCCGATGGTGAGAAATGCCTCCTTGCAGTGGTAGGCGATTTAGCACGGCGATTAGCCATTGCGAATCCCGGAAAGGATCCTTTTTCAGGTTCTGGAATAGTGTTAATTGACGAAGTTGAATTGCATCTCCATCCTCAGTGGCAACGAATGATAATACAAAACCTTCAAAAAACATTTAGAAACTGTCAATTTATTGTTACTACCCATTCGCCCCAAATACTGAGCCATGTAGATGGGAAAAACATTTTTTTGCTCCATAAAGTCGATAATGAAGGTATTACGTGTAAGAAACCTATCGACTCATATGGAATCAGTTCCGATCGCATTCTCGAAGATTTAATGGATGTCTCAGCTCGACCCGACGATATTAAACAAGAATTGGAGAACATTTTCAGGCTAATAGATAATAATGAATTAGCACGTGCAGAGTCAGCGATAACCAGAATTCGATCACAGATCGGCGAAGATCCCGAGCTTGTTAAAGCCAATGCACTTATTCGCAGAAAAAGGTTGATCCGTAAATGAGATACATTGCTAAGCATGACGAACCAAAAAAGTTCCGAGACTGGAAGGCTTTAGCCAATGAGGATTGGAAGCCGAGTTTCGATATATTACAAAATCCTGAAAAAACAGTTCTAAAGGAATCACTTCTGGACGAACAAGGATATATTTGCTGTTACTGTGAAACCTACATAGATGTGGATACGTGCCACATTGAACACTTCTGTCCACAAAGTAGCTCACAAAGCAGGAGTCGTGCCTTAGATATTGATTACAATAATATGCATTGCTCATGTGATGGGACCGATGAGAATGAAAGTAAAAAGATAATCGGACTACACTGCGGAAAAAAGAAGGACGATGATTTTTTCAAAGGACTCATATCACCATTATCTAAGGAATGTCAAAACCGTTTTATTTACCCACCCACAGGGGAGATTGGGCCTGCAGATGACGAAGATATTGCAGCCAAAAGAACAATTGAATTACTGGCTTTAGACCTACCCAAATTGAGGAGTTTACGCAAAGCTGCAATAGATGCGTTTTTAGATCCTCAAATTGACGATGATGAATTTATAGCATTTCTTCACCTATCGCTCCAACGTAATACTGAGAGAAAATTCACACCGTTCATATCAACTATTGAATATACTTTTAGAGAATTTGTACACTCCCCAGCATCACACCCCCCTAGGGAGTAGGTCAACCTGTCAATGCCCAGATTCCCGGAATGCATAACGAGTTAAATAGTCTGTTGCATCATCACTCCTTAAACCGTCGAATAAGGACGCAGGATTACTCCCGCGCCCCCATCTAAGGGATCTTTTACCGCGAGGAGTTCGACGAAATGGGACCAACTCAACTGTCTCGACAGTGTCGAGACAATCTCCTCTGATGGAAACAGGGTGGAAAACCCGATCATCCTCCAGAGATTTTTGTTGCTGTACCCTGATCCGTACTCTGCTACCAATTCTCGCGACAATGTCGAGACTATCTTTCTCCCGTAGGTAGCGCGCTGTTCCCCGAGGATATCCCTATGGATTCGGCCGCCGATGTGCCAATACAGCAGGACCAGTTCTACCTTCACCGCGGTCGCAGCGCGGCTCTTTGCCATGCGGATCAGGTCGCGAACATCGGTAAGAAGCGAGGAGATGTCCGGTTCCTGAGAGCCGGTGTCTTCTGGGTTGACCGGTCGTAGCATCGTGTTTTCAACCCGCGCATCGTGCTGCCCATACTTTCGTGTCACGCGTGCTCAACCTCCATAGCGCCTCTCGCTTTCGACGCCATCGTCTTCGACCACGTTCCAGACCGCATCCCGGTCGATCCCGAAGTAGTGATGGATAAGGATATTCCTCATCCCGACGATATCCGACCAGGGGATCTCCGGATGTGCGGCCCTGAACTCCGGAGAGATCCCTCGCCCCGATGATCTGGAGGTGGTGGATGACCCGAGACGCTGCGCCATTTCGTCATCGTAAAAGTGATCACGACCACTGGCAGCGACTCGTTCGATCCGCTCGATGGCTTCGAGAATATCCAGAACCCGCTCGCGATCATCTCTCATAGCGGCCGCGCTTCCTGTAAAACCCTTGAGCGGATCCGCTCCCGGAGTCCCGCTTCGGTCACGACGTCGACCGGACGGTCGAGCAGGAGAGAAAGGTCCATCGCAAGACCCCCTACATCGAGAAGGCTCCGGCCGGGATCCAGGTCGACCAGGATATCGAGATCACTGTCTTCCCGGGCTTCCTTCCGCGCCACCGACCCGAAAACCCGGACGTTTTTTGCCCCCCTCCGGTACGCGAGGGCGAGGATCTCGTCCCGTCTCTGGATGAGAAGGGTAGAGATGTCGGTTCCCGGATTCATCTGTAGCAGATACATTGCCATCGGCTCTATAAAGGTTATCCCGGAGGCACGGCCGTCTACCGCCCGATAGACAGCAGAAGACCGGGAACGGCTATACTCCTTGATTGTCTCCCCGCCGGGAGACGCTGCTCCGGTGTCCCGCCGGATCAGGAGGTGTTCGTCCTCGATCGTGAGAATGACCCGGTACTCGCCCACCCGGAGCCCGGACGGGGATATCCGGGCATGACATCAAAGGATAGAAGAGCATTTACCTTCGGTTTGCGTATACACAGGAGTATGGAAGACCGGGACGAACTGCCTGTGTTCCGGTTGCACGTCACTACAGGAGGGATGAGACCATGAAGACCTTGAAGATCATCGTTGAGAAGCATCCGGACGGCTATGTTGCCTACCCCCTGGGTTTGAAAGGGGTTGTCATCGCAGAGGGGGACACCTATGAAGAGGCGCTTGCTGAGGTGAAGTCCGCCATCCAGTTCCACATCGAAACCTTCGGGGACAATGCATTCGAGAACAACGATATTACAGAGACCTTCGTTGCCGAGGTCGCCATCTAGATGATGAAGTTCCCGCACGACGCCCCGCAGAGGAAGGTGCTCAAAACTCTGGAAGTGCTTGGATTTCAGGTTGTCAGGACGGGCAATCACATCGCGCTCGTTCGCGACAACCCGGACGGCACAACGACGCCGCTCACGATGCCGAACCACCCCAACCTCAAAGGTCCGACCCTGCGAGCCATCTGCACGCAGGCAGGAATTCCACGGGCGGAGTTCCTCCGGGTGTACGAGCAACTATGACAGGGGACTCTCCTGTCATCACCCGGTGCTCCTCGCGATTGCACCTTCACGCCCGGTCTGTATCGGGCTCCAATAGAAGTCCAGATCCCCGCATTGCACGTATTCAGGGGCATGGAGACCTCAACCGGGATCGGCTTGCCTGACTTCCCGGCCGCCTATACACTCCCGTCACGAGTATCGGAGGTGTCATGGAAGACCGGCAGGGGTACCCGTCATCTTCTTCCTTGATGGCCTTGATCGCATCCCGCCGGAACGCTCCCCGTTCCTCTTCCGTCCCGAGCACGGCGTTGCGGAGATCCTGCCGGTTCCGGTTGACAAAAGAACGGACCATGCTCTGCTCCTGCCCGCTCGCCAGCGTTCGCACCCACCGATCGGTGAGCCTATCGATGGTCCGGTCGAGCGTCAGGGGGTCGGGATGGCCGGGGACATTCCGGTCCATGTGCTCCAGGTACCACAGGATCGTCCTCCTGAACCGGCCCGGCACCCCGGTAGACTCGCGGTAAACCCGTTCACTGGTATGCCGCCGGAACCCCTCCTGCTGCATGTAACGGTGCGTGTGGCGGTGCTGTCCGTCCCACTCGACCACGATAAGGATGTTTGCGTCGAGGAAATGATGGTCGGAGATCAGCCGGATAAGTAGCCCTCGATCAGCGAAGAGAGTACCCTCGTTGTGCGTTCATCAGGCTCCCTTGACGGCAGGCAGAGGGCGGATTCATGGAACGGTAATCCTCATGGTCCCCTGGAGATGCATCATCAGAGTACCCGGCTTGCCGTCGAGGAGGCACCGCTCTTCCGGCCCCTCAAAACCCGAGGAGATGTCAAAAAGTATATGTCCTGAGCGATGATACGGTGATATAACCTGAGAACCCGGGCTCGTCGTGAGATCGGTAGGTACAACGCAGGGATCGATGCTTGCTGCAGGGGTTATTTCCATGGTGCGACAGACGGTAGATTTCGAGGAGAGGTACGGGATCAGCATCGACAGGCTGAAGTCCATCGAGGAGGTGGATGCCTGCGTCGAGAAGAAGGCCGGGGTGAGACTGAGGGTGGTAGCGGCCTCGAGCGGCATGACGGATAGGGCCGGGAATGTTCTCAGCATAAAGAGTTACGACATCGATGGGCTCCTCGATAAGGCCCTCAGATAACATTTTTACAATTCTTATCCCGGAGGCACGGCCTTTCACCGCGCCGTTCCATAGGCAGCAGAAGACCGGGAACGGCTATGGTTCCTGATCGCCTCTCTACCGGTAGATGCTGCTCCGGTGCCCTGCTTCCAGTACAAGAATCAGAAGGTGTTCGTCCTCGATCGTGAGAATGACCCGGTACTCGCCCGCCCGGAGCCGGTAGACTGGCGTCCCGGAGAACCCGGCCAGTTTCCGGACGTGCTGGTGGGGGTTCTCCCGGAGCCCGGCGACGGCCCGGATGATCCGGCGGGCCGCCTCGGCGGGAAGGCTTCGGAGGTCTCGCCGGGCCCGGGCGGTGTAGGTGACCGTGTAGGTCATTCCTCCACACCGAACTCCTTCCGGATCTCATCCTCAGAGTAGAGCCGGCCCGATCGGATATCCTCCAGGGCCTCCTCGATACCCCGGATGGCCTCCTCCGAGAGAGGCTCGCCATCGACGGCCATATCGATAAGGCGGGCGATAACATCGTTGTACGACTCCTTTGGATGCCGTTTTAGGCCCTCCAGGCGGCTTTTGTTCTCCGGCGTGATCCAGACGGTAGTGGCGGACATGTTAACCCCTATAGGTCTTTATAGGATATGAATGTTGCAACATGTCGGGCACACCTGCTGCTGCTGAGCATACCCCGGGCACCAATCCCCTCCAAATGCGGCCCTGAATCCCGGAGAGATTTCCCGTACCGCCTCCTGATGATCTGGAGGTGATGTATCACCCAAACCTGCGCCATTTCGATTTTAGTCGGATCTCTCCTCCTCAAGACTGTTCAATGCTTCACTAAGGGTTTTTGCCAAACACTTCGCGACGTTATGAGTGAGATATATCCTGGTTGTATTCACCTTCATCTTCCCCTCTTTTCTTACCCCGGGGAGTTCTAAAAAATCGATAAAAAGGTCGTTTTCTGTAAACTGAACGAAGTGATCGCCTGAATATCTCACCGTCGTGACATCTAGTTCTAGATCTTCCTGTTTGAACTGGTACAATGCCGCCATATCAAGCGGGATTACCGTTTCTTCTCCCCTGGAACTCATATCCGTACACCCCTCTGGACATAACCGTACTTCATGCCCGGTTCAGGCTTTTCGTACCTGATGGCTGACGCTCTATCTTTACTGCTATACTCTACGAATTCGCGCTTGACGCTCACTCGCTCCCTCCGATACACCCGCGGATGAGGAAGAATGCTGACAAACAACGCGTTCATGAGCGACCTGCTCAAATTTGTCGGGCAATAGTACGACCTCTCTTTATCGCCGAGCTCTTCCACTCTCCGTGCCTCGCGCTCGACAAGCCCCGCAGCGGTTAACTGCTTGAGATAGCGATCGATCTCACCCGAAGATCGGGTGCCGAATGCGGATTTTATCTCTCCGAACCTCATCTCCTCATTCTTGAGTAAGACAATGAGTATCGCCCAGATTTTGTCGTTATTTAGAGGCTTTATCGCATTTCGGATCTCGAACGGAACCTCAGATAGATACTCCTCGACCTTTTGCGGATCCATGCCCTGTGCTTTCATCAGACTCACCTCACCCTCTCTCTAAACCGGCTCACAAATCAGTCATAGATCTGGGACCTATAAGTAGATATTGATGCTCCTTCAACCGATGGAGGTCAAAAATTTGAGACCATAATGATATCAATCATTTGAAGGTAAAAAGGTTATGTGGACTTTTTCAGTCGCTTATCGCCGATAAAGAATTACGCTCATGCGAGGAAAGCGTTGGTCCCGATTGGTATCTTTGGATCCTTTAGAAGAACGAATAAACCGTATCTCGATGAATTGAAAGATTTTCTGCTGGAGAACGGGTATTTAGCAGTGAACTACCCCCCTGAAGGGCGGGGCTTCCCGGCTATCATAGACAATACTTGCACCACAGAGATGTGATGGAGAGGCATCGTCTCCACAGCACGGGAAATCGAAGATTTCCCTGACTGGGAAATGCTCTGCATTTCCACAGGCTCGAAGGGCTGTTCCATCCCCACGCGGTGAATATTCACCGCAGCATTGTAATCTCGATCGGCAACAAACCCGCAGTATGGGCATTCGTGAACTCTTACCTTCGGGCATCAATGGAGCGGAGCTCTTGGTAATCTCTTGATCGAGATAAAGACAACTGTGGATATCGCAAAACAAGAAGCATGATCGCCCGGTGTTCCCGGAATTGAGGAGGTGTTCGAGGGAACACCCTTCATGCCGACGACGGCTCATCGGGTCCCCTGAATAGTTACCTAAAATATATGTTCTCATACTACATATACGATTACTATTCGGGGGAAAAGCCGTGCAAGTTTTCTTTAACGTTGAATTTGATGGGGAATGGTGGTGCGCGAGCGCCCGTACACCGGGGAACTTGATCTGTACCCAAGGCGAAAACATAGGGGATCTCATCAACAATATCATCGACGCAACATTGCTTCACTATAATGATCTTCTTCAAATGGGAGAACATATCACGATCGTCACTATTTACCAATCAACGTCTTCCAGTCCTGCTCCACAAGCAACCGTCAATTTCGAATACAAGGTCGATCTTGTTGCCGCGACGTCCGGTTATTAGTGGGGCGGATGCCATCAAAGCATTCAGTAAGATTGGGTTCCATCCCATTTCACAAACTGGCAGTCATGTCCACTTGTACAAAGAATCCACTAAACATGGCCCATTGACCATTACCGTACCCCTTCATCAGACGCTCGCTGTAGGGACACTCAACGTCATTGTTTCCGAGATCGCGCGATACGAAGAGATCCCCAAACAGCAAATATTCCATCTCCTCCGTTGATCTTTTTTGAGACCCGGTATCCGACCATTCGTCCGGGAACGGTTATTTTCCGTCGGTTGGGGTGGTTCTTCAATGTTTTGCGAGGTTTTCGTAGATTTGGTGGAGCCATTTATTGCGGTTAGGAGCGAAATAAGGGCTCAAATATCCAAACCGATATCAAGAAGATGAAAAACAGTGTTATCATCACCAGATAGGCAGGAGACCCCCTGCGCAAGCGGGGGGAGGAATCGGTCCTTCGCATGTAAACTGCGGAGCGAACAGGTCAATCCCGGCTCATGAGCCGGCACGCGACACTCGTGCGGTCCCCTGCTTAAGGTACCCGCGGGTGAGGCGGACGGGGCACTAACCGGAACTTCCCAGCCTGAGGAGGCGGAGAGAAGGACATCCAGAAGCAGCCCGATCTCATCTCTTACCATACTATCAGCCCGACGGACAGAACCTTTTTCACCCATTGGTCCAAATATGTTCCACGTGGACCAAAATGTATCCATCGAGATCGTTGCTCTCCTGCTCAGAGGCGACTCGCACCCTCGCAAACTCGCAAAAGATCTGGGCGTCTCGCACACCACCGTGCTACGGAAACTTAAGGGTCTCTTAGACGGGAATGTCGTCGACTTCAGGACAGAGGGAAAAAACAGGGTTTTTTTTCTGAAGAAAACCATTGAAGCGCGGGTGCAGGTCTATGTCGTGGAATGGTACGCGCTCACAAACCTGATCGAAGAGGCCCCCCATCTGCGATTCATCATCAGGGTGATTCAGGAGAGAGGAGATATCCCACTTGCCGTAATCTTCGGCAGTTATGCGAAGGGGACCGCAAACCGGAGGAGCGATATCGATCTCTATATAGAGACAGACAATAGAATGGTAAAACAGGAACTGGAACGGTACCATTCAAACCTCAGCGTGAAGGTCGGACCCTGGGACCCGGAAAATCTGCTGATCCAGGAGATTGTAAAGAACCACGTCATCCTGAAGGGAGTCGAGCGATTCTATGAGAAGACAAAGTTTTTTGAACAAACTCTTCCGGGAAGGAAAGATCCAGATCGTTACCCCCAGCGCTCAGGTCCAGGAAGCATACCGGAAGAAGTCGGAGAGTTATCTCGTCTCGGCAAAGATCCTGCTCGAAAACGAGCGGCTTGAAGAGACCGTCTCGATGGCATACTATAGCATGTATTACATGGTACTGGCCCTCCTCTTTGCGACCGGTATAAAATGTGAGAACCATTCCGGTGCAACGATCCTCCTTGAGAGTCTGTACGGTATCGACAACAGCCGTATCGCCGCCGCCAAAAGAGACCGCATCGATAAGCAATACTACGTGAACTACCCCCCGCTTACGCAGGGGGCTTCCCGGCTATCATCCCCCTCCCTATTGGGAGCGGGTCCACAGGCTCTTCGGCGCGTTCCGCGCCTGTAAGTGCGATTTGTTTGATATTGATTGCTGCGTTCAGGTCGCGGTCGTGGTGCGTCCCGCATTCGGGGCAGGTCCACTCCCGATCCTTCAGCGTCAGATCGGTCTTCCGGTAGCCGCAGACCGAACAGGTCTTCGAGGACGGCTCGAACATCCCGATCTCCAGCAGGGGTTTCCCGGCTTCTTGGCACTTGTACGCCAGCATCGAGACAAAAGAACCCCACCCGGCGTCGCTGATTGCTCCCGCAAGTGTGTGGTTCTTCACCATGCCATCCACGTTCAGAGACTCCACAGCCAGTGCTTGGTTTTCGCGAACCAGTCGAGAAGAGAGCTGGTGCTGGAAGTCCCGCCGTTGATCGGCAATCGTCTGGTGACACCGGGCAACCTTGAGACGGGCCTTGTTCCGGTTCTTTGACCCTTTCTGCTTGCGGTCGAGCCGGCGCTGGAGCACGGCTAACCGTGTTTGCGAGATCTTGAGGTGCTTTGGGTTTTCCACCTTCTCCCCGGTCGAGAGGACAGCATAGTGCGTGAGTCCCAGGTCGATCCCGACGGTTTGATCCGGGACCGGGTCGGCGGGTTTCGGGGGCTTCCTGCCATCCTCGACCACGATGCTGATCAAGTATCGGCCAGTTGATTTCCGGATCACCGTTGCGGACTTCGTCGTCCCGAGGAAGGCCCGGTGGAAGACCGTTTTGATCGACCCGATCTTCGGGAGTTTTACTGTCCCTTGCTCGAAGTCCACGGTATACGACTGCGGCACCGTGAACGACTGTTCGGGGCTATGCTTCTTCTTGAAGGTCGGTTCCTCGGCACGACCCTCGAAGAAGTTGGTGAACGCACGAGAAAGGTGGTAGATCGACTGCTGTAGCGACTGGGCGTTGACCTCTTTCAGCCAGGGCAACTCCTCTTTGAGAGCGGGGAGATCCTTCATGAGGTCGTACTTCGAGAGACTGAGGCCATCGTCGTGATACGCCCGATTCTTGCGGTCGAGCGCCCAGTTGTACACGAACCGGCAGCACCCAAGGTGCTTGGCGATCAGGACTTCCTGATCCTTCGTCGGATACAAACGGTGCTGGTACCTCCGTAGCATACGATAGAATCATGTTAGCCGCCCCTCCGTCATAAAGGATAGCCACGCATCGCGAAAGTGAAGAAGGGGCGCCGCGTTCACCTCCCCCCTTGCGGAGGGAGCCCTCTCGCTCTGCCCCTTCAACCCCGCAGAGGTAGACTTCGCGATCACGGCAGAAGAGGTCCGTGAATCCATCAAAGAGGCCGAGAGGTTCTATGCAGACCTGTACGATTTCATGGAACGGTTGCACCATGGTGAGATCTCACGCCTCAGAGAAGAAGCGGTGCAGCTTCTGGATGATACATCGCCACCGGCTCTATAAACCTTATTCCGGAGGCACGGCCTCTCACCGCGCCGTTCCATAGGCAGCAGAAGACCGGGACGGGTATGGTTCCGGATCGTCTCCCCGCCTCCAGTACAAGAATCAGGAGGCGTTCGTCCTCGATCGTGAGAATAACCCCGAGCCGGTAGACGGGAGTTCCGGAGAACCCGGACATGCTGGTGGGGGTCCTCCCGGAGCCCGGCGACGGCCCGGATGATCCGGCGGGAAGGTTTCGGAGGTCTCGCCGGGCCCGGGCGGTGTAGGTGACCGTGTAGGTCGGTCCCCCACATCGAACCCGGAGTAGAGCCGGCCGGCCGATCACCTTATCCCGGCCGCCGGAGAAGATACCAGAAGGATACCGTGATCCCTGACGACATCATCCCGGTCGCGTTCGCCGTCGCCTCGTCGCCGAAGCGCTATGCCCTCCTCCTTGGCTCGGGCGTATCGGGAGGAAACCTTCCCACCGGCAAGAAGATCACAAAAGACCTGATCCGGAGGATTGCCGATCTCTCGGGAGAGCAGATCGATGGAGATCCCCTGGAGTGGTACCGGAACCGGTATCGTGAAGAACCCACGTTCCCCGGACTCTTCGAGACGCTCAGGGCCCGTGACGGGGACGAAGAGGCGATCCTCGACGACTACTTCACCATCCCGGACCCGGAAGGGAGACGGGTCGCCCCCGGGCCGACGCCGGCCCACCGGACGATTGCAGCGATGGTGAAGGAAGGTCTCATCGGCCTCATCGTCACCACGAACTTCGACGACCTCATGGAACGCGCGCTCCTGGATCAGGGGATCCAGCCGGTGGTGATCACGGAGTTGAGCGACCCGGAGATGATGTCCGTCTTCCCGGACCGGTGCCGGATCGTCAAGGTGAACGGCGACTACCCCAGCACCGATCTGAAGATGACGCCCGAAGACCTGAAGGACTACAGCCCCAAGATCAAAGACTACCTGGACCGGATCTTCTCGGAATACGGCCTGATCATCTGCGGATGGTCGGCACAGGACGATACGGGGCTCGTGAAGATCCTCGCCGGCGACGGCGCACAGAGGGTCCGGAGGTACTCGACCATCTGGTGCCGGCGAAAGGACTCGACCCCCATCCCCGAAGAGGTCGTCAGGGAACTCCGCCCCTCCGAGATCGAGATCGCCACCGCGGACGAGTTCTTCGAGGAACTCTCCTCCCGGATCGAGGTCCTGCGCCGCTACGACCACAGGGAACCGATGAGCGTCTCGACCGCGGTGCAGAAGGTCAAACGCACCCTGCGAGAGCCGAAACCCGAACTCATGCTCCCCGATCTCATCCGCGACGAGACCGACCGCGTCATCGGGTTCATCCGGGACAGGCTGCGATACCAGGCGACCGGCGTCGACGGCAGGGCGTATTACCTCGCGACGCTCCGGGATCTTGAAAATATCACGGCGCCGCTCGCGGCGATGGCCGCCACGGTGGCATACCATGATGACACCTTCACGGACCTCATATCCGACATGCTCGTGCGGCTGATCAACATCCCTCCCATCGAGATCCGGGTCTCCGGGATCCAGAATATTCACAAGACGGACCAGGATTACATCGAGGGCCTGTCCCGGTTACGGCGCTACCCGGCCCTCCTGGTCCTCTACGCGTCCGGCATCGCCGCCGTTCGCACCGGGCACTTTGATACGCTCGAAGCAATCGTCCGAAGACCGAAGGAGTACCGGTACGGTGGACTGAGAAAAGCCGTGCCCTACCACGACTCGGTGAACCTCCAGGAGATCGCCGGCTTTGGCGCCGACTGGATAACCGGGACCGACGAGCGTCCCGGGGAGGAGACGGACTACTTCTCCCGGGTCATCTACACCATGATGCAGGGCCTGTTCCCGAACCGCTACGCCTTCAACGAGTCCCTGGACACCTTTGAGTATATCACCGGGCTCGCATATCTCGTGGAACTCGGCGATATCGCACCGGGAGCGTTTCGCTCCTCTGCGGTCCCCGGACCCTTACGGTCCCGCAACTGGCACCGTCACCCGTACCTCCCGGGCATATCGGCCCCCGCTCACATCCTATCCCTTCCTCCGCACCTCATCGCCTATCTCGGGGACCTCAAGCAGCGGGCGGCAGGGTCGAACTTCTTCGGAGGGGACCTCTCGGTCTTTGAGAAGGCGCACCGGAACTACGCAAAGGGGTTCGGGATCGACTGCCCCGGAACAGGCATCGATCTCCCGGACGACGCCTGATCGGGCCGCCGGAGCGCCGCTTATCCCCGGACCGGAGGCCGGTACGGGCGACTCTGATTGCCCGGCTCTCGCAGTGCAGGCATGGGTCGGCGGGATCTTCCTCCCGGACATAAAGGCAGGAGGGTTCCTGCTCCATCCCACAAGTTAAAGAGGATCTATATTACTATTCTATAGAGTATAGTGATGGGGAACGCTCGGAACCAGGGGATATATTGTCTAAAGATAGTCATATCCGGCTCAGTTCGTCTCCCGGGGGACAACGGGCGAGCGAGTAAACCTCGTCTGTCGCATCGAAAGAATAACGATCTCGTTCATCGCAAAGAACAACCGTCGTCTGGCAGGCATGGAGCGGAACAGCGAAAAATCCAGTACCCGATGGTCATTCATCGCCTTTACGGTGCTTCTCGCCGCCCTCGCAGCGACCAGCCTCTACAACTACCTCCTCTTTCACATAATCACCGAACTCGTCGCGGTAGGGATAGCGATAGCGGTCTTCACCGTCGCCTGGAACGCCCGAACGATGCAGGAAAACAGTTATCTGCTCGTCGCCGGCACCGGATTGCTCTTCGTGGCCGTGATCGGCCTTGTCCACACCCTTGCCTACGACGGGATGGGGATCTTCGTCGGCTATGACGCAAACCTCCCGACCCAGCTCTGGATCGCCTCCCGCTACCTCCTTGCCGGGACGTTCCTCGCTGCGCCGCTCCTCGTCCGGAAGAACCCCGCCCCCCTTCGGGTCTTTGCCGGGTTTGCAGGAATCGCCGGGGCCCTCCTCCTCTCGATCTTCGTCGTCCCGGTCTTTCCCGACTGCTACATCGAAGGCAGCGGGCTCACGCCGTTCAAGATCGCGAGCGAGTACGTCATCGCGGCCCTCCTCGCCCTCGGGCTCGTCGCCGTCTACCGGCTGCGCGACGCCTTCTCGCCCCGGGTGGTTCACCACCTGATTGCGGCCCTCATCGTGCTGATGGCATCGGAACTCGCTTTTACCCTCTATATCAGCGTCTACGGGATCCAGAACATGATCGGCCACCTCCTGATGGTACTCGCGTACGGGCTCATCTACATAGCCTTCGTCGAGACCGGGATCCGGCAGCCCTACGCGGTGATCTTTACCGGCTTAACGTCGAGCGAAGAGCGTCTGCGGCGGGAAAAAGAACGGCTCGGGCAGTACCTGGATATCGCCGGCGCTTTCTTCGTCGTTCTCGACCGGGACGGACGGGTCGCCCTCATCAACCGCCGGGCAGCCAAGGTCCTCGGCTGCCCGGCAGACGAGGCCGTGGGCGAGCCCTGGGCCGAGCGGTTCGTCCCGCCGGCGGAACGGGACCGGTGCCGTGGGATCTTTCTCGGGCTGATGCAGGGCGAGACCGGAGAGAACGAGTATGCGAAGACATCGGTCCTCACCGCGGACGGCGGCGAGCGAATCATCGCGTGGCACAACACCGTGATCCAGGACGATGACGGCGCCGTCTGCGGGACGCTCAGTTCCGGTGAGGATATCACCGAGCGGCAGCATGCCGAGGAGGCGCTTGGCCGGGCGAACGCGAAGTTGCATCTCCTCTCCGGGATCACCCGCCACGACGTCCTCAACCAGCTCACCGTCGCCCGCGCCTATATCGACTTCGCCGCGGAGGACATCGAGGATTCTGCCGTCCGGGACTACCTGGGGCGTGCCCGTTCTGCCGTGGAAGAGATCCAACGGCAGATCGAGTTCACGCGAGACTACCAGGACATGGGGGTGAAGGAACCGGTCTGGCAGCGGCCGGCGGATCTCATCCGGGAGAGCGTTGCGGAGCTCGGCCTCCTGGCGGCGGTCCGGGTTGACCTCGGGGATCTTGAGATCTACGCGGACCCGATGGTGAAGAAGGTCTTCTCTAACCTCATCGACAACGCCGTCCGCCACGGGGGGCACGTGACGGAGATCCGGTTCTCGTGCGTACGATCCGGGCCGGACCTCCTGATCCTCTGCGAGGACGACGGCATCGGGATTCCCGAGGGCGAGAAGGAGGCGATCTTCCGGGAGACGT
Source organism: Methanoculleus sp. (assembly GCF_036677455.1). Classification (GTDB taxonomy): domain Archaea; phylum Halobacteriota; class Methanomicrobia; order Methanomicrobiales; family Methanoculleaceae; genus Methanoculleus. Next base: position 24,130 of record NZ_JAVBWL010000036.1, on the reverse strand, counting down.
ATAAGCGGCGGTACGGGCACGGGTTGTTTCTGGTCTCGGGGATCCTCGGGATCACCGGGATGACGATCCGGGAGACGGGGGTCCCCGGCGAGGGGGCGCGGTTTGAGGTGAGGGTGCCGAACGGGGGGTGGCGATGAGGGGGAGTAGAGGACGGGCAGATTAGTGCCACACCAAGGGCGTAACCGGCACGGGAAGGGGAGAGTGCCTCAGACCTGGATGCCCGCCCGGGCAAGCGCATCCTTTATGGAGATGGGCTCCTTTCGGATCTCTGCAAACTGCTTCCGGGTATCGCTCCGGAGCCCGGCGACCCGCGGTGATCGGGCCGTTCGGAACCCTCATATGCGCCGGCGACCCGGTCTCTTTCGCTGGAAGCGGCAACCCCGGTCCTGGCGACCGCGGGCGGGCACAAAACGATATATGATACGCTTCCCTTTCCTCCTTCATGTACTGTTCAGCTGGAGATGCGATGAGAACCGCCTGTCTCGTATGCCTCCTCCTTGCCGCGGTCCTCCCGGCTGCTGCTGCCGGAGCGGAGGAAACGGGGTGGTACGTCGTCCACTGGTTCAACAGCGACGGTATGGAGGTCTTCTTCGACGGCGAGTATAAGGGAACGATCGCCGATACCGAACTCGTCGTGGCGGCGGACCCACCCGCACGAAAGTATACCGTGCAGAAGGGAGGCCGCGTGCTGTATACCGGGTTCATCGACAGGGTCCCGGCCGCCGGGGAGACGGTTCACCTCTTTCCGCAGCGTTACCAGGTTGAGAAACCCCCATCCGGGGCCGAGGTGAACGAGACCGGCTGGTACCTGATCTACCGGGCGAACGACGGCGAATCGGTCTACTTCGACCACGAGTTCGTGGGCATCGTCGAGGGCGGCACCTTGCGGGTCGCGGTGAACACCACACTCCCGCCACCAGAAGAGTTTACCTGCAAAAAAGACGACGGATGGACGCTCTCCCGGCACGAACTTCCGCCGCTGCCCCCGCCGGGAGGGACGGTCCATGTCTATACGTCGGTGCAACCGGCGCCCCATGCCTCCGTGCAGGTGACGCCCGGCACCTCCTCTCTCCCGGCGAAGGCGGCACCCACTCCGTTACCGGGCCCCGGTGCGGCGGGGGCGGCAGCAGGGCTGCGGATTGCTGCACCCCTCCGGAAACGGTGAATTCCCGTCAATGCTCCTTTTTTAGCAGCCTCCAGTGGTACCCCCAGACGACGAGCCCCACCACGACCTGCGCCACGCTCCCCGGGAGATCGGGGAAATACTGCGGTGCCGGGTAGGGCTGGGGCACCGGGTAGATGAAGACCTCTACGGCAATAGCAAGGAGGCTCACGCTTCCTGCGATCGCAACGATGAGCGCGATGAACGAGACGGCGTAGAGGTAGACCTTCCACGCGGTGAGACCCTCGGCAGCCCCACCTATCGGTGAGGCTCTCCGGCTCGCCTCCGACACCCCACCTACCTCCTCCGCCTCAAAAGCCCGGCGCCGATGAGCCCGGCGGCGGCGAGCGCGACGGCAAACCCGGGGGACTGCATCGGCGTCGGCGCACCGCCGCTCTGGACCCGGAACTGCCCGACCTGTGCGGAGGACGGCGGTGCCGGGGTCGATGTCGGGACCGGGAAGAAGGCCGGCGACGTGGACTTCGCAGAGTCGAGGACGGAGCCGTCCGCGAGGACCACCTGCGGCGGCGGGGCCAGGGTGATCCGGCCGGTGCTGGTCGCAAACGCCGCCCCGCCCTCGATCAACCGGATGCTGATCTGGTAGTCGTAGCCGTTCGGGACCGTGACGCGCACCTGCTTCTCGGTTGTTCCCGCCCCGACCACCCCGAGCGGCCGGGTCTCGCGGACGGCCGTGATCCCGGTCTGGAGGTTGACGACCCGGACCTCCATGGCGAGGTTTCCGGAAGAACTCCCGCTGTTCGCGATCGAAGTGATGATATCGAGCGCGATCGGGTCGGCGTCGAGGTCCGGGGTCATGACGTCGATCGCGGAGACCGTGAGGAGCGAGTAGGCCAGCCGCTGCCCGGCCACAGTCCGGTCCGGGAGGAAGACGTTCACCGACCCCGACTCCCGCATACGCCCGTCCTGCCAGACCGTCACCCAGATGTCGTAGCGCCTGCCGTTCTCGAGCGTGAGCCCGACCTCCTCTCGCGCGGTCTTCCCCGGCGTCAGGTTGCCGATGGGAAGAACCGTCTCCGTGACGACGATATCCGTCCCGGCCTCCTTCACGCTGACCTGCAGGTCGACCTCGTCCACCTCCGCGTAGACCGCGTCGAGGTAGGGGACCACCACGACCCCGGTGACGTTCGACGGCGGCTGCCCGTCCGGAATGCTGATATCGACGCTCCTGACCGTCACGTAGCCCGCCTGGGGCTGGGGCGACGTGCATCCGGCCGCGAGGACCAGGCATGCGAGCACGATCACCGCTGCCGCACCGAATACCCTTCTCATACTGTATCAGGGGACCTTCGGACCGATGTGTGAAAAGGTTTCCGGATTGCAGTTCCGCTCCCCGGGCGGGCGGGTGCCGGGGTCATGGAGATGTCTTGTCTACCTAAACCCGGGGCGCATAGGTCCGAATTTTTTCGTAGTCAACCATCGCTTTATCTCCTGTTCCCACCCATATTCCGGCGTAGAACGCCGAACAGCGGTTCGAAGAAGGGTGCACCGGTCCGGCGGCTCATGCCGCGCGGGAGCCGGTATGCCGGCGGTCGGTATATTTGCGGCAGATTACCGGGCCCTCCGGGGAAGAACGCGATACTGAACAATCGAAATCGTGCTTCCCGCCGCGACGTGTAGACGTTTGTCACAGAAAACGTTAATAAGAGGATGTCAAAGCCTGCAGTAAGCACCGCCGGACCTGGCCCGGCGGGGAGTAGATGGATGATACGGACAGAGAACCTCACGAAGGTATACAACGGAAAGACGGCCGTCGACGGCCTGGACCTCGAGGTCGGGGAGGGCGAGATATTCGGCTTCCTCGGCCCGAACGGAGCGGGGAAGAGCACGACGATCCTGATGCTCACCGGCATGATCGAGCCCACCGGCGGCCGGTGCCTGGTCGACGGGATCGAGGTCGCGAAAGACCCGCTGAAGGTGAAGGAGATCATCGGTTACCTCCCTGAAGACGTAGGATTCTACGGGAACATGACCGGCGAGCAGAACCTGGACTACTTCGCCCGGTTCTACGGGACGGGTGCGCGGGAGCGGAAAGACCGGATCGCCGAACTGCTTGAACTGGTCCACCTCGACGGCGTCACCCAGAAGGCCGGCGAGTACTCCCGCGGGATGAAACAGCGGCTCGGCCTCGCCCAGGCGCTGATCAACGATCCCGTTGTGCTCTTCCTCGACGAACCGACGGCAAACCTCGACCCCGAGGGCGTCAGGGAGTATCGGGACCTCGTCGAACGCCTCGCCGGCGAGGGAAAGACGGTCTTCGTCTCCTCCCACATCCTCTCCGAGGTTCGGGCGGTCTGCCGGACCGTCGGGCTCCTCGCGAAAGGAAAACTCGTCGCGCAGGGAACGCTTGACGAGGTCGCCCGGACGCTCGCACCCTCGGACGGCGACGCCGTCAGGATCGTCGTCGAGACCCGGGAGCACCTGCCGGCGATCGAAGACCCCGAGATCGTCGCGGTCGAGCGGAACGGGAACCGGGCGATCTTCCGGGCGAAGACCGACATCCGCGACCGGCTTGCCGCCTCCCTCTTCGAACAGGGCGTGCACGTCCGGGAGATGCGCATCGAAGAGCCGGATATCGAGGACGTCTTCATGGCGGTCTACCGGAGGTGAAGCATGGCGTTCGATCGATTGCTCAACGTAGCCCGAAAAGAGTTCTCCGACCACATCACCAGCAGGCGGTTCATCATCATTCTGGCCCTGTTCCTGGTGATATCCGCGGTCAGCATCCATGACGGCATCGAGAACTACAACAACAGCCTGGAATCGTATAACGAGCAGCTCCAGCACATGGCGGACGCCAATATCGAAGGTCCCTACTCCGGCTGGATGCCCGAGAAACCCTCGATCATGTACGTCTTCATGTCCATGATGAGTTACATGTCGGCCCTCGGCGGCATCCTTGCTCTTGCCATCGGATTTGATCTGGTCTCGAAGGAGAAAGAGTCCCGGTCGTTGAAGACCCTCCTCTCCCACCCGATCTACCGGGACGAGATCATCAACGGCAAGGTGCTCGGGGGCGTCGGTGCGCTCGGGTTCGCCATGGGGCTTGCGCTCGCGCTCGCCGTCGCCATGCTCCTCATCTTCTCGATCGTCCCGACGCTGGACGAGTTTGCCGCCATCCTGATCTTCGGTGCGGCCTCGCTCGGGTTCCTGCTCGCTTACTTCGCCATCGCACTGACGATGTCGACGGTGGCCTCGGAGAGCGGAAACGCGCTGATCTACACCCTGGTGATCTTCGCCATCGTCACCTCTCTCCTTCCCATGTTCGGGATGATGGCCGCAGACGCGTTCGCGGGCGACCCGCCCGAGGCGCCCAATACAGAGATCACACGTTCCTACACCTCCGAAGGGGGGTATACCGTTACCTCCTCCAGGAGCGTCGTGGTAAGCAGTAGCGGCAGTAACCAGCCGGAGATCGACCCGGCGTGGAGGGAGTATGAAGAGGAGATGAGGGCCTACGTCGAGAAACGACAGCTCATCAGCGACGTCTCCAACATCCTCTCGCCGCAGATGAACTACTACCGGGTCGCGATGGCGGTGACGAACCCCCAGATCTCCATGATGCTGTCTTCCTACATGTATGGTACCGCTACGCAAGAGGACCCCGGCGGCCTTGCCGACGCCCTCGGCCGGGTCTGGATGAACATCGCCGCGCTCATCGTCTTCCCGGCGGTCTTCTTCGCCGCGACCTACGTGAAGTTCATGCGGATGGATATCAGGTGAGGATATGACCGGGAGAAAAATACTCATCCTCTTTGCCCTCATCCTCGCGGCATCGATCGTCTCCGGGGCGGCGGCGGCCCAGGGCGGGACGATGTCCACAGAGATCCGGTGCGACTTCCCGGGCGAGATGATCGAGGCGGGTGATGACGCGGTCTTCGACCTTGCGGTCACGAACCGGGGCGAGACCGGAACGTGCCTCCTCAACTACTGGACCTACCGTGGCACCGACGGGTGGAAGATCCGGTTCGAGGACAACGACCGCGAGGTCTACCGGATGCTGATCCCGGCCGGCGAGACGAAGTCCGTCCGCCTGGTGGTCGAGACCTCCGGCCATGCCGCCGTGGGGGAGTACCCCATCCGGGTGGGCATCGGCGAGGGGACGATCTGGGTCTACGTCAGGGTCACGGAGACCCACAGCGGCGAGACCGGGATGCTTGAAGCCACGGTGGTGGACAAAGAAGGCAACGTCGTGAAGGGTGCCGATGTCTCCGTCTACGACGGTAACACCCGGGTCGAGGGGATGCTCACGACCGCCGAGGGCAAGGTCTCCATCGGCGCCCCGATGGGCACCTACACCGTCAAGGTCGCCAAACCCGGCTACCGGTCGTGGGAGAAGAAAGGTGTCGATGTCCGGATCGGTCGGACGGTCGACCTCGGGATCGTGCCGCTCGATAAAGAGAACTTCTTCGCCGAGATCCGGGTGAAGTCCCCGTCCCGGATGGCGGCGATCGGCTCGAATCCGCAGTACGAGATGATCCTGAAGAACGCCGGCAGAAACGACGATACCTACACGCTCTCCGTCCTCGGCCTTCCCGAACAGTGGTATGCCCGGTTCAAGGAGAGCAGCAGCGCCACCGAGGAGGTCTCGGAGATCTACATCCGCTCCGGCGAGGAGAAGACCCTCTACCTCGACTTCATCCCGCCCTACTCGGTGGATGTCGGGGAGTACAACTTCACGGCGGTGATCGACTCCGCTGCCCGGCAGTACGAGGAGAACCTGACGCTCCGGCTCCGGGGGTCCTACACCATGCGGACCTACGCGAAGAGTTACCGCCACGACATCAACCGCGGCGAGACCCTCACGTTCGATATGACCATCTCCAACGCCGGCGTCGGGGGAGCGCTGACGAACATCGGGATCAACATGAGCGCGCCGCAGGGGTGGCGGGCGACCGTCGACCCGGCAACGGTTGCGAGCCTTGAGCCCGGCGAGCGGGCGACGGTGCAGGTGACGGTGATCCCGCCGGCCGATATCGTCGCCGGTGAGTACAAGGTCGTCGCCGCGGTGAAGAGCGACCAGGCCGAAGGGGAGGACGAGTACCGGATCGTGGTGGAGGAGCAGTCCTACGTCGCGATCTTCGGCCTCCTGGTGATGGCCGGGGTCGTCGCGGGGCTCTGGTACATGTTCAAGAAGTACGGGCGGCGGTAGGCCCCCTCCCTTTTTGCCCGGCTCCGTTCACTCGAACCGGGCGCAGCCTTCCGGCACCGTAAGTTCGAACCGGGCGCCGCGCCCCGGTTCGCCGGTCTCCCGGATGGTGATGGCGGTGATCGAGAGGACCTCGCGTACAAGAAAGAGCCCGAGCCCCGTATGCTGGCCGAACCCCCGCTCGAATATCCGCTGCTTATCGGCGTAGGAGATCCCCACGCCGTTGTCCTCCCAGATGATCCGCGCGCGCCCGCCGCTCTCCGGCACGGCCGTGACCCGGATCTCCGTCACGCCCCCGCCGTGCCGCAGCGTGTTGTCGAGGAGGTTGGTAAAGACCGTCGAGAGGAGCGGGTCCGCGTAGACGGAGACGCCGGCGAGATCTCTCTTGATCCTGATCCCTAGCGGCTGGAGGATCTTCACCGCCATCGATACCAGGGGGTCGATGCCGGACCACCGTGGGGAGTGGGCGCCGAGGTCCTGGTAATCCCGCGTGAACTCTATCTGCGACTGGATGATATCGACGGCGGTCTGCTGTTTCTCAAGGGCTGCGGCGACGACCGGGTCGAGCGGCTGTTCCCGGAGGAGGGCGATATGCCCGAGAATCACCGTGACCTGGTTCAAGATATCGTGCCGTATGATGCTGTTCATCAGCGTGAGCTTCTTGTTCGCCTCGATGAGCGCCGCCTCGGTCCGCTTCCAGGCGTCGATGTCGTGGACCGCGTACTCGATCGCGGCCAGACGCCCGTCGTCTGCGTAGACCGGGATCGGGCAGATCTCAACCCAGGTGTAGCCACCGTCTCTCCGGAGCACCCTGACGGTGTACAGCCGGGCGGCATCCGGCTTCAGAAGATGGGCCAGAGTCGCCTCCCGGTCGTCGGGGTGGAGAAGCCCCTCGATGAACTCCGGGCCGCACGGGTGCTCCCCGGGCGGGTAGCCGGTCAGGCGCTCCCAGGAGGGACTGATGTACTCGATCGCCGGCGGTGTCGTCGTTGCACGGATGTAGCAGTCGTGCGACCGCTCCACGAGAGCCCTGAACCTCTCCTCGCTCTTCTGGAGGCGTTCGTGCGCACGAATCCGGGAAAATAGGTCGGCGACGAGGTTGCCGACGACCTCGAGCAGCGTGACGTCCTCGTTCGACCAGGTCCGGGTCTTCCGGGCGGTCTCAAACCCGATGGCCCCCATGACCTCATCAGCGGTCGCGACCGGGACCAGGGTGATTGACCGGACCCCGTACTCCTGGAAGAACCCGCGTTCCATCGATTCTGCCGGGAGAGCGGCCACGTCCGGGATGCAGATCGGTTTCCTGGCCTCGATCTGCTTCATCGCCCAGGCGACGACGTCGGCTGGCAGGTCCTGCAATACACCGATCTGCGATTCGATCCCTTCCGCACACCACTCGTGGATCTCTTTCACGCGGGCGAGGTCGCCGTCGAAGCAGAAGATGTAACTCCGGTCGAGATCGAAGAGCGAACCGAGCACCCGGAGCGTCTCGTTCAGGGCGTTGTTCAGGTCCGCCGGGTCCAGGGCGACGAACCGCGCGGAGATCGAACTTACCATCCGTTCGAGTTCTATCCGGCGCCGGATCCGTGCTTCCATCCGTTTCGACTCGGTGATATCCCGGAAAGACTTGATCGCGCCGGAAACCTTCCCCTGTGCGTCGTAGAGCGCCGCCGCCTTTCCCCAGTGGTAGGTCCCCTCTCCGCCGCCGGGTGACGGGATGTGGATCTCCCGGAAGGCACCGTCCTGCTGCCTGCCATAGAGGGGGGTCTCCGCGAACAGTGGGTACAGCAGCCCGGATGTCAATGCGGAGATCGTCCCTGCCTCCGAACCGACGATCCGGTTCTTCAGGACCCTGGTCACCGACTCGATCGCCCGGTTCCAGATGATCACCTTCCCGTCGCGGTCAAGCACGAACGTCGGGTCGGGAAGAAAGTCGATGATGCCCCGGAGGGTTGCCTGGTAATCCTCCATCTCGCGGCACTGCGCCTCAAGCGACCCCTGGCTCGCCAGCGCCTCCTCGAACGCTGCGGCCATCTGTTCGTTCGCCGCGCTGAGCTCCTCCTCGTATCGTTTCCGGTCGGATATGTCGATCATCGACGCGACGGAGCGGTCCGTTCCGGGGATCCTCCCGACCGTCATGTGCATATCCCGCTCTCTTCCTGCCCGGTCGACCATGCGGAACTCGTAGGTCCGCGGCGCCGAAGCGGGGTCCACCCGCCGTTGCCGGTGGTACATCTTGAGCCGTTCCAGGTCCTCTCCGGCGACGATGGCCGTCCAGGGCAGTTTCCCTTCCACTTCTTCCCGGGAATAGCCGGTGAGAGACGCAAACTCGCTGTTTGCAAGGGAGATCGTCATGTCCCCCTCGATAATGATGGTTGCGGAGCCGGTATGCTCGAAGATGCTCTGGTAGAGGTCTCGGGACCACTGCACCTCCGTCTCGGCCTGTCCCCGCCGGACCCCCTGGAGGATCATGCTCCGGAGTTCCGCAAACTGGGCGGAGGGGTTGCCGCCTTTCTGGAGATAGAAGTCCGCACCTTGGTTGATCGCCTCGATGACGACCTCTTCCCGGCCGCGCCCGGAGAAGATGATGATCGGTGTCTCCATACCGCGCTTGCGGACTGCTTTTAAGAACTCGATGCCGTTCATCTCCGGCATCTCGTAATCGACGACGACGGCGTCGTACGGGGTTTGCAAGAGCATATCCAATCCCTTCACCGGCGATGCCGTCGTCTCCACATGCATATCTCCGGCTCGTTCGAGGAAGAGCCGGGTGAGTTCGAGAAGGGCCGGCTCATCGTCGACCGCGAGAATGCGGAACATCACACCTCCTGCTAACGGAGACATTAACGATAAGAAGCATAAGCATTGTGATCCGGGATTTATATCTTTTAATCTGAAAATAGAATGATATTGTCATCTTTCCGGCAGATCCGCGCATATCCAGCCCCCCGGCACTCGCCGGAAGGCCGCCGTCGCCAGCACTGACCGGATTCGAAGGCGGGGAGTGAGGAGCCCCTGGACCGTCACTCTATATAGGAGAGGACCTTGCGCTTCACCAGCCCCTTGCTTGCGATGGTGCTGTAGGCCCACCGGGCAACCCTGCCGAAGAGGTCCTGCCGGCTCAACTCCAGGAAGAGGGTGAGGGAGGGGTTGAACTTGGACTTGAAGAGGTTCAGGTTCTCGTTGTTCGCCCCGACGTTCTCCATCTGCCGGAACCCCGCCTCCTTCGCCCGGCCGAGGAGGAGCCACTGGAGAAACTCGTTCCCCGGCAACGCCGTCATCTTGGGGGCACCCATCCAGAGGGTGAAGGTCTTGTACTCCTGAGTGGCCTGCACGCCCGTTACGGCACCATCGGCATCGTAAAGGTAGTAGAGCCCGAGTTCGTCGGGATACGCTTCGTAGAGATCCTCGAAGTAACTCCGGCTGATCATCGGGATGTTCATGTCCGGCTCGCTGAACCGTTCCGCGACCGTCGAGTAGAAGGTCGAGAGGTCGGTGCTCTTCTCAAAACGATAGCCGCTCTTCTCTACTTTCCGGAGTTTGGTCCGGAGGTTCGAGGAGAAGCCGTTCCAGATCTCCGGGAGCGGTGGGGAGAGGTCGATGACGTAGGAGAAGTGGATCCGGGCGTCGTAGCCCTCCCGGAGGAACCGCCGGACGTCGATGAACCCCGGGACCTGGGTTATCGCGAGGTAGTTCGGGGCCAGGACCGCGAGTTCCTCCTCGATCTCTTCGGTAACCTCCTTGAGCATCGACTCCTTCTTGCTCTGTTTGGCCGTATCGTAGCGGCGGCTCATGACGAACCCGAGATACGGTATCACCGACTGGAGAGGGGGCGGCGAGAGGAGGACGGTGAGCCCGTGCATCTGCTTCTGAAAGAGCGGGAAGACGCAGATCAACTCGTTGCCCTTGAAGACCCCGTAGGGGAGGAACGTAAAGCCGGTATGCTTCTGTGTGATCTTCATGAAGTCCCATTTGTGAAAGAGCCGGCCCGAGGCGCTCTCGTCGACAAATGTATCCCAGACGTCCCCATCATCGATAAGTCTCATTGTCACCGGTTCACTTCCCCCTTCTGTCCCTCTCCGGGACTGGCTGGAGTATTCATGACTCCCAATATATACGTTTCCCCTGAGGGGGACGGTCGCTCCCGGATACTGGGTATCCGCCCGTAAGAAGGAGCGGCCCGTCCCTGAGGTGGGAGACTTTTCGGAATGACAACCTTCAAATTTTCCGGGACACCACATAACAGCGTATTCATCCGTGGAGGCAGCCCGGGCCCTGCCCGGGAAGGACCGGCATCGCCGGTCCCTCTATGGATACAGGACCGGCGACCGCCCGGAGCGTGCGGCCGGTCTTTGAGGAGATGAAGAGAGGAATGCAGGTTCGGATCAGGGCGTTTGCCCGATTGCGGGAGGCGATCGGTGGGGACCGCACGCTGGAGGTCCCCGAGGGGGCGACGATGAGCCGGCTGCTCGCTGCGGTCGGGGAAACCTCGAAAGAGGCAGGGGAGGCGCTCTTTGAGGAGAGCGGAGAACTCCGGGGGTATGTGATACTGATGCACAACGGCAGGCGCGTGCGGCGTGCGGATGCCGGAACGCTCGTCCTCGCCGACGGGGACGAGGTCGCGCTCTTCCCGCCGGTGGCGGGCGGGTGACGGAGGAGACCGGAATGGTCAGCGTAACCAGAGACGATTTTGATGTGAATGCCGTGATCGACCGGGTGAGAAGCCCTGATATGGGCGCCCTGGTCACCTTCCTCGGCGTTGTCCGGGACGACGGGATCGACGTGATGGAGCTCGAGGCCTACGAGGAGGTCGCGGTGAAGGAGATGGAGGCGATCCGGGACGAGGCGTTTGAACAGTTCCCGATCATGGCCGTCGAGATCATCCACCGGATCGGACGGTTCCAGGTCGGGGAGAATATCCTCCTGATCGTCGTCGGCGCCGGCCACCGGGGGGAGGCGTTCGATGCCTGCGAGTACATCATCGACCGGATCAAGCAGAGCGTGCCGATCTGGAAGAAGGAGATCGGGAAGGACGGCGAGCGCTGGGTGCCGGGCGAGTCCCACGGGGGCGACGCGTGATCCGGCTGCAGTCGTGCCCGAAGGCTTACGCGAACGAGACCCAGCGGTGTATCCCGCCCGAAGTGACGCTCGAGCGGGCGAAGGCACGGCTGCCGGCGGCGGGGATCACCCGGGTCGCCGACATCACGAACCTGGACCGGATCGGGATCCCGGTCTTTTCGAGCATCCGGCCGACCGCTGAGGCGGGGGCGATATCGGTCTACAACGGGAAGGGCGCCACCCCCATCGAGGCCGAGGTCTCGGCGATGATGGAGGGGATCGAGCGCTACTCGGGCGAGATGGACGGCAGGGAGACGGTCATCGGCCGCTACAGCGAGGTCTCGGCCGGGAGGACGGCGCTCGACCCGGCAGACCTGATCCTCCCTGAGAGGGTCCCGGCCGATCTCGTGGTCCCCTGGGTCGAGGGCTACGACATCGTGCGGGATGAGGAGGTGCTCGTCCCGGTCCACGCGGTCTTCCACCCCCTCCCGACGACCTGCGGCCGCCTCTTCCGGACCAACACCAACGGGCTTGCGTCCGGCAACACCCTCGAGGAGGCGACTTTCCACGCGCTGATGGAGGTGGTCGAGCGCGACGCCTGGTCGCTCGTGGAGGTGACCAGGAACACCGGCCCCCGGGTCGAAGGGGTCACCGACGGGCTTGCGGCCGACCTGCTCGCGAAGTTCGCGGCCGCCGGCGTCGAGGTGACGCTCAAGGATATCACGAGCGATATCGGTATCCCCACGGTCGCCGCGGTCGCCGACGACGTGGTCCTCAGGGACCCGACGCTTCTCACGATCGGGATGGGGTCGCACACGAGCGCCCGGATCGCGGTCCTCCGGGCGTTGACAGAGGTCGCGCAGAGCAGGCTGACCCAGATCCACGGTGCAAGAGAGGATACCGACACCGCGGACGTCAGGAAGCGGATCGGCTACGACCGGACGAAACGGCTGAACCGGCACTGGTTTGCGGAGAGTGAGACGGTCGAGTTTGCGGATATGCCGTCGCTTGACAGCGACGACTTCCTGACCGACATCCACCGCGTCACCGACCGGCTCAGTGCGGCCGGCCTCTCCCGGGTGGTCGTGGTCGACCTCACCCGGCCGGAGATCGGTATTCCGGTCGTCCGGGTGATCGTGCCGGGGCTCGAGATGTACGCGATGGACCAGGACCGGATAGGGGGGAGGTGCCGTGACGCACGGAGTCGTCGTCTTCCTCGGTCCCAGCTGTGATCACGCGACGGCCCAAAAGGTCCTCGACGCCGAGTACCGCCCTCCGGCAAAACGGGGCGACATAACCCGGGCCGCCGGAGACGGGGCCCGGATCATCGGGCTCATCGATGGGGTCTTCTTCCAGGACTGCGCCGTCGCCCACCGGGAGGTTCTCGCCGTGCTCCGGGCCGGGGTGCGGGTCGTCGGCGCCTCCAGCATGGGGGCGCTCCGGGCCGCGGAGCTCGACAGCCTCGGGATGGAGGGTGTCGGGGAGATCTACCGGGCCTACCGGGAGGGGAGGCTCGTCGCCGACGACGAGGTGGCGCTCCTCTTTGATCCCGAGACGTATGTGCCGCTCTCCGAGCCGCTGGTGAACATCCGGGCGACCCTGCAGGAGGCGCTCGCGTCCGGGGTGATCGGTCCCGATGCCGCCCGGGCGCTCCTTGAGGCTGCCCGGGGGCTCTACTTCCCGGACCGGACCTACGATGCGATCGTCGAGGCGGCGGAAGGGAAGGCGGACCCGGAGGACCTCGCCCGGTTTCTCGCGTTTGCCGGGGAGCATGCCGTCGACCAGAAACGCGAGGACGCTTTGCTCGCGCTCCGGTATATCAGGGATCTTGCCCACGGCGTTGAACCGGCCGGTTCAACGATCCCACTGGAGTCGCCGTAATAATATATCACCCCCGGCTCCGAGTTCTGTATGGTGGTGCGGAACCATTCCCACCGCCGCACGGGGCAATCCGATAGCGGCTCTCCCCATCGCCTCCGTCGCACTTCCGGCATCCGCGGCGGACCCAGGGCCGCGCCTGCCGGCCGGACCACACAGGCATGTACTCAAGGCAACTGCCCCGAAGATCACCCGGGTGCAGGCAGCACCAGATCAGTAGCGCCCACGCTGGACCCCTGGCCGGATGCACCCCGGGATGGGTCCTCTAGAGCCTGCCCGGCCCGGCGAGCACGGCCGGGGAGAACGCGTAACGCGGCTCTCCTGCAATCCCACCTTTCCTGACCCGCCGGATGCCCCGGGGCGGCACGTCCCCGGGTGTTCTTCCCGGCTGCTATTTGCTCGCGATGCGCCGGAAGACCTGACTGCCGTGCTCACCGGAGGGTGCAAAAAAGGGTATGGCGGACGTGCAGTGATGCACCGAGAGGGTATGCTGGAGAGAGGCTGAGGCACAGGCAGTGCCTGGCCACACATTAGTATGAGCATTAGGTGTAATAATTATATCTATTACTACATAGGGGAAAAATTGTAATACTTCGGATCCCGTTCCCGCGCTCACCGCCCGAGCGAGAGCTGCCTGGCCAGCCACGCGATACGGTCGCGGCGGGCCTCTCCGTTCAGGTAGTGGCCGGCATCATACCACATGAGTGTCTTCGGTTCGCTCGCCCGCTCAAAGAACTCCCGGGACTGCTCCGCTGTAAAGACCTCGTCGCGAAGAGCGGCCTGGAAGAGGAGAGCGGTGGGTGCGGCCCGGCCTACCCAGGCCGCCGGGTCAAGCTCCGCGAGCGTCCGGCGATACCGCTCAAGCCTCTCGTCCCGGAGGTCGGGCATGTTCACGGCGGCGACGTCGGCGAACCGTCCGGTGCCCGCCATCAGGACGGCGGCCGAGAGCCGCCGATCGACGCCGGCAAGCACCCCTCCCATGAGCGCCCCGAAACTGTGGCCCACGAACCCGATCCGATCCGGGTCGACGTCCGGCCGGGCAAGAAGGAGGTCGATCCCCCGGCGAAGGTCGATCACCGTCCGGATATGCTCCCGCACGGCTTCCTCGGGGTCGGTGACCGTCCGCCCCCAGGCCGCCGCCGTGCTCTCTGTCCAGGGAGCGTCGATGAGCAGGGAGACCGCACCTATCCCGGCAAGGGTCACAGCCTCGGCAAGGAACGTGGCCCGGGAACCGGGCCCCGGGTGGAGGAAGAGGATGGCAGCGTGCAGACCGGTCCCCGCCGGGACCACCAGGTAGGCCCGGACCCCCCGGCCCGGGGCGGTCCGGTAGGTCAGGTCGTGAAGCGTCACGTCGGTGCCGGTGATCTCGTTCACGGGTGGTCTCCCCGTGTCGTAGTCGAAGAGCGTCTGCCGGTCCATACTGCACCTTCCCTGGATTTGTAGGGTAATAAACCCGGCGCCTGCAGGAGGCAGCATGAGCCCACGCGCCCGGCCCTGACTGGAAGGTTTTTCTCCCCCGGCACCCTTTCTTTCAAGAGGTGACGCTATGGCGATTGACTGGTATGATGAGTTTGTTGACGTAAACCACACCCCCGGCCCGGACGAACTGGTAGCCCTCTACTACTTCGAACCGGCGGAGGGGGTCAGCAAGGAGGAGGCGGTCGGGAGGATCGCCTCCGAGAGCTCGACCGGGACCTGGACCACGCTCTTTACCATGCCCCCCCGGATGCGGGACCTCCAGGCGAAGGCGTTCGAGATCGAGGGGAACTACGTCAAGATCGCCTACCCGCTCGCCCTCTGGGAGGAGGGGAACGCGGCCCAGCTCCTGAGCGGTATCGCCGGGAACGTCTTCGGCATGAAGGCGCTCGACCGCCTGCGGCTGATCGACGCCTCGCTCCCGGCCGACTACCTCCGGCACTTCAAGGGGCCGCACTTCGGCATCGAGGGGATCCGGGACATGATGAAGGTCCGCGGCCGCCCGCTCACGGGTGCGGTCCCGAAGCCGAAGGTGGGGTTCACCGCGGAGGAGCATGCAGCGGTCGGCTACGAGACCTGGATGGGCGGGTTCGACTTCGTCAAGGACGACGAGAACCTGACCTCCCTGTCGTTCAACCGGTTCGAGGACCGCGTCCGGGTGATGGCGAAGATGCGCGACAGAGCCGAGAAGGAGACCGGCGACGTGAAGTCCGCGTTCATCAACATCACGGCCGAGACGGAGGTCATGGAGCAGCGGGCGAAGATGCTCGCGGACTACGGCTGGAACTACGCCATGATCGACGTCGTCGTCGCCGGGACCGCCGCCGTCGCGACCCTCCGGGACTACTGCTCCGACCTCGGGCTTGCCATCCATGCCCACCGGGCGATGCACGCATCGTTTGACCGGGACGAGCGGCACGGGATCACGATGCAGTTCCTGGCGAAGATGATGCGCCTTGTCGGCGTCTCCCAGATCCACACCGGGACCGCCGTCGGGAAACTGGTCGGCACCCGGGCGGAGGCCACCGTGCTTGCGGATATCCTCCGGGAGAAGCGCACGAACGCCGCAGGCCACATGGCCCTCGACCAGGACTGGGGCCGCATCAAGAGCGCCTTCCCGGTCTCCTCAGGCGGGCTCCACCCCGGTCTCGTGCCGGACGTCCTCGATATCTACGGCACCGAACTCGTCCTCCTGGTCAGCGGCGGCATCCACGGTCACCCGAAGGGCACGCGGGCGGGCGCAGAGGCCACCATGCAGGCGATCGAGGCCTGGAAGGATGGGGAGACCCTCGAAGAGAAGGCAAAGAAGGCCCCGGCACTCAGGGGTGCGCTCGAGAAGTGGGGCTACTATAAACCCAAATAATCACTCTTTTCGCACCGACTCTGCAAGTCTCACGAGCCCCTCCCGGAACTCGCCAATGTATTCCTGCATCGAGAGGCTGCCTTCGGGGAACGGGCAGTCGATGTCGTAGAGCCGCTCGATCATCGGGTCGGAGGGGAGCAGGTCGACGGCGATCCCCGTCTCTCGTGATGCCTCCACCATCGCCTTCCGGAACGGCCCGATACAGTAGGCAAGCCGGTGCCGGTAGGTATCCCGGGTCTTCTCGAGGTAGCCCTTCAGCCGGTAGACCTCGATCCGGTGGAAGTCCCGCAGTATCCGCTTGTCCGTGGTCTTGCCGAGCATGTAATGGTAGTTCCGGTAGGGGTACATCAACTCGAGCTCGGCAGGGACCGTCCCGCAGGTGCCGAAGATGACAATATGGTACTCCTCCGGGGCGAGGACGCCGTCGATGATCCGCCGGAAGAGTTTGTGGCTCGGGCTCTGGCTGTAGGGTTTCCGGACGGCGCAGGGGAGGAAGAGGCCGATCTCTTTTGGAAGAACGACGTACTCATCGATGATGAACCGGTATGCGTCCTCAAACTCCTCCCGGTAGAACGGGGGGTCGAAGATCTCGATCTGGTCCCCGTGCCGGTCCTGCACGACCTCGACGACCCGCCGGGGACCGCCCGCGTTCTGCACTATCCGCTCCTCCCGGGTGAAAGGGGGTTCCTCATAAGGTATATACCGTTCGACCGGAAAACGCAAAAATGTGACCCAATCTCATCGCTCCACCGGTTCGAGATGGGGTGGTTCCCCGGCCCACGGTTCTGAACACGGGTGCAGCAGCTGAAATGAGCCGGAACGGCGCTGTGACGGTTCTTTGAGGTGGGAAATCCACCGTGACTCTGCTTCATCCCCGGTGGCCGGAAGCCGCATCACCGGCATCGTCCGGGGTAAAAAGGAAGGTATAAATACCATTATACTGATATAAAGTGTCATTCGTTAACCTGCGAATAGTATTGCAGCCGGCCCGGATCGGGGTGGCTGCAGAGCAGAAAGGAGATGTCAACCATGGATGCCGAATCTTTCCAGAAGATCATTACAAACGCTATCGACAGCGAAGTAGAGTCGTATACCTTCTACAAGTCGGTCGCCGACCGGGCCACAGATGCCAACTTGAAGACCCTCTTCCTCGACCTCGCCAATGAGGAGAAAGGCCACCGGGAGTACCTGCAGGGCATTCTGACCCGCGGTGTGAAAGATATGCAGTTTGTCGCGGCCAAAGACTACAAGGTCACCGACGCCCTCGACGAGCCCACCCTCTCGGCCGATATGAAGCCGATCGACGGACTGCTCCTCGCCGTCAAGAAGGAACTGCAGGCCGCACAGATGTACACCCAGCTTGCCGCCGCCTCTGCGGATGCAGCACAGAAGATGGTCTTTGAGCAGCTCGCAAACATGGAGAAGGGGCACAAGGCCCGGCTCGAAGATATCTACACGAATATGGCGTATACT
This sequence comes from Methanoculleus sp., assembly GCF_036677455.1. GTDB lineage: Archaea > Halobacteriota > Methanomicrobia > Methanomicrobiales > Methanoculleaceae > Methanoculleus. Next base: position 6,553 of record NZ_JAVBWL010000036.1, on the reverse strand, counting down.
GAGGCGTGGTAACCCCACCGCCTCAAATCCTTTCCTCACCCTTCTGCGGGCTCACCCGTTTTGCGTCTTCTCTCCTCCAGCGCCGGCGATGGACCGCCCGGGCGGCACCCGTGCATCCGGGACGATGCGGCGAACACTATTTATGTCCTGCACACATGCAGTGCAGAACCGTAATCCCGCGGGGAACGGCAGGGGAGGTCCGGGTACATCTTCCGCCTGGCTTCCTGCCGTCCCCCGCTGCTCCGGGGGTATGCCGGTATGCAGAAGATGATACTACAACAGAAGAAGACCGTCCGGGATATTGATGTGCGGGGCAAAAGGGTGCTCGTCCGCGCCGACTTCAACGTGCCGCTCGACGAAGACGGCACCATCGCCGACGACACCCGCATCCGGGCCAGCCTGCCGACGATACGCTACCTCCGCGAGCAGAACGCACGGGTCATCCTCTGCTCCCACCTGGACCGGCCGCAGGGGGTGGTCGTGGAACGGTTGCGCCTTGCCCTCGTGGCGAATCGGCTCTCCGTCCTCCTCGACCGGCCGGTCGTCGCGCTCCAGGACTGCATCGGTCCGGAGGTGGAGAGCGCGGTTGCGGGGATGAGCGACGGAGATATCGTCCTCCTCGAGAACCTCCGGTTCCACCCGGAGGAGAAGGCGGACGACCCGGCCTTCGCGGAGAGCCTCGCCCGCCTTGCGGAGGTCTATGTCAACGACGCCTTCGGGGCCTCCCACCGGGCCCATGCCTCGGTCGTGGGCGTCCCGGAACACCTGCCGGCGGTGGCCGGGCTCCTCCTCGAGAAGGAGGTGAAGACCTTCAGGTGCATCCTGGAAGACCCCGAGAGGCCGTTTGCCGCAGTCATCGGCGGGGCCAAGGTGAGCGACAAACTGGAGGTCCTCGAGAACATCCTATCCCGGGTGGACCTCCTCCTCATCGGGGGAGGCATGGCGGCGACGTTCTTTGCGAGCCGGGGCTGCGCTACCGGCGCATCGCGCGTCGAGACCGACCGCCTGGACGCCGTCAGGGCGATCTCCGCGCAAGCGGCAGAGCTCGGCGTTCGCCTCCTCCTGCCCCGGGACGTCATCGTCGCCGAGAGGCTTGAGGCGGGTGCGCCGGCCCGGGTCGTCCCGGCAACCGGGATCCCGGACGGCTGGTTCGTCGCCGATATCGGGCCCGGGGCTGCCGACGAGTTCTCCCGGGAACTCGGGGGTGCGCGGACCGTCGTCTGGAACGGCCCCGTGGGGGTCTTCGAAGTCCCCGAGTTTGCGGAGGGGACGCGCCGGATCGCCGCGACACTCGCCACGCTCCGCGGCACGACGGTTGTCGGCGGCGGGTCGACCACGGATGCGGTGGTGCGGTTCGGGCTTGAGGGCCGGATGACCCACGTCTCGACGGGCGGCGGGGCCGCGCTCACGATGCTTGCAGGAAAACCGCTTCCCGGGGTGGAGGCGCTCGATGATACGGAGGAGCCGTGAAGCGCATCGGCATCCTGACGAGCGGCGGCGACGCACCGGGGATGAACGCCTGTATCAGGGCGGCGGTGCGGACGGCGCTCGTACGCGATATCGAGATCGTCGGGATACGCCGGGGGTATACCGGACTCATCAGCGGCGACGCGCTGCCGCTCGACCGGCAGGCGATCCGGAACACCATCCACCTGGGCGGCACCATCATCGAGACCTCCCGGAGCAAGGAGTTCTACACGAAGGAGGGGAGACTCCGGGCAGCGGCGGCCATCGAACGGCTGGGGCTTGACGGCGTCATCCTCATCGGGGGTGAGGGGACGTTCCACGGCGCAAGCCTGCTCGCCGCCGATGCGGATACGGCGGCGCTCGTGGGGGTGCCGGGGAGCATCGACAACGACGTCTACGGGACCGACTACTGTATCGGGTTTGATACGGCCGCGAACTGCGCGGTCGAGGCGATCGACCGGATCCGCGACACGGCCCGCTCTCACGAGCGCCTCTTCTTCATCGAGGTGATGGGGCGGACGGCCGGATTCCTGGCGCTCGAGAGCGGCATCGCCGGCGGCGCCGAGGAACTGGTCATCCCTGAAGAAGAAGTCTCGATCGCCCGGATCGGCGAGCGCATACGGGCGGGGTTCACCGTCGGGAAGAAGAGCGCGATCGTGGTGGTGGCGGAGGGGAAGAAGCCGGGCATCTCGTTTGAGATCGCCCGGGAGATCGGGGAGCAGCTCAACACCGACCCCCGTGTCGTCGTCCTCGGGCACCTCCAGCGGGGCGGGCCGCCGACGATGCGCGACCGGGTGCTCGGGAGCCTCCTCGGTGTCGCCGCCGTCGAGGCGCTGCTCGAGGGCCGGCGCGGGTGCATGGTGGGAGAGGTCGGCGGCGACCTTGGGTGTACGCCGCTTGAGGAGACCTGGCAGAAGAAGAAACCCCTTGACGAGAACCTAGTGCGGATATTTTCGTTCCTCTCGGAGTAGGGCGGGTGAGCGGAATACCCATGGATGCAATCGAGGTGATCGACCTCACCAAACGGTTCGGTGACAACGTCGCCGTGAACGGGATCGGGTTTCAGGTGAGGGAAGGGGAGACGTTCGGGTTCCTCGGCCCGAACGGGGCGGGCAAGACCACCACCATCAGGATGCTCACCGGCATGACCGGGATCACAAGCGGCCGTGCCCTGATCCACGGCCACGACATCGTCCGCGACACCCTGGCCGCAAAACGGCTGATGGGCGTCGTCTCCGAGACGTCAAACGTCTACGACGAACTCTCCGCCCGGGATAACCTCGTCTTCACCGGCCGGCTCTATCACCTCAGGAAGGCTGAGATTGAGAGGACCGCCCGGGACCTCCTTGAGACCTTCGGCCTCTACGAGCGGCGCCACGAGCCCGCGGAAGGGTTCTCGAAGGGAATGAAGCGCCGCCTGACGCTTGCCATGGGGCTCGTGAACAGTCCAAGGGTCCTCTTCCTCGACGAGCCCACGTCCGGGCTCGACGTCCAGAGCCGGCGGCTCATCAGGGACGTCGTCCAGGACCTCGCCCGGAAGAACGTCACCATCTTCCTGACGACGCACGACATCGAGGAGGCAAACGTCTCCTGCGACCGGGTCGCCATCATCAATAGGGGGACAATTGCGGCAATCGATGCGCCGGAGAAGCTGAAGCAGACCTTTGAGAGTCTCCAGTCGATCGAGATCTCCTTCGATGCCACGAGGCCCGGTCTCCTCGAGGCGCTTGAAAGACTCCCGCAGGTCAGCGACGTCAGGAAAGAGGGGGACAAGTTCCGGCTCTACACCGCGGACCCACCGGATGTCCTCGGTTCCCTCTGCGTATTTGCAAAAGAGCAAAACCTGCGCCCAATCAGCGTCACCACCCTCGGACCGAGCCTGGAGGAGGTCTTCATCCGTCTCACCGGGCTCTCCGTCGGTATGAAGAAGGAGGCGGGGGGAGCCGATGCCAGGATGGTTTGAGCGGGTCTCATGCGACATCGGTGCAGCGTGGGCGATGGCACGCAAGGACATGAAGATCTATTACCTCAAACCCTCTATCCTGGTATCCAGCCTGCTCTTTCCGTTCGTTATGTTCCTCGCCTTCGCTATAGGAAGGAACGCCCCCCCGGGAACCCTGCTCCCGGGTCTCCTCGCCATCACCCTCCTCTTCAGCGCCTCCTCCATCGAGCCGGTTTCCATCCCTATCGAGCGGAGGACGAAGACCTTCGACCGCCTCCTCTCCGCTCCGGTGTCTGTTCAGGCGATTGTCCTCGGGTCGAGCCTGAGCGGGGCAATATTCGCATCTGCGATCGGCGTCGCCACGACTGGCGTTGGCCTGGTTGCTTTCCATGCTGAGATCATCCACATCGTGGCGCTTCTCGTCGGGCTCGCGTTCACCTCCCTCTGCTTCTCGATGATGGGCACACTCTTTGCCGCCTACCGCACGGAGAACGTGGGCGAGGTGATGTCGCTCTTGAACCTCGTCCGCCTGCCCCTCCTCTTCATCAGCGGGGTCTTCATCCCCTTCGCGAGTATGCCGGCATGGGGACAGAGTATCGCGCTCCTCTCCCCTCTCACCTACGCTCACGACTTGATACAGTTTGCGTTCGACGGGACGACCCGCTTCGGCCCGGGCGTCGATACCGTTGCCCTGGTGCTGGCGATCATCATCTTCCAGGTCGCGGGGGTCTTCCTCTACCGGAGGTCACGGGAGTAGGCCGTGCAGGTTCCCGGGTTAGATGAAACGCTCCCAGCCCTGGCCCATATCGATGAGAAGCCGCACCGTTCTCGAAACTGACATCATTCGCGCTTGCCGCGCCCACCCCGGAGCTCGCTCCGACGGTAACGGCAACTCAATCTGATTTCATGCTGGTAACACACTTTTTCATGTCGGTTCGGATCTTATCTGTCCATGACGGCAACCAGTCTGCCTCTTACACCGCCCTCTTTGAGTTTTTCGAGGCCCACAGGGATGTCATCGAATCCGATCTCGGTGACGTCCGGCTTGAGGTCGCCCGATGCCATCATCTTGTAGACGCCGGCAATATCGTCGACGTTGCCACCCTGGCTGCCGAGTATGGTGACCTCTTTCGTGATCAGGGGCATCGTGTTGAGGGTGGTCTCCAGTTTTGCCATGCCGACCAGGACTATGCGGCCGTTGACCCCGATCGCCTCGAGGGCGTCTGCCGTTGTCTTGCCGGCCCCGGCAAAGTCGACGATGACGTCCAGGTTGACATGCTCGGCGACCTCGCTGATCGTCGAGTATGCGGCCTTGCATCCGAGTTTCATGGCCTCCTCCCGTGCGGCGGGGTTCCGGGAAGCCGCGTATACGTTGGCACCCTTGAGGACGGCAACCCGGGTGCCAATCTGGCCCAGGCCACCGATGCCGATGATGCCCATGTTGATGCCGGGCCTGGCACCGCCCGCCACGACTACCGCATGGTGGGAGGTCATCCCCGCATCCGTACCGGCCGCAGCATAGGCGAATGGTACCCCATCGGGAATCGGGACCAGCATCTCGGCCGGAGCGGTCGATTTCGTGGCGTAGCCGCCGTCCCGGCCGTATCCTCCACCATACCCATCTTTGGTGGGCATGGGGCAGACGCCGACTCTATCTCCCACGTTGTATCCGATGACGCCTTCGCCGACCTCGGTGATGACGCCGGCGTATTCATGCCCGATGATGAGCGGATACTTCATCAGCGCCAACCACTTCTCATCCTCCATTGCGCCGACGTCCGAGTGGCAGAGGCCGCTGGCCTTCACATCGAGTACGACGTAGCCGGGTTTCGCGACCGGATCGGGTTTTTCAACAAGTCTCAGCGGTTTATGTGTGTAGGTAAATTCCCATCCTTTCATCATGGTTATGCTCTTCTCGTTTCAGCTGCTCCATCCTGTCCGGATGTGCAGTCTCGCGATCCAGCATCCACAAGCACAATCCCCGCCCTCTGATCCGGTCATCCCATGACGTTTCCCCGGCGGTCGGGTTTGAAGCGAAGATGCTGGCCGTTCCTGCCGGGGGGGTGGGGTCAAGCCCGTGCGCCCGGCTGGCAGGGTATGTTCGTCTACTCTACCGTACTTACCACGCAGACCAGCCGGCATCCGCCGGGACGACTGCGCCGTTGACCAGGCTCGCCTCGTCTGATGCGAGGAAGAGTGCCAGGCTCGCGATCTCCTCGGGTTTACCCATACGCGGGTTGGCGCCGACGCCGGCGGAGACGAGCTCCATCCCCTCGGGGTGGCTGTGGGTTGTCTGGGAGAGTTCCACCATCTCGGTTGCGACGTATCCGGGCGCGATGATGTTCGAGCGGATGCCCTTCTTCGCGTACATGTAGCCGGTGTTCTTTGCGAGCCCGAGAACCGCGTGTTTGGATGCCGTGTAGGCGGCCCCGCTGTGCCCGCCGTGGGTGCCGCCGATGGATGAGACCGTGACGAAGGCGCCCTTGTTGAGTCCCTCGGCGTCGCCCGGGTTCTTGAGCATCACGGGGAGCGCGGCGCGGAACATGTACATCGGGCCGTCGACGTTGACGGAGAAGACCTGCTCCCAGGTCTTGTCGTCGAGGTCTCCGACCGGGGCCACCCTGTCCAGGCTGCCCGCGTTGTTGATGACGATATCAAGTTTGCCGAACTTCTCAACAGCGGTCTTCACGGCGTTCTTGACGTCTTCCTCCTTTGAGACGTCGCCGGAGACGGCAATGGCCGTGCCTCCTTTCCGGGTGACCTCGTCGATGACGCCCTGGAGTTTCTCCTTCCTCCGGGCAATGGCAATAACTTTCGCCCCTTCCGCGGCAAAGCGCTTCGTGATCGCTGCACCCATCCCGGAGCTCGCTCCTGTCACAATTGCTACTTTCCCATCAAGTCTTCCCATCTCCATTCCTCCTTTCTCTCGTTTTTCAAGCGCGGCCCTTCTTCCCGGGCCTACTTGCACTCGCAGGACTTGATCCTGTCAAGGCCGGTGATCCTGATGCCGCCGAACTGGCACTTGTTCTTGATGTTGAGGCCGATCAGGAGCGGGGTGATCTTCTCGATGATGCAGGCCCGCTCGAGTTTGCCGCAGTCGATCACCTTGACGCCGGGGATCTTCTCGATCAGCGGGGTCACGAT
>NZ_JAVBWL010000035.1:0-24240 GCF_036677455.1 Methanoculleus sp. | reverse complement strand
CGGGTGACCTCATTGACCGCGTTGATGAAGAGGACCCTGCCCCGCCGCTCCTCGGGTTTCCTCGTCCGGCAGACGACCACGCATGCCTCCATAGGCGAGTTGTAGAAGAGGTTCGGCCCGAGCCCCAGCACGCACTCGATCAGATCCGCTTCGATCAGCTTCCGCCGCATCTCTGCCTCCTCCTGCCGGAAGAGGACGCCGTGCGGGAAGAGGATCGCGCACCGGCCGGTCTCCTCGTCCATGCTGGCCAGAATGTGCTGCCAGAAGGCGTAGTCGGCACGGCCCTGCGGCGGCGTGCCAAAGACATTCCGCCCCCAGGGATCGGCGGCGAAGGCGGCCCGGTCCCACTGTTTGATGGAGTAGGGCGGGTTTGCCAGCACCACATCGAACCGCTGCAGGCGGTCGCCCTCCACGAACTTGGGCTCGGAGAGGGTGTCGCCGCGAACGATATGGAAGTCCTCGATGCCGTGGAGGAAGCAGTTCATCCGGGCGATGGAGGAGGTCATCAGGTTGCGCTCCTGCCCGTAAAGGCGGACGTTACGCCACTCCTGCCCCCGGCGGCGCAGGTGGGCGATGGCAGAGAGGAGCATGCCGCCGGAGCCGCAGGTCGGGTCGTAGATGGTCTCTCCCGGCTGCGGCTCCAGCATCTCGGTCATGAGGTGGACGACGGTGCGGTTCGTGTAGAACTCGGCCGCGGTATGGCCTGAGTCATCGGCGAACTTCTTGATCAGGTACTCGTAGCCGTTACCGAGCTCGTCCTCGGGCAGGTTGGCGACGGTGAGTTCGAGCGAGGAGAAGTGCTCGATGAGATCGCGGAGCATGGCATCCGAGAGGCGGTCCTTGTTGGTCCACTGTGCATCGCCAAAGATCCCATAGAGTTTATCGGGGTTCGCGGTCTCGATCGCCCGCATACCGGCCTGGATGACCTGCCCGACATCCCGTGCGGCCTTCCGAACCTCGCGCCAGTGGGCTTCGGGCGGAATCTGGAACCGGTGGTTCTCCGGGAACGCGGCAAAATCAACATCCCCGCCGGACTCCGCAAGTGCCGTCTCTGTCTCCTCGTCGTAGACATCGCAGAGGCGCTTGTAGAAGAGCAGCGGCATGATGAACTGCTTGTAGTCGCCAGCATCGATGGTTCCCCGGAGGAGGACGGCTGCCCCCCAGAGATAGGATTCGAGCTGCTGCTGCGTGATGCGGCTAATCATATGAGAAGACCCTCCCGCTTCAGTATGCTGATGAGCCGTTCTTCCGCTGCAAACGCCGCCTCAGCACTCTCACGAAGCTGCTGAAGGGCCTCTTCAACGGTCGGCACTTCCTCTTCGACTTTCGGCTCGACATACCGGGGAATATTCAGGTTGTAATCATTCGATGCGATCTCCTCAAGCGTCACCACCCGGGCAACCCCTTCCACATCCGCAAAATCCCGATACCAGCCGTAAATGCGGCTGACATGCTCGGGGAGCAGTTCGTTCTGGGCGCGACCGGTCTTGTACTCCTTCGAAGCGTCAATGATGAGAACCTTGTTTCTCCGAACCTCGGCTTTGCGCTGGCGGAAGACGAGGATGCAGGCGGCGAGGCCGGTGCCGTAGAAGAGGTTCGGACCAAGGCCGATCACCGCTTCGAGCACGTCCATGCCGAGGATCTTCTTCCGGATGGCTCCCTCTTTCCCCATACGAAAGAGCGCCCCGTGCGGCAGTACAACCGCCATGCGACCGGTTTTGGGCGCCATCGATCGGATCATGTGTTGCACCCAGGCGTAGTCGCCGCTCCTGGCAGGCGGCATTCCGGCGAAGTCGCGGCCGAAAGGATCGCTCGCCCAGACCTCTTCGCCCCATTTCTCCAGGGAGAATGGAGGATTTGCGATGACGCAATCGAAGGTCGCCAGGTTATCGCCTGAGAAGAACGCCGGGTGGCGGAGGGTATCGTCACGCACGATTTGAAAGTCCTCTGCCCCGTGCAGGAATAAGTTCATCCTTGCGATGGCCGAGGTGGTGAGGTTCCTCTCCTGGCCGAAGAGCTTGCCCCAGAGCGTCCGGTCGTCGCCGTGAGCCTCTCGCACGTGGTGGATGGCCTCAAGCAGCATACCTCCTGTTCCGCAGGCCGGGTCGTAGATGGCCTCACCCTCGTGTGGGTCGAGAATGTTGACCATCAGTCGGACTACCGATCGCGGCGTGTAGAACTCCCCTGCCTTCTTGTTCGTGAGATCGGCGAACTTCTTAATGAGATACTCGTAGGACTGGCCGAGGATGTCAGCCTTCGCCGCCTGATTCCCGAGATTGATCCGGGAAAAATGCTCGATAAGGTCGCGCAACAGGGCATCGGAGAGGCGATCTTTGTTCGTCCACTGCGCGTCGCCAAAGATGCCATAGAGGGTTTCCGGGTTGGCTGTTTCAATACAGCGCATCGCTTTCTGGAGAGCCTGCCCGACGTTTATCGTTACCGTGCGGACATCGTTCCAATGACATTCATGAGGGATCTGGAACCGGTAGTTCTGCGGGAACCGAGCATACTCTTCATCGCCTCCGGATTCTGCAAGAGCTGCCTGGTACTCCTCGTCGTGCACATCGGAGATTCGCTTGAAGAAGAGGAGCGGGAAGATGTAGGTCTTGAAGTCGGCAGCATCAACAGGCCCACGCAGGATGTTTGCGGCTTCCCAGAGGTGTGATTCGAGTTGAGCGAGGGTTGTTGTCGTAGCGTCCATAGCGTAACCTCAAGAGAAGCAGTGCAGCGGATACAGAGAGGGAAAAGGCAGAACGGTTCTGTCCGTATACGCCGCCTGTGTCTCTCCTCTACGGCCGTTTCAGCACTTAATTACCATTTTTGGATTGGGACTATATTAACTACCATCTTCTGTGTCTGGATATCTCTCAATATTCTACCAAACATTTTCCAGATAGAGCAGGGGATCCCCAGGCATAAACGACCTCGTCGAGGACGGCATCCCGGATCCGGGGTTTCAGGGTATCGGCAATAACGAGGTCCGCCTTCCGCCCCAGGAGATCCTCAAGATAGAATTTGAGGTCCATAAAATGATCAAAGGTCTCCTCCCCCTCCCGGAACTCCACCAGGATATCGATGTCGCTTGCCGGCGTCTCCTCGTTCCGCGCCACCGACCCGAAGATGCCGATACGGGCCACGCCGTAGCGCTCCCGAATAATACAGAGGTTCTGCCGGATCCGGGCAAGGGGATGCATCGGTACTCCTGAGTACTCCATCCATCGTCGTATACCCTCCGATATCCGGGAGCTCGCATCCCGCCACCGTGTTCAGACAGTCCTGCATCACGCGTGGTCGGATCACTCTCTTCGGATCCGGACATCTCCTTTCTCCTCTCAGATCTCCATGACCTGCTCCGGGCGGCAAAAGGCCGTGCTGCGACTGCAATAAACGTCGAACTGGTCCTGCTGTACTGGCATATCGGCGATCGAATCGGCAGGGATATTCTCAAGGAAGAGCGAGCACCATATGGTAAGAGAATTATTTCGACACTGTCGAAAAAATTGATAGCAGAGTACGTTGCTTTGAGCCAGGTTCAAGCCAAGAAGTAAAATAGAAGATTAATAACACCCGGAAGTCAATATCCCCTTTGGTGCCACCCAATGAGAGAACGCAACCATCCTGCGCCGGAAGGGCCTGACCCGGAAGAGCAAGGAGCCATCTTCCTCGGATGGTTAAAGAAGCGTGGCGGCATGAGGAAGGTGCAGGATTGTCAGCGAAAGTGCAGAGAGAACGGCTTTGAAGCGAAAGATTTTGTCGATTCAATGGGACAGGAGTACATTCGCCTCTACCGTGCCAGCGGGGGAGACAAAGTCATGAAACTTGAAAAACCCGTCTGGGCGGATCAATGGATGACCTACTACGACCTCGAAGTGCCCCATCACCGGCACTGGACCAAACTGAAAGAATAATTTCGGTATCAGAACATTTTTTTACTATCGCTCACCACTGCTTACTACCAGTGAGAGCACCCGTAGCGCTCCTGAGTGGAGCACGGGTGCTGCAGTTGGAGGAGTGATTATGTCAGGGAAGATACTGCCGGAGCTTCCAGAAGCACTCGAGGAATTCCTGAACAAACCGTATGGCGGCTTATTCGGGAATACCGTTCTCGCTCAGGTCGTTGAAGAGATCGTCGCTGATCCGACAATGGACTACCGGCCCGGGTACCTTGAGGAGATGACGGGCAAAAAGGCCCCCAGCATCAGAGAGGCACTCAGGGTGCTCGTCAGACTCGGGCTGATCGAGAACGTCTCAAGTGACGTACAGCATCCCGTCTACCGGGTCGTCGTTGAGTCGAAGAAGTTCATTGCACTCTCCCTGCTGGCCTATGCCGTAATCGACGATCGGGACGGGACGGACTGCATGAACACAGCAATCCTGGACTACTACAACAGATCGCTCAGGGCAAAGGTAGAACCGCTTGCAGTCGCGACGAACTATGCCGGCGAATGGACGGTAGGAGATGATTGCTCTGCACGGGAAGCAGAGTCAGGGTATTCGATCTACTCAGTGGGGGTGTAACCATGGGAGAGGAGCAGAACGAGAGGACAACCGCAGTCGATCTCCGCGAGCTCTACCGGATTGAGCCTGAAGAGTTACAGCTGGATATCACCCACAGTTCCTACTCGAACCTCGCGTATGTGCAGGTAGCGCACAGGGATGTCTGTATCGACTTTCTGGAGATGCCCGGTGTCCGCCGGGATGGCAAAGCGCTGATAAACGGAACGCGTATCTACATGTCGCACGCTGCCGCACAGAAACTCGCTGAAGCCTTAGGCGGGATTCTTGAGAGGGTGCATACCGAGGAAGGCATGGAGAAGTACGTTCCCGGGGGTCTGGAAGGGAGGGCACCCTCAACAAAAGTTGAACGGAAGCGAGAAGACAGGCCCGTATAGGGTTCTTGTCTGTTGCCGAGTGATTGCGTTTCGTACGCGATCGCGTAGAATTTACCCCCGACCAAGTATCCGTTTACGTAAAAGGCAGTTCGAGGGTCGCACGAAAGTGCAGAGAGACTCCACGAACTCCACAAACGTCGGACATAGGAACGGAGGGGAGCGGCAGCGCTCCCCTCCGCCATAGATGCATCACCCTGCTCTATTCATCCTGAGCGCCCTGTTCCGGATCCCCCTTGTCGTTATCCGGAGTTTGGACGCCACTGAAGCATTCCTCGGTGCCGTTATCCCTGATCGCTCTGCACGCCTCCACCGTATTCCCGGTTCTGCAACACTTCCCGATGTTGTTACCTCCGGTTGCCCCGCGTATCTTCCCCCGGTCTCCGTATCCCTTCCCGCCCCTGCGTCAACAGGGGATTCCGTTTCTCCCCCGGCACACGAACCCCGGGGCGCCCGCCCCTCAGGAATGGCAATATCATTCAGCACCCGAAACAGCCGCATCCCGAGATCGGTCGGCTCGTAAAACACCTTCCGTTTATCGGCAAAGTCCTCAAACCTGGCAATCTTTCTCGTCACAAGCCCGCTGTCGACAAGAGCCTTCAGAGCCGGGCCGATGGTGTTCGGGTTTGCCTTGAACTCGTCTTTTATCTCACTGAAGTATTTCCTGCCCTCAAGCACCAGGGCTACATACACAGCCCACCGCAGGTCATTGCTAAGCCCCATAACGGCAGCCCGGGCTTCATAGGGGACTTCGTTCAGGTATTTTTCGACAACCGCCTGCTCCATACTTCACCTCAACGCGAATATAAGTTACATTATGCTAACTGATATTAACCCTTTCGCCGGGATTGGTTAGCATGACGTAACTAATAGTTATAATATCTGCATGATAATTCTTTCTAAGAATGGCACCACCGAGGGGACGCTCTACCAAACAGAATGCAGACCGCATTCGCTTCGAGAAGTTTCCCGGACTGAGAGTCAGGATGTATGAAGAGTCCAGGCGAGCGGGATCTCCGGGTGCCCCGCAACCGGGTCAGGCCCCCAGCCACTCTGTCCGGTGCATGGCCGGAACGCCGGCCGCCCCTCCAACCCCATTAAGAACGATCACACCGGGCCGGTCACGGTTCATGATCAACCTTTTCTCCAGTGCCTCAACTATACCCGGACGAGGAGGCCGGCTATGACAGAGAAAGAGAGAATGGTATGCGGAGAACTCTATTTCGCATACGACGAAGAATTGAAACGGGACCGCCAGAGAGCCAGAAGATTGACACGACTATTCAATGGGACTACTGAAGAGGAATTGGAATACCGGACAGAGTTGCTCAAGAGCCTCTTTCAATCCACAGGCGAGCAGATCTTTATCGAACCGCCGTTTCGCTGCGATTACGGCTGCCACATCCGTATCGGCGACAATTTTTACGCAAACTACGATTGTATCATACTTGATGTCTGCGATGTGACCATAGGCGATCACGTCTTCTTCGGCCCCCGGGTCGGCGTCTATACCGCCGCGCACCCGATCGACGCAGGGGTGAGAAATGCGATCCTCGAGTACGGACGACCGATAACGATAGGCAACAGCGTCTGGGTCGGGGCGGATGTTGTCATTAACCCCGGCGTAACAGTCGGGAACAACGTGGTTATCGGCTCGGGCTCCGTCGTGACGAAAGATATACCCGATAACGTGATTGCCGCCGGCAATCCGTGCAGGGTCCTGCGTCCAATAACGGTTGAGGATAGGGAGTACTGGGAGGAGAAAAGAAAGGAGTATATGGCAAATGAGCCTGAGAGGTACTAATATGGAGAGTTGTTTTATCAGCCGGCAGCTCCCGGAAAAGAGGTAACAGCAACCGTACGGCAGACGGCTTTATTACCGCCACACAGGAGAGAGGATGTACGGTAGCTCATTTTGATACGGTGTTTATGAAGATTGGCGGCTGCCATGTGCGGCCAGCGTTTCAGTAAAAATAGCGCCTGCTACTGTACTGATGACTTTAACAAGACGACACCTGCAAATCATTAACAAGACAACACCCTCACGTCCAATCGCCATACACCGCTGTCGAGTACAAATTGTATCCAATTGATTATAAGTAATACTCAATTGATTATAAATAATATTCATTTGAGTTCATTAAGTTATCAAAAGAGCACCTTTTTATAATCAACAGATCCACCCATCATACATGCTCGAAGTTCTCATATCCTCGGAGACGAGAGTGAGACTGCTCACGCTATTCCTCATGAATCCCGGCAAGGAGTATTACATCCGCCAGGTCGAGAGGCTTGTCGGGAAGAACTACGCGCTTGTCCGAAAGGAGCTCGCACGGCTCGAATCATTCGGATTATTGACGTCAGAGGTGAAAGGGAACCAGACATACTACGCTGTCAACCAGGATTTCTTCCTCTACCCCGAACTGCAGAGATTGGTACTCAAGACCGAAGGGGTCGCCGGGGTGCTCAGGGACCGGCTTGACGAGCTCGGAGATGCCGAATGCATCTTCATCTACGGTTCGTTCGCGAAAGGAAGAGCAGGGGCAAAGAGCGACATCGACCTCTTCATCGTCGGGGAGGTCGATGAGAACCGGCTTATCCCCCTGCTCAACGAGAGCGAACGGACGCTTCAACGAGATATCAATTATACGCTGGTCAGGAAGGAAGAACTGCAGGATCGGGTCGCCGAGGCGGACCCGTTCATCACCAACGTCCTGTACGGGCCAAAGATTATGATCAAGGGCGAGGAGTACCATGATAAAACGGCTGGAGACAGAAGGAAAGATTGAGAGGATACCCATCGATCGGAGGACGGTCAGGGAAGCGATCGATATCGCCGAACGAGACCTTCGTGCCGCTGAGATGAACCTTGCAATCAGCAATGAATGGACCTACAACATCGCCTACAACGCGGTTCTGTCAGCAGGAAGAGCACTGATGTTTGCCCGGGGATACCGCCCGAAGGGCGGGGAAGGACACGTCTCCGTGAAGGAATTCCTGGGATATCACCTCAGTCCGGACGAGGTTGCCATCTTCGATCGAATGCGGAGGAAGCGACATATGGCCACGTATGACGTCAGTTCCATCGTCACCCATACCGACGCGGAAAGCGCACTTACTACGGCAAGAACCCTGGTAGATACGATAAAAGGGATTCTTACCGAGGATGGATTCTTATCATAACGTGCTGTTGTGCAGGCACGGTGCGGAGCGGCCGGCTCTACCGCCCCTCTTCTTCCCGGATCATCGCCTCCACCGCGTCCTCCAGGGGCCCGAGTATGGTCGTGGATGATGTCCCAGAGGATCGTCGGTTTCACCGCATAATAGGAGTGAACGCTGATGTCCCGGAGCCCGGCGATCTTACGCCACTCGATCCCGGGATAGCCGGTGGTGATCTCGGCCGGGATCTGTTTCGTCGCCTCCCCGATGGTGATGAACCGGAGCACAACAGCGCCAAGGCACATGTGATCGCCCACGAACTCCTCGAACGTCCGGTCCCCGACATAGGAACGTATGGACACAATGGCGTCGCGGATATCCTCAAGATACAGCAGAAGGTCGCCAGGCATAAACAACCTCGTCGAGGACAGCATCCCGGATCCGGGGCTTCAGGGTATCGGCAATGACGAGATCTGTCTTTCGCCCCAGGAGATCCTCGAGGTAGAACTTGAGGTCTATAAAGTGGTCAAAAGTCTCCTCCCCCTCCCGGAACTCCACCAGGATGTCGATATCGCTCGCCGGCGTCTCCTCGTTCTGCACCACGGACCCGGAGATGCCGATGCCGCCCGGGATTTATAAGTCCGGAGAGCCCAAACACTGGGCAATGGAAAGACCCGCCGGAAACGCCACCGGCCCCGATCATCCCCCCGTCTATCTTCCCCTTGACACGGCCGACGTCGAAGAGGCGGCCCGGCTCTACACGGACGTCTTCATCGCCGACGAGCCGACAACGCACCGTTATGCACCGGACCCCGAGATCTTTCTGCCGTATGCACGGTGGTACACCGAATTTCTTGCCGAGAAAGAGTTGAGTTATATCGCCCGCGACGGACGGACGGGCGAGATCGCCGGGTTCATCTTCTGCCTTGACCTCACCAGCGACCTCGCGGCCGAAGGGGCGACGATGGCGGAGTTTCTTGCGCATTTTCGTGAAACCGTCGAGATGATCGACGAACTGGAAGAACAGTACATCGACCGGGACGAGATCGCCGCTGGCACCGTGCTGCATATCTTCCAGATCGGCGTGGCCCGGCCGTACCGCGGGTGCGGGATGGCACAGGCGATGATCCGGCGTACGCTAGCCTCTGCCCGGATGCGTGGATTTTCCCGGGCGATTGCCGATTGCACCGGCCCGATCTCCAGGAGGGCGTTTGAACGCTGCGGCTTTGTGCAGGCAGGCATTCTACCCTACGATTTGTTCAGCAAAAACGGCGTTGCATTCTTTTCAGGCATCGACGGCGGGATCTCCCTGATGGTCAGGGAGCTCGATACGGCATAGCGCCCCGGCAGGCAAGGCATATGTCCTGCCGCGATGACCGCTTGAGCATCACCTCCTGAAGACCCCACAGGAGTAGTAGATGTGCAGCACCAGCACGATCAAGAACGGGCCCCAGAGAAGGAAGTGGATCTGCTGGGAGAGTGCCTTATCGAGAAGCCCGAACGTCAGGGACCGCACGAGCCCTGGTTCCGTGATCCCGAAGCCGCTGATCAGGAAGAGGAGCGTCAACACGAGGAGGGTCCGGGCGACCAGTTTCCGGCAGGCGAACCGCACCATCCCTCTTCCTCCCTATCCCCGGTCGAAGAAGGACCGGTCGAGGCTCCCGTTGTTCGAATACCCCCGGCTCTCCCAGTAGCCGCGGTAGTCCGCATCGTCGGAGACCTCGATCCGGGTCACCCACTTCACCCACTTATAGCCCCAGCGGTCTTCGGCCACCAGCTGGAAGGGGAACCCCCGATCCGCCGGCAGCGTGACGTTGTTCATGGCATAGGCGAGCAGGATGTCCTCATCCTCGATGTAGGCGAGGGGAAGCGAGGAGGAGTAGCCGTCCGCAGCGTAGAAGATGACCGTGTTCGCCTCCGGTTTCACCCCCGCCTCATCCAGGAGGTCCTTCACCCGTACCCCCTCCCAGAGGATAGTGACGTCCCAGCCTTCCACGCAGGAGAGGGTAACGACCTTGCGGTAGTGAGGAAACCGGTCTATGAGCGTATCGTAGGAGTACTCCCCTCTGTTCTCCACCAGCCCGTCGACGGTGAGCGTATACGTGCTTGCATTCACGTGCTGCGGGCCGCGGATCGAGTTCTCGCGGAAGTCTGCAATCGAGGAGAGCCGCTCCCCCCGGTACTCCCGCACCTCTGCAGGCGCAAGGTTCGTCGCCTCCTGCCGGTTCTCCGCCAGATCGAGGGCGTAGAGGACGGCGATGGCGCCGATCAGCAGTATGACTACGATCTGACCCGTGCGCATGAACGTACCCCATATATGATACCTGGATCTGCTGGTGTGTGGCACCCCGTTCGTATAAATGCACCCCAGTCATCCGGCGAGGAGATCTGCAGGCAGGTTACGCCGTTCCCGGCGATGTGCGCCCTCTTTTCGGCGGTCCACTCTCGGAGCCTCCCCCGCCTTCGCCTCGATCGCCGGACCACTGCCGTGTGTGGCCCGGGGATGGGGTGAGATCGCCGCACAGATACTCGCTGAAGCATTAAGCGGGATTCTTGAGAGGGTACAAACAGAGGAGGGCATGGAGAAGTACTTCCCCGGGGTCTGGAGGGGAGGACATCCTCAACGAAAGTCGAACGGAAGAAGACAGACACGTATAGAGTTCCCGCACGTTGCCGATTGATCGCGTTTCATACGCGATCGAGCAGACCTCCTCACTTTTCGCTTCTCCAGAACAGACGCGATCTTGCGTCTATCAACGCAAACATCCCTAATAATCAAAAACAGTTCATTTAAGTAACAGGGCCTCTAATAGCGCTATTTTGCACGGATACACGTTCCCATCGCGTATCCCGAAACGAAATATTCAACATCCGTCAATCGAGATATTACCTCCAGAGAGACCCGCCCATGATATCCACCCTCTTGATCGGGCTCCTCTTCCTTGCCGGAGGGGTGCTCATCGCCCTTGTGCTCTATTGCCACAAGCACCGCGACATAGCCGTGGCACGGCCCCTCGGACTCCTGCTGTTGTGCACCGCCTTCCTGCCCATCACGCATGCCCTCAACCTGATGACGGAGACGCTCTGGCTCAAGATCCTTCTGCTGCAGATCCGGTTCCTGGCCGTGCCGTTCCTCGCCGTCCTTCAACTCACATTCATCCTCACCTACCTGAGAAGGGAAGAGTGGATACAGGGCTGGAAAAAAGTCCCCCTCTTCATCATCCCGGTAATAACCGTCATCCTCGCCCAGACCACCTGGTTTCACCCGTTCTTCCGGTACGATTACTGGGTCGACCTCTCGGGACCGCTCCCTATACTCAACTTCACCAACGGAATAGGATTCCAGGTCCATGTTGCATACTCTCACCTTCTCCTGGTCGCGAGCCTCCTCCTCCTCATCTTCGTCCAGCCGGAGATCCATGCCTTCTACCGGCGCCAGCGCCTCCTTCTCCTGGCCGCGCTTCTCCTCCCCCTCCTCTGCGATCTCCAGTACCAGCTGGGCCTCACTCCATACCCGGGACTGACGTTGACGTCGTTCGCCCTGATGTTCACCGGACTCGTCTTTGTGGGAGCAACGCTCAGGCAGGGCCTCCTCGAGGTTACCCCGGTCGCCCGGGGAAAGGTGATCGAGGAGATGAGCTCGCCGATGATGGTGATCGATACGCGGGGACGGATGACCGATATGAACGCCGCAGCGGTCCGGCTTCTCGGGACAGTGCGTGACGACGCCATCGGCAGTCCGGCGGATCGCGTCCTCGCGGGCCACCCATCGCTCCTTGCCCTGATACAGGCTGCACCCGGGAATCACCGGGAGATCGTCATCGAAGAGGGCGTGGAGAGGCAGTTCTTCGATGCAGCCGTGGACGACCTGCGGACCGGGTCCGGGGCGGTCATCGGAAGACTGGTCCTCCTCCAGAATATTACCGAGCGCAAGCAGGCAGAGGAAGCGCTCAGGGAGAGCGAGGAGAAATACCGGACCATCATCGAGAACATGCAGGACCTGTTTTACCGCACCGAT
This sequence comes from Methanoculleus sp., assembly GCF_036677455.1. Lineage (GTDB taxonomy): Archaea > Halobacteriota > Methanomicrobia > Methanomicrobiales > Methanoculleaceae > Methanoculleus. The sequence continues at coordinate 12,174 of NZ_JAVBWL010000035.1, read as the reverse complement.
CTCGATGGGACCATTCTCATGATCAGCCCGTCCGGGGCAGCACTGGCAGGCTACGGTTCGCCCGAAGAGATGATTGGCGTGGCCATACAGGATATCTATGCCGATCCTTCGGAACGCGAGAAGTTTCTTGGTTCACTCAGGGTGAACGGCGCGGTCAGGGGATACCCCCAGGTACTCAAGATGAGAGACGGGACCCTGAAGCACGTGACGGTGAGCGGTCATCTCTTCACCGATACAGAAGGTTCGGTCCGGGGTGTGGAAGGAATCATCCACGACATCACCGACCTCCACCAGGCTGAGCAGGCGCTCCTGCAGGCGAACCGGCAGCTCAACCTGATGAGCAGCATCACCCGGCACGACATCCTCAACCAGCTGACGGTCCTCCTCGGCAACCTCTCGTTCGCACAGGAGGAAGCGCCCGAAGGACCCCTCTCAGGATACCTTGAGAAGATGAACATCGCCGCCGAGACCATCCATCGCCAGATCGAGTTCACCCGTGACTACCAGGACCTCGGCGTCCGCGCTCCGGAATGGCAGCGCATATCAGATGCGATCCGGGCTGCGGCGGCCGGGGGACTTCCGATAACCGATGAGACAGGTGATCTTGCAATCTACGCGGATCCTATGCTTGTGAAGGTCTTTGCCAACCTGATGGACAATACGGTCCGGCACGCTGAGTCGGCGACCCGGGTCCATGTCCTGTACCGTCCGGAGGAGAACGGGGACCTCACCCTCATCTGGGAGGACGACGGTGTCGGCGTTCCTGCGGGGGAGAAGGAGCGGATATTCAACCGGGGCGTCGGGAAGAACACGGGGTTCGGCCTCTTCCTGATCAGGGAGATCCTCGCGATCACCGGGATCCCCATCGCCGAGAGAGGGGAGCCCGGGAAGGGGGCACGGTTCGAGATGCGGGTGCCCTCCCGGGCGTTCCGGTTCGATTCGGAAGCGGCGTGACGTCGCCGTCGCCCGGGTGCACCTGTTGCGCCGGAGAGATCCCCCTCGCGACCTCACCCGGGGTAGGGTCCTCCCGACCCACCCTTTACCCCGCCCGTTACATTCAAATCTGTCCATACCGGGAGACCGTCCATGACGGAAAAGGAAAGGATGCTATCCGGGAAGTTATACGTCGCACAGGACGAAGAACTGAAGCGGGACAACCTGAGAGCCAGAAGACTGACCCGATTATTCAATGGAACGACAGAAGAAGAATTAGAATAGCGGACGGAGTTACTAAAGAATCTCTTTCAATCTGCAGGTGAACATATCTTTATTGAGCCGCCGTTCCGCTGTGATTACGGCTGTCACATTCGTATCGGCGACAATTTTTATGCGAACTATGACTGCATCATTATCGATGTCTGTGAGGTGACAATAGGCGATCATGTCTTTTTCGGCCCCCGGGTCGGCGTCTACACTGCCGGGCATCCGATTGACACAGGGGTGAGAGACATGAGTCTCGAGTGTGGAAAGCCGATAACCATTGGGAGCAGCGTCTGGATTGGAGCGGATACGGTGATCAATCCGGGGGTGACCATCGGGGACAACGTGGTGATCGGTTCGGGCTCCGTCGTAACAAGAGACATCCCGGACGATGTGATCGCCGTGGGAAACCCGTGCAGGGTGTTGCGTCCAATAACGGTTGAAGATAAGGAGTACTGGGAGGAGAAAAGAAGAGAATATATGGAAAATAACCCAGAACGATCGCCCGGCCCTCGAGCCGGGAGTACCGGCAATTCTTACCGAACTTGATGGCATGCTGCCGGGAAAATGCGGCGAGATACCATATCCTGATCACCCCGAATGACGGCGATGCTGGATTAAGCGAGCCTGCCGGGCAGAACCCCTCTCTATTGTAGATCTCCGTCACTATTCTGGATGGAAAGGCCAGGGGATATCGGAGTGCCTCGCCCCCGCCCGCCAGACCTTCACCACCTCGTACACTCCCATGGAGACCAGCGGAACCCCGACGACGAGCCCGACGTAACCGATGCCGATACTCGTAAGGCCGAGCCGCCCGCCGACGGCCGGAACCGTCAGGGCGAGCGCGAGGAAGATCGTTGCACCCGCCCCCCACAGGAGCATCACGCGGTTGGAGAGGAGCCCGACACGATAGAGCGGGTCGGTTGTCGAACGCGAGACGAATGCCAGGAGGACATGCCCGATCAGCCACGCAGAGAAGGCCGTGGTCTGGGCCACGACGACGGGCTCGCCCCGGAACAGGGTATACCAGTAGGGCACGAAGACGGCAGCGAGCAGGGCGATTCCCCCGGCCACAATCCATGTCACCAGTCCCCGGTTGAGGAACGGGGTATGCGGGTCACGGGGCGGCCGGGTATCGATCGAGGGCTCGGGCGGTTCGGCGACGAACGAGGCTGAGGCCCCGAGGTCCATGAAGAGCTCGAGCAGGATGATCTGGATAGGCGAGAACGGAAACGGCAGGGCGAGGAGGAGCGACGCGATGAAGACCGCGACAAGGGCCAGTTTCACGGAGAGGTAGTAGCGCACCCCCTTGGTGAGGTTGTCGAAGATCCGCCGGCCCTCGAGGATACCCCTGCCGACCGTCACGAAGTTGTCGTCGGCCAGGACGATATCGGCGGCCTCTTTCGCGGCATCGGTCCCTTTTACCCCCATCGCAATCCCGATGTCGGCCCCCTTCAGCGCGAGGGTATCGTTCACGCCGTCGCCGGTCACGGCGACGACCTCCCCGAGCGCCTGGAAGACCTCCATGAGGCGGTGCTTGTGCTGGGGGGTGACCCGGGCGTAGACGCTGGCCTCCCGCACCACCTCCCGGAGCCGGGTATCAGAGAGGGCGTCGAGTTCGTGCCCCTCGATCACCGCCCCAGCGGGGATGCCGACCTCGCCGGCGATTGCAGCGGCGGTCCGTGGGTGGTCCCCGGTGACCATGATCGTCCTGATCCCTGCCCGGGCCATCCTGGTGATCGTCTCCCGCACCCCCGGACGCGGCGGGTCCTCGATCGCGATCAGGCCGTCGAGAGTGAGGTGCTGCTCCAGATCGTCGGCGCTCTGCCCGGGCTCGGTCCGGGCAAGGGTGCGGTGGGCGACCGCGATCACGCGCCGCCCCTTCGCTGTCTCCGCGTCGAGAGCCTCCTGCAGGCCGGCGTCGCCATCATCGGCCCGGGCGATGACCTCCTCGGGAGCGCCGATCAGGTAGAGGGCAGGGCCATCGAGCCTGTCGCGAACGACCATGCCGGTCTTTCTGCCGCCCCCGAAGGTCTCCTCCCTGAGGATCGGGGAGGTCTCGGCCGGAATGCCGAGGCGTTCGGCCTCCTCGATGAGGGCCAGATCCGTGATCGAGAGGGAGAGTTCGGTCATGGCCGAGCGTGCCGCGCTGAGGACCTCCTCCCGCGCTCCGGCGGGGTGGACGGCCACGACCTGCATCCGGCTCTCGGTGATGGTGCCGGTCTTGTCTGTCAGGATCACCGTCGCGTTGCCGAGGGTCTCTGCCGCCCTGAGCCTTTTCACCAGGAAGTTCTCTCTCGAGAGCAGGTAGGCCCCGAGGCCGAGGGTCATGGTGATGATGATCGGGAGCTCCTCCGGGATCGTGGCAAACGCGAGGGCGAGACCGGTCAGGATGCTCTCCTCCAGGGGCAGGCCCTGGAGGTATCCGGCCAGCGGGATGGCGACCGAGAAGAAGATGGCGACGACGGCGAGCATCCTGGAGAGCGACTTCATCGCGAGCTGGAGCGGGGTCCTGGGCGGTTTGACGACCTGGGCCTGGGCCGCGATCTCCCCGATCCGGGTTCTTCCCCCGGTTGCGGCGGCCTCGAGCACCCCCTCCCCATCGAGGACGAGCGTTCCCGAATAGGCGTCGTCGCCGGCCGCCTTCTCCACGGGGAACGACTCTCCCGTCAGGGAGGATTCGTCAACCCTGAGGCTGACCGAGGAGACGAGGCGGCCGTCAGCCGCGATCCTGGTGCCAGGCACCAGGACGAGCAGGTCCCCGGGCACCACATCCTCGGTCGGGATACCCGCGATCCGCCCGTCCCTGACGACCTTCGTCTCAGGGGCGGCGATGGTCGCAAGCGAGGCGATCGCCTTCTTGGCCCGGTATTCGGTCCAGATCTCGACCATGACGAGGATGAAGATGATCGCATAGAGGGTCAGGGCGTCCTGGAACTCCCCGAAGACAGTGTACGCGACCCCGACCACCAGGAGAAGGAGGATCATCGGCTCGGTGAGCTCCTCTCGCGCTATACCGAGAAACGTCACCTTACCTGCCGTCTCGACCCGGTTCGGGCCGAAACGCTGGAGCCGCACTCCGGCCTCTTCGCCGGAGAGACCGTGCATCGCCGCGGGCCGGGACCGGCCATCCGTGCCCGCACTCATCCGCACCGCCCCTCCATATGCCCCGGCACACCCATCGCACCACAGCCCTTTAATTCGGAGTTGTCCATCCCAAGACCCCTGATGACAATCGGTTGGATGACCTGACTGCACTTATATGCGAACGATCATCTCACGGCTCTTTTCAGGTGACCCGTATCCTGCCATTCGCCCGACCTCCATCAGTGATATGCCAGTATTACTCCTCACCCAATCATCAGCCTTTGGGAAGGTGAGAGGCCGGATGGCGACCCGGCCAGCCTATGAATGTTTGCGGCATGGTATACCAGAAATAGCGCTGATCCCCCACAGATCGGCCTTAATCTGAGCATTGACCTCTACACTGCGGAGCTGACGGAGGGAGCATGAGGTTTAAAAATTAAAGGGTTTCGGTCCCGTCCTCCGGGGCCGATTCGGGGGTTGGTGGCGGTGTTTGTTCCTCAAGGATCGCGGTCCAGCCTGCCGCAACCACCGCGGGCAGTTATATATACCCACTCCACTATCCCCGCCGCGGCGTGGGATCATCACGAGACCAATCCACGCGGGATTGTGATCGCATGCAGAAGGCCCCTCCCCCCTGAAGGGGGGTGGAGAGCCGGCAAACCAGGGAAGGTGAAGTATGAGGATAACAACATTCGGGACGATTGTCGCCGCAATTATCGCCATAATCTGTGTGGCGGGACTCGCGTCAGCACTGCCACCCGTCGCACAGCCTGATCAACCGCCAGTCGTCGAACTCCCGCCAACGGTAACGCCAACGCCGACGGTCACGCATATCCGACCGCCGGTCGTCTCAGTGTCGCAACTGCCGGTATTCGAGCCCCCAGGACCATCAACGCCGACGACTACCACGACCCCGACGACCACCACGACAACCACGACAACCACGACAACCCCGGTAGAGACCGCGACGGCCACGGCAACGGAGACCCAGGCGCCGACGGTCACACCGACGCAGACCCGGACGCCGGCGATACCCCCGCGGCCGACACCGCCGACAGTCGCACTCCCGCAGCCCCAGCAGAACAGCCCGGCAGGCGGGGTGCCGGCACCCAGCGGCCAGGTGGACAAGATGTACCCTGCAGTATCAGGGAATAACGTCATCTGGGTCAACAACGACTCGATGAACGGGTCTGTCTCGGTGCAGCTTTGCGATATACCCTCAGGGAACAACTCGACCATATCCACCCCTACGTCGGTGCCCCTCGTCATGCCCCGCCAACTAGCCATCGCTGAGAACAATGCCGTCTGGTCGGGAACAAACCCGCAGACAGGACGCGTCAACATCTATCTCTACGATATTGCTACGGGCAGGCTGCAGCAGGTGACGAAAGACGGGCCAGGGACGCCGCTGGACCCCGGTGTCTCGCAAGACTACATCATATGGACGAACCTTACGGACGGGTCGGGCGATGTCGACCTCTACAGGATTGCAGGTGGAACCGCCACACCCCTGGTCATCGCTCCATCCCACCAGATGGAGACGGCCATCGGCGGAAACACGACGGCCTGGGTGGATAACACGACCGGAGGCGACTTCGATATCGTCATATCACCCCTCGGCGGGTCGGGAGGAGTCATCCTGAGCGAGCCTGGCGACGACCGCTATCCTGGCGTATCGAGCGACGGCCAGTACGTCGCCTGGATCAAGTTCATCGAGAACCGGAGCGCCGTCTACCTCTATGACGTGGCGAAGGGGAACGCAACGCTGATAACCGGAGAATCGGCACGCCCTGACTCAGTTGCGGTCGATGGAGACCTCGTGGTCTACTCGGATCTGCGGAACGGAAACCATGATATCTACATGTACAACATCATCACCGGAACGGAGACGCAGGTGACATGGGACCCGTATGACCAATCCTACCCTGACGTCTCAGACGGCGTGATCGTCTGGATGGGCAACAATACCGGCAGGTGGGATATCTATCGCACCTCTACCGGATAACGTGGAGCACGAGGGCCGGGAGTCTACGTGAGAGTATTCTCCCGGACCAGGGGCATCATCGGGAAACGCCGCCCTCTTCCATCAGGCGGGCGGCATTTCTCAGCCCGTACGCGTCAAGGACTATGAAAGCACCAGCCATGAGCACGATTCCTGCCAGCAGGAGGATGAGGAGCCGGATCAGCCCACCCGGCAGGGTGATGGCGAGAATCCCGAGGACCAGCGAACTTACGCCCAGCCCGAGGGTGTACCAGAAACCCTTCGTCAGACTCCCCCTCTCCCGAAACGCCCTCAGCAGCGTGACGGCGGCGCTGGAAAAGAGCCAGACCGCGAGGACCAGCAGGATGAGGATGAGATAGAGTTTCCAGAAGATGAAGAGGGCGATTCCTGCAACGGCGAGAGCCGCGTCCCCTGCCAGGTCGGAACAGAGTTTCCAGAAGATGAAGAGGGCGATTCCTGCAACCGCCACGATGCTTCCCCTGATGATGTCCTTGTCCGCATGCTCTTCCCGGTTCCTCTGCCGGGCGCCTTTAGTGATCGCGATGAGACCGAGGATGAGAACGAGGGCAGGCAGGGTTACAGCGAAGAAGGATAGTGTGCCATAGAATGCCGTGAGGAGGAGGGTGACACCTATCGCTACCAGGACGATGCCAAGGCCCATCCGGAACTTCCAGGTCATGTGCTGGTCAGCAAGACGTTGCAGGGGATCTCTCCGGGTTGCATCTTTGCCGGTTATAAAAACGGTCTCCATGGTCTCGTGAAGCATGAGCGCCAGGGGTGCGTCATCGATCAGGTGCATGATAGGGTTCTTCTCCGGGTCGTACCGGTCCATGTGGACACGGTACTCCAGGACAGTCTCGTGAGCGTGGTACTGTCCCTTCCGGTAACTCGCGATGGTCTCGGGGCTCGGCACGTTGATGGCCGACCGTTTCCAGCCCGGCTCGAGCGGCTCGGTCACCAGGTCCTTCGGAACGACGACCTGAAAGACCCCCTGGTGCAGCGCATCGAGATACGACTCAAGCGTGCTCAACCCATCTCCTCCTCATCCGGGTCCTCAAGATTCACCGACACCCGCTGGAACGGTCTCTTGAGAAACGAGGCCTGCGGATGCGTATACCACACGTTCTGGGGGTGATCGTATAAAAAGTGAGGGCCAGGTATACGCTTCGCCGTCCGGGCATTACCGGCGGCATGGCTTCCGGAGCCGCTTCTCGAGGCGCCGCAGTACGCCTGTACCCGGTCTGCTTCCGTTCCGGTTCCAGGACCATCTCCGACATCATGCGTATCCCCGGACGAGGATGCCTGTCCATCCCGGTCGGGCGGCTCGCACCCTGCCCCGTCGCCGCCACAGAAGTACTCATACAGGAGGAGGCAATCCCCCCGGTCAGGCGGATCAGGGGTGGAGATGGGGTACCCTGTAAAAATGGTAGCGAGCCGGTCCCGGCCTCCTCACCGTGCCGGTGCCGCCATCGGCTTCTTCTCCTCCGTTTCAGCAGCCTCGACCGCTTCCCGAAGCTCCGTCCCGGCCATCACGAGGGCTTCCGGGGTAACTATGCCCTCGGCGATGAGGTATGCGTTGGTATCCCGGAGCGCCTCTTTGAGCTCCTTCGCCCAGAGGTGCTCGATGAGAAAGACCGCGGCGGCGCTGTCGTTCGGGATGGCGTCGGAGATCTGCTGGACATTCTCCTCCGTCATACCAAAGGTCCGCTGAGCGGCCGCCATGGTACCGGCCTCCCAGCCGGTCTGTACGCCTTCCTCCCCACCGGCCCCGAGGCCGATGAGCGCGCCGACGGCGGCGCCGAAGCGCTGCCGCTCCGCGTCGTCAAGCTGCGTGGCCTCCATGGCCTCGACGTTTCCGTCCGCATCCTTCCAGACGAATCGTGCGTCGATCAGCCTGACGACACCCGCTTCCATCGCCGACCCGAGCGCCTTGCGAATCTGGCCGTGGAAGTCCGGATTTTTGAACCCGATGACCAGAAGGTGCATCGGCCCATACATAACTTCAGCCATTCTTCTATTCCTCCTATGACAGATGCATAGACTGCCTGCCCACACCCGTGATTGCCCTCGCGCCGGAATACAACTGCAGGCGACCCGGCCTGCGAACATCTCGTCTCTCTGGAAGTGCGCACACCTGAGGCAGGTCAGGACCAGATGGGTGCCAGGATATAAAATTATGTGAATGAAACTTTGACACCTCCAGATCCCCGGATAAGCACTGTTTCAGTGCTCTCCCCCCTCGATCAGCCCGGGATCAATGCGCCATCTGGTCGATCGCCGCTGTCACGGCGAGGACGGGCGCGTCGTCGTGCCCCGGCTCCACCTCCACGCCGTAGGTGTCCCGGACCCGGAACCGCTTCTTCGAGACCTCGACGGCATGCTCCCGGCGCCCGGGTGCGATCCCGGCAGGACTCAGGCATCGAAAGAGATTAATCTGTGACCGTACCTGACACGGCGCTCACAACATACGTGGAGAGTGCAAGATGTCCGAGAGATGGAAGGGCACGGTCAATCTCGATATCCGGGATTCGGTGCCTGACTGGGATCCCTACCTGCAGCCGCAGGCTCCGGTTGATGCCCCCAACATCCTGATGATCGTCTGGGACGACGTCGGCTACGGGGCCATGGACGTATTCGGCGGGCCCATCGAGACGCCTACCATGCAGCGTATCGCCGATAGGGGGATACGCTACAGCAACTTCCATACCACGGCGCTCTGTTCGCCCACCCGTTCGAGCCTGCTCACCGTGCGCAACGCAACCAGCAACAACATGGCCTGCATCACCGAGGCGTCCGCCGGTTTCCCGGGGATTTCCGCCCGCATTCCCTTCGAGAACGGGTTTATCTCGGAGGTGTTGAACGAACGGGGCTACAACACCTACGCCATCGGCAAATGGCACCTGACCCCGGGAGAGGAGACCGACATGTCCTCATGGAAGGGACGCTGGCCGCTCGGACGGGGATTCGAGCGTTACTACGGATTTCTGGGCGGGGAGACCAACCAGTGGTATCCCGATCTGGTCTACGACAACCACCCCATGGACCAGCCCTACCGCCCGGACGAGGGCTACCATTTCTCCAGGGATATTGCCGATCGGGCGATCGAGTTCGTCCGCGATGCGAAGGTGATCGCCCCGGAGAAGCCCTGGTTCATGTACTTCTGCCCGGGGTGCGGCCACGCCCCGCACCATGTCTTCAAGGAGTGGGCTGACCGGTACAGGGGCCGGTTCGATATGGGCTACGAGAAGATCCGTGAGCAGATCCTCAAGAACCAGAAGAAGATGGGACTGTTGCCGGAGAAGACCGGCCTGTCGCCCATCAACCCCCACGGTGAGCCTGCCACGACCGGGCCGGACGGTCAGCCATGGCCGGCTCTCGACTTCGTGCCTCCCTGGGATTCGCTGAACGAGGACGGAAAGAAGCTCTTCATCCGTATGGCTGAGGTCTACGCCGGCTTTGTCACCTACACCGATGCCCAGATCGGGCGGATCCTCGACTATCTCGAGGAGTCGGGGCAGCTCGAGAACACCATCATCGTCGTTGTATCCGATAACGGCGCCAGTGCCGAGGGTGGCCCCAGCGGTTCCTTCAACGAGAACAAGTTCTTGAACAACGTGCCCGACACGGTCGAGGCGAACCTGCCGCACATCGACGAGCTTGGCGGTCCCGGGGCATACAACCACTACTGCAGCGGCTGGGCGTGGGCATTCGACACCCCGTTCCCCTACTGGAAGCGGTTTGCCGGATACGAGGGCGGAACTGCGGACATGTGCTTGATTGCGTGGCCCCGCGGCATCAGTGCCCGCGGCGAGGTGCGCCACCAGTATGTCCACGCCGTGGACATCGTCCCGACGCTCTACGACCTGCTGGGGATCGAGCCGCCGAAGGTGCTGAAGGGCTACACCCAGAGCCCGATCGAGGGGGAGAGTTTCAGGGCCAGCTTCGGCGATCCCGATGCGCCGGAGCGGGAGACCCAGTTCTACGCGATGCTCGGTCAGAGGGCGATCTACCACCAGGGCTGGCTGGCAACCACGGTCCACCCGCCTCTCTCGGGCTGGGGCACCTACGCACACGACGTCTGGGAACTCTACAACCTGAAGGAGGACCGGGCCCAGATGCAGAACCTTGCCGAAGAGAACAGAGATGTGCTTGACCTCCTCAAGGGGCTCTGGTTCTACTATGCGGGCATTTACCACGGTATGCCGCTTGATGACCGCAGTCCGCTGGAGATCTTTGCCACGCCGCGTCCCCAGCCCGCGAGACCAAGAACCCGGTACGTCTACTACCCGGGGACTGCCGGGGTTCCCGGGTCGGTAGCAGTCAGTATCCGGGGGCGGTCGTATGGAATCGTGGCCGGTGCCGTCATCGACGGGCCGGAGGCACAGGGCGTCCTCTTCGCCCACGGTGGTGTCGGTGGCGGTCACAGCCTCTATATTGCAGACGGGCGGCTTCACTACGTCTACAACTGGCTCGGGGATACGATCCAGAAGATCTCCTCAAGCAGCACCGTGCCTGCCGGCCGGCACGTCTTCACCGCGGAGTTTGCCCGGGACGGGGAAGATCCTGATACCAGGAGCGCCCTTGGAACCCTCACCCTGTACATGGACATGAAGAAGGTGGGAGAGGGTCGGATCAAGACCCAGCCGGGATCCATCTCCCTCACCGGCGACGGTCTCTGTGTCGGCCGGGATGATGGATCGCCGGTATCGCCGGACTATGCCGCACCCTTCGCCTTTACGGGTGGGACCATCGAACGGGTGGTGATCGATGTGAGCGGTGAGCATTATGTCGACCACGAGAAGGAAGTGGCCGCCTGGATCATGAGGGATTAATCCCGGATCCAGAAATCATCACCGTTTCGGGGTGCCGTTCATCTTCCACAGCACTTCCTGTACTTCAGCCCGCTTCCGCAGGGGCAGGGCTCGTTCCGGCCCACCTTTGCCGTCCCGCCGGCCCTCTTCCTCTCTGCCGCGAGCACCGGCATCACCTCGTCGGCAGACCTCCCCTGCCGGAGCAGGCCGGCCATCATCCGCATCGGGCGGTCGGCGTGGGAGAAGAACGCTTTATACCCTGCGCAGAGGAAGTTCAGTCCCATATCGCCGCTCGAAGTCTCGATGAACCGGTTCTTCGGGCATTCACCGTTGCAGACGGCGAGGAACGCACATTCCCGGCAGTACCGGGGGAGCGTATCGCGCTTGGCCGTCCCGAACCTCCGCTGCTTACCCGAGTTCACGAGCTCAGCGAGCGGTGTCGTGAGGATGTTGCCGAGGAAGTGGTCCGGTTCGACGAAGTGGTCGCAGGAGTAGAGGTCGCCGTTATGCTCGAGCGCCACGCCAGAGCCGCAGGTGGGTCCAAAGATGCAGACCGCCCCTGCCATCCCGAGCCATCCCGCAAGCGCCCAGTCGAAGTTCAGGATGAACATCCGACCGACGTCGCGTCCGACCCACTCATCGAAGATCGCGATCAGGAACCGTCCCCACTGCTCCGGCCGGACGGATCGCTCGGTGACCGTGTTCCCTTCCTGAAATCCAGTCTCGTTCTCCCGCTCGACGATGGGGATGAACTGGATGTACGGCGTTCGGAGGTCGTCGCGGAAGAACCGGTAGACCTCGAGGGGATGATCGGCGTTCGTGTTGGTGACCGCACAGAGGATGTTGAATTCGACCCGGTGCTTCTGGAGCAGGCGGGCGGCGTTGAGGACCCGGTCGAAGGTGCCGCGATCCTGCCGGTCTCTCCGGCAGGTGTCGTGGAGGCCTCCGGGACCGTCCATGGAGAGGCCGACGAGGAAGTTGTTGTCGTGGAAGAACCGGCACCACTCGTCATCGAGGAGGATGCCGTTTGTCTGGAAGGTGTTCTCGATACGGGTTCCGGGCTTTGCATACTTC
>NZ_JAVBWL010000034.1:0-18908 GCF_036677455.1 Methanoculleus sp. | reverse complement strand
CGGCCTGACCGTGCAGGACGTTGCCCGGAAGGCCTGCAGCTGGGCGACGGCGCCGGGCAGGGTGTTCGTCAGGAATACCTTCCCCTGCAGGCTCCTGTCGTGCCAGCCGCCGTCGATCAGCCGGTACTTGGATATCTCGTCCTCGAGGATCGGGCCGTCTTTGAGCCGGCACCACCAGAGCTTCGCGTCGGAGAACGTGATCCAGACGTCGCCGTGGTTCGAGGCATGGATCGTCCGGAGGGAGTTGAAGTCGTGGGTAGCGCTCCCGGGGTTCTTCACCTTCTGCCGGATCGCTCCCTCGATCCGGTCCCACCGCTCCCGGTGGAGATCCTCGAGGGCGACGTTGGTCCAGCCGATCCGCATCTTTCCTTCCCTGATGCTCGACTGCTCCCACTTCCCGCCCTCTCCCAGCTTGATGTAGTACGCATGATCGAAGTCGATGCTCTCCATGGTCCGCTCCCTGGAATACGAGACGCTACTGGACCCGGGCGCTTAAAAAGGTAGTGCTGCGCTATCCCGGGGTGCAACCGCCGGTCCAGAACGTCTCGTTCCATCCCGGGATGGGCATCACCCCACAGATCGGCCATCCGTGAGCGACCGATAAACAACTTTTTCCCGATAGCCTCCAAGAGATCAGTATCTGCCTATCCGGCGCCGGAGAGCGGACGGAAACTGCGAGAGCGTATGGAAGAGTACACGGTCGAGGAGGTCATCGGCTACCAGATGGAGATCATCCGGGCAAGCGGCGTCGAGGAAGACCGGGGTCTCGAGGGGCGGCTCCTCAATCCCGGAAACCTCGACTTTGTCATCACCATGAGCGATATCCCCGACCCGTTCAAGAGAGCGGCGTTCGTCCTCCACGGCCTTGTGACGGGGCACCCGTTTCTCCAGGGGAACAAGCGGATCGCGTTCTTGCTCGCAGCCCTCATCCTGCTCCGGACTCCGGAACGATACGTCATTGCAAGCCCCGATGAGGAGAACAACCGCGTGGTGCGGGAGATTGCCGAAGGCAGGCTCACGCGGGAGGAGGTACTGGTCTGGCTGCACTCGGTCGCAAAAACAGGGCGGTGATCACTCCGCCAGGAGGTCGAGGGTCTTCTTGTGCCGCTCGATGAGCATCCTGAAGTCCTCCTGCTTTGAGGGGCATGAGGGTTCCTCACAGGCCTGAGGCGCAGTACCGGACGATTCCATCGGACTCGGAGTGGTCGAATCCTGCGGAGGGTGGGGACCGCACGAAGACCCGGGATCGCGAACGCCCTCCCTGCCGGCTGATCTCCGGTTCTCCGGGTTCATTCTCCACTCCTCCTGTATCGACGGCTTTTCAGCGTTGTAACCATCGTCTTCCACCCTCATGAATGTTCGGGCCGGCATGCGCAGAGCACGCATACCCGTGCAACAGGGTCACGGCGGGGAGTCGCGGCCCCTGCCCATCATCCGCCCCCGGGCTCCCGTAATGCATCGGCCCGGCCCCAATACCGGGATACCGCGGGCAGGTTCCGCCCCTTTGGCCCGATCCACGAAAAGCGGCCGGAGAATAGATCGACACGCTTATCCGCACGATACAAAGAACCTAACGATCAAGATGAACATGACGTATCCCAAGAGCATCGTGCTCATGGCGATCCTGATCGCCTGCACCTGGAGCATTCCCGCCACCGCAGCGGTCGCCCCGGGTTCGCCGCCGGCCTGGACAGCCGAAGATACCCTCAACGTCACCGTAATTACCTCCGTGGACCTCTCGCCCGACGGAACACGGGTCGCCTACACCACGAGGCGCCCGGTGATGACCGAGAACCGGAGCGAGTTCCTCTCGGTCCTCCACCTTGCACAGGCCGACGGCACCGCCGACCGGGAGGTCTTTAATGACGGCTGTTCCCGGATGAGCCCCCTCTGGTCGCCTGACGGGACGCGGCTTGCCTACCTCTCGACCGAATCGGGAGTGCCGAACATCTTCGTCGCGAATCCCGATGGCACCGGGGCGGTGCAGGTCACCGATACGGAGACCGGTGTCGCGCAGTTCGACTGGTCGCCCGACGGCAAACGGATCGCCTACCTCGCCGAGAACCCTCTCTCCGCAGAAGAGGAGCAGGCGATCGAGGGAGGCGAGGACCCGATCGTGATCGGCAGCACCTACCGGGTGGTCCGCCTCTGGGTCGCGGACGTTGCGGGCAACCCCGACGCCCGTCCCCTCACACCCGATGACCGTTCGGTCGGCGCATGGGGCTGGTCGCCGGACGGGAAGAGCATCGCCTTCACCCACGCGCCCGCTCCCGACGAACGCTACGTCTACGACGTCAGCCTCTCGCGAGTCGACACCACGACGGGCGACGTAGCGCTGCTCCTGCCGCCGGGCAACCGCACGACGTACGACCAGCCGCGCTACTCACCCGACGGGAAGTGGATCGCCTGCATGGTCATGCACCCGTTCAACATCGTCGACATCATAAAAATCCCGGCCTACGGCGGAGAGCCGGCGACCGTCGCCTCCTCGCTCGACGAAGGGCTTGCCCTCACGGCCGGCGGCCTCTGGTGGTCCGCCGACGGAGAGAGCCTCCTCCTCCCGACCGCACGGGGAACCGCCATCGCCGTCACCGCCTTCCCCGCAAACGGCTCCGCACCCCGCGACCTCTTCGCCTGCGGGACGATCGGGTCGTTCGGGATGAACAGGGATTGCTCGCAGATCTTCTATACCGCAGAAGACAGCCTTGTGCCGCAGGAAGTCTACGTCACGCCGGCCGACGGGTATTCGCCCGTGCAGGTGACGCACCACAACGCCGATCTGCCCCTTGAGCGGCTCGGCACCACAGAGGTGATCCGGTGGAACTCTACCGACGGCCTCACGATCGAGGGTATCCTGACGCTTCCTGCAAACTACACGCCGGGGGAGCGATACCCGCTGCTCGTCGAGACCCACGGGGGCCCGTCCGCTGAGTTCTGCCGCCACTTCATCGGCGGCACGTCCTGGCCGATCTGTCCGGCCGGGACCTTCTCGTCGCTTGGCTATGCTATTTTCCGGCCGAACATCCGGGGATCGACCGGCTACGGAGCGGAGTTTGCCCGGGCAAACTACCGTGACTGGGGCGGCGGGGACTACCGCGACGTTATCGCAGGCGTCGACCACCTCATCGCGGAAGGAGTCGCGGATCCCGATCGCCTGGCCATCATCGGGCAGAGCTACGGCGGCTACATGACCGCCTGGGCCGTGACGCAGACGGACCGGTTCGACGCGGCGATCGTGATCGCCGGCATCACCGACTTCGTCAGCGTCGACGGAACGCACGATATCGTCTACGACCTCCATGACAACTTCGGCGTCTACTACTGGGAGGACTACTCCCTGTATCTCAGCCGTTCGCCCGTCTACCATGTCGGGAACGTCACCACTCCGACCCTCATCGTGCATGGCGAGCACGACATCCGCGTACCGGTCGGGCAGGCGCAGGAGTTCTACGATGCGCTCTGGAAGAGGGGCGTGCCCGCCGAGATGGTCGTCTACCCGCGGGCCGGCCATTTCCCCGGCGAACCGAAGCAGATCCTTGATCTGTATGGTCGCGAGATCGCCTGGTGCGAACGGTATCTGCAGTGAGAGGAACACTCACTTTTTACCGCTCAGGGGCAGTTGAAGAAGATCTCTTACGCGGCGTTTCTTCTGCCGGGCTCCTTACGTCGCGAGGTTTTTGACGCAACGGACAGGAAGCAGGCCGCACTGCCCGGTTTCAGGCGCGGACAGGCTGCTCCACTCCGTTCGGGCGTGAACCAGGGGCGGCGGCATCCGCCCCTTATTCAACCGGCGAAGAGGTTCGAGGATTTCTGCCATGTTCCTGCCGGTCGTAGTCCTCCACCTGATCCATCATCCAGCGGGCGATGGCGCGGAAGGTCGCGGGCGACATCCGTGCGTCAAAGACGAGCCGGCGCTGTATAGATTCAACGGTCATCTCGCCGTCCTCGCCGGCGCCGAGCTCGGGCAGATCGTAGTAGAACGCCACCTGGCCGAGCGCGGGGGTCAGGGTCCCGTAAACCCCGTCCACGGGGGTCACGCCGCACGCCGGGTCCCGCGACACCTCGATCGCCGGCCGCCTTTTGAGGGACATGCCCCTACTCCTCCCCCGGCGCCGAAGCGGTGATCCTGCCCGTGGAGAACGGGCTCTCCTGGCAGTGCGTCTGTGCGGACCCGGTCTCCTCCCGCGACGGCAGGAGCCCCCGGTACAGGGCCGTGATCAGGGCCTTCCCGAGCGTGGTCGGGACGTAGAACGATGCTTCGGCGTTCCCGAGATCGTCGAGGCTGCGGGCCTGCCTGGCGACGAGCCCCGCGTTCGTGAGCACTTTTAAGGCCCTCGATACCTCAGGGGGCTCCGCCTCGAAGAGTTCCCGGATCTGGTTGAACCGGAGTCCCTCGTCCCTCTCGAGGAGCGCGATGAAGATCGCCCATGCCTTCCTGTTTCCCAGGGGGGCCGTGGCGTTGATGATCACCGAAGGGACCTCGGAGAGGTGACGCTCAAGGATCGTCTCGTTCATGGTTCACACCCGGACCGCATATGGTTCTCCATCTGTTACTTAAATATATAATCTTGCGCATTCGGGTAACAAATATGATATCATGATCCGTTATCCATGAGAGCCATGATACTCCTCTGATGGATCTCCCCGCAGGCGAGCCGTTACACCCTCATCCTCTGTGAAGAAGGCTACGATGCCAGGAACATCGGCGGCATGCGACGCGGTATACGGCCCTACACCGAAAGGGAGTGGCGATGGAACGATTTCGAGAACCGGGACGAGGCAGTCCTCTCCGCAACCCAATTCTGCTACGACTGCCTGCTGGACTACTCATACTCGCTCTGAGCGGCATTCCGACATGCTGCAGGGCGGCCGACACGCGCTCGACCCGGGGCAATGATCTTCTCCAGGTGGCGGCCTGTAAACTGCGCGATATGGTCTGCAGCCTCTGCAATATCGTAGAAAACTTCCTCGCCTCACGCGGCGGCATAGACATCCCTGCAGGTCTCTTCCACGGACTCACGAAAGATCGGGTTTCTGATCGCCGATCGCTCGATGAGATCGATCTCGCGGCAAAAGAGCCGGGCCAGATCTTCCGCGAGACCGAAGTATGCTTCCGCGTGCTCCGCCGGAGTCATCGGTTCGAACTCGACGACGAAATCGATGTCGCTCGACGCCGGATCGAACCGGTCGCCCGTCGCCGAGCCGAAGACCCCGAGCCTCCGTACACGGCGGCGTCGAGCGACGCGGGCGATCTCGGGAACCTTCTCGCGGATGATGGGGTGCATCGGACTTCTCTATGATGGTTTACCATCCGGAAAGCATTATCTCTTTCGCATCGGCGGATGCCGGTATCTGCAGGTGTGAGCCCGAAACGCGGTATCGGCCGGGAACGCGAAAGACTCCCGGAGCGGGCTCGGTCCGGGGGTCCTCCCCCGGCTCAGATCAGGATCTCTTCGAGCGAAAACCGCATCTTCGGTCCCGGGCTGTCCGCGGCATAGCCGATCGGGCAGAGGATGACCGGCACGAGGGGGGCGGGGATCGCCAGGATCCGGCTGAACGCTGCGGGGTCGAACCCGGTCATCGGGCACGAGTCAAAGCCGAGCGACTTCGCCCCGTGCAGGGCGTTACCCAGGGCAAGATACGTCTGGGCCTGCGACCAGGCGAGCCGCTGCTCGGGCGTCATCGCATCGGCAAACCGGGAGGCCATCTCCACGATGGCGGTGCGGGTCTCTTCGGGGACGCCGTTCTCCTTCAGCAGGGCCTCGAGCCGCCGGATCAGCCCGTCATAATCGGGGTCTGCGCAGAAGACCATGAGGTGCGAGCAGGTCGTGATCTGCTCCTGATCGAAGGCCGCCGGCTTCAAGGCCTCCTTCCGGGCCGGGTCCGAGACCACCTTGATCCGCCAGGGCTGGAGGTTGAGCGCCGAGGGGGCCAGGCGGACCAGCTCCAGGAGTTCCCTGACGGCCGCATCGGGGATCGGTCTGCCGTCAAACCGCTTCGTCGCGTAACGCTGCTCTACACAGTCTTTGAAGTCCATACCAATCAATCATCCCGGGGCCTGATTTATACCTGCCGTCAGCCCCGGTTCTTCCGCGAGAAGAACTCCTTCACGCCCCCCGTGACGGTGAAGGCAACCCCCTGGAGCCAGACCGTCCCGATCTCCAGGGCGACGGAGAGAAGCGTCTCCCCCGGGAACGCATGGTCGCGGACGTTTTTGAGCGAGAAGTAGGCGAGCAGCATCCAGGCGGTCGCGCCGAGGCCCTGGCCGAAGACCGAGAGCCAGAGGCCGAGGGTCGCAAAGACCAGGGCCAGCAGGTAGCCGAGGAGGCTCGTCGTGAGCGCTGTAAAGAAGTTCAGCACGGCGCCGCGGGTCACCACATCGCGGAGCTGCGGCAGAAGCATGACCGCGAAGAGCACCGTGATGCCGGTTATGGCGAAGTCCTGCCAGGTCGTTTCGATCACCCGCACGCAATGCAGCGTAGAGGTATCGACGTGCGAACATATCAGATCAGCAGATTCCGGCCAGGTACTCCTCCTCCGCGGCGACGGCCCGGTCGTGCCACTCCGTGCCGATCCATCCATACTCGCTGAACCGCGGGGAGACGAAGAGCCCGGTCCCGCCGTTTGCAAGCGTCCAGACCTCCTGGCCCGGGGTGAACCGGCCCGTGACCTCATCTGCCACCGCGCAATAGACGATCGCGTCGATGTTCTTCACCACCGACGCAGCCACCAGGTTCGGGGCGAGGTAGGACTGGTCGGTGTCCTCCCCGATGAGGAAGACATCGCCGGTCTCGCGGGCGGCGTCCACGATCCCGGTGCTGCTGGAACCCGCGATCATCAGGATGACGTCGACGTCCCCGGCATGGAGGTCCCGGGCGAGGTCACCCGCACGCTCCGGCATCCCGAACCCCTCGAAACTCTCGCCGACGTAGAGGACCGTCACGTTCACCGCCGGGTCGTATGCCGCCGCCCCGGCCCGGAACCCCTCGACGAAGGGCTCGATGACGGCGACCGGGGCGCCGGCGATCGCGCCGATCTTCCCCGTCTCCGTCATATTCGCCGCCATCACGCCCGCGAGGTAGGAGGCACCGTAGGGGACTATCACGACGTCGCAGGTGTTCGGGAGGCCGAAGTCCTCCTGCTCGATGGTGAAAAAGCGGATATCGGGGTTCTGCTCCGCCCACGCCTGCGAGGCGTCGGCGAACTGGAACCCCTCGGTGATGACGAGGTCGGGCTTCTCGGTGAAGTTCCCTGCGGCAAAGACGGCGTCGAGGAGCGCGAGGTCGGCGTAGGTGAACTCCCGCTTCGTGAAGTCAAACGACTCCTCTGCCCGGAAGAGCCCCCGGTAGGCCGAGTCTGCAAACGACCGGTCCCCCTTTTCGAGTGGGTAGACCATCCAGACGACCGGCCCCTCACCGGCAGGGCCGGGCGAGGAGAGAGCGGGGGGGCGCGGGGAGACCTCCGCGGACGGGACCGGGATGCCCTCGCAGAACTCCCCGCCCTCGATTGTCCAGCGGGTGTAGTAGCCGGCGAGCGGTCCGGCCGATGGCGCATCGCCGAACCGGAGGGGGCCGGAGGCGCCGGTGACAGCCGGGTGGCCGCCCGCCCGGATCATCGCCGCGGCCTCGCCGGCCTCCCGGGGGTCCCAGCCCAACGTGGCGCCGTCGCCGGAGACGACCCACCGGAGGGAGGCCGCGAGCGGCTCGCCGGGTGCCGCCTCCTGCCGAGCCGCCGTGTAGACGGCGAGGAGGAGGGCGTCGTAGGTCTGTGCGGCAAACGCCGGGGGTTCCTCGCCGAAGACCTCCTCGTAGGCGATCGCATAGCCGGTCGAGGGGTCGGGGGCAAGCGACGTGCCGCTGATCCCCTCCGCCCGGTCGCCGAGGCTCTCGATCAGGTAGGGTGAGCGGCCGGCGTCGGTGAGGAAGAGGCCGGCGGGGGAGAGGGCGTCCGCGAGACGGGCGGCCTCCTCGGGGTAGACGGCGGCGACGACCGTATCGGGCTCCTCCCCGCTGAGCCGTGCCGCAACCGCCGCGAGGTCGTCCGAAGTCTCGACGAAGGCCGTCCCGGTGAGCCGGACCCCGTGCATTGAGGCCGCCGCCGGGGCGAGCCGGGCGAACGTCTCGCCGTAGGTGGTGTTAGCCGCAACGAGCGAGACGTTCTCTACACCGGTGTCGGAGAGAATCCGGAAGATCGCCTTCAACTGCTCACCGTCGCCGGAACAGGTCCGCCAGACGAGGTCGTTCTCCCGGAACCCGGCCGTGACGAGGCCCGAGGTGGCGCTCGGCGAGATGAGGAGTTTGCCCCGCCCGGTGACGATTGGAGCGATCTCGAGGAGTTCCGCGCTCGTCGCGGGGCCGATGATGACATCGATATCCCCGCGCCCGGCGAGCTCCTCCGCGTAGGCGGAGATGTTCCCCGTGCTCGTGTCGCGGTAGACGACCTCGACCGTCCGGCCGCCCTCCCGGTTCAGCGCATCCGCCGCCCAGCCGAGACCGTCGAGCGAGTGCATGGCAAGCGAGCCGTTTGCCGGCAGCAGGACGCCGATGCGGATGGGATCGGGAGAGGCGGTGCAGCCTGCAGAAAAGATCGCCGACGTGACGATGCAGGTGAGCAGAACGAGCGGCAGGAGGCCAGGGAACCGGGGTCGTGGGGTCATGATAGATCTTCGTCCGGGCGCCGGGTTCGCGGCCGGCAGCCGATAGGGTATAGGTCGGCGGCGGCCCGGATATGGCTTTTTATTGAAGTTTCGGCAGCGGGGCCCGGATCAGGGCACCCCTGCTCCCCCATCCAGGTACTCCATCTTCAGCCTGAGGATCCGGCCGCAGGACTCGTCGATCCGCTCCTCCGGGATCTCCCCCGCCTCGACGAGGTCCTCCACGATCCCGACCGCCCTCTCTGCGATCAACTCGTCGTAGACCAGGTTGTTCGCGAAGAGGAAGATATCGCACCCGGCGTTGATCGAGAGCCGGAGCGACTCCCGGAGATCGTAGTTGTCGTGGATAGCACCCATGTCCATCGCGTCCGTGACGACCACGCCCTGGTAGCCGAGCCGGTCCCGGAGGATGCCGGTGACCGTCGGCGTCGAGAGCGTCGCCGGGTAGTCGGGGTCGAGGTCGGCGTTGTAGACGTGGGCGGTCATGACCATGTCGGGGAGACCCCGGGCGATGAGGTCCTGGTAGGGCTGGAGCTCCTCCTCGCTCCAGGTCTCCGTGACGTCGGTGAACCCTGCGTGCGTATCGCTCACGGCGCTCCCGTGGCCGGGGAAGTGCTTGATCGCCGTCATCACGCCCTGCCGGTGATGCTCCTCGATGACCCACCGTGCGTTATCGGCGACAACGGTGGCGTTCGCGGAGAAACTCCGGTTGAGCCGACCGATCGCGGGCGAGTCGGGGTTGACGGCAAGGTCGACGACCGGTGCGAAGTTCAGGTTGAACCCGTTCTCCCCGACCATCGCCGCAAGCGCCCGTCCGGCTTCCCGGGTAACGGTCTCGTTATTCTGCTCGCCGAGCGACCAGGCGGAGACGGTCGGGGTGAACCCGTAAGATTCCTTCAGGCGGCAGACCGCTCCGCCCTCCTGGTCGACCGCGATGAAGATCGGGACCTTTCCTGCGTAGCCCTGGAGCGAGGCGGTCAGGGCCCGGACCTGGGCGGGGTTGTTGATGTTCCGCTCGCTGGTGCCGAGCGCCACGTCCCGGTCGAAGAGGATCACTCCCCCCACGCGCCCGACCGCGATGTCGCGGGCGATCTGCGAATCGTTATCGACGGAGTACCCACGAAACCCGACGAGGAGCATCTGCCCGATCTTCTCTTCGAGGGTGAGGGAGGCGAGGGTCCGGTTGATGGCATCCATAGTTTCCGACGAGGGGACAGGGTCCGGGGCGGACGTGCAGCCCGCAATGCAGACCGCGAGGAGGAGGAGACCGGCGAGGGAGCGGCTGAGCATACTATTGGATGAAACCCGCCGGAATAAATGCGTGCCTGACGGTGCGGGGCATCGCCGCCCTCTCAACGGGATCTGCCGGGCAGATCCCCGACGGCGAACCGTAACCCCGTACCCGCCCTCCATTGCGGGGGCGTCACACATCTCCCGGAAGCCTGCCACCCCGGGGTTGAGAGGAGGAGAGGCCGGGACGATGGAGACCTCCATCCGTGCGACCATCCCCGCCGTCGACCATGCCCTTTAACCGCTCTCTCGATAACAGACCCGCGATGAATGAACGATCCGGGACGGCACCCCGCCGGATCTTCAGGACGAAATCCATCCGGCAGCAGGTGGAGAGCACGGGGGGCGAGCATGCCCTGAAACGAGTGTTAAACCCGTTCGAACTCGCCCTGTTCGGCATCGGGGCCGTCGTCGGGACGGGCATCTTCGTGATCACGGGATTGCCGCGGCGAACTTCGCCGGCCCCGCCCTCATCGTATCGTTCGTCATATCGGGTATCGTCTGCCTCTTTGCCGCCCTCTGCTACGCGGAATTCGCCGCGATGGTGCCGGTCGCGGGGAGCGCCTACACCTACAGTTACGCATCCCTCGGGGAGATCTGGGCCAGGATCATCGGGTGAGACCTCTTTCTGGAGTACTCGGTCGCCGTTGCCGCCGTCGCCATAGGCTGATCCGGCTACGTCGTCAACCTCCTCAGCGAACTCGGGATAACGCTCCCTGCCGCTCTGGTGAACCCTCCGGGGTTGCGGGCCGGTCCTGATCGACCTCTCCGCGACGTCCTCGCGAACCGGATCGAGCACGACGGCCGGCACCCCGAACCGGTCGTCCGGAAGGGCTGCCGCCCGGCAGACCAGCGCCAGATCGAGAAGACCGTCGCGAGGCAGACCCCCGTCTTCCCGCTCGCGCGTGCGTAGCCGCCTGCTCGTACCGGAACGGGCGGGAGCGCCGAACCTCCCCGACGCCTTCTGGAGCAGCGCACCCCCCTCGCCAAAGGCCCTGCTCCGCCCCTTTCAACCCCGCAGGCTGACGACCGGCTCAACACCGGGCCGAGGGAGACGGAATATCCTCCTCTCCTGATGAGAGCGGACGCAAGACCATATACAGGGCAGGTTTCCGGTCATATCGAACCATTCTACCCCAAGCCTCTACATCACGTATGCCGTTGCCGGAAGACCGCAGACACAAACGGCAGGACAGATCACTGCTCTCATAGGAGACCAGGCACCGCAACAACCCGGGAGGAAGATCTGCTCCACTCTCCATATACTCGCAAAATGACCTCCCGGCAAGTTCGGCCGCGTCGCGGCACCCGACAAGGGTTGCAGCGAGTTTGTTTGCATCAAGGATGCACCCGTCCCGGTCGAGGATAACGATAGGATACGGCATCTGCTCTACGAGCAGCCGGAAGAACTCTCTGCCTTCGCGGTTGCACTCCCTTGCAAATCGCCGCAGGAGGGCAACTGAAGCCTGGTTAACAAATGCCTCGACGGTCTCCCTGTTCGTAACATCACCCGGTCGAAATAACTCAATCAGGATATTACCAAAAATCTCACCCTTACAGGCAAACCCCATGCAAAAACCCCGGCCAGGTCTTAACCTCTCTTGAGCCTGTACACAACGCTCCTCCGGGATCCGGTGGAAACAGAGATCGTACGGCGATAAAACGTCAATGAGTGCACCTTTATGGAAGTCCGTCTCGGACAGGGGCAACTCACTGATAGGAAACGATACCCCGAGCGGATTGACGATCCCGATAGCCTCCCAGAGCGCATTGGTCTGCTCTTCTTCTCCCACAACAGCACGGAGCGTAAACTCCCTCTGCTCCGGATCGAACGAGTTGATGCCAATGACACTCTCCGGGACGAGATCGTAGAGGCGATCCGCGATGTAATGGTAGAGATCTACCGAGTCCTCCATCTCGATGAAGTCCATCGCGGTCCGGGAGAGGAACTGCAGGTTTTGGACCTGCACTTTTTCGCGCGCCAGGCTCTCCTTGAGGGTGTCGTTGGCAATCCTCCTATCAATCGCAATCGCAGCCTGCCGGATGAGCGCCTCGATGAGATCCTTATTCGGCAGCAAGGAGCCACGTTTCCGGCTTATCCCGACATTGCCGATGAGTCTTCCCTTGGAGACAAGCCCCATCAGGTAGGTGTCAAGTTCTCCTGCTGTTTCCACAATCTGTTTATGCAGAAGCCGGGAACGTGGAGGCATCTTTACAAGACTCCTGCACTGGATAAGTTCCGTCATATCGGCCTTATTAATAAGAAAATGCATCCCTGCGGGGCGCGTTCCCGGGGATTGCTCCGTTATCCCCGGTATAGTCGAATCCCCGACAATACTTTTGAGAACGAGGTTTTGCGTAGGTTCGTCGATGATGTCGATCCATACCAGAGGTAGCGGGGCGAGCGAGTAGACCTGCCGCACAACGTAATCGTAGATGTCATCATCTTCGCCCATGTCCATAAAGGCCATACCGGTCTGCGAGAGGAACTCCATCCCTCTGATATAGTCGTTGATCTTCGCTGCAGCCTCGCGCTTCTCAGTGATATCCCTGCCCATGCCCTGGCATTCGGAGAGGTGGCCGGAGTTATCAAAGAACGCGCGCATTGTCCACGTATTCCAGCGGATCCGCCCTGAAGAATGACGTATCCGGCATTCGAACGTGGAGACCGGATGATCACGGCTCAGCGACCGAAATGCCTGATCCCTCGCATGGGCATCTTCATTGCATATACGGGGAATAAAGGGCTTCCCGATGAGATGCTCCACGCGCTCCTCAGAATACCGGGCATACGCAGCATTCACAAACGTGGCGGTGCCGTCCGGCATGCACCGGACGATAAACTCGGTCTGATCCTCGATGATACCCCGGTATCGGGCCTCGCTCACCCTCAGCTGTTCCTGGTAGGCGACCTGATCGGTGATATCCTCAATGATCAGCGTGATACCCCGGGCTCCATCCTCAAATACTGTCGGCATCCGTTTCACGCGGAAATGACGCTCTTTTTCCTGGAGAACGCAGCGCATCTCAATGATCCGGTCTGGTGCGTCGCGCAACTCCGGCGGTGACAGATTGTTCTTCAGTGCAACGAGAATGGGGTTTTGTGAGAGATGTATACTCGTGCCGACGACCGATTCCCGATCTTCGTTGAGCGCTACGAGCATCGGTTCGTTGACCTTCAGGATCCTGTTCTCATCATCGAGAACAACGACCATGTCAGAAGAGAAGTCAAGCATTGCAGATATGGGGACGCGATGGGAGAGGAAGTATACCTTTGCAGCTCCAATCTCCTGCATATCGACCTGCCCGGAGATGAGGAGCATATCGAGGTATTTCGATACAAGATTCCTGTTCATATGCAGTTTAGAAGAGACATCCGAGATGGTCATCCCCCGCGGGTTCCATTTCAGGTATTGTTTGATTCGATCCATCCTCTCCTGATCGAGCACGCTCATACAAGGGAATTGGGTGCTGGCATAGTAAATTTTCTTATCTTGTGGGGGGTGAAGGGGTGTGCGGGATCACGGCAAGATGCATATTAAAATTTGCATGGCACACCATGGTGCATATTTTCATTGCAGACTAATATGGCGAAATTAGTGTGCAAATTCATAATAAAGGACGGATTCCATCCTATTTTGGTACAGGACAACTGATGATGTGCCCTGTGACCACAGGAAGGATGAAACGGAGATGCAGACATTTAACTTCAACGGGGCAGAGCATCTGATCCGACAGGCACAGGAAGAGTCAATGCGAGGGGATCACGCCGCTGCAGTGGAACGCCTGAGGAAGGCAGTTGACATGGAACCGCAGCACCCGGGGGCGTTTGCCCTGATGGGAGATTGCTGCGACTACCTCGGTCAGCATGAGCAGGCAATCGCAAACTATGATCAGGCAATCAGGATCGATCCCTATCATGCAGATGCATGGTTTAACAAGGGAATGAGTTTGAAATCGGTTGGGAGGGACGCAGAAGCAACGCAGTGTATTGCGAAATCAATCGAACTGTATTGCGGCCGTTGAGGCAGCATTGAGTTACCACACATCACAACTTTCGACGCTGCCACACAACAAAGGACCGGTAAGCAGTTATGAGAAAAAGAACAAATGCTTTTTTATGGCCCTGAGGCAGGGCGCGGCAATGGATGAACATTTCTGCTGACAGATCGCCGTTTTCTGATGCCGTGGCTCTTCTTCCATCTATCTACTCGAATCAATGCGCCCTTATACCATCCGAGATGCTGAAGGTGCCGGGCGAAGCGAACATCTTCCTCAAGCAGATCCCCCTCCCGGGGGATGACTCCTGCATTCCTATGAAAATGGGGTTGACCTGACCCTCATACCGCATCACGATGCATCGGGGACACGTTCCGTATAGGCATGGAGGAACCGCTGGCCGGAATAAACCTCATCTGTCGCGGTTTTCCCGGATTTTCCTGCCAGAACAACGACTCCTGCATCATTCCAGGGTCCCCGCTCCGTGAGAACAACCGCCCCCTCTGTCTTCCCGTACGCAGTAAGAGATGCCTCTTTGATAGTCAGTGATTTCCCCGTGATGCCGGCCCGGAAACCGTAAGCCTCAATTTTACCGGCCATCATGGATATTTCCCCACACGGCACGGATATCCCGTAACTCTCACTTTCAATCGTTACAACGCCCCCTAATTCGAGATCTCCCTTCTCAACAACAATACCACAGCCCTCCGAATCCCTCATCCGTGAATTGGTAATCCTGATGATCCCGCAAGGGATCTTTGTTGATCCTGACGGGATGAGCACCCCGTAATCATCCGCTGTAATCTCCACTCTACCGTTGGTAATAATCAGATTGCCTTTCTCGGATACAATTCCGCCAAACCTGCCGGTAACAATGACGGTCGCTCCATGGATGCCGATATCCTTTGTCGTATAAATCCCCACATTACCATTTGCATTCATATTTACCACGGTACCAAGGATCAGGTTGCCCTCTTTCACCGAAAGACCGATCTCCACACCAGTAATTTTCAGACGACCACGTTCTATTTTCAGCGATTTTCCCACAGAAAATCCGATATTACCGGAAGCCGAGAGATGAATATCATTAATTACCGCAGATCCTGCCACAACCAGTCCGTTTTTACGGCCGGATACGGTGATGGATCCAAAATTCAAGGTCATCTTTTTCCCGGAAATCCGCATGCCGTCTTCAGCCTCCCCGGAGACAGATACATCCCCGCCGGACATGGTATAGGAGCCGTTCACCACAATTCCGTTGATCCTGCCAATCCCCATAATCCGGCCGCCAGAAATTTCTGCATTACCTGCAATCTGCATTGCCGTA
Source organism: Methanoculleus sp. (assembly GCF_036677455.1). Classification (GTDB taxonomy): domain Archaea; phylum Halobacteriota; class Methanomicrobia; order Methanomicrobiales; family Methanoculleaceae; genus Methanoculleus. Next base: position 3,639 of record NZ_JAVBWL010000034.1, on the reverse strand, counting down.
TCTCCTGTAAGCATCAGACCTCCCCCGAGATAGTTCAGGTCACCCCCGACAGATATTCCGGTCTCCCCGGATGCAGTGATATTTCCGTTTTGTATCTGCAGGTTTCCTCCAACCGCGATGGCAGTTTTTCCCGAGATTTCGTAGTCCCCGGAAAGATCCATATTCTGGGAAACAAAAAACCCATAATCCTCTCCTGACAGAGTACCATTCGACCGGAGAATATTGCACGAACCGTTTACCTGCACACAGGATGCTGCATTCAGATCGAATGTCGAAACGTCAACGGTGAGACTGCCCTCCTCCAGGCGAATACCTGTATCGCCGCAGGAGGCGTCAAAAACAGCAGAAGATATATCTATAGAACCGTGGTGAATCAGGATACCGCATCCCTCCGGGCTCTCGATCTGCAGGCCCCCTACGGAGAGACTCATATCTCCCGCAAGGTCAATTCCTGCACGATTTCCATAGATTGTCAGGGAACACATGCCGGTTGTGGTTAAGCCCCCGGATACCGATCTGATTGCTGTCGTTTCAGAACTGATGTCGAGTACGCTGCCGTCTGTGACGGAGATGTCCCCTGATGCATAGATTCCGTACTCGTTTGTCCGGATGGTGAGGATGGTTTGTGCAATTTGCAGGGAGCCGGACTCGACAAAAATCCCTCCGTCGTCTCCCTTTATGGACAACGCTGCAATACCCGTAAGTTTCAGGTTTCCGTTGTGAATGCAAATTCCCGGCCCATGAGGACTGAAGATCTGGTTGTCAAGCTGTTCCACCCGGATGGTGAGGTCTCCGGATGCTTCAATTGACGAGCCATGATAGTTGGAAAGGACAAGGGTGCGTGTTTCTGCAACCCAGTTCCATCCTTTGCCATAACAGTCGTCTTCGCCGGAGTAGGATCTCCCGCCGATGACAAACTCCTCGCTGGCCTCCGGAGCTCCCGACCGGTATTGATTGCTGTTTGCGGCATCAAGATTGGTATGCGGCTCACCGTCATGTTGTTTTGCGCAAAAAAGTTCGTAATCCAGTCCCTGCTTTAGTGTTGGGCCTGCAATAGCCAGAAGACTGGTACAGTACGTGATTACGCTGTCGAAATCCCCACACCGCCGCATGGTATCAAGGACCGGGACCCATCTGTTTGAAGGGATGTCGGCGAGTGTTTTGTTGCCTGCAAATATCAGGGACAGGGCTTTTCTACGGCAGGAGACGGCTATCTCACGCTGGCGCATGGTGTCAGCGGACCATGCGGCCCGGAGATAATAGTCTGTGGCTTTTTCCGGATTGTTCTCCTCCAGCTGGATACGTGCAGCACGTATATACCGTGAAGCTAACGGGGGGCTATCCGGATTCTGGAGATCGCAGTAATCAGGAGACTTCAGGAAGTCTCTGGTGATTGCTGTTTTCTCCCCGATGTCTTCCGCAATGTATCCGCAATGTGGACATACTTCAAGTTGGTTTTTAAGAATGTCCGTTGTCAGTTCCTTTGGACGACCCTCAAGCTCCACTATTCCCGATGTCCCTGCCGTAACGGGATGCGTAGGGGGTGCACTGTTTATCTGCTTCGATGATTTATGGCAGACAAAACAGATTTTGGGGACGGTCTCAATCTGCGGCATGGCAACTTAAACGTTGGTGATTCCTCAATATACGCCACGCAACTATATCCAGTTAACACCTGGCTACGATCATCAAGATCCTGGTCGCAATGCTCATACCAAAACTGCAACTCCTGGAGGAAGAGGGCGAATTTCCGGGCATTAACTCCAGGATATTGCAGTAATCGCTGCTTTTCAGAGGACCAGAATATTTCTGGTACCAATAAATATAAACATTCCCACATGATCAGTTAATGCAAAGAGTACCACCGGTCAACCCGCATCCCCCCTCTTCATCGTTCTCTCCCATGCAGGTCCTGCCCGGCACCGTACCCCCGGCAGGTGATCCGGGATATCCCGGAAGAAGACCGTCGGCGTTCCAGCGCCCCTGCCGGTTGTATCCCGTCCGATCGGATACCCCCGGAGCATCCGCGGCTTTGACGGCATACATGCCGCGGCCGGACAACCTGAAGGCGCGGGACGACTTCGGGCAATTCTGTGTGATGCTCGATCCGTTTCTTTGACACATGGGGACGTGTCTGACAATCGCGATCTGCCCACGCCCGGTCATGATGACGTAGAATACGCATAGTTTAAAAAGGTAACGTCATAACACAATACAACGGACAGGTAAAATATGAAAATTTTAGAAGAGACGGGCATCTCTCTGGAAGTGACTCATCTCCTGGCCATTGGCCTGATAATGCTCGCCCTCAGTACCGTGCTCTTTTCAGTCGTTGCAGGGGCACTGCCCTACTATGAGGATGGCGTGTACGGTCTCCTTCTGATTATGTTCGGCCTGCAGCTGCAAACCATAGGAAAAACCCCGATCGGATCTGTGAAGAGATCGTGGCCGGGACTCATTTCAGGGGTCGTCATCACCGCAATTGGTTTTGCCACCTGTTTTATTCCGGGAGTTCTTGGCGACATCCCAAAGGTTCTGGTGATGATCATCTTCGGAGCCGGCAGTAGTTTGCTGCTTTTGCAGCTGCTTTCTGCAGATGAGGTGCGTCGGTTCCGGAAAACACTCGATGACGGAGTAGTTACCCGCCTTACCGTCAGCGGTGCAGCCGTCTACATCCTGGAGATTCTGATTGCAGTCTTGATTGCAGCGCAGATTTACCGGCCTTTCCTCATTTCGACCGAGATTCTGGCGGTTGTCGCTCTGCTCTTCGGCATTGCCCTGTTCTACCTCGCCTCTATGCTACAGAAGGTGCATCGACTTCATTCCGAGTCCGAAATCTCCACAAACACTCCGGGCGCATCCCTTTATACCATCATGGGAATGCAGTTTGGTCTCTATATGCTGGTTCTCGGCTGCCTGCTGGTTCCGGTGAACCTCGGGCTATTGCCGTATGCTACAAGCGCCATGCATGGCGCCCTGGTAGTGCTGCTTGGTGTTCAGGCTCTGGTCAGCGGCACTATGATGTCGTTCGCGTTCACACGTAACTGGATCTTCTTCCTTGTGGGGATGGTGCTCGTTGCGGTCGGGGCATTTGCTATCATTGTTCCTGACACGATTGTTGAGTTTCTGATTCTCTTCATAGGAGTTTTCGTCATTCTCGGAGGACTTCATCTTCTCTACACCCTCTTTTGGCCAAAACCAAAGTCAGCGGAGCCCGCCCCGAAACCGAAAGGGAAAGATCTCCTGCTGATGATTTTGCTGCTTGCTCTGGCACTGCTTACGGTCGCCATGATGATCACCTTCGGTCTATCGATGCTTTTCAAAGACCTGATTCAAGGTCTTATAATTGCCGTTGTTCTCATATGCTTCGGACTGTCACAGTTCGCTCTGTTTTATGTCCAGTCACTCGCGGAGAAGAAACACCTTATCGGATGACAGTAAGGCAGACGGCGGTGAACTCGTCTACCCCCTTGAAAATATCCACCAGCACTTTATTTCCCGACTCGATAGCCGGCACACGGCCGGTTCTCCGACAGCATCCATCTCGTCGACACTCACTGGCGGCTGCAGTGCAGCCCCCTTCGCCGCTGCCTTCCCTGTCGGGTAGTCCACAAAGACAATGGTTTCAATGTAGCCGGC
>NZ_JAVBWL010000033.1:0-11420 GCF_036677455.1 Methanoculleus sp. | reverse complement strand
ATCCGGAAGGTGCTCTCCGGGTACAGTCCTTCCTTCTTTCTGAAGAAGCAGTAGGGACAGTCGAGATTGCACCGTGCGCCGGTCGGTTTCGCCATGACGTGGAAGGCAGGGGGTGCCCGGTCGCTCAATCCGCCCATCAGTCATCCCATTCCTGCTGCACGGGTAGGAGGCGTTCAAGACCAGAGAGGGCCCTGTTCCCGGTGTAGTTGACCACGCCTCGCCGAAAGAGTCGATCACTCTCATACCCCGAACTGCCCGGTGCCGGATGATAACGGGGAATATATAATTACCCCCACACATTGCGGCGAACCGGGGTGCCGTCCAGAGGCACTCCCGCATCCTCCCGTCCGGGAGAAGACAGCGGCAGGACACATATTCGCCCGGCTGCTCAAATTGGGGAGTGGGTTCGGCGAGCGTCTCGCTTGCCCGCCCGGGCGTTCCCCTCTCGAGAACCCCTGACCCGGCTCCCCGCCCGCCGCCCTCACTCCGGCCCCACCCGGTACTGCCCCTTTGGGATCGTGATCTCAAACCACGCTCCCCGGCCTGCCTCACCGACCTCCCGGATCGTGATCCCGGTGATATCGAGGATCTCCCGCGAGAGAGAGAGCCCGAACCCCGTGTGCTTCCCGACCCCACGGCCGAAGATCTTCTCCTTCTCGCCTGGCGGAACACCGTCGCCGTCATCCTCGCAGACGACGACGCAGTCTCCGTCACGGACCTCTGAGGCGAACCGGACCGTTGTGACCTTCCCGCCGTGGCGCAGGGCGTTGTCGATCAGGTTGAAGAAGACCTTGCTGATGAGCGGATCGGCAAACACCTCCACCTCCCCGGGAATCTCATTAAAGAACGCGACCTGAGGCGAGCCGGCGCTCCTGCCTGCATCCTCCACGAGGGCCCGGAGGTCGTGCCAGGCAGGGCGGTTCACCCCGACCTCCTGGTACTCCCCGGTGAACTGGATCATGGACGAGATCCGGCCGCTTGCCGTGGCAACGCGGGACAGCCTCTCCGCAAACGAGGGATCGGTATCATTCTCCTGCAGGAGCCCGAGATACCCGTTCAGGATCTGGAGCTGGTTGCTGATATCGTGCCGGGTGATGCCCGAGAGAAGGTTGAGTTTCGTGTTCGCCTGGTGCAGTGCATCTTCCATGCGCTGCCGCTCGGTGACGTCCCGGAGCGATACCAGGATCGACGGGGCGCCGTTGAAGACGATGGTCTTCCCGAGACTCTCGATCCACCGGACCTCCTGGTTCATCGTGGTGATCCGGTAGCGTGCAATGTACCCGTCTGTTCCTCCTGCCACATTCTCAAAATCCCTGGCTAAATCTTCCTGCGATTCGGGGGCGATGAACTCGATCACGTTCCTCTTCCCGAACAGCCCGGCGAGATCCTCTACACCTACAAGCCGGCCAGCGGCATGGTTCGCGAAGAGGATGGTACCTTCAGGGTCAAGGATGAGGATGCCGTCGAGCGAATGCTCCACGAGAGTCCGGAACTTCTCCTCGCTCTCGGAGAGAGCCTTCTCGGCGGTCATCCGCCCGATCTCGGCCGCCGCTTTGGCGGCAACGATCTCCAGGATCTCGGGGGCGGACGGCGGCAGGGTGAGTGGCGTCCTGCTCAGGATACAGAGGATGCCCACGACCCTGCCTGTAGAATCCCGGAGCGGGGTTCCGGCATAGCCCTGGATCTTGAGGTCACGCAGGTCCAGGCTCCCGGGGAAGAGCCGGGCAGCGTTCTCCGGGTAGACACAGAACCCGACGCTGGCAGTATCTTCGCAGGGTGTCCCCTTCAGGATATAGGAGTAGTCCGGGACATTCTTGCCGTCAAGGAGCATCGAGAGCAGCTGGACACGCTCACCGTCCGGCGTGATCTCGCCGATCATGACGCAATCGGCCCCGAGCCAGGCGCTGATGCTCTCCGCCATCCGGTCGAGCGCTTCCCTGCCGGTCGTCCCCACCATCCCGGTTACGAGTGCGTTGAGCGCCGACGCCGCGGCCTTCTGTTCCGTGATGTCGCGGATGACCGAGAGCATCGTCGGCTTTCCCTTGAGCCCGAAGAGACTGACGCTGATCTCGATGACCTTCTCCCGGCCGTTCTTTGTCCGGAAGTCGATCTGGAAGACGGCCTGCTTCTTCTCCATCAACTCCTGCACAAGCGCCGGAGCGCGCCTCTTCGTCTCAGGGGTATCGAGATCGATGAGCCTCATCTCCCGCAGTTCTTCGCGGGTCATCTCGAGGATCCGGCAGGCGGCATCGTTCACGTCGATGAACCTCCCCGGCCCCCTCGGCGTGAGTTCGTTGACCAGAATCCCTTCGCTCGCGTTCTCCAGGATCAGGCGATAGCGCTCTTCGCTCTCGCGGACCGCCTCCTCCGCCTGCTTTTGTTCTGTTACATCCTCAATCGCCGAGAGGATGTGGGGCCTGCCGTTGATCAGGGCCATCTTCGAGAAGAACCGGCAGGTACTGACCGCCCCGTTCTTGCTGCGGCACAGCATCTTCATGCCCTCCACGGGGCGCCCCGCCTGGAGGGTCGTGACGAACCCGATATACCCGGCGTGATCCGCGAAGAGCCCTATCTCCTCTGTCCTCCTGCCGATCACCTCTTCCCGGCCATACCCGGTGGAGCGCAAAAACGCATCGCTGACGTCGATGAGCGTGCCGTCGATAGCCGAGGCAAGGGTGAGCATGATGGGGCTGCTCTTAAAGAGCGTGACGAACTTGTGCTCCGATTCACGCAACGCCTTCTCCGCCTCCAGGCGCTCGGTGACGTCCTTGAAGAGCCCCCGCGTATACCGGGCGGCTCCATCAACGATCTTGCAGTCCGCGATGCCCTGGACGTAGACCTTCCTTCCGTCCCGGGTCTTGAAGATCGCATCGATGATCCCCACGCTCTCGCCGGCCATCACCCGCTGGAACGTCTCGGTGCAGTAATCTGTGCTATCTTCATGGATGATATCGAATATCGTGAGGTTCGGGATCTCCTCCGCCGTATACCCGAGGGTATCCAGCCATCTCGTATTGACGAACCGGAAGTGCCCGTCAGGGGTGACGCTCTGGATCAGGTCGTTCGCGTTCTGGAGATCCAGGTAGCGCTGCTCCTGCTCAGCCAGAGTCGCCTTTGCCCGTCTTCCCGCCACCGCCTGCCGGACCATGTGCGCGAGCTCGGCGAACTGCGCCTTCGGGTTCCCGCCTTTCTGGACGTAGAAGTCGGCGCCGTTGTTGATGGCCTCGATCACGACCTCCTCGCGGCCCCGGCCGGTGAAGAGGATGAACGGGACGTCGCCGAACCCCTCCCGGACCGCCTTTAAAAACGCGATCCCGTTCATCCCGGGCATCTGGTAATCGGAGATGACGGCATCGTATGACCGGATCGCCGGGTCAGCCAGGGCTTCCCGTGCCGATCTCGAGGTTGCAACCTGGAACTCTCCCGTTCTCTCGAGGAAGATCCGGACCAACTCAAGGAAATCCGGCTCGTCATCAACGTAGAGGACCGATATCATACAGCAACCATTCTCTTCGTGCTCCTCTGACCGGCATGCAGGGCAGCATGTTCCCGGGAGAAAAATACGGCTGTACCCGTCCCCTGTCTTCTGCTGGTGGTCTCGATGCTAACTACTACCCCATTTTATTATATAAGCGTTTCAGTTTGACCGCGTGAATAATATTCCCCCATTCGAAAAAAGATGCGTTAATATTTCGAAAATCCCACGGAAGATCCCGGGAGTTTTTCCAGGAACCGGTGGTAGAAGGCAATTTTTTTGCGATCGCTCGATGACCGTCCCGGGGTCATGCGAGAGAGAGCTTCGGTCATGCGAACCCCTCTTTGCCAGGGCACAACGTGCTCACTCACCGCTGTTCAAAACGGTGCGATCGCAAAACCATCGTCCACCGTGCCCGGCGTCCGCTCCGGTAGAGGCATATACTGCCCGGAGAACCGGTCAGGAACCCGTAGCCGCCGGATAAAAAGAATACAGGAACACCCTGTCTCCGGGCTGAGAAACCCGGGATACCTGCCGTCAGAGCGATCTCACCGGAGTATTCCATTAATCCCGGACCGTAACTGGTAGAGGAGCCCGGATTCACGCTGGACGATGATATCCGCCCTGTCCCCGGCAATTTTTCTCCAGAACTCCGTGGCAAGCGCACGTGCTTCGGTCTCCGGCATCAACACACCTGCCGCGTCAACTTTCGGGCAGAGTGAGCTGGTCTTCAAGAGAATCTTCAGCGGGCCTTTTCCTTTATCGACCCGTACCATCATGTACGGGAATAACCGGCAATCGATCGGCCGGTTCAGGTAAATAGCGCACCCGCCATGATCCCAGTTCGGGCAGGCTGCACCATCTCGTGGCGTTACGCGGTAAAACCCGCCAGACTGTTGCACGAGAAGGTTCTCCTCATGACGCCTAAACCGTGTTTCATACTCATCCTTCGTCAGCATGAGGCCGTCCAACCGCGTACAACAGTGCTGATTCGTGCCACAGGTCTCACATAGGTTCTCCATCATCTTCCCCCCTATAAACATCCTGACACCGGGTTACGGCATCGATCGGTAATATACGTATGCCGTGCTCAACCCCTCACGTTGCACCGGCGGCCGGTACCTGACGCTATCGCGAGGAGAATAGAATCTTCAGGTGACAGGCGGCGGGTAGACAGAACCGGGGCGGATCTCCTTCTCAGGACCGGGCTGTCCCGGTCATACCACCCCGGCGGGCTGCTCCCCCGAGCGGCAGGCAGGCCGGGTCTACCGGTTCCCGCCCTGCTCTCCCGACCGACCCGCCGATCGTCCGCCGCCCTAATCGTGCGCCATCTGGTCGACCGCCGCCGTCACGGCGAGGACGAGCGCGTCGTCGTGCCCCGGCGCCACCTCCACGCCGTAGGTGTCCCGGACCCGGAACCACTTCTTCGAGACCTCGGCGACCCGTTCCCGCCGCCCGGCCTCGATCCGGTACTCGTGGTCGAGGATGTTCCCCTGCACCTCCCAGTCCTCCTCTCCGGGGACGCTCACCGTCCACCGGTCCCGGAGCGGCGCAATCAGCGCCTTCTTGATCGTCGCCGCCGTGCCGCCTTCGCCCTTCTCGATCTCCATCGTATCCTTGATCCGGAGCATCCGCTCCTGGATCGTGTAGAGGTCCTTCCCCTCCTTGCTCTGGATGATCAACGTATTCCGCACGCGGAGCGCTTTTCCGTCCACCTTGAACGCCCGCTCTCCCGCCGCATCCTCGATCCAGTAGTCGTCTCCGATGGAGACGAGTTTCTCGCGCATCTTATAGCGGTGTGCGCCGCCGCCCTCTTCGCGACCCCGAAGGCCGCCTTCCGCTCTCCTTCGCATCATGGATATCACTCCCTGGCTGCCGTCGCCCCCACCCGTATCCCTGCTGTCTTCCCCCAGTGGAGATTGCCCGACCCGGGGGACCGGACGGTAAGAGTCGCCGGGGCAGGCGGCTGCCTCCGCCAATCATATTGCTCGTATATTACATTTGCCATGAAATGCAGGCCTGCGGTTCCGCGTGCCGGGATGGCAGATGCTGCCAGAACGGGCAAGAATCGTTCGATTATCGGAAGGCTACCACATCTCCAGGGATATCGCCGGCCGGGACCGGTCCCACTATGCCCGGGGAAGGATAGCCTGCGGGAGAGGATATGGACCTCAGGAGGACGTCGATGCCGTCTCCGCCCGCTTGCCCATCTCCTCGCCGATGAACATCAACAGCGTGAGACCGACCATTGCTACAACGAGGATCATGATCATCACGTCCGGGTCGGTGAAGTTAAGGGCGGCGATCGCCAGCGCCGCCGAGAGGTTGCGCTGTGCCGTCCCGACGCCGAGCACCCGCTTTGTACCGCCGCCCGGGCCGCCGAGGACGTAACCGATGGCAAACGAAATTGTCACAAAGATGATCGTCACAAGGATCGCGGAGGTGCCGATAGCCCCAACAAGGTCGGTGAAGTAGACCACGAAGAATGCCACACCGAGCGCAAGCAGTGACAGGTTGGCTGCCTGGTTCATCAGGGGCAGGAGCCCTGCGGCAACCTCCCCATACCGTGCCCTGACGAAGAGGGCGATTGCAAGCGGTATGAGCATCAGCAGGATGAGCGACCGGGCGATCGCCCAGGGATCGATCGCAACGCCGGGAAGCAGCAGCGGCAGGACGATCGGCACGTAGGCGATGGTCGCCACCATCAGAAGCACCATCAGCCCCACGGCAAAGGCGATATCTCCCTTCGCCGCCTGCGCGAGTTTCGGCAGGAACGGTGCTCCTGCGGCGGCCCCGAGGATGAACAGGCCGATGGAGAGCCCTTCGGAGAGCGGGAAGACGAGCAGGAGAACGAGCGCGAGCAGCGGCACCAGGACGAAGTTCGCCACCAGGGAGAGGATGACCAGCCGCAGGTTCCTCAACGGTTCGACGATCTCGCGCAGGGTCAGGGAGAATCCCATGGCAAGCATGCTCGAGAGCACGAAGACCACCGTCGCAAGGACGCCGATCGTCTCGAGGAAGACCGTGAGCGATACGGTTTCTACCATACAGTTACCCCATTCCGAGCGGAGGCGGTTCCGAACCACAGTGTGGAGCAAAATATAAAAATGTAGTTATAGTGCTGTATGACCCGGATATTTACCTTTTCCGGGCAGTTCCTCCCCATTCGGGTTGCCCATGCCCTCCGGCACTCCCGCCCCGACGAACCCGTCGATCACCTGTCGCACCCTTATTCTCCCGTTGCGGCCGAATCGTGCGCCATCCGGTCGCTCGCCGCAGGAATGGCAAGGACAGGTGCGTCGTCGCGCCCCGGCTCTCGTCGGCCCGGACAGCGGGTCGCCGGTGTCGCCGGAGTACTCCGCGCCCTTCACCTTTACGGGCGGGACCATCGATCGGGTGGTGATCGATCTCAGCGGTGAGCATTATGTCGACCATGAGAAGGAAGTGACTGCCTGGATCATGCGGGATTGATCCGGGCCCCATCGCGGCAACGGGTCTACCGGCTCCCGACCGACCCATCGATCGTCCGCCGCCCTAATCGTGTATCATCTGGTCGAACGCTGCCGCCACCCCCAGTTTACCCATCTCCGCGGCAAGGAATATCAACAGTATGAGGCCGATCACTCCTACGACGATGATCATGATCATCACATCCGGATCGGTGAAGTTGAAGGTGCCAACCGCCAGCGCCGCCGCGATGTTGCGCTTTGCTGTCCCGAGGGCAAGCGTCCGTTTCGTACCGCGGCCGGGCCCGCCGAGAACGTAGCCGATGACCAGCGATAGTATCACGAAGGTGACCGCCGCGAGGATTGCGGTGGTGCCGAAGATCCCTGCGAGATCGGAGAAGTAGACGATGACGAGTGCAACAATCAGCGTGAGCAGCGCCAGATTGGACGCCTGGTTCATCAGGGGCAGGAGGCCTTCTGCAATCTCCTCATATCGCGCTCGGATGAGGAGGGCGATCACGAGCGGTACGAGCAGCAGCAGGATGAGCGATTGGGCGATCTCCCGGCTATCGATCGCGATCCCGGGAAGAAGCAGCGGCAGGACGAGCGGCAAGTAGGCGATGGTCACCACCATCAGGAGCACCATCAGTCCCACGGCAAAGGCGACATCCGCCTTCGCTATCTGCGCGAGTTTCGGCAGAAACGCGGCTCCTGCGGCGGACCCGAGGAGGATCAACCCGATGGAGAGCCCTTCGGAGAGCGGGAAGATGAGCAGGATACCGAGTGTAAGCAGCGGTACCAGGACGAAGTTCGCCGCCAGGGAGAGGATGACCAGCCGTAGGTTCCTCAGCGGTTCGACGATCTCGCGCAGGGTCAGAGAGAATCCCATGGCAAACATGCTTGAGACCATGAAGATCACGGTCGCAAGGACGCCGATCGTCTCGAGGAAGACCGTGAGCGATACGGTTTCTACCATCTCATCGCTCCATCCCTTCGCGCCATCTCACAAAGACACCCCGGCCCATTACTCCCGCGCCATCATCGCGGCCGCTTCTTTCTCGATGTAGGCGTATGGCTCCCCGGTGACGTCCACCATGACCTTGTGGATCGTTCCGGTGAACGCCCACGGCCGCTCGCCGGGATAGTCGTCGGTCACGATATCGCCCGGGTTCTCTCCGATGGAAAACCCGCTGCCGCCGATACTAAAGAACGAGGGCTGGGTTTTGATCCGCCCTTCGCCCACTTTCTGGTCGTTGATGAAGATCGCGAGGGTTCCGTGTGCGGTCCCCTTCGGCTCCTCGCTCTCCTTGGTGAACAGAGCGGTGAGCGTGGCCCTGCCGGAGGGAATCTCGGTATCCGAGGTGACCATCTGCTCGGTACCGACAAAGTTGTAGACGTACCGGGGCCGATTATCCTTGACGTAGAGGGCGTGGCCCCCGAACCTGCTCCCGAGGGCAAAGAGAACTCCCTGTGCACCGCCGTCCGGTATCTCGACGTCGGCGGTGATGGTGTAGGACCGGTTGCGGATATTCACCGCCACGCCTTCCGGGACCGGAGCGGTCTCCGGATAGTAGACGAAGAAGTCGCGTTGTGGCGCGGGCTGGGGCCGGGGTGAGGTCAGGACTTCCGGAGCAGTCCGATCTTCGAGCGGCAGCCCCCGGTACTTCCCGGCCTCGTGCCACCAGAGCGCGATCATCTCATGGAGTTTGCGCGGGTGCTGGTCGGCCAGATTGCGCGTCTCCGAGCGATCTTCCTCGACATGGTAGAGTTCCCAGGTGTCTTCGGCGAAGTGGCCCCATCCGGCCATCGCCGGATGCGTGGTGACCGCCTTCCAGCCGTCGTGCCAGATGCCGCGGGAACCAAGCATGGAGTAGAACTGGGTATGCCGCTCTGTGGGCACGTCGCCCTTCTCGAAGGAATAACGCATGCTGATCCCCTCGATAGGCCACTGGGTGTAGCCCTTCACGGTATCCGGCGCCGGGATGCCGATGCATTCCAGGATGGTCGGTAGAATGTCGCTCGCATGGTGGTACTGGTGGCGTCTCTCTCCCTTTGCCTGAATTCCCCGCGGCCAGTGGACGATGCAGGGGTCGGCAATGCCGCCGGCGTAACAGTAGCGCTTCCACATCTTGAACGGGGTGTTGAATGCCATCGCCCAGCCCGAGCAGTAATGGCTGTAGGTCTTTTCGTTCCCGAGTTCGTCGAGCATCTGCAGGCTTTCTTCGAGAGAGGCCGAGATGCCGTTGAAGAACGTGTTCTCGTTGACCGTGCCGTTCGGCCCGCCCTCGGCGCTGGCACCGTTGTCGGAGACGAGCACGATCAGGGTGTTCTCGAGTTCGCCGCTCTCTTCCAGGAAGTCGATGAGCCTCCCGATCTGGGCGTCGGTGTGGGAGAGGAATCCGGCGTAGACCTCCGCCATCCGGGCGAAAAGCCTCTTTTCGTCCTCATTCAGCGAGTCCCACGGTCTGACGGTGTCCATCTCCGGGTATCGCACTCCGTCGGGACTCGTCCTTGTCTCCGGTGTGCCGATAGGATTGACCGGCGGCAGTTCGGTATCCTCCGGGACGATCCCCATCTGCTTCTGCCGTGCAAGCACCATCTCGCGGTAGCGCTCGTAGCCCATATCGAACCGGCCCCTATACCGGTCGACCCACTCCTTCGGAACCTGAAGCGGGGCGTGGGTGGCGCCGGGGCAGTAGTGCATGAAGAAGGGTTTTGTCGGGTTGATCTGCCTGGCGTCCCGGATGAACTCGATCGCCCGATCGGTCAGGTCTTCTGTCAGGTGGTAGCCATCTTCGGGCATCGCCGGTTGTTCGACCGGGTGGTTATCGTAGACCAGAGCGGGGTAGTACTGGCTCGTCTCGCCGCCCATGAAACCGTAGTAACGCTCGAATCCCCGGCCAAGCGGCCAGTTTCGTTTGTTTCCTGCGAGGTGCATCTCTTCCTGCGGGCAGAGGTGCCATTTGCCGAGCATGTAGGTGTTGTAGCCCTGCTCGACCAGCACCTCTGCGAGGGTGGCGCACTCGAACGGGATGTGGCCGTTCGAGTTCGGAAACCCGGTGGTCGCATCTACGACGCAGGCCATCCCGACGGTGGTAGGGTTCCTGCCGGTCAGCAGGCAGGCACGGGTCGGGGAGCAGAGCGCTGCCGTGTGCCACTGCGTATATAAAAGGCCGTTTGCCGCCAGGCGGTCGATGTTCGGCGTCTCTATCAGCCCGCCGTAACAGGACATGGCCGAGAACCCGGCATCGTCGAGGACGATCGTCAGGACGTTCGGGGCGCCTTCGGGCGCCTCTGGTTCTTCATACGGCGCCCAATCCGGAACCGAATCCCGGATATCGACATTGATGACACCTCTCCATTCTTCAGGCATACGTTCTCCCCCCATCGGAATCGGTGAGCTTGGTCCAGCGGGGTATCTCACCCATTATATAATTGATCACGAATGTTCCGGCGGCGACCTGCAACTACGTTAACGGCTCATGCGCTCGCAGCATCTCTTATACTTCAAACCGCTTCCGCAGGGGCAGGGCTCGTTTCGGCCCACCTTTGCCGCCGTCCTGCCGGTTCTCTTCCCCTCCGCCGCGAGCACCGGCATCACCTCGTCGGCGGACCTCCCCTGCCGGAGCAGGTCGGCCATCATCCGCATCGGGCGGTCGGCGTGGGAGAAGAACGCTTTATACCCTTTGCAGAGGTAGTTCAGTCCCGTATCGCCGCCCGGCGCCTCGATGAACCGGTTCTTCGGGCATTCACCGTTGCAGACGGCGAGGAACCCGCATTCCCGGCAGTGCCGGGGGAGCGTGTCGCGCTTGGCCGTCCCGAACCTCCGCTGCTTATCGGAGTTCACGAGCTCGACCAGCGGCGTCGTGAGGATGTTGCCGAGGTAGTGGTCCGGTTCGACGAAGTGGTCGCAGGAGTAGAGGTCGCCGTTGTGCTCAAGCGCCACGCCAAGGCCGCAGGTGGGGGCAAAGACGCAGACCGTCCCTGCCATCCCGAGCCAGCCAGCAAGCGCTCCGTCGAAGTCCAGGACAAACATCCGGCCCACGTCTCTTCTGATCCACGCATCGAAGATCGCGATCAGGAACCGGCCCCACTGCTCCGGCCGGACGGATCGCTCGCTGACCGTGTCCCCTTCCTGAAATCCGGTCTCGTTCTCCCGCTCGACGATGGGGATGAACTGGATGTACGGTGCGGAGAGCTCGTCGCGGAAGAACCGGTAGACCTCGAGGGGATGATCGGCGTTCGTGCTGGTGACCGCACAGAGGATATTGAAGTCGACCCGGTGCTTCTGGAGCAGGCGGGCGGCTTTGAGGACCCGGTCGAAGGTGCCGCGATCCTGCCGGTCTCTCCGGCAGGCGTCATGGAGGCCTCCGGGACCGTCCAGGGAGAGGCCGACGAGGAAGTTGTTGTCGTGGAAGAACCGGCACCACTCGTCATCGAGGAGGATGCCGTTTGTCTGGAAGGTGTTCTCGATACGGGTTCCGGGCTTTGCATACTTC
>NZ_JAVBWL010000032.1:0-69185 GCF_036677455.1 Methanoculleus sp. | reverse complement strand
TCCACGAAGTGCCGGAGGATCGGTTCGCGGGTGTAATCAATCTCGATCCCCGATTCCGTGCACGTAACCTCGGCGGTGCAGTAGACGCCGATGGCAAACCCGATCCCTCCCCCGCCGGGACGGTCGGGAGAGAACCGGTTCATGTCGAGCACGGTGAGGTGGATCCTGGCCGGGGCGCGAACGACGACGGTACCGGCCACCGGGCTGAGCCGGTAGTCCATCTTGAGGCCACACGGCCGGATATTCTCGCCAGGGGAGAAGGAGGTGAACTCGTACTCGACGAGGTCGAGATCCCCTCCGCGGATCTTCATGATGGGCATGCTGTCACTTCGTTTTAGCGTGTACGGTCAAAGAAGATATCCTTTCCCGATGCCCGGAGCGGGATACCATAGGCCACCCCGCATCCTTCCAGCCACCCGAGCGAGAGCGCGCCGACACCGACCGAGTACATCACCCGGTTGTCGACGTTGTGGATGCTCGCGGTCTTGACCGCAGAACCGACCGCGATCCCGATATCCGTCATCCTGACGGCACAGTTCGGGCCGCGGAACGGGACCGATGCCGGGGAACCCCGCTTCTGCGCTTCAAGCATATCCACGCAGGTAGGGTACCCGCACGCGCCGCAGTTGAGGCCCACGGCGTCGTCAAAGAGCGATCCGATGAGGAGGCAGGCGTCGCTTGCGGCGACATTCCCCGCGTCCCGGAGGAAGAACCCCACGTTGTGCCGCTCGCCATACTCACGCATCGCCTCCGCGAGCACGTTCCGCTCATCTCCGACGACGATCATCGTCTTGATCACATCGATGCCCCGGGCCTTCGGGGCAGTGCGCGCAGAAAGCGCCATCAGCCGGGCGACCATCTCCACGGCGTCAGATTCAAAAGCCATGGGGATACGTGGAACCGGCCGGAGATAAGGATATGCCCGGGAGCGATACATTTTTCCGGGAACCCCCCGAAGGAAGGAGTGTCATGGCACCGGAGAAGAGAGACGAGAGGGCCACATTCGGCGCGGGGTGCTTCTGGGGTGTCGAGGAGACGTTCCGGCGCGTACCCGGCGTCGTGGATACGGCAGTGGGGTACATGGGAGGCAGAACCTCAAACCCGACCTACGGGGAGGTCTGCACGGGAAGGACCGGGCATACGGAGGTCGTGCAGGTGACCTACGACCCCAGGAAGGTCTCATACCGGACGCTCCTTGACGAGTTCTGGAACGCCCACGACCCGACGACACCGAACCGGCAGGGACCCGATATCGGGGTGCAGTACCGGTCTGTGATCTTCTACCACACCCCGGAGCAGGAGGCAGAGGCGCGGGTGTCAAAAGAGGAGATGAACCGGTCGGGAAGGTTCCGGCGTCCCATCGCCACCGCGATCGAGCCCGCGGGGACGTTCTGGCGGGCCGAGGAGTACCACCAGCAGTACCTCGCAAAACGCGGGGGCGGGCACTGCCGGGTCGGGTAGCGGCGGAGTTACCCCTGCCCGGTCTTGAACCCGACGCCCTCAAACGAGGCGACGTGACGGTCGCCCGAGTAGACGTCGACGGCGTAAACCGACGTCCTCTCCGTTTCAGAGACCATGTACGCGACCGCTTCGAGCGTCTCCCCTGCCGGGATAGTGAGGTAGCGGATGTTTGCGGAGATCGCGATCTCGTCGATCCCCTCCATGTTCGCGGCGATACCAAACGCGTGGTCCGCGAGGGCGAAGATCGCGCCCCCGTGGGTCGTGCCGTGACCGTTCTTCATGCCCTCCGTCGACATCGCCACCCGGACGCGATCGCCCTCGATCGCCGTGACCCTCATCCCGAGCAGGCGTGCGAACCCGCAGGAGTCAGAGCGTTGCACCGTCCTTCTACAGGCTTCCGGGATGGATGCGGCCTCATTCATGGAACTACTTGTACTCCCGCTGCGAGTAGGTGGCGCCGCCCGCCTCGCCGCCGCGAAGGACGATATAGAACCATTCCGCTATCGACTTGAGCGTCCCGAACTGCTGGTAACGCCGCATCGAGAAGCCCACCTTCAGGCCCGAATCGAGGTAGACCTTCCCGATCTTCCGCATCCTCTGGGCTATCTCGAGGTCGTCCCCGGCATCAATGCAGCGATACATCCCCGCCCGGACGAACGCCTCGCGGTCGAAGGCCGTGTTGCACCCGAGCGTGAAGTAGATCGTCCTGGTGTGGTAACCCAGGCGCGCAAAGGTGTTTGCGCCAAGGAGAGAGAGGTGGTTTTGGACGCCCCCCTCGATCGGGTAGACCGTGCCGTAGAGCTGCACGATATCGCGCTCTGCAAAGTTCCTCTCGATCCGCTCCACCCAGTCACGGGGGAGGATACAGTCGGCATCCGTCGTTGCGACGATATCGCCGCTTGCCGCCATCGCACCGTCGTTTCGCGCCCCCCCGACCCGTTTGCTCGTCTGGATGAAGACCTTGTCTGCGAGGGGCTCGGCCAGCTCCCGGGTCTTATCTTTCGAGTTCCCGTCGACGACGATGATCTCGTAAGAATCCCGCGGCACCGTCTGGTCGGCGAGCGACGCAAGACAGCGCTCAATATTCTGCTCCTCGTTGTAGGTCGGAACGACCACGGAGATCACTCGATCAACTCCTGGTATAGGTGTTGATGCCGTTTTGCTATAAGCGTGATGTCGTATTTCTCCGTCGAGGCGCGTGCCCTTGCAGCGCAGCGTTTCAGGGTCGCCTCGTCCGCGAGAAGGGCCCGCGCCTCGTCGAGCTCGGAGAAGAAGAGGACCGAGTCCCCGAAGATCTCCCGGAACTCGTAGATATCCCGGGCAATCACCGGGAGGCCCGCCGAGAGGGCTTCCACGATCACAAGGCCGAACGTCTCGGCGTGCGAGGGCATGAAGAAGATGTCCGCCCCGCTGTATGCCCGGGATATATCGTCGATGACGCCGGTGAAGATGACGTTCTCGTGGGCATGGGTCTTGAGCATCTGGATCTTCGCGTAGTCCTTTGAGAACGTCCCGTAGGGGAACCCGCCCACCCAGACCCAGGTCATATCGGGGTGCAGGTCGGCGAGCTTGAAGAAGTCGTAGATGCCCTTCCGGGGGGTCTGCTGGCCGACGGAGAGGACCACCTGCCGGCTGTGGTCGATGCCGTACTCGTCGCGGAACGATTTGCGCTTCTTCTTCTCCCGCTTGAAATACGCCCGGTCGATGCCGTTCGGAATGAGCGTCTTCGGGACGTCGGGGACGAGTTGTTCGGTCTCCCGGTGGCAGGGCTCCGATATCGTGATGATGTGGTCGAACTGCCGGTAGACCTTCGGGTATACCGTGTTTATCCTCTTCGAGAAGGCGACGTTCCCCTCGTTGAGACGGGGGGTCGAGTGGGCGGTCAGGACCTTCACACCCTCGGTGAACTTCAGGTGGTACATCGCCCAGGGCCCGAAGGTGTGGTAGTGGGTCAGGTCGAAGTCGCCGTGATACAGGTTGCGGGAGACCTCCATGTCGGGGAGCAGGGCGAGGTGATTATACAACGTTCGTGCCGCCGTTGCACACCCGATGTAGCGCAGGAAGCGGAAGTCCTCGACGAATATGTTGACCTTCATCCATCCGTCCTCACGAAGTCGATGGCGCTCCTGATGCAGCCGTCCATATTGAGGTACTCGAACTGCGAGAACCGGCCGACGAGGTCGATGGACCGCTCCCGGCAGAACTCGCGAACGATCTTGATGTTCTTCTGGTACTCGGTGTCGTAGACGACGTAGGCGAACTGCTCCCGTGCGACGCCGGTGTAGACGACGTTCTCCCGCGAAGGGATGATCCCGGCGGCGATGAGCGATGTGACGGTATGCTCGATCACCGCATCGTCCGTCATCGCCGAGACCTCATCGCCGTCGTTGTAGGTGATCTCGGCGAGGATCGATGAGTGACCGGGTGGGGCGACCGCCGTGCTGTAGTTCGAGGGGAACGATATCCGGTTGAAGAGCCCCGTGGCCGGGTCGGGGACGTAGAGCCATGATATATCGGGGACACCGCCCGATAGGCCGATGAAGACCGAACAGAGCGAGTTGTAGCGGAGGGCGTCGCAGGCCGCCTGGACCTCGGCCGGGACGTCGGAGAGAGCCGGGAGCAGGTTCTGGAGCGGGATCGTCGATACCAGGCGGTCCGCGTGGACGGTCTCTCTCCCGTCGCTGACGACAAACCCCCCGTCCTCCTCGCGGATGGAGGTGACCGCAAAGCCGGTCCGGACGACCGGAAGGATAGGCCCGGCGATCGCGCGGATCAGAGCCTCGATCCCGCCCGTCACCGGGTAGGAGAAGACCGCCTGGTGGGTGTAGCCCTCGGTCTCGATCCCGATCGCCGACCGGATGATATCCTCGACCGGCGGGCGGGGGATCCGTCCTTCAACCCAGTGGTGCGACATCCGGCTGGCCGGGTAGTTCCAGATCTTCTCGTTATAGGGGAGCATGTAGCACTCAGCGATGCCCCGGCCGAAGGTGCAGGTGATCCACTCGGCAAAGTTTTTCGGCGGCGGGACCTCGCCCTTCTCGACGGCGATGAGGTTCTTGACGAACTCGTTGATGCAGAAGAAGCGGTCTTCGTCAGGGAGTTGATACAGGCCGTTCTCGAAGGGATATTTGACGTAGCGACCCTTGTAGAGGATCTTTGTGTTCCGCTTCCGCCGGTCGGCGTTCTCACCGAGGACCGAGAGCATGAAGGAGAGGACTTCGGTGTCACGGGAGAAGAGGATGTGCGACCCGCCGGAGTCAAACGTGAAGCCTGCCTCTCTCACCGAGCGGCAGAGCCCCCCGATCGTCTCGTTTCGTTCGAGGACGATCACGTCGTCGCCCTGTTCGTGGAGCAGGCGGGCCAGCGTAACCCCGGTGAGACCGCCGCCCAGTACCGCCGATTTCACATTCCTATTGTTTAATGCCGAAGCCTTATATGGTTGACCATCCGTTTTGCCAGAGTTGCCCCCATTCTTGCGTGAAAATCCGGCGAGACCGGGAACGGGTGAACGCCTACAATCTTTGCAGTTCGTTCGCGAACGCCCACAGGTTCTCGGCGTAGAGTTCGGGCTCCTCCCAGGCCGTGAAGTGCCCGCCGCGAGGCAGGTCGGTGAAGCGCACGAGGTTCACCCTCCGCCCGGCCCACTCGCGGGGCAGCGGGGCGTCGCGGGGTGGGTGGGCGACGGCTGCCGGGACGGGGGTGCGCCGCCAGGGGCCCAGGACCGCGTGGGTGTCGAGGTAGTACCTGCGGGCGGAGGAGGCGATCGTCCCCGTCACCCAGTAGATCGTGATGTTTGTGAGCAGATCGTCGCGGCCGATGCGTGCTTCAACCTCCTCGCCGGTCGTGCCCGAGGCCATGAAACTCATGATCCAGGCCGCGAGGCCTGCGGGCGAGTCGGCAAGCCCGTAGGCGAGGCTCTGGGGTTTGGTCGACTGGACCATATTGAAGGCGCCCTCGCTCATCCACCACCCCTGGATGAACTCCGCGAACGCGACCTCGGGCTCGGTGAGGGCCGAGAAGTCCGTCGCCCCGTCGGGGTAGCCGACGTCGGTCAGGTGGATGCCGAGCAGAGCGTCGGGGTGCCGTTCCGCGAGGGATTGGGCGATCAGTGTCCCCGCGTCGCCGCCGGCCGCGATGAACTTCTCGTAGCCGAGCACGTCCGCCATCAGTTCGGCGAAGAGGTCGCCGGTCTCGGCGGTGGTCATGGCCTTCCGGTCGGAGAACCCGTGGCCGGGGATGGACGGGACGACCACGTCGAAGGAACCGGTCAGGAACGGGATAGCCCGGTGGTAGCGGTAAAACGAGTCGGGCCAGCCGTGGAGGAGGAGGAGCGGCACCGGGTCCGGTCCTTTCCCGCGCTCGTGGATGAAGTGGACCCCCGTCCCGCTGACCTCCGCCCTGAAGTGGGCAAACCGGTTCAGGTACGCCTCGTGCCTGCGCCAGCCATACCGGTGAAGCCAGTAGTCGACCAGGTCTTTCATGTAGGAGAGAGCGGTGCCGTACTCCCACCCGGCGCCGTCGTCGGGCCAGCGGGTGGCGGCGAGTCGCCGGCGCAGGTCATCGAGGGCAGCCTCCGGGACGGCGATGGTGAAGGGCTCCATGCTCCGGGTGGACGACCTGCCTCCGGTTATACATTTCGCGTGGGGCTGCATCAATAGACCATGTGGCAGGGTCAGGCAGCGCTGCGGAATCTTATCGCCTTTTCTTTCTCTCTGCCAGGACCCTGCTTGATTCAATCGACTTCTGCAGGGGCTGGACCATGTAGTCGGGCATATTTTTCACCACGTCCCGCCGGACGGCAGGGATGCTCATCGCAAGGGAGGTCACCCGGGTGACGATCCTCTTCGGGTAATCCCGGGTGGGAAAGTCATAGAGCCCGTGCTGCCGGTAATACCGATCGTCCGCCTTGAAGATCGCCCGCATCCCACCCCAGATCTCGTCCCGGAAGATCTTGTGGCCGGCGACAGCCGGGAAGGTGGGCGGCGCGATGTACCCCCGGTCCGCGAGCCGCACGGAGCGTTCGGCAAGAGCGTGCAGGGCGGCACCGGTCTCGCCCGACTCGTCGGTCACGATCCCCGCAAGGTTGGCTCCCTCCATCGTCGCGAGATCGGTGAGGACCTCCCGGAGGTTCGAGAGGTGGCCGAGCGGCCCTTCCACCAGGTACCCGATCTGCTTTCCCTCGAATGCCGGCACGTGGCCGTTTGAGAAACTCCGGTCGAAGAACTGCTTCCAGGCGGCCGAGAGGAACCGGTCCCGGATGGTCCCGGCCATGACCAGGATATCCGCGGGAACGACATACTCCTCCCAGAACGCCGAAAACCCGTCGTCGTAGACGCAGGTGTTCTCGAAGGCGCACCGGCAGCACCCCAGGCAACCGCCTTTCATCCCGGCGTCCCGGATATGGGCGACCTGGACGGGACCCGCGCAGCACGCCGCAAGCCCGTCCACCATCGCCGCGAGGCCGGAACCGGGTTCTCCATCGTGGAGGATGGCCACCCGTTTCCCGCGCGTATCCACCGGCACCGGGGGGCTCGTCGGGGCGTAAGAAGGTTCAATCGCAGGCAATGGTGGAAATACTCTCTGGACCGGCCGCCGCTCGACGATTGCCTCCAGGAAATCGGAGAAGAAGAAGATGAGTTGCTCCTGGAACGCCTCGCTCCGGAGGTCCTCCATGTGGGCGGAGCAGAACCCGACGTAGCGCATCCCGAGGTCGTCGCAGATCCCGTGCAGGTAGGCATGGGCGGTGTGATCGAAGAAGCGGATGGATGTGGTGAGGCAGGCGGCATACTTCCCCGAAAACACCCCCGCCGCGTTCCGCTCGCCTATCAGTTCGATGAAGCGCTTGAGCTGCGCCGGGACCAGCATGACGTAGACCGGGGTTGCCCAGAGCACGCCGTCGCACTCCTCTACCGTGGCGAGCAGCCCGTCCCACGCCTCTTCCTGCCGCTCGAGCGCCTGGATCTCCCGTCCCGCGTGCAGGACGGTGAAGGTGTGGTCGGGGAATGCCTCCTCGAGGAACCGGACGTACTGGAGGGTGACGCTCTTCTCGCCCTTGGGGCTCCCGGAGATGATACAGATCTGCATGGTTTCGCCTCATCACGCTTAATATATGGATCTGAAGCAGGCGGGGGGATATACCTTGCGGGAGGAGGGTTACGCGCCGGCCCGCACCCTGTTCGCAGCCCATCCGGCGGCCGCAGCGAGAACGAGCAGCATGCTGACCGCGATGAACGTGAACTTGATCGGCGAGAAGACGGCAGTGAACACCGCAACCCCGTAGAGCTCCGCCGGATAGGCGAGGAGCATCGCGATGACCCCGGCATTCTCGCAGTAGTCGGCGGCGGCCGCGACGAGCGGGACGACGTTTGCGCGCATCCAGGGGCTCTCCGCCGGGAGCCACCGGGAGAGGAGCCAGGATATCGCGACCGCAAAAAAGAGCGTGTATGCCGCCGGGAAGACGAGGTCGAGCGGCACGATCCGCGTCAGGTAAAACGCCCGCCCGGCGTCCCCGAGCGCCGCAAGCATCGCGTAGGCCTCAACCGGGGTGTAGGTGAACGCCATGTCGAGAATACCTGCGCCGCCCGTGATCTCCTCGAGCGCAGCAAGGCCGAACGGCCGGCCGTTGATCAGGGCCGCTGAGAAGGCGAAGAAGGCGAACGATGCAAGGAGCGTTCTTCCCGACGAGATCCGCTGGATGGCGGTGGAGACCGTATCGACGATCACAGCCTCCCCCTCCACGCATACCCGGCGGCGTTATCCGGGCAGTATGCCGCGATCGGCGCAGGCCGGGTCTTTGGTGCCATGAGGATCTCCGCCGCCGGGGTGGGTGCTCACCGGCCCCCTACGCCGTAGGCGATGGCCCCCTCCGGGCAGGCGTCGGCGCAAGCAGCACAGAGGATGCACTCGGCACTCTCCATATCCTCCTCCCGGACCCTGCCGTGGACGTCGAGGCCCATCGGGCACGCCTTCGAGCATCTCCCGCAGTCGATGCACCGGCCGGCATCGGCAGCGAGCTGGAGCGCCGGCCACCCGACGGCGTTCCTTATCTTCCGGCCGGCGATCATCAGGCCGGCGATTGGGCAGACGACACGGCAGAACCCCCGCCGACCCGTGACGAACGCGACCAGAAGGATCGTGAAGAAGATCACCGCCACGATTATCAGGACCTCGAAGGAGGTGACCGAGAGACCGTTCACCGTGCCGTAGAAGGGATCGACCGCACGGATTCCGCCGGCACCGATGAAGAGGTAGGCAATCAGCGCAAGCCAGAGCACCGTGACGCCGTACTTGACCAGGTTGCCCCGGCCGTCCTTGACGGTGCGTCTCGTAACGGGCGAACAGATCTCCTGCCATGCTCCCATCGGGCAGAGCCAGCCGCACCAGAGGCGGGAGACGCCGAGCGAGAGGACGAAGAGCGCGGCAAAGAGGAGCATGCTGCCGGCGGCGATACCTTCGGCCGCCCCCATCAGGATGACGATGGGGGAGATGTAGAAGATCGTTACCGGAATGAGGAGGAAGGAGACGATGAGGATCGCTTTCCGTATCGTCTGGCGCGAGAGTCGCGACTTCTGTGACAGGGTTTCCTGTTCCATGATAATTTCCTTAACTGATGGTCGTGCGGGTCTCTCACCCTGCCGGAACAACCCTTCTGATCGGGTCTCTTCCGGGGGCTGTGAGCATCCGCGCGCCGCAACCCTCATATTTTTGTCAAAGAGCTCCTATAAAACTTTCTCTGGCGGTTTCGCCTCAATTGCAGGGGCTGTTGCAGAAATAAGCAGAAATTAAGACTCCGATACCGTTATTCTCCAGGCAATCTCGCCGTCTCCGGGAGGTTGGTCGACCGGCTCCCGAATTTCAGCATCGATGTAGTATGACATCCGGCCGCCTCACCCCTCCATAGCATCGTCGTGCTCCGCCGTTACGGCGACGATCCCCTTCTCCGGGCCGCCAACCGCGGCGTCTTCTCCGGGCACCCCGGCCGGAGCCTTCTCCCGGCGTATGAGCGCCTCCACCCATGCCCGGTTCGCCCGGAGCGCACAGCCGCCGCTCGACTCCGTGAGGACCTCCGGCGTCTCGCGGAGCCGGTTGAGCAGCCCTGACCGCAGGGCGTCCTTGAGCGGGACGGCCGCGAGGTTCGCGTCCGAGTAGGGGGCCGCGGGGCAGGGCTCGAGGTCGCCCGAGGGGCTGACGTGGACGAACCCCCTCCCCGCGGCGAGGCACCCGCCGTAGGCGGCCTCGTCGCCGGGGAAGCCGATGAAGAGCGCCGGAAACGTTCGGTCATAGTCCAGAAGCACCACTTGAAGGCTCTTCTTCTGTTCGGGGGTGAGGACGAGGCCCTCCGTGCCGGGCACCATCGGCACGTACTCGACGAACGCAAAGGCCCGGGCACCAGCCTGGAGCATCTGCCGGATGAACTTCTCCCCGGTAACGTCCATGAAGTTCTCCCGCGTCGCGGTCACGGAGCAGCCGAAGAAGACGTTGCGACCCTTCAGCCGGGCGCATACCGCAATGAGCCGGTCGTAGACCCCGCTGCCCCGCCGCCGGTCGGTCTCGTCACGGAAGCCCTCGAAACTGATGACCGGGACCACGTTCCGACACCCCGCGAGCATCTCGGCGACCGTATCATCTATGAGCAGGCCGTTCGTGAAGACCGGGAAGAGGACGCGGGGGTGGGCGCGGGCGAGGCAGAAGATCTCCTCCATCCGGACGAGCGGCTCGCCGCCGGCGAGGACGACGATGGAGACGCCGAGTGCTGCCGCCTCGCCGACGACCGAGGCGAGGACATCCGGCTCCATCTCGGCCCGGTGGCCCCCGCCCCGCCCGTGCATGTAGCAGCCCGCACACGCGAGGTTGCACCGCGAGGTGACGCTCACGATCATCACCGGCGGGACGAGGAGCCCTTCCTGTTCGTGCTTCCTCCGCACCGCCGCCGCTCGTTTCTGGTGGCGGAGGATGACGGCGCCGGAGAGGGCAAGGGCCGGATTGCTTGCTATGATCCTGACTGCCCGGCCGAGAGTCTCCTCGAGGGTGGCGTTGAACAGGTCCCGGTAGCGGTTGCTCTCGTCCACGGTCATCAGGGCTCCCGCTGGCGCTCCAGTTCGGCGATGCCGACCGATGGGTTCCGGTAGCGCTGCCTCCCCTCGGTGCCCTTTCCGGCCTGGATCGCCCCGGCCGGGCAGAGGTGGATGCACCCGCAGCAGAGTTCGCAGCGGTGGTTCCAGACCGGCTTTCCCTCGACGATCTCGATGTTTTCTGCCGGGCAGACGGCGGCGCAGGTGCCGCAGGACGTGCACCGCTCATCCACCGTGAACTTGCGGTCGTCGCCGTGGACGCGGGAGAGGAACCGGGGGTACATGACGGCCTTGATGAGGCGTGTCAGGGGTGCGTGGGGGAGGTTTCGCCGCTCCCCCCTCCCGATTCGGGCCGCGATCGCCTCGAACTCAGAATCCGCTGCGGCAAGCAGCCGGTCCCGCTTCTCCCCTGCAGGCGATTCGTACATCAGGATGTAGTTCCCCGGCATGCTCACCGAGAACCCTGCATCGAGCCCCCTTCCGTCCCGCTCCCGGAGGATCCCGTCGAGTTGCCGGAGAGCGGCCGCACCTCCGCCCCCTCCGTGGGTGACGACCGCGAATACGTAGCCCGCCGGTGCGGCATCGAGGCGCTCCGCAAACGCCGTCACCATCGCCGGGAGCCCGGAGAAGTAGACCGGGCAGACGATCCCGACCCGGCCGGCGTCAGGGGTGATAGGCCCGGAGGTCTTCGCGAGCGACGCGATGGGGACGATCGCGGTCTCCCCGAGGGCTGCGGCGATCTTCTTTGCGGCGGCAAGGGAGTTTCCCGTGCCGGTAAAATAGTAGATGATGGTCTTCATGGCAATCTCCTCTCCACCGGTTGTCCTGGCAGTCTAAGTCTCTGCTCAAGGGGGATATGGACTTTACCAAGGCTCACGGGAGGGAAAAATGGCGGGAGCCTCCCGCCGTCACTCCCGGCGGGGCGACTCCCGGTCGACGAAGAGGGTCTCGCCGGGGCTCGCGGCCGGTGAAGGCTGACCGGGCGACTGGATGAACCAGCCGGTCCGGGTGTTATCGAGCACGTCCTGGGAGTTCCTGGCGGTCATGAGGCTGACGACGACCATGGCGACGGCCGAGAGGACGAGGGCGTAGAGGCTGAAGTGCACCGGGAGCGATCCCACGAACTTGGAGTAGTAGCCGAAGATGCCTGATGCAAGAAGTCCGACCGCCATGCTCGCGATCGCCCCCTCGCCGGTCGCGCCGCGCCAGTAGAGCCCGGCGAGCAGCGGGACCGCGAACGTCGCGAGCATCACCCCGATCCCCATCCAGATCAGGAAGGCGAGCATCTCCGGCGGGTTGATCGCGAGGAGGAGCGTGCCACCGGCCGCGAGGACGATCGCGACCTTCGAGACGAGGATCACCTCCCTGTCAGTCGCCGAGGGCCGGAGGATGTTCTTGTAGACGTCCCATGCAAACGAGGTGCCGACGGTGAGCATCAGCCGGTCGGTTGTCGACATCACCGCCGCAAGGACGATCACCGCAAAGAACGCCCAGAACGCCACGCTCGGCATCGCGTGCTCGACGCCGACGATGAAGGCGAAGTCCTGTGCGTTTACGGCATCCGGGAGCACCAGTGTCCCCTCTTCGACGAGCGACCGGACGGCAAACCCGGTGAACTTGACGAGGAACATCACGATCGCGTAGATCCCGAACGCGACGAGTGGTGCCCACTTGAAGTAACGAGCCTCTTTTGCGGCAAGGACGTTATTGATGACGTGCGGGGCGCAGGCGAGGCCGACCATCAGGAGGATCCCGAAGGAGACGAGGAACTCCGGCGTCGCGTAGGCGTAGGGAGCGTAGGCCGGGCTCGGGAACCAGGGCTGGACGAAGTTCGGGTCGACTCCGGCGATGACCGTGTTGATGTGCTCAAGCCCGCCGGCGCTCATGATGACCGGCGGGGCCATCAGGAGGACGCCGAGGATCAGGATGGCGCCCTGAAAGAGGGTCGTCCAGGATACGGCGTAGAGCCCCCCGACGACCGTGTAGGCGGTGATGATGATCCCGGAGATGAGGAGCGCCTGCCAGTGGGGGATGCCAAAGAGCCAGACGAGGACGATGCTGATCGCGGCATACTGCCCGACCAGGTAGATCAGCGAGACGACGATGCCCGCGACGGCCGAGAGACCTCTGAGCGCCCGCGTGCTCTCGAACCGTTCGGCGAGGTAATCCTGGATGGTCAGGTAACCCCGCTCCTTTCCGATGGCGTTCAGTTTCACCCCGAAGAAGATGAGACAGAACGAGGCCGCGAGCGGCACAAAGATCTGTTCCCAGATGCCCGGCCAGCCCGAGGTGTATCCGAACCCGCTGACGCCGAGCAGGGTCATCCCACTGCAGATCGAGCAGACGATCAGGATCGTGAAGACCCAGAAGCCGAGCGATCTCCCGGCGAGGATGTAGTCCTCGGTGTTGTGAATCTTCTTCGATGCCCAGCTCCCGATGCCGACGAGCACGACAAAGTAGAGCACGATCAGGGCGAGCGTAACGAGGTCCGCCATCAGGATGCCTCCGTAAACCGGAGACCCCAGAGGGTGAGCAGCACGACGACCAGGGCGACGGTGCCGCCCACGATGATTGCTGTTTGGAGAGGGAGTGCGTAGAACATACTGT
This sequence comes from Methanoculleus sp., assembly GCF_036677455.1. GTDB lineage: Archaea > Halobacteriota > Methanomicrobia > Methanomicrobiales > Methanoculleaceae > Methanoculleus. The sequence goes on along the minus strand of NZ_JAVBWL010000032.1, from coordinate 56,046 downwards.
GCCAATGTGTGGCACGCTAGCATATAACACAATCGATCCGGACAGCGAGATCTCCCCGATGAACGGCCCGGACTGCCGGATCAAGAGAAACTCATTTTGAGGTCATCACGGCTTTTACCCCGCAAAGGAAAGCAGTCCTGTCCATGAAGAAAAAGATGACGCCCGGGAGACCGGGAGGGTTCCGCCGTCAGTTCCGGCGGGGCGAGTCCCGGTCGACAAACAGGGTCTCTCCCGGGCTCGCGGCCGGTGAAGGCTGACCGGGGGACTGGATGAACCAGCCGGTCCGGGTGTTATCGAGCACGTCCTGGGAGTTCCTGACGGTCATGAGGCTGACCACGATCATGGCGAGGATCGAGAACGCGAGCGCGTAGATGCTGAAGTGCATGGGGAGGGGCGCCACGAACTGGTGCCAGTAGCCGAAGATGCCCGACGCAAGAAGCCCGACCGCCATGCTCGCGATCGCCCCTTCTTTCGTCGCGCCGCGCCAGTAGAGCCCGGCGAGCAGCGGGACCGCGAACGTCGCGAGCATCACCCCGATCCCCATCCAGATCAGCCACGCGAGCATCGTCGGCGGGTTGATCGCAAGGAGGAGCGTCCCGCCGGCGCCGAGGACGAGAGCGGCCTTCGAGACGAGGATCACCTCCCTGTCAGTCGCCGAAGGGCGGAGGATGTTCTTGTAGATGTCCCATGCAAACGACGTCCCCACGGTGAGCATCAGCCTATCCGTCGTCGACATCACCGCCGCGAGGACGATCACCGCGAAGAGCGCCCACAACGCCACGCTCGGCATCGCGTGCTCGACGCCCGCGATGAAGGAGTAGTCCTGGGCGTTCACGACGTCCGGGAGGACGAGCGTCCCCTCCTCGACGAGCGACCGCACGGCGAACCCGACGATCTTGACGAGGAACATCACGACCGCGTAGATCAGGAAGGCGACGAGCGGCGCCCACTTGAAGTAGCGGGCCTCCTTTGCCGCGAGGACGTTGTTGACGACGTGCGGTGCGCAGGCGAGCCCGACCATCAGGAGGATCCCGAACGAGAAGAGGAACTCCGGCGTCGCGTAGGCGTACGAAGCGTAGGCCGTCGGGAACCAGGGCTCGACGAAGTTCGGGTCGGCCCCGGCAAGGACGGTATTGATATGGGTCAGGCCCCCGGCGCTCATGATGACCGGCGGGGCCATCAGGAGGACGCCGAGGATCAGGATGAGGCCCTGGATGAGACCTGCCCACGACACGGCGTAGAGCCCGCCGACGACCGTGTAGGCGGTGATGATGACCCCGGAGATGAGGAGCGCCTGCCAGTGCGGGATGCCGAAGAGCCAGACGAGGACGATGCTGATCGCGGCATACTGTCCGACCAGGTAGATCAGCGAGACGACGATCCCGGAGGTTGCCGCGAGCGCCCGGACCGCCCGGGGGCTCTCGAACCGTTCGGCGAGGTAATCCTGGACGGTCAGGTAACCCCGCTCCTTTCCGAGGGTGTGGAGTTTCACCCCGAAGAAGATGATGCAGAACGAGGCCGCGAGCGGGACGAAGATCTGCTCCCAGATGCCCGGCCAGCCCGAGGTGTATCCGAACCCGCTGACGCCGAGGAGGCTCATCCCGCTGCAGATCGAGCAGACGATCAGGATCGTGAAGACCCAGAAGCCGAGCGAACGGCCCGCGAGGATGTAGTCCTCGGTGTTATGGATCTTCTTCGATGCCCAGCTCCCGATGAGGATGAGCACGACGAAGTAGAGTCCGATTACGGCGAGTACTGTGAGGTCTGCCATTCAGGGGGCCTCCCTGAACCGGAGCCCCCAGAGGGCGAGCAGCACGACGGCCAGGACGACGGCGCCGCCCACGATGATCCCTGTCTGGAGAGGTAATCCGAGGAACATGCAGTGTTAGCGTGAGGCATGCTAACATATAACACAATCGAAAGAAATCCCGGAAGCCTGTCTCGTTGAGGCTGAAATCGCCAGATCTAAAAAGGATATTACTTGGAACTCTTCACGGTCTTTGCGCCCCGGAGGAGAGCAATCTTACCCGTGCGGACGAGTTCCTTGATGCCGTAGGGGCGCAGGAGTTTCTCCAGCGCGTCGATCTTCTCCGTATCCCCGGTCACCTGGAGGACCAGCGTCTTTGACCCGACATCCACGACCTGGGCGCGGAAGATATCGGCGATCTGGAGGATCTCGGCGCGGGCCGGGCCGCTCTCGGCGGCAACCTTGATGAGGGCGAGTTCCCGTTCCACGCTCTCCCGTTCCGTCAAGTCCGAGACCTTGATGACGTCGATGAGCTTGTTGGTCTGCTTCATCACCTGCTCGACGACACCGTCGTCGCCGTTCACCACGATCGTGATCCGGCTCATATCGGGCTCTTCGCAGGGCCCGACGGCAAGGCTCTCGATGTTGAACCCCCGCCGCGAGAACATCCCGGCGACCCGGCTCAGGACGCCTGCCCGGTTCTCCACGAGGACGCTCACCGTATGCGGTTTCATCGCTGCCTCACCCCGATCATCTCGTTGATCGCAGCACCGGCCGGGACCATCGGGAAGACGTTCTCCTCCCGCTCGACCCGGAAGTCCAGGACGAACGGCCCGTCGGTGGCGAGCGCGGTCTCGATCGCCTCCCGGACGCCGTCCTTCTCCTCGACCCGGAGCCCATCGACCCCGTAGGCGTTCGCGATCTTGACGAAGTCCACCGGCGGGAGCTCCGTGTAGGAGTAGCGGCGGTCGTAGAAGAGTTCCTGCCACTGCCGCACCATGCCGAGGTACATGTTGTTCAAGATCACGACCTTGACGGGGATCTCGTACTGCGCCACCGTCCCGAGCTCCTGGATGTTCATCTGGAAACTCCCGTCGCCGGCGACGTCGACGACCGGAACGTCCGGGCAGGCGTAGTGGGCGCCGATGGCCGCCGGGAACCCGTAGCCCATCGTCCCGAGGCCGCCTGAGGTGATCCAGGTCCGGGGTTTCTTGAAGCAGTAGTAGAGCGCGGCCCACATCTGGTTCTGGCCGACCTCGCTCGTAATGATCCCTTCGCCCTTCAGGACGTCGGAGAGCTCCTGGATGACGTACTGCGGGTGGAGAAGGCCGTCGTCGCGGTAACTGAGCGGGAACTGCGCCTTCCAGGCGTTCGTCCTGGCAACCCAGTTCGCCGTATCGCCGCGTTTCTGCATCCGCCGGAGGAGCGTCTGGAGCACCGCCTTCACATCGCCGACGATCGGGACGTTGACCACCTTGTTCTTCCCGATCTCGGCCGGATCGATATCGATATGGACGATCGCCGCGTTCGGCGCGAAGGTCTCGATCTTCCCCGTCACCCGGTCATCGAACCGGGCGCCGACGGCTATCAGGAGGTCGCACTCCGTGACGGCGTAGTTCGCCGACTGGGTGCCGTGCATCCCGAGCATCCCGAGGTTGAGCGGGTGATCGCCCGGGACGGCGCCGAGGCCCATCAGGGTCGTCGTCACCGGGATGGCGGTCGTCTCTGCGAACTCAAGGAGTTCGGCCGATGCTCCCGAGAGGACCACCCCCCCGCCCGCGTAGATGAGCGGCCGCTCTGCCCCGGCGATCAGGTCGAGCGCTTTGTCGATCTGCCGGACGTGCCCCTGGTAGGTGGGCTGGTAGCCCCGGAGGGAGACCGTCTCCAGGACGGGGTTGCTCTTTGCCACGCTCGTGGTGACGTCTTTGGGGAGGTCGACCAGCACCGGGCCGGGGCGGCCGGTCCTGGCGATGTAGAACGCCTCCTGCACCACGCGGTCGATATCGGCGACATCTTTGACCAGGTAGTTGTGCTTCGTCACCGGCATCGTGATCCCGGTGATGTCCGACTCCTGGAAGGCGTCGTTCCCGAGAAGACCGGTCGGCACCTGGCCGGTGAGCGCCACGACGGGGATCGAGTCCATATAGGCCGTCGCGATCCCCGTGACCAGGTTGCAGGCACCGGGACCGGAGGTGGCAAGGCATACTCCTACGCGGCCGCTCGCGCGCGCGTAGCCATCGGCCGCGTGCGCCGCTGCCTGCTCATGCCTTACCAGAATGTGCCGGATCGACGAATCGTAGAGTTCATCGTAGATCGGCAACACCACGCCGCCGGGGTAGCCAAAGATGGTATCCACCCCTTCACGCTGCAGCGCTTCAATCAGAGTCTTGGCTCCGGTCTTCATGCTCTTCCCTGAGTAATCTGTTCATCCCGGCGATAACTGCTTCGACGCTTGCCATGATGATGTCGGTCCGGGCACCCCGCGAGGTTACGGTCTTCCCGTCCTTGCTGAGTTTTACCGAGACGTCAACGAGAGCGTCTGTACCGCCGGTTATCGCGTCCACGCTGTATTCATCGAGTCGCACACTCCCGACGACCGCGACCGATCGCTGGAGCGCGCGGATCGCCGCATCCACCGGCCCGGTCCCGACTGCGGCACCGGTGATCTCGTCGCCGTTGACAAGCATCGTCACCGAGGCGGTCGGGACCGCATTGCTTCCCGAGACGATGGTGAACTGGCGGAGTTCAAGGCAGGGCGTAAACGCGATCTCCATGACGGTATCGGCGATCGCCATGATGTCGGCATCGGTTATCCGCATCCCGGTATCCCCCACCTGCTTGATCCGGCCGACGATCTCGGCAAGCTGCGCACTGTCCGGGGCATACCCCATGTCGTGGAGGGTGGCCTCGACCGCCGCCGACCCGGAGTGTTTACCGAGGACGATCCGGCGCTTCCGTCCGACCCGTTCCGGCTGGAGCGGCTCGTAAGTGCTCGCGTCTCGCATCACCCCGTGAGCGTGGATGCCGCTCTCGTGGGTGAAGGCCATCTCGCCGACGATCGGCTTGTTGGTCGCAAGCGGCACCCCGGTCAGCCGGGCGACGTGGGTCGAGAGGTGGTACAGCTCCTCGGTCCGGATCCCGGTCTTCTTCCCGTAGAGAATCTCAAGCGCCATCACCAGTTCTTCGAGGGCGGTGTTCCCCGCCCGCTCCCCGAGGCCGTTGACGGTGACGTGGGCGCAAGTCGCCCCCGCCCGGAGGGCGGCGACGGTGGTTGCGAGCCCAAAGCCGAGGTCGTCGTGGCAGTGGATCGAGAGCGGGGCAAAGAGGAGCGGCGGTATGATCGCGGCTGCCCGCTCGGGCGTGAGGAGCCCGACGGTGTCGCAGAAACAGAGCCGATCGGCTCCCCGGTCCACCCCTTCCCGGAAGACCTCTGCAAGGAACGTCTGGTCGGCACGGGACGCGTCTTCACCGGATAGTTCCACAATCAGGCCGCGCTCCTTCGCGTACTCAACGGCGCTCCAGGCCATACTCGAGACCTGCTCACGGGTCTTCCTGAGCTTCTTGCTGATGTGCAGGTCGCTCACCGGGATGACGAGGTGGACGGAGTCGGCGCCGGCGTCGGCGGCGAGGTCGATGTCCCCGGCAAGGGCCCGGACGTAGGTGCAGGTCTCGGCGGCAAGCCCGGCGTCGGCGATGGCGCGGATGGACTCGCGTTCTCCCGCCGATGCGGCGGCAGAACCGGCCTCGACGACGTGAACGCCGACGTCGGAGAGGTGCGTTGCGATCTCAAGTTTCTGTGCCGGCGTGAGAGAGACACCCGGTGTCTGTTCGCCGTCCCGTAAGGTAGTGTCAAAAAAGCGTGTCGATTCAACAAATAAAACGATCACTCATAGTGCAATTCACCGACAGAGAGTTGGCGGCAAGGCTACTTAAATGTTGGGCATTTGGGGAGTTCTGGTGCAGGAGAAAAAGGGAGGGGGTTTACGCCGGCGCCGGGGCGCTCTCGTAGATGAGGGCGACGTAGCGGGAGGAGAAGACGATGAACGCCGGCGTGAGGATGAAGACGAGAAGCCCGCCGAGGACCGGGATGAGCATGAGGACGAACTGCACCACCGTGATCACGATCCCCATGACAAGGAGGGCGATGAAGACGTTCAGCCACCCCACGCTGCCGATGTGGGAGAGGAGGGTGCCGAACCGGAAGGCCTCGCCCACGCTGCCCGTCCGGGAGAACCGGACCACCGCAAAGGTCGAGAGGAGCCCGATGACGATGGCGAGGACGACGAAGATGACGAGGAGAGCAAGGAGCACGAAGATGCCCGTCTCCGGGCCGGGAGCGGTGCCGGTCCCCTGAGTCGTCGTCACCGAGACCGGGATGAAGTACGCCGCAAAGCCGACGACCGCGAGGATCCAGACCGGGATGGTGTAGACGATCGTGATGACGAGCAGTTTGATACCGTCGATAAAGAGTCCGATCCAGCCTTCAGGCTCGGGGGCGGGCTTTGTGCCGCTCATGACCCGGACGCTGTAGCCGTAGATGAGCGGGAAGATGATCGTGCTGACGAGCAGGAGGAGCCAGCGGGTCCACCTGCCCCAGAGGGCCTCCTTCGTGTAGTCGAAGGAGTCGCTGAGTAACCGGGTGTAGTCCATGGGTATCACCGTATGTTGGGGTAAAGCATCGCGTGTTTGGGGAGATAAACACGCTGTTTTGTTTGCAAACGGCGTTGCAAGGCGGCAGGGCAATATCCGTAGAGGGATGTGGGCTGCCGCAAAGGATGCCGGCAGAAGTGGGCCGGGAGAAAGAAAAATTGGGTTATTCTCCAATCCTTACGCGGGAGCGGGTGTTTCTTCGTAGACCTGGGCAAAGTAACGGGCGTAGAAGATGGCAAACGCCACGTTGAGGAAGGCGGCGATGAGCCAGCCCAGGATCGGGATCGAGGCAAGGAGGCCGACGATGAAACTGTAAACAAACGCGATGACCAGGAGGACGATGACCGCGATGATCCAGGTTCCCCAACCGAGTTTGCCGATGTGGCTAAAGATCGCCCCGAAGTTGAACGCCTCGCCGAGGCTGTCGGTGTGAGCAAAGCGCAACACGGCGAACAGGGCAATGAACGCCATGATGACCGCAATGATCCCGGCGATCAGGAAGCCTCCGATAAGGCTCAGCGCCGCAGCGCCTGCTGCTGCAGGGTCGCCGCCGGCGGCCTCACTGGCGAGCACCCCGATTGCGCCGAGTCCACCGAAGATCAGGAAGACCAGGATCGCCGGGAGCATGTAGACCAGCGTGATGATGTTCATCTTCCATCCATCGACAAAGAGCCTGGCCCAGTCGTCGACCTCGGGGGCCGGCGTCTTCCCCGCGAGCACCCGCACGATGTAACCGTTGAGGAGCGGGATCAGGGAGAGGGTGAGCGCCTGCACGAGTGACAGGACGGCCAGGATGACCCAGTGCATCCACTTTCCTATCAGGGCATCCTTGGTGTACTCAAATGCCCTGGAGACTACTGTACCGTATTCCATAGGTGTATCACCTACGAGTAGATGTGAGAAAACGGGATATAAATATATTGGATCAATCAGGTTACACACCTGGCGTTTTCCAGAAAATAGTGCAATTATATTCGTATAAACGCCTCAATACCAACACAGTCTGCCCGGGCAAGAACCGGAGCGCCCCAGCATATATACCCCGGTCCAGGCAGGGGTGCTGACCCTGTACCGTGCCCGTATCCTGCCGGGCGATCCCGGTCACGAAAAGAAGAGGTTGGGTTTTAAGCCGGTGCCGCGGCGCTCTCGTAGATCAGCGTCATGTACCGTGCCGTGAAGATGTACCAGACAGGGTACAGGAAGAGCATGATCAGCCAGCCGAGGACCGGGATCATGCTCAGTATGCTAACGATGAAACCGAAGACGATCCCGACGATCCAGAGAACGATGAGGGCGATGATGTAACTGCCCCAGCCGATCTTCCCGATGTGCTCGAGAATGGCGCCGAAGGCGAACGCCTGGCCCATGCTGTCCTTCTGTGCGAACCGGATCATACCGATCGCCGCGATGAGCGATATGATGATCGCAACGACGATCATGATCAGGATACCGATGCCAACCGTCCCGAGGGCGGCCATGGGATCGCTCATCATGCCCGCAGGTATGATGAAGAGGGCCATGACGATGAAGACCGGGATGGCGTAGATGATCCCGATGATGAGGAGTTTTATGCCGTCAATGAACATTCCCACCCAGTTGTCGGTCTCGGGAGCCGGCTTTACACCGCTGTAAATGCGGACCATATACCCCATGATCAGCGGGAATATGATCGTGCTGATGACGAGCAGGATCCACTGGAACCACTTGCCCCATACAGCGTCTTTTGCATAGCTGAACGAATCGCTCAGCATGTTACCGTAATCCATAGATAAATCACCTACGGTTTACGGTGAGATAATCCAACATAAAAGCATTGCTATGTTTACTTAATTCATAGCCCTCCTTCGCAGAAATGTGGCAACCGGTGCCGGGCGATCGCTGTGAAGGCGCCCTTACGGGAGCCGGGGCGCCCCGACAGATACCTCTGCCGGGGGAAGAGACCGCCAGCGATGATGCAAGGGAAGGGGGCCGCATCACCCCGGCGCCGGAGCGCTCTCGTAGGCCGCGGCAAGGTAGCGGGCGCGGAAGATCCCGTACACCACCCCGAGGAAGAGGTTGATGATCCAGCCGGCGACAGGCACCGAGACGATCAGCCCGGTCACGACCGCATAGGCGAGGCCGATGAGAGCGAGGATGATGACCGCGACGATCCAGGACCCCCACCCGATCCGGCCTATGTGTGAGAAGATCGCCCCGAAACTGAACGCCTGGAAGAAACTTCCCATGTGGGCGAACCGCACGATGGCAACGAGGGAGATAAACGATATGATGACCCAGACAACGGCCGCGATCGCGATCCCGGTGACGGCAGCGGCGATGGCCGAAGCCCAGACGTCGGGGTTGTCGAGCCCCCTTGCCGCTATGGCGGAGATCGCCGCAATCCCCCCGAAGACGGCCAGGACCAGGATCACGGGGATCAGGTAGATGAGGGTGATGATGTTCAACTTCCACCCATCGACAAAGAGCCTGCCCCACTCGTTCACGTCGGGGGCGGGCCGCCTTCCGGCGAGCACCCGGACGATGTAGCCATTGTAGAGCGGGATTAAAAAGAGCGTGAACGTCTGGATGAGTGAGAGGATGACAAGGACGAGCCACCGCCCCCATTCGCCCCAGAGGGCATCTTTCGTGTAGTCAAGCGACCGTGAGATGAGGTTGCCGTAGTCCATAGTATATCACCTTCGGCCGTGGGAGGGGCGGTGGGAGTATAAACGTTTTGAACAGCCGCGTTCTTGAGCCGGTGCGCCGTCCCGACACCCGAACCGGGGTCTGACAGAGCCCCAGATGGTCAGAGGTCCTTTCTCAGGTAGACCATATCGACGAGCTGTTCGCCGCAGTCGTACATCGGATGGTCGTAGTGATCGACAAAGAAGTTCTCGACCCGGTGGGAGAGGGTAAACCCGCACCGCTCGTAGAACCGGAGGATACGGGGAGGGTCCCCCGTGCCGACGAGCATGACGCGGCACCTGCCCCGGTAGTGTTCGAAGATGTATTCCACGAGCCGCCTGCCGTAGCCCCGGCCCCGGAACTCCTCATACGTGGCTATGTTCTTCAGTTCACAGATGCCGTCGCCTTCGTGCGTCACCACGCAGATACTCTTGAGATCGCCGTCATAGAGGGCAAACATATCCCCGCGGTCCAGGTAGGCATCGATCATGGATTCCTGCTCGTCTCCTTCGAGCAGCAGGTCAAGGAACCGCCGCTTATCATCCCGGATCTGTTCAACCTTCATGGCGAATCCTGCGAAAAAAGGGATCAGTGCCGGAAGTGCCGCACGCCGGTGAAGACCATCGCGACATTGAGCCGGTTTGCCGCGTCGATGACTTCCTGGTCCCGGATGGAGCCGCCGGGCTGGACGAGCGCCGTCGCGCCCGCCGCCGCCGCGACCTCCATCGTGTCGGGGAACGGCAGGAAGGCGTCCGAGGCGACCGCCGAGCCGGCGAGGGGGCTCCGGGCCTTCCGGACCGCGATCTCCGCGGACTCGACCCGGTTCATCTGCCCGGCGCCGATCCCGATGACCGCCTTTTCGTTTGCGAAGATGATGGCGTTGCTCTTCGTGTGCTTGCAGACCTTCAGGGCGAGTTTCATCGCCTCCATCTCGTGGGCGGTGGGCTCCCGCTCGCTCACGACCCGCCAATCCTCGCGGTAGGACCCTGTCCGCTGGACCAGGACGCCGCCGTCGATGCTCCGGACCTCGTCCTGCACCACCGGCTCGGGCAGCCGGAGCACCCGCATGTTCTCCTTTGCCTTCATGATCTCGAGCGCCTCCGGCGTGTAGGACGGGGCGACGACGACCTCGACGAACGTCCCCGTGAGTTCGCGGGCGACATCCTCCCCGACCTCACGGTTCATGGCAACAATCGACCCGTAGGCCGAGACCGGGTCGACCTCGCGGGCAGCGATATAGGTATCGAGGAGGATCTCCCCCGTCGCGACGCCGCAGGGGTTGTTGTGCTTGACGATGACCACGGCGCACTCCTCGAACTCCCGGAGCAGGCCGACCGCGGCGTCAACGTCGAGGTAGTTGTTGTAGGACATCTGTTTGCCCTGGAGCGGCTGCTCCCCGGCGATGCCGGCATCGCCGTAGACCGCCGCTGCCTGGTGAGGGTTCTCGCCGTAGCGGAGCGTCCTCCCGCCCCGGTACTGGAGGGTGAGGACGTCGGGGAACGGTCGGTCGATCCCGGTCAGGTAGTTCGCGATCGCGCCGTCGTAGGCCGCTGTCCTGGCGAACGCCTTCGCGGCAAGAGCCAGCCGCTCTTCGGCCGTAAACCCGCCCCGCCGGACGGCTGCCGCCGCCGTGCTGTAATCGGCGCTGTCCACAACGACCGCGACGTCCTTATGGTTCTTCGCCGCCGCCCGCACCATCGCCGGCCCCCCGATATCGATGAACTCGATGATCTCATCGACGCCGAGACCTGCGTCCCGCATCGCCTCGAAGGGGTAGAGGTTCACCACCACGAGGTCGATCGGCTCGATGCCGTGCTCCTGCATCACAGCGTCGTCGATGCCGCGGCGGCCGAGGATGCCCCCGTGGATCTTCGGGTGGAGGGTCTTGACCCGCCCGTGCATCATCTCGGGGGAGCCCGTGTAGGTGGCGACATCGATGTACGGAACGCCCGCCTGCTGCAGTGCGGCCCCGGTGCCGCCGGAGGAGAGGAGCCGGTAATTGTGTTCGACGAGAACCTTTGCCAGATCGACGATGCCTGCTTTATCCCAGACAGACAGCAGTGCCCACTTCATGGATACAGGTGAGCGGGATAGAGGGATATATATTTGGCGCCGCTCACGAGAACGGCCGCCTTTTACCCTGCCGGCCCCCGGGAAACGTGGGTCCCGGTGCCAGGGAGAGCGCCGGGACGGTGGGAGGGGAGGGGGGCCCCATCTCCCGTGGATCTGCATACCGGCGGGAGAATATCGATAGATGAGTTCCCGATCGGAGATCTGACCTGCTACCGGAGCCGGATGCCGGCCACATACGATAGTATTATATAGAACCACATTACAATAAATAATCGAACCAATACATTACATCATTCTGAAGCAGGTTAAGCGTATGAAGGGAGATACATCCGAACCAAACGAGAGCAAACAGGATCTCACCAGATCCGCGGATGCGGCATCTTCATCGCTTGAAGATCTGCAGAAGGCATATAACGACTTGAACAGCCGTTATCTGCGTCTTGCAGCGGATTTCGACAACTACCGTAAAAGGATGGCCCGGGAGATCGACGCCCGTACAACCTTCGCCATCGAAGAGTTCGCGGTTGAGTTGCTCGACGTCATGGACAACTTCGAGCGGGCGGAGAAGACCGAGAGTGCAGGCCTCAAGGAAGGGATGGAGCAGATCAAGAAGCTCTTTACGACCATCCTTGAGCGGCACGGCATCACGCCGATCGAATGCCGGAACCTTCCTTTCGACCCGGAACGGCAGGAGGCGATCGCCTACGTGCCTTCGGACGCGAGAGAGGGTACCGTGATCGATGAGGCTATCCGCGGGTACTGCATGCAGGATAAAGTCATCAGATGTGCAAAAGTCGTAGTTTCTAAGGGAAAGGAGGAGTAAACAGATGGTTTCAGAGAAAGTTCTCGGTATCGATCTTGGAACGACCAACTCGTGCATGGCGATCATGGAAGGCGGGCGGGCGACGGTCATCGCCAACGCCGAAGGCGGCAGGACCACCCCGTCCGTCGTAGCGTTCACCAAGGAGGGTGAGCGGCTGGTCGGCACCGTCGCAAAGCGGCAGGCTATCACGAACCCGAAGCGCACCATTCAGTCGATCAAACGAAAGATGGGCACGAACGAGAAGGTCGAGATCGGGGAGAAGAGCTACACGCCGCAGGAGATCTCTGCGATGATCCTCCAGAAGATGAAACTGGACGCAGAGGAGTACCTGGGCGAGAAGATCGCGAAGGCCGTCATCACGGTGCCCGCCTACTTCAACGACGCTCAACGGCAGGCGACGAAGGACGCCGGGACCATCGCCGGCCTCGAGGTCCTCCGGATCATCAACGAACCGACCGCGAGCGCGCTGGCCTACGGCATCGATAAGGAAGGCGAGTCCACGGTGCTCGTCTACGACCTTGGCGGCGGCACCTTCGATGTCTCCATCCTCCAGCTCGGCGACGGTGTCTTCGAGGTCAAGTCGACCGCCGGCAACAACCGTCTCGGCGGCGACGACTTCGACAAACTGGTCGTCGACTACCTGGTCGATGAGTTCCGGAAGAAGGAGGGCGCCGACCTCAGGAAGGACCCGGTCGCGATGCAGCGGCTGCGCGACGCGGCCGAGAACGCGAAGATCGAGCTCTCCACCGTCCAGAAGACCAACATCAACCTCCCCTACATCACCACGACGGAGAGCGGCCCCAAGTTCCTGGACTTCGACCTCACCCGCGCGAAGTTCGAGAGCCTGATCGCCGACCTCGTCGACTCGACCCTCGGGCCGGTGAAACAGGCGCTCTCCGATGCAAAACTGAGCGCCGACGATATCAGCCACGTCCTCCTCGTCGGCGGGTCGACCCGGGTGCCGCTCGTGCAGGAGACCGTGAAGAAGGTCCTCAAGAAGGAGCCCGACAAGGGGATTAACCCCGACGAGTGCGTCGCTCTCGGCGCCGCCATCCAGGCCGGCGTGCTGACGGGCGAGACCAAGGATGTCCTGCTCCTCGACGTGACCCCGCTCTCGCTCGGCATCGAGACGCTCGGGGGCATCGCGACGAAACTGATCGAGCGCAACACCACCATCCCGACGCGGAAGAGCCAGATCTTCTCGACCGCGGCCGACGGCCAGACATCGGTCGAGATCCACGTGATGCAGGGAGAGCGGGCGCTTGCAAAGGACAACTTCACCCTGGGCCGGTTCCAGCTCACCGGTATCCCGGCAGCACCCCGGGGGATCCCGCAGATCGAGGTCACGTTCGATATCGATGCAAACGGCATCGTCCACGTCTCGGCAAAGGACCTCGGTACGGGCAACGAGCAGTCGATCACCATCAAGCCGCAGGACTCCCGGCCGTCCGAGGCCGATATCGAGCGGATGATGAACGACGCGAAGAAGTTCGAGGCGGAAGACCAGAAGAAGCGCGAAGAGATTGATCTACGGAACACCGCCGACACCGCGGTCTTCACCGCCGAGCGGGCCCTCAAAGATGCGGGTGACGCGGTCGAGGCCGCGGAGAAGGAGAAGATCGAGAGCGCGATCGCCGACCTCAAGAAGGCGCTCGAAGGCGACGACCTCGAGGCCATCAAGCAGAAGATGGACACCCTGACCGAAGCGGTATATGCGGTCACGACGAAGATGTACCAGCAGGCACAGCAGCAGGCTGCACAGCAGAAGGCGGAGGGGGCCACAAAGAAGGATGATACCGTCGTCGATGCCGATTACGAAGTCAAAGAGTGAGGTCGATGGGTCCGGACAGCTACTATGATATCCTCGGCGTCCCGCGCGGCGCCGACGATAAGGAGATCAGGAAAGCCTACCGGGACCTGGCACGAAAATACCACCCTGACGTCTGCAAGGAGCCGGGGGCCGAGGAACGGTTCAAGGGGATCAACGAGGCCTACAGCGTCCTCTCCGATCCCCAGAAACGCGCCCAGTACGACCAGATGGGGCACGATGCCTACAGCAACGCGTCCCGGGGGTCGTACTCCGGCGGGGGCGGGTTCTCCGGCGGGTTCAACGCGGACTTCTCCGGGTTCGGGGATATCTTCGAGACCTTCTTCGGCGGCGGTGGGGCCAGGCAGCGTGCCGGCCCACGCCCCGGGGCCGACCTCCTGATGAAGATGCGCATCACGCTTGAGGAGGCGGCGTTCGGGACCGAGAAGGAGGTCGGCCTCGACCATGTCGAGCCCTGCCCTGCGTGCGACGGGTCGGGGAGCGAGACGAAGAAGTTCACCACCTGCCCGACATGCGGCGGCAGCGGCCAGATGCGGCAGATGAGCCAGTCCATGTTCGGGAGTTTCGTCCGGATGGCCCCCTGTACCGCCTGCGGCGGGCGGGGGAAGATACCCGAGTCCCGGTGCAAGACCTGCGGCGGCAGCGGGCACCGGCGCGGCCGGCAGACTGTGAAGGTCCGGATCCCGCCGGGCGTGGATACGGGTATGCGCCTCCGGATGGAGGGCTACGGCGACGCCGGGGAGTACGGCGCGCCGGCAGGCGACCTCTACATCGAGATCAGCGTCGCCCAGCACCGGACGTTTTCCCGGCGGGGCGACGACCTGGAGACGACCGTCGATATCACTCCGGCCCAGGCGGTCCTGGGCTCCGAGGTCGAGGTGAAGACGATCGACGGGCGGACCATCGTCCTCGATATCCCGGCCGGTGTGCAGCACAACACCGGGCTGAAGATCGCGGGCGAAGGGGTGCGGTGGCAGACGAAGCCCGGCGACATGCTGGTGCGGGTGCAGATCGTCGTGCCCACGCGCCTGACGGATGAGGCGCGCGAGCTCTACGGGCGCCTGCTCGAGATGGAGGGGAAGAAGCCCTCCGCGAAGAAGGCAAGCAAGGGCTTCTTTCAGGACGTCGTCGACAAGGTGAAAGAGACGGTGAAGTGAGGGGGGAGCCCCTCGCTTCGGCGGCTCGGCTTTTTTGGTAGTGGGTCTGGTGTGAGCCCGGGTTGGTGGGTCGGCAGGCTTTGATTCGAGCGTTGAAGTCCGGGTGATAGGAGTTACTTGTATCTACTCACACGGGTATTTGCCGGATACCGCCACGCAGGAAAGGAGGCACAGCCCCTCTCCCCGGTCGCCACCCCATAAGGATTCCTGTAACCCCCACCCCACCCGCGCTCCGCGCTCCTCCCCCGCCCGCGAGGGGCGGGGGCAGTGCGGGGCGATACCCGGTGGAAAACCGTGCCCGGGGAGGCGAGTCTGAAAACCGTCCTTCTCCCGGCACCCCCCATACAGTGGACCGTGGGGGTATCGCCCCCGGGGGGAGGGGCTGACGGGGAGGGGGCGTGCCCCCTCCCCTGTCTCTACCGTATAAGCCTCTGACTGTTGTCCCCGTGTTTCGAGACTGCTGTCAATGCAGATGCTATGTTTTGTAAACGGCAGAGAAAACTGTGGGAGAAGCGGTGAAAAAGCCTGCAAAACGAGCATCATCTGATGCCGGAAGCCGAAAAATCAAACCTTTTTCCAACCAGGCAAACTGCCGGGCAAGTCTGGCGTTCTCCTCCCCGGTTCTGTTCTTCCCGCCGGAAAACTTCTGCCTGACCTCTTCTGCAGTACGCCTGTGGTTGTTCCCTGTAGAGGGTATACAGCGTCTCGATGATCGGCGCACAGTCCCCGTCATCCGCTCTCGCGAGCGCGTTCAGATAGGCTGACCGGTGTTCCAATCCCGGGTAGAGCGCTCGCAGTCCTATCGAACGCTAAAGGCTGAGAACGCTTATGCTGAGGACGCTGAAATCTACCTTGCGGCAGAGGAGCAGAAGCGTAAAAACATAATAAAAATAGTTCAGGCAGAAGAACTAATGGCACAATTAGAGGATAAGGAGTACGACAATGGAAGAAACAACAATCCACGAACTTGATTTTACCCTCATCAATGAATTTTTCACAGAACTTGAGCGACAGGGACCCGGCAGCCCCGAAGAAACCATCAGGGCATTAGGTTTTATCGGCAATCTTTCAAACAAAACAAAAATTGCCGATTTAGGCTGCGGCACAGGCTTTCAAACAATGGTTCTGGCACAAAATACTGAAGCAACCATCACCGCCCTCGACCTTTATGCCGGCTCGATTGATAAACTGAACACAAGAGCCGGAGAACTTGGTTTGCAGAACAGGGTAAAAGGTATTGTCGGTTCAATGGATGATTTGCCGTTTCTGAACGACGAATTTGATCTTATATGGTCTGAGGGGGCTATTGCCAATATAGGTTTTGAGAAAGGCTTGAACCACTGGAAACGCTTCCTCAAAAAAGATGGTTATGTTGCCGTAACCTATGAGTCATGGTTTACCGATGAACGCCCTGCTGAAATTGAGAAGTGGTGGTTGGACGCAGTTCCTGAGATCAGCACAATAGGGCATAACATTTCCCTCATGCAAAAAACGGGTTATATTCCTGTTGCCGCATTTACGCTGCCCGAAAGTTGCTGGATAGACAATTATTTTGTTCCGCAAAAAGCAAGGCAAGAGGAGTTCTTGAAAAAACACGCGGGGAATAAGACCGTTGAGGATACGATTGCATTTATGAGGCGCGAGGCAGACCTGTATTCAAAATACAAACAGTACTATGGATATGTGTTTTATATCGGGAAAAAGATGTAAAGTTGTTTCCGTGAATCCGAGAATGTGCTAGATTTCAAGTCCGGCCAATCAGATCTGCAAGGCTCTCGACCCCTATAGCATCCAGTCGCTCGAAGAACTTCGTTCTTCTCGAGCTCCTGCTCGAAGCCTGGCAACCTCTCAAACTCCGGAGGTTCTCCGTCGCACCCTACAGCCGGTCGCTCCCCCCATCCCCCCGCTTTATCGCCCCGGGGAGCGAACATCCTGAGGATGAAGCTCCTCTTCGAACTCTCCGGCGAGCACCCCGACCTCCCGGCCATGGAACTGGAGTGCGTGGGCACGGTGCTCGACCGGCGGACCCAGGTCGCGGTCGCGGAGTGCCCGGAACCGGCGGCCGCCGGACGGCTCGCCCTGACGCACGTGGTGATGGAGTACCTCGGGGAGTGCGAGGCCACCCGCGAGGCGTTCACGGCCCTCCTCCGCGACCTCGCCATCCGGACCGATAAGCCGTTTGCGGGCAGGGTGAAGACGATCCAGGGGAGCCGTATGGACGTGACGCACCTTGAACTCGAGCGGCTGATTGGGACCCTGATCAGCGGCCCGGTCTCGCTCCGTGACCCGATCGAAGAGTACCGCGCCGTCATCTCGGAGGATCGCTGCTACTTCGGTCGGGTCATCCTGAAGATCGACCGGGGTGGGTTCGACGCCCGAAACCCCATGCGCCGGCCGTTCTTCCACCCCGGCGTGATGATGCCCCGGATGGGCCGGGCGCTCGTCAACATCTCCCTGGCCCGGCCCGGCGAAGTGATCTTCGACCCCTTCTGCGGCACCGGCGGCATCCTGCTTGAGGCCCGCGAGATCGGCGTCCGGGTCCTCGGGAGCGACTTCGACCCCGCGATGGTCGCCGGCTACCGCCAGAACCTCCCGGGGTCGGACGTGATGATCGCCGACGCTACGATGGTCCCGGTCTGCGACGAGGCGCTCGACGCGGTCGTGACGGACCTCCCCTACGGCCAGTCGGTCCGCATCCGTGCGGAGAGCATGGACCGGCTCTACGACGGATCGCTTGCGGAGATCCGGCGTGTCCTCCGGCCGGGGCGGCGCGCGGTCGTCGTCACCAACCGCGACATCACGGGAATCGCCGCCCGCTACTTCACCGTCCTGCAGGAGCACGAGCAGCGGGTGCACAAGAGCCTGACCCGCCGGATCCTGGTTCTGTCCTGACGGTTCCGGGGATACGGAGGCCAGTGATGCCATCTTCCGCACAGCCCGGCGTGACTTCCTGCCGGGTGCCGGCCCCGGTTTTATGAGGGGTCCGGGCGAATTTCATATGTGGAAGTAAATTTTAAACGATACGGCCTTTACCTCATCCGGTGGCAGCTCTCGACGCCTATCCTCGCCGTCGTGCTCTACTGGCTCGCGGGCCTCGGAGCGCTCGCCGCCACCATCGTCGCGAACTTCATCGGCGGCCTCATCTTCTTCTGGGTCGACCGGTTCATCTTCACCTCCGAGACCCTCGCCGCCCAGTGGGAGGTCAAAGAGGAGGTCCGGTGCGTGGACTGCGGCACGGTCGCCCGGGGCTATCGCCTGGTCAGGGCAAAGAACTATGACCGAACCAGCGATCCAACGCCCGAGTTCCGGTGCGAGGCGTGCTCGAAGCGGAAGTCGGAGGAACTCAAGCGGCGGGGAGTCGAGCACTGAAGGGGGCCGGTCCGCTCAGCCTCCCCCAGCTTAAAGCGGGAGGCTACACCCATGCGTACGGCCGTGTAAATTTCCGGGGGATTGAGTAGGCTTTTCCCCGCTATTTCTTTTCTGCACGATTTTCATCGTAACCTGTGTCCAGCAGGAACTGCTGGCTCTCAGAGACCCTTTTAGGCATCCCCCTCGGCCCCCCCACCGGTCGACGTCCTGAAGGACGGCTACGCCCCGTTCACCGTCGCGGTGACGGTCGAAAACGGCCAGACCGCGCAGGTGATTGCGACCCTGACCAACGACGACCCGGACGGGGACGGCCTGCCGGACATCTACGAGGAGAACGGGTGTCGCGACGGCTTCGGCAGGTGGCATACCCTCGATCCGGATACGATCGACATTGACGGTGACGCCCTCGACGACTACCTGGAGGATGCGATCGAGAGCGACCCGCTCTGCGCGGACAGCGACGGTGACGGGCTTTCCGATGCCCTCGAATGGGCGATCGGGACCGATCTCTGGTCGGCCGATACCGATGGGGACGGCCACTCCGATTATGAGGAGTGGAACGATCCCGACTACGACCCGCTGGTCTACGAGGAGCGCTATGGGCCGCTGGAGATGGGCCGCGAGTTCCTCCTCGGCGCCGTCTTCGGCGAGTGGGGTGCCGACGACCACGCCAACATCTTCTACCTCGGCGGCTAGGTCGCGAGCGGCATCATCCTCATCGGGGATATCCGGGATATCGCGGCCCTGATCCCGGACTACTGCGACGGGACCTCTTGGCAACGATGCCTGTACCCCGGGTCTCCGCCCTTTCTCTGAACGCTCCGTGTTTCTATCCTACCAGACAAACCCCACCCCGACCCCCATCCCCGCCAGCACCACACAAACCCCCACCTGAACCGCCACGTTGTCGTCGAGCGGGAAGCCGGCCTCGATGATTCCGCCGACCGCCGCGACGACCGCCGCCGCCCACCAGGGGATCAGGAGAGAGAGGGCGAGCGCGGCCGCGATGATTCCGGCAACCGTCCCCTCAAGCGACTTTTTTCCCCGGACAGTGTGCTTCCCGAACCGGATCCCAACGAGCGTTGAGACGCTACCGAGCACCCCGACCGTGACGAGGCCGACCGCCGCGTACTCCCGCGAAAAGACCGCAAGGCAGAAGAGCGCTCCGACGGCGTAGGCGATCCCCCCCTTGAGCGGCATCTTCTCGTTTCGTTCCGACTCGTCCATCACCCGGGAGAGGACCGGGACGTCGTAGCCGCGGGTGATGGCGTCGCAGGCGAGGAACTGGACGACGAGGACGGCGCTCACGAAGATGAATGCTCCCCGGTCGTCCAGGCGGAGGATCACCGCGGCGCCGAGGACCCCCATGAGCAGATGGATGGTCTGGCGGAACGTCTCGCCCATCGCGCCGGAATATGCAGCCCCGACGGATAAAACATCGTGCAGGTGTTCTTCTTCAGTAACGTATGCCGGCAGGTACCAGGCCTCTCGCCCGGAGAGAGGAGTCAGTTTAAAATAGTCTCCTTCCATCCTACACTCTCTTGAGGACGAAGATCATGGCTGAGGTACGAAAGTATGTAAACCCGCCCGCTGCCGAAGTGATATGCGAGTTCCGGTTCCCCGAGGATACTCCCTGGGACATGACCTACCCCGGCGTGCTCTACAGCAGTCTGAAGGATGACTACCCGAAGCGGGACCAGCGCTACGTGCGCGAGGTGGTGATGCTCCTCGGGCCGGAGGGCCTCCGCGAAGAACTCCTGGTCAGCGAACGGTCGGTCTTCCTCGCCGAGGACGAGGGCTGTGCGGTCCAGGTCGGCCCCCGTCTCCTCACCGTGAGCTGCCAGAAGCCCTACGTCCACTGGGAGGCCTTCTCGGAGAAGATCAGGGGGGCGTTCGAACGGTTCCAGGAGGTCATCGGGGCCGATGCCATCGGCACCATGAACCTCCGCTACGTCAATATCATCGAGATCCCGGAACGGGAGGTGACGCTCTCGGATTACTTCGCCTTCTACCCGGTCCTTCCGCCGGAACTCGCGCGGGCGCCGGCGGGGTTCATCACCGGGTGCGAGTTCGCGTTCCACGACAACCGCGACAACTGCCGGGTGGAACTCACCGACGCCGTGCCGGAGTCGACGAAGAACAACGCGTACCTCCTGAACATCGACTACTTCCTGGCCGAGGAGAAGAGCATCCCGCCGGACGGGGTCGGAGATTGGCTCGAGATCGCCCACACCCACGTCCGGGACATCTTCGAGGCCTGTATCAAGGACACTCTCCGCGACCGGTTCACCATCCGGGAGGAGGAGGCGCCGGTGGCGGCGCGGTGATCTAGTATGGGCGACATTGTGCGGCGGAAATGGATGACGATGATGGACCTCAACGTCGGCGACGTGGAGAGTGTCTATGGGGGGCCGGTCGGACTCATCTGGGAACTGCTCGCAGGCAAGGATAGCAAGGCCGACCTCGACGCCCCCTGGGAAAGAGCGGGGCTTGATGGGACGACGCGGGTGCTCGTCCTTCTCGCGGGACCGGGAGGCCTGGCACGGGCAATCACGCGGAAGTATGGGGCGACCGTCATCGGGCTTGTCACGATACCGCAGATGGTCGACGAGGCGGTACGGAGGACGGAAGAGGCCGGACTCACCGGCCGAACCGACTTCCAGCAGGGCAATGCCCTTGATATGCCATTTCACGATGGGATCTTCGACGGTGTTCGGGGGCGGGATGCCTGGTGCTACGTGACGGACAAAGACCGGATGGTCAGCGAGGTCTTCCGGGTCCTAAAGCCGGGAGGGACGCTCGCGTTCACCGACTGGGTGCAGGTCCGGGCCAGCGACGACGAGTGGCACACCCCTGATACCTTCCGGATTTACCCGTACTTCGAGACCATCGAGAGCTACGCGGGGCTCCTTGAGCGAAACGGCTTCGTGGTCACGGATCGGGGGGAGGTTCCGGGCGACCCGGCCCGGCAGATCCGGGAGATCCGCGAGAGACTCGAGCATGACCATAAGGAGGCGGTCGTCGGACTCTTCGGGGAGGAAGCATACGAGGACGCCCTGCGGGGGCTCGGCCTCTGGGAGAAGGCTGCCGAACAGGGGCTGGTCGGGCGCGGGTGGCTGCTCGCAAGGAAGCCGTAGGCCCGGGTGGAGAGGATACGGTGTTCCCCGGGACCCCCGGCAGGGCTCGCCGCTGGACGTTGTCCGACCTCGACGCGGCAGTCCGGCACTGCAGGGCAGAGAACGCCCGGGGGGTCCGCTGTATCCTCGACGCCCTCGGCGAGTATGCCCGAAGCGAGGAGCAGGCCCGGGAGAGCCTGGAGCGCTCGTCCGCCACCGTAACCGCGATCGATGAGCACGCCCTCGACGCATCCCTCTCGGTGAAGATGACCGCGCTCGGTGCATCCTTCGACCGGGAAGCCGCCCGCGACTCGCTGCTCCGGCTCTGCGACGAGGCCCGGAAGCACGGTGTCGGGTTCGAGGTGGACATGGAGGGGCGGGGGCTTGTGGAGACGACGGTCGAGGCCGCCGTCGCCTGCGCCCGGGAGGGGACGGCGGTGACGCTCGCCCTCCAGGTCTCCCTCGACCGCACCCCGGACGACCTTGAGCGGATCGTCCGCCACGGGATCCGGCCCCGCCTGGTGAAAGGAGCCTACGGGGGAGATGTAGTCGGTCTCGATGAGGTCCGGCAGCGTTTCCGGACGCTTGCCGCGGACCTCATCGACCGGGGCGTGCCGTTCTCGGCCGGCACTCACGATCCCGACCTGGTCGCGTGGCTGGCAGAGCACCCGGATGGGACGATCGAGTTCGCGTTCCTGATGGGGCTTGCCGACGAGACGAAGCTCCGGCTCGCCGGGGAGGGGAGGGCTGTCGCTGAGTACGTGCCCTTCGGGGAACAGGCGACTATCTATGTCGCCCGGCGCGAGGCCTACCTCGCAAGGCTCGCGGAGGAGGGGCGGGCGCCGGTGCCGTAACGGCGCAGGTCTCCCGCCCGGGAGGATTGAGAGATGATCCAGACACGGGGAAGCGGGATACTCCTGCACATCACGTCCCTGCCGTCGGCGTACGGCACCGGGGACTTCGGCCCGGCGGCATACCGGTTCGTCGAGGCGCTTGAGCGAGCACGGCAGCACTACTGGCAGATCCTGCCGCTCAACCCGACGGAGGCGGCATACGCCCACTCCCCCTACTCGAGCCCTTCGGCGTTCGCCTTAAACACCCTCCTCATCAGCCCGGAGATGCTCGTCCGGGAAGGCTACCTCAGGAAGAGCGAACTGGAGCCGGCGCCCGGTTTTCCGGAGGAGCGGGCGGCATACGAGGCGGCCGCGTGGTACCGGGAACGGCTGTTTGCGGTTGCCTACGAACGGTTCCGGCACTCCGGGCCGGACCGCGGGTTCGAGAACTTCTGCGACGAGGCGGGATGGTGGCTCGACGACCACGTGCTCTTCGTCGCGCTCAAGGACCACTTCCGCGGGCAGGCGTGGACCCGGTGGCCGGAGGAGCTCCGGGGCAGGGAGCCGGAAGCCCTCAAAGAGATGCGCGAACGCCTCGGAGAAGCGATCCGGAAAGAGTCGTTCCTCCAGTACGTCGCCGCCCGGCAGTGGTCGGCCCTCCGGCGCTACTGCACGGAGCGGGGCATCCAGGTCATCGGCGACATCCCGATCTACGTCGCCTACGACAGCGTCGACGTCTGGGCGCACCCCGGGATCTTCAAACTCGATGATGACCTCCGCCCGACCGTCGTGGCGGGCGTGCCCCCGGATATCTTCAGCAAAACCGGGCAGCTCTGGGGGAACCCGGTCTACGACTGGGCCGTGCTCCGTGAGAGGAGATACGCCTGGTGGGTGAGCCGGGTGGCCCGCTCCGGCGAGCTCTACGACCTCTTCCGGATCGACCACTTTCGGGCGTTCGCCGACTACTACGAGGTCCCGGCAGGCGACCCGACGGCCGAGCACGGCACCTGGGTCGACGGGCCGGGGGCTGAGTTCTTCGAGGCGCT
This sequence comes from Methanoculleus sp., assembly GCF_036677455.1. Lineage (GTDB taxonomy): Archaea > Halobacteriota > Methanomicrobia > Methanomicrobiales > Methanoculleaceae > Methanoculleus. The sequence goes on along the minus strand of NZ_JAVBWL010000032.1, from coordinate 32,740 downwards.
CGCCCGGCGGTTCCCCTGCTTTGCCATCGTCGCCGAGGACCTGGGGGCGAACACCCCGGCCGTCCAGGGGCTTCTGGACCGGTTCGGGTTCCCGGGGATGAAGATCCTGCTCTTCGCGTTCGGCGAGGGGATTGAAAAGAGCGCCCACATCCCCCACAACTATGTCCCAAACCTCATCTGCTACACGGGGACGCACGACAACAACACGGCCCGGGGGTGGTTCGAGGAGGAGGCGACGGATGAGGACAGGCAGCGGTTCTTTGCCTACATCGGCCGGGAGGTTGCGGCGGACGAGGTCCACCGGGAACTCGTCCTTCTTGCGATGCGATCGGTTGCCCGGGTCTGCATCATCCCGATGCAGGACATCCTCGGTCTCGGCGCCGCGGCACGGATGAACTACCCCTCGACGGCAGAAGGGAATTGGATGTGGCGGATGACGCCGGGGGAGTTCGATACGGCTCCGTTCGACTGGCTCCGGGGGTTGACGGAACTCAGCGGCCGGGGGTGAGTTGGCGGTGGGCCGGGGGTACGTCAGAAGTTAAACTAAATTCCTGGAGTAATAACCTGTATTCACACCAAAAGTCCGCTTAGGGATTAGGCGTTCCCTAACAGAAGGTCTTCTTCGAGGCACTCCAGGATACGGATTCCAAGGGGATATCGCGTCTGGGGGAGGGGTTGCAGGGGAGGGGGGAGCATCCCCCCTCGAAACCCTTCGGGTTTCTCATGCTCACTACGCTCGCACTCGCCTTTGTCCCCACCCCCCTCGCGTGGGGATAGCCACCACGGTCCACTGCACCAGTCTTGTCGGGGAAAGCCGGATCATGCAAGTCCTGATCCCCTCCTGACTGGCGCCCGATACTATGGTAGTAACTCTATCAGAATGTCTCCTCCAGTGCCACAACTCATAGTGCAAGAGTGCCCGCGGCATCATTTGCCTGTGAGAGCACCACCCCGGATCAATATCTGGAAGTCAAAACTTCGAGCTCCTCCCGGATAGTCCGGCGGACCATCTCCTCGATGGCGGTGTAGTCGCGCTTTGCCTTCTCCTGTTTTTTGAGCATCTCCTCCATCTTCATGACCCCGAGCGAGAGGTTTTTCCCATACTTGAGGGCGACCTCCAGCGCCTCTTCGTCGACCCGGACGACTTTTGACATGAGAGAGAGGTTTTCCGGCCGTGGATTTATGCGTTACAGTTTTGTTACACGAGAGTCAAGATCGTTACAATATTGTTACATTTCCGGAGATCCTGTAACATATCTGTTACATGCGCTGATCGGGTAGACGCCGGGCAGAAGATCCGCCTCCTTTCGGCCCCGGCCTCTTTAGAGATACGCCTCCGTCGCGTAGCGCCGCATCATCCGGTGCGTGTTGAAGTAGTAGGCGATCTTCGCGATTGAGCTCCGCATGATCGTCACCCACGCATCCTTCCGGAGGTAGTAGGTGGGGATGATCAGGTACTCCAGTTTGCTGTAGAGGTCCTGAAGTTCCTGCCTCCGCCGCTCTTCCTCGCTCACCGGCGCACCGGGTCCGGGGCCGATAGCCCACCCCGTCGTCCCCTCGATCCAGCCCTCGATCCACCAGCCGTCGAGGACGCTGAAGTTGATCACGCCGTTCAAGGCGGCCTTCATCCCGCTCGTCCCGCTCGCTTCAAAGGGGGGGAGGGGTGTGTTCAGCCAGATGTCCACCCCCGCGGTCATCAGGCCCGCGATATCCATCGTGTAGTTCTCGAGGTAGACGCCCGTCACCTCCCCATCAAGGTCTCGCAGGGCGTCGTGGACCTCGCGGATCTCCTGCTTGCCGACGGCGTCCGCCGGATGGGCCTTCCCGGCGAAGACGAGCTGGATCGCTCCCCGCCTGCCGGCCTCCCGCAGTTTATCGAGGTCCGAGAAGAGCAGGGTTGCCCGCTTGTAGGCCGCCGCCCGCCGGGCAAACCCGATCGTGAGGGCTTCGGGGTCCAGGTCGACGCCGTTCTTCTCCCTGACGTAATCCACCAGGGCCTGCTTCGCCTGCCGGTGAGCGTGCCTGATCTCCTCGTGCGGGATCGCATCGACCCTGACGAGCAGTTCCGGCTCCTGCGCCCAGCCCGCGATGTAGCGGTCGTAGAGGTCCCGGAACGATCCTGACGTCCACGTATGCGGGTGGACGCCGTTCGTCACCGCCCGGATATGAAACCCGGGAAAGAGCTGCTGTGAGAAGTTCATGTGCGCCGTCGTCACGCCGTTGACGTATTTACTCAGGCGGAACGCAAGGGTCGCGAGGGCAAGTCCGTCCTCACCGATGTACTCATCGAGCAGGGTCGGCGGGATCTCGGCGCTGAGCAGGCGAATTGCCGTATCCCGGGGGAACGTCTCGAACGCCACCGCCACCGGGGTGTGGGTGGTGAAGATGCACTGCATCTGCACCTTCTCCTCGTCCATCCCCGGATGCCTGAGGAGTTCGAGGGTGAGGAGGCTTGAGTGGCTCTCGTTGATGTGATACTTGCCGACCCTGATGTCCAGCGCAGCGAGCATCCGGGCCCCGCCGATCCCGAGCACGATTGCCTGCTTCAGGCGGTACTCCTGGTCGCCGCCGTAGAGGTGGTCGGTTATCCCCCGGTCTTCCGGTGCGTTCTCCGGGAGGTCCGTATCAAGGAAGAAGACCGGCACGAGGCCGCCGACGGGGCTCCAGTAATCGTAGAGCCAGGCCCGGATCGCGACGTTGGCGTCTCCTATCCGCACGGTCACTCGCCGGGAAAGTTCCCGCATGTGCTCCTTTGGGTCCCACTCATCCGCAGAATCGATCTGGTCGCCTTCCGGGGTCAGCCGCTGCCGCACGTAGCCTTTCCGGTTGATGAGCGTCACCGCGACCATCGGGATGAGGAGATCGGCGCTCGACCGGATGACGTCCCCGGCAAGCACGCCGAGACCGCCGCTGTAGGTCGGGATCTCGCTCTCGATGCCGATCTCCATCGAGAAGTAGGCGATCTTCTCGCCCCTGATGAACGTATCCCTGCAGAGTTCGCTTGAGAAGTGGTAGGTCTCGCCCCGGGCCTCCACCGAGTACGCCGTCGTTGCCGGGTCCACCAGCATCCCGCAGACCGGGTCCCTCGCCGCCATGGCCCTGCATCCCCCGGACATCATATGAACCTGCCGCCACCCCCGGTGCGGGACGTCAGGCAGGCGGCACCTATATATGATCCCATAAAGAGGGGCGAGCGGGAGAACCATGGAGCACGAGGCGATCAGCACCGATGAGGCCCGGGGCATGGCCGTCGACGACCTCTACCGGGCCCTCTCCTCCCGGCGGGACGGTCTGTCCGGGTCCGAGGCGAACGACCGTATCCAGAGGTTCGGCTACAACGAGATCCCCGAGAAGGAGGAGAGCCCGGTCAAAAAGTTCCTGCGCTACTTCTGGGGCCCCATCCCCTGGATGATCGAGGCGGCGCTCATCATATCAGCCGTCATCGGGCGCTGGGAGGACTTCGCAATCATCTTCGCCCTCCTCCTCGTCAATGCGATCGTCGGTTTCTGGCAGGAGCGCCAGGCCGGAAACGCCATCGCCATGCTGAAAAAGAGGCTCGCGCTCGAGGCGAGGGTGCTTCGCGACGGCAAGTGGCAGAAGATCGCCGCACGGGATCTCGTCCCCGGCGATATCGTTCGGATTCGGAACGGGGACGTCGTGCCCGCCGATATCAAACTCGTCGAAGGGGACTTCCTCTCAGCCGACGAGTCCGCACTCACCGGGGAATCGATGCCGGTTGATAAACATACATCGGATATCGCCTACTCCGGCTCCACCGTCAAACAGGGCGAGATGACCGCGCTCGTGGTGGCTACAGGTGAAAAAACCTTCTTCGGCCGGACCGCCCGGCTCGCCGGGGAGGCGGCGACGGAGAGCCACTTCCAGAAGGCCGTCGTCAGGATCGGCGACTACCTGATCGTGCTCGCAGTCGCCCTCGTCACCGTGGTCTTCATCGTCTCGCTCATCAGGCATGAGAGTCTCCTCGAAACTCTCCAGTTCGCGCTCGTCCTGATCGTGGCGGCGATCCCCGCGGCGATGCCGGCCGTCCTCTCGATCACCATGGCCGTAGGGGCGACGGCGCTTGCCCGGAAGGAGGCCATCGTCAGCAGACTCGTCGCCATCGAGGAGATGGCCGGGGTGGATGTCCTCTGCACCGACAAGACCGGGACGGTCACGGAGAACAGGCTGACCCTCGCCGAGGTTGTCCCCTTTGAGGGATTCAAAGTGGACGACGTAATCCTCGCCGCCATCCTCGCATCCCGCGAAGAGGACCGGGACCCCATCGACGTCGCGATCATCGAATCAAAAGAGGCGCAGGGTCTCAAAGAACGGCTTTCCTCCTTCACCGTGACCGGCTTTAAGCCCTTCGATGCGGTGATAAAGCGTACCGAGGCCGCTGTCCGGGATAGCGGCGGCCGGGAGTTCTCGGTCGCAAAGGGCGCCCCGCAGGTGATCCTCGCCCTCGCCGGCGGAGGAAAAGACCTTACCGGGACGATCGACCGCCTCTCCGAAACCTTCGCGAAGAAAGGCTACCGGATGCTCGGGGTCGCAAGGAGCGACGCCCCCGGCACCTGGGCCTATATGGGCGTCCTCGGCCTCCACGACCCGCCCCGCGACGATTCCGCGGCAACCATCAAAACGGCGACTGATATGGGGCTCGACGTCAAGATGGTCACCGGCGACCACGTGGCGATCGCCCGGGAGGTTGCCAGGGAGGTGAACCTCAAGGCCGATATCGTCACCGCCGATGCCTTCATAAAGGAGAGCGACCCAAAAGCCGCGGAGATCGTCGAGCAAGCGGACGGGTTCGCCGAGGTCTTCCCGGAACACAAGTACCGGATCGTCTCCCTCCTCCAGTCCCGGGGACACATCGTCGGCATGACCGGCGACGGCGTGAACGACGCTCCCGCTCTCAAAAAGGCGGACGTCGGGATCGCGGTCGCGGGAGCCACGGATGCAGCGAAGTCGGCGACCGCGATCGTCCTCACAAAACCGGGCCTCTCGGTGATCATCGACGCGATCAAAGAGAGCCGGCGGATCTTTCAGCGCATGAGCCACTACGTCACCTACCGGATCGCCGAGACCATCCGCGTCCTCTTCTTTATCACCCTCTCGATCCTGATCTTCGGGTTCTTCCCGATAACCGCCCTGATGATCGTCCTCCTTGCCCTCTTAAACGACATCCCGATCATGAGCATCGCCTGGGACAACGTCCTCTACTCCCGGTCCCCCGAACGGTGGAAGATGCGCGAGATCCTCACGCTCGCGACGCTCATCGGGTTTGTGGGAGTCGTATCCTCGTTTACTATGCTCGCCATCGCACAGGGGCCGCTCAACCTTGACCTCGACGTCATCCGGTCGCTCATCTTCCTCAAACTCGCGGTCGCCGGCCATCTCACCGTCTTCGTCGTCCGCACCCGGGGACCGTTCTGGTCTGTCCGGCCCGCCCCGGCCCTGCTCGGGGCGGTGATCGTCACACAGACGGTCGCGACCCTGATCACCGTCTACGGGTTCATCATAACGCCCATTGGCTGGCCGCTTGCGGTCTTCGTCTGGGTCTACGCGCTCGTCTGGGCGCTTGTGATCACGGACCCGATAAAGGTCTACATCTATCGCCTCATCGACCGCGGCAGCATACCGTTTGTCCGGTGAGGGATATCCCTCACCGGGGCACCGGGACCGCCTTCTTCGCGCCCCGAAGGCGCTCTTCTGCCTCCGCCACCCGGAGGGTGATCTTCAGGATCGCATCGGGCTCGACCGATATCGAGTCGATTCCCTGCTCTACCAAAAAGTCGGCAAACTCCGGGTAGGTGCTCGGCGCCTCGCCGCAGAGCCCGCTGTGCCGATGGTTCCGCCGGCAGCCCTCCACGGCCATCGCGACCATCCGTTTGACCGCCGGGTCGCGCTCGTCGAAGGCCCCGCCCACGACCGCCGAGTCGCGGTCGATGCCGAGGACGAGCTGGGTCAGGTCGTTTGAGCCGATCGAGAACCCATCGAAGTACTCGCTGAACGCATCAAGTTCGACGACGTTGCTCGGGACCTCGCACATCTGGTATACCTGGAGACCGTTCTCGCCGCGCGAAAGACCGTTCCTCCCGAGTTCCTCAATGACCTGCTTTGCCTCCTCAACCCGGCGGCAGAAGGGGATCATGATGATCAGATTCGTGAGGCCCATCTCTTCGCGGACCCGCTTCAGCGCCCGGCATTCGAGGCTGAATCCTTCCCGGTAGCGCTCGTCGTAGTAGCGGGAGGCGCCGCGGAAGCCGAGCATCGGGTTTGCCTCCGCAGGCTCGAAGTAGGCCCCGCCGAGGAGGCTTGCGTACTCGTTCGTCTTGAAGTCGCTCGTCCGGACGACCACGGGGTTCGGGTAGAACGCCGCGGCGATGGTCCCGGCGCCCTCCGCGAGCCTCTCGACGAAGTACTCCGCCCCGTCTGGATAGCCGTAGGTGAGGTCCGCGATCGATTGCCGGACGGATTCGTCCTCGACCCGTTCGGGGTGGACGAGCGCCATCGGGTGGACTTTGATGTAACTGCTGATGATGAACTCCATACGGGCGAGGCCGATGCCGTCGTTCGGGACCATCGCCAATCCGAAGGCCGCGTCCGGGTTACCCAGGTTCATCATCACCTCGGTCTTCGGCCGCCGCAGGTCCGAGAGCCGGGTCCTCTCGACATGGAACGGGAGGGCTCGATTATAGACGAACCCTTCCTCCCCCTCGGCACAGCTCACCGTCACCTCGCGACCCGTCGGGACCTTCTCGGTCGCGTCGCCCGTCCCGACGATCGCAGGGATGCCGAGTTCCCGGCTGACGATCGCCGCGTGGGATGTCCGCCCGCCCCGGTTCGTCACGATCGCGGCGGCCGTCTTCATCACGGGCTCCCAGTCGGGCGTCGTGGTATCGGAGACCAGGATCTCCCCGGGTCTGAACTCCGGGAGGCGGCTGACGTCGGTGATGATCCGGGCCTTCCCGGCGGCAATCTTATCGCCGATGCTCTTTCCGGTGACCAGTACCGTCCCGCGCTCGTCAAGGCGGTAGGTCTCAAGGACGTCTCCCGCCTTCTGCGACTGCACAGTCTCGGGCCGGGCCTGGACGATGAAGAGTTCCCCGGTCTCGCCGTCCTTTGCCCACTCGATATCCATCGGCACCGGTTTATTGGCCTTCGCCGAGTAGTGGTCCTCGATCGTGAGCGCGTATCCGGCAAGCGTCAGGATATCGTCGTCGTCGATACAGAACCTCTTCCGTTCGGCCTCCGGGACATCGACCCTCCGGGTGACCTCCTTCGTCCCCCCGTGGCCGTAGATCAGTTTCACTCTCTTCTCGCCGAGGTTCTTCCTGACGATCGCCCGGTAGCCCTTCCGGAAGGTCGGCTTGAAGACGTAGAACTCGTCGGGGTTGACGGCGCCCTGGACGATCATCTCGCCGAGGCCATAGGAACCGGTGATGAGGACGACATCCCGGAAACCGGTATCGGTGTCGAGCGTGAAGATGACCCCGCTCGATGCCAGGTCGGAGCGGACCATCTTTATGATCCCGACCGAGAGGGCGACCTTGAAGTGGTCGAAGCCGTTGTCCACCCGGTAGGCGATCGCCCGGTCGGTGAAGAGAGAGGCGAGGCACCGGACGTAGGCCTCCCGGAGCGCCTGGTAGCCGCGGATGTTCAGGAAAGTCTCCTGCTGGCCCGCGAACGAGACCGTCGGGAGGTCTTCAGCGGTGGCGCTCGACCGGACGGCGACGTCGGCATCGGGCCCGTACTCGTCGCAGAGCATATCGTAGGCTGTCCGGATCTCATTCCAGAGGTCTTCGGGGACCCCGGCCGAAAGGATCAGGTCGCGGGCCCGCCTTCCCCGCTTTGCGATGTCGGCGACGTCGCTCCGGTCGAGCCCGGCAAGTGCCTCTTTGAGGTCGTCGAAGATCCCTGCGGATGCAAGGACGTGCCGGTAGCCTTCGGCGGTCACGGCGAACCCGTCGGGGATCTTCACGCCTTTTTTGGTCAGTTCGCTGTACATCTCGCCGAGAGATGCGTTCTTCCCGCCGACCAGGCCGACATCCTCGTTTCTCGTGTCGGCAAGCCAGCGGATGTAAGTAGCGTCCTGCTTCATGCTCTCCCTCCTGCGGGCGCCTCTGCCGGCACCCGATAGGTCCCGGCGACGACGTTCTGCGGGTTCCCGGCAAAGAACGCCCTGATATTCTCGATGCTTGCATCGAGGATCCGGTCGACCGCCTCCCGCGTGTTGAAGGCGTTATGGGGGGTGAGGATCGCCCTGTCGGAGTGGAGCAGGCCGAAACTCTCGAGCGCATCCCGGAGTTCGTCCTCCGATGCCTCGCCGGCCCCCTGGAACTCCTCCTGGATCCAGACCTCTTCGCCCTCGAAGGTGTCGAGCGCGACTCCCCCGAGCCGGCCCTCGCGGAGCGCGCTCGCGATCGCTCCCGTATCCACCACGCCGCCCCGCGAGGTGTTGACAAGGAGCACGGTATTTTTCACGAGCCGCAGCCGCTCGGCGTCGATCAGGTGGTGCGTCGCCTTCGTGTAGGGGACGTGCAGGCTGATGACGTCCGCCTGCCGGAGAACGTCGTCGAGGTCCATGTAGCGGACACCGTACTCCTCCGTGAGGGCCGGGTTCGGCCGCAGGTCGTAGGCGATCACCTCCATCTCCGCCGCGTGGGCGATGCGGGCGAGGTGCGACCCGATGCGCCCGGTCCCGATCAGGCCGAGAGTCTTACCGGCAAGATCCATCCCTGAGAGGCCGGCCCGCGAAAAGTCGCCCCGGTCCGTTCGCTCAAACGTCGGCCTGAACTTCCGGGCAAGGGCCAGGATGAGCCCGAACGCGAACTCCGCCACCGTGGACTCACCATAGTGCGGCACGTTACAGACGGCGATCTTCCTCTCCCGGCAGGCGACGGAGTCGATATGGTCAAACCCTGTGGACATGGCGGCGATCACCTTGAGGTCGGGCAGCCGGTCGAGGACCTCGCGGGTGACGCGCGACATGACGAAGACCCCGATGCCCCCGGCGCCATGGGCAAGCGAGACGTTCTCGATCGTGAGGGGTTCGGCATGGAGGTCGATATCGTAGCCGGCCTCGCCGGCGAACGCCCTCCGGATCACATCCTGCTCGTGCTCATCAAGGCCGAAGAAGACTAATTTAGTCATCAGTGTATCCCCTCACTCCCGGGAGGCCATGTAAGAGGCGATATCGACCATCCTTTTAGCGTACCCAAACTCGTTGTCGTACCAGACCAGGACCTTGACCATCCGGCCGCCGACGACGCTCGTGGAGAGCCCGTCGACGACCCCGGAGTGCGGGTCGCCGACGATATCGGCCGATACGATCGGATCCAGGGTATACGCGAGGTATCCCTTCATCCTTCCTTCCGCCGCCTGCTTCATCGCGGCGTTCACATCATCCGCTGTTGCGCCGCGTGAGAGTTCCGCAACAATATCGATGACGGACCCATCGGGGATCGGGGCCCGGATTGCTATCGCGTCCATCTTCCCGGTGAGTTCGGGGAGAACCCGGGTGGTGGCGACGGCGGCCCCGGTCGATGTCGGGATGAGCGAGACGGCCGCGGCCCGTCCCCGGCGCGGTTTCTTCGCGGCCCGATCAACCAGTGCCTGGGTGGCGGTGTAGGCGTGGATCGCCGTCGCCATCAGGCGTTCGACACCGAAGGCGTCGCTCAAGACCTTTGCCGCCGGGGCAAGTGCGTTGGTCGTGCAGGAGGCGTTCGAGACGACGGTGTGCTTTGCGGGGTCATACGTCTCCTCGTTGACCCCGAGCACGACCGTATGGTCGGCGTCGGGCGAGGGTGCGCTGATGACGACCCGGGACGCCCCGGCATCCAGGTGTTTTGCAGAGCCCGCCCGTTCCGTGAAGTGCCCCGTGCACTCAAGCACCATATCCACACCGAGGTCCTTCCACGGGAGGCGTGCGGGGTCCCTTTCGTGCAGCACCCGCACCTCGTTTGACCCGAACCGGAGGCGGTCCGCCCCTGCCTCGACCGGGAACGGCGCCCGCCCATGGACCGAGTCGTACTTCATCAGGTAGGCGAGTTCTTCCGTCGGGCTTGGGTCGTTCACCGCGACGATCTCGATATTCTCCGGCGGGTCGGTGAGGTAGTTGTAGAGGACTTTCCGCCCGATCCGCCCAAATCCGTTGATGGCAACCTTCTTCATATCACTTCCCCCTTGTCAGACAGGGGCCCCCTCTGCGGGAGGGTATATATGATCTTTGCCCGGGGATGGTGCCGGGGAAATTCGCCGGTTCGGGGGCGGTTTTGGTTTTCCGGCCGCAGGGTTTCGCACCGGCCGGACCCTGCGACACTGCCGGAGGCCGACACTCTCTGAAGGCCGGCGCGAGGGTCGCCTTCCGGGGCCACGGATCTCCACCGGATATCGCACCTGACGGTGCTCGTGCTCCGGATGTCCCATCCATCGCAATCGCCATGACCGGCCTCGAACCGCGTGGGAGGGGGGGCGGGGGATGCCGGAGAAGAACTTTGGGGTGACATTCTGCCCGGGGAGATCCCCGGAAAAATGCCGGCAACTGACCGGATCCCCCGGGATGCCTTTATGTACCCTCGCTGATATATACTCAACAAGTGATGAGAGAAAATCAACATATGTTGAATAATATTCAACAAAATGAGAACCCCGGCCGGCAGCTCCTGGATGAAGAGACACCCACAGCAGACGGGAACACCCCGCCCGGCAACCCTCACCCCTGGGACTTCCTGGACGCATACGGATCGCTCTTCCGGAGATCGTCGTTGATCCTCCTCGTCCTGCTCGGGAGGGACTACACGAGGAAGTTCCACGTCCGGGAGCTCTCCCGGATAGTACATCGCGACGTCTCACTCGTCAGCAAAAATCTCAAAGATCTCGGGGCAATGGATCTGGTCACCCGCGAGGACGTAGGAAATCTCGCCTTTTATCAGGCGAATATGGAGAGCGTCCTCCTGCGGCAGATGAAGGTCTGGTTCACGCTCCTTGAACTGCAGCCCCTCATCCGGGACCTGCGGGGTATGACGACGAACGTTATCCTCTACGGCAGCTGTGCGCGAGGAGAGGATACGCCCGCAAGCGATATCGACCTCTATATCGAGACCCTCGACAAAGAGCCTATCCAGGAGATCTTACATATGCACCAGAACACCCTTGCGCGAGAACTCTCCTCGATCATCAACACGCCGGATGAAACCTATCGATTAAAGACCGAGGACGCCCCATTCTTCGATAACATCCAGCAGGGTATTGTTCTTATTGGGTGAGGGATGTCATACAAATTCCAGGACTGCGTGAGCCGTCGGGGTGTGGTCAAACGGCCCGCGAGCAGGGCGACGGTCGAGAGGGAGCTCGCTGAGGCAAAGGGAGATCTCGACTCGGCAAAGAAATCGCTTCTCGAATCCGACTACAAGTGGACCATCATCAAGGCATACTATTCCATGTTCCATGCCTGCAAATCGCTGCTCTTCAGTGCCGGGTACGTCGAGAAGAGCCACGAGTGCCTTATAGCCGCCATCGAGGAACTATTCACCGATAGAGGAATCCTGCCTCCTGCAATCGTCTCCGACCTCCGGAGAGCGAAGACTGCACGAGAGGCAGCCGACTATGGTCTGACGTACGGTGAAGCCTCTGCAAACGGAACCGTGCAGGATGCGGAGCAGATCTTCGAGATTATTTCCGGCTATCTTGCAAAACACGGGTTCAAGACGCCCTCACCGTAATCGCAGAGATGCCCGGCGGAGGGTAATGATAACACACTTTACTTCCCTGACTCTCCCGCAGGCCGGCGCGCACGTATGCGTATCCCCTCCGGGAGGGGGCCACCACCCTCACCTATCCCGGCCCGGCCTGCCGGGCCACGCCCCGTGCGGCCGCCGCGACCTCCTCCGGGTCGCCAAGGTAGTAATGCCTGATCGCTTTCAGGTCATTGTCCAGTTCGTAGACGAGGGGATAGCCGGTGGGGATGTTGAGGGCCGCGATCTCGTCGTCGGGAACCCCGTCCAGGTGCTTAACCAGGGCCCGGAGGCTGTTGCCGTGGGCGGCGACCAGGACCGGCCCGCCCCTTCGGAGGTCCCCCGTAATGTGGCTCTCCCAGTACGGGAGCACGCGCTTGAGCGTATCGTGCAGGGACTCAGTCGCAGGAAGGCTCTCCGGGTCGAGGTCCGCATAACGGGGGTCGAACCGCGGGTGCCGTGGGTCGTCCCATGCGAGCGGCGGCGGCCGGACGTCGTATGCCCGGCGCCAGAGGTGCACCTGCTCAGCGCCGTACTTCTCCGCGGTCTCCTGTTTGTTCAAGCCCTGCAGGGCGCCGTAACTCTTCTCGTTCAGTCGCCACGACCGGTGCACCGGGACGTACATGAGGTCGAGGTCGTCCATGACGATCCAGAGCGTCCGGATGGCCCGCTTCAGGACGGAGGTGTAAGCGACGCGGAACGTATATCCGCCTTCCTCGAGAAGTTCCGCCGCCCGGTGGGCCTCTTCGATACCGTGGGGCGAGAGGTCCACGTCGGTCCAGCCCGTGAACCGGTTCTCACTGTTCCAGAGGCTCTCGCCGTGCCGTAAAAGGATCAACGTCGCCATTGCACTCATCTCCCGCGCCCGGTATAATCCGCCTTCCCGGATAAATGACATGCATGCAGGGGGACACTCCTCGCAGAGCGGCCGAAACGTCCGGATGCCCGATGGCGCCGCCCGTGCAACCTCAACGGGGCATGAGGCGGCCCAAACCAAATTACCGATATAATCTCCCGGTTTGCCAAATGCGTCACGTATGGGTTCAATTTTTTTCGTAGTTTACCATTCATTTATCTCTCATTCCCGCCCATATGCTGGTGTATGGCACCGAACAGAAGAAAGAACAGAAATTACATCCTTGCGACGGCGTCGCTCCTCGTCATCGTCGTGGCGAGCATCATCGCTGCAGGATGCCTGTCGGGCACATCGGCGCCCGGGGCGGTCGCCGGGCTTGCCGGGACCTCCTGGACGCTCGATTCCTACCTCACCGGGAACGGCACGCTCGTCCCGGTCCTGCCGGGAACGGAGGTCACGGCGGCCTTCGGTCCTGACGACAAGGTCACCGGCTCTGCCGGGTGCAACGGCTACGGCGGCGACTACCTCCAGAACGGCACGACCCTCTCGGTCTCCTCGCTTGCCCAGACGCTGAAGTTCTGCACCGAGCCCGAAGGCATCATGGACCAGGAGGCACGGTTCATGGACCTCCTCGGCTCGGCGGCGGGCTGCAGGATCGAGAACGACCGGCTCATCATCACCGACGCGGACGGAACCGACGCCCTCGTCTTCGTGAAGGCAGCGCCCGTTGAACTCGCCGGGACGTCCTGGACGCTCGCGAGCCTCGCCGGGGAGAACGGCACCATGGTACCGGTCCTTGCCGGGACGACCGTCACGGCAGTCTTCGACGCTGGCGGCAACATCGGCGGAAACGCCGGGTGCAATCACTACGGCGCAAACTACACGACAGATGGCGCAACCCTTACCATCGGGTCCACCGTCAGGACCGAGATGTGCTGCAGCGAGCCGCCCGGCATCATGGAACAGGAGGACCGCTACCTCGCGCTTCTGGACGACGTCGCCTCCTACCGGATGGAGGATGACCGGCTGACCCTCGCGGACGCGAACGCTACCGTGATCCTGGTCTTCGCGAAGATCGTCCCGACGCCCGACCTCCCGCTCGTCGGGACGGACTGGGTCCTCGACAGCTACGCTACCGGAGGGGACGCAATCTCCTCAGTGATCGCGGGGGCGACCGTCACCGTGACCTTCGCGCCTGACGGCAACGTCACCGGGAACGCCGGATGCAACCACTACGGCGGCGGGTACTCCCTCGACGGCGGGAACCTTACAATCTCCTCCCTCTTCAGCACCCTGATGTACTGCGAGACGCCCGGCGTCATGGAGCAGGAGAGCGCCTACCTTGCCCTCCTCGGAAATGCCTCGTCCTACCGAATCGCGGGCGACCGCCTGACCCTCACGGATGCGGACGGAACCGAACTCCTCTTCTTCGTGCAGGCGCCGGTGGTGCCGCCGGCACCCCTCACCGGGACGGCGTGGACGCTTGAGTCCTACAGCAGCCCCGAGGGGGAGTCCGTCTCCTCGGTGATCGCCGGAACCACGGTCACGGCGGCCTTCGGCCCTGACGGCAAAGTCACCGGGAACGCCGGATGCAACTTCTACGGGGCCGACTACCAGGCCGACGGCAGAGAAATGACGATCTCGCCGCCCATCAGCACGAAGATGTACTGCGGTGAGCCGGAAGGTCTCATGGAGCAGGAGAGCACCTACCTGAACCTCCTCGCCGGCGTCTCGTCCTACCGGGTCGACGGCGACCATCTGGCCCTCACGAACGAAGCAGGCATCGACCTGCTCACCTTCGTGCAGGCCGACGACCTCCTCGATGAAGAGGGGAATGTCACTCACTCTGACCGGTGAGCGCCCCACCCCTCTTTTTCCTATCCATTCTGGATAAAAAGGCTTCTCGCGCGAAAAAGCCTTCTTGAGGCTTCCTCGACGAATCGACGCAGCGTCCGTCTGGCCATCAGGAAAAGAGGGTTTGCCTGTATCTCAATGAAAATCAGTTAGTTTTTCTTCTCCTGCCGCCCACGCCTAACCATGGCACCGATGGGCCAGGACGGGCACAGGATACTCGCGAAACTCGCGCTCCTGGTCATCGTCGCGGCCTGCCTCGTCACGATCGGCTACTCAAGCGTGACGGGCACGCCTCCCGGCGCCGCCGACAGGGTCGCCGAACCGCTTGCGGGGATGGCATGGCACCTGGCCGCGTTCCGTGCCGATAACGGCTCGATCATCGCGCCCCTGCCCGGGTCGGAGCCGTCCATCATCTTCGGCGAGAGCGGGACGCTCTCCGGGTCTGCCGGGTGCAACCTCTACTCGGCCTCTTACCGGATCAACGGCTCTGCCCTATCCGTGGAGCCGGTCACCGGCACCATGGCTGCAGCGGAACCGGGCCTCGTGCAGCAGGAGGCCCGGTTCAGGGAACTCCTGGCCGCGGCGGCCTCCTACCGGGTGGAGGAGGACCGGCTGGTGATCGCCGGGCTGTCGGGCAAGGACCTGCTCATCTTCACCCGGGACGCGCAGCCGGAGAGCGCACCGTTGCTCGCGACAGAATGGCACCTCATCCACTACAGCACCGGCGGCGGCAGCACCGTCGCGTCGCTCATCCCGGGCACCGGGATCACCCTGACCATCGATCCCGACGGCACGCTCTCGGGGTCTGCCGGGTGCAACGCCTATTCGGCCCCCTACCTCCTCAACGAGACAGGGATCACTGTGGAACGGGTCCTCGTGACGAAAGCCAACGCAGCCGAACCGGCCGGGATCATGGAGCAGGAGGGCGCGTACCTCGCCCTCCTCCGGTCGGCTGCGGGCTACCGGATCGTGGGGGATACGCTCGCGGTGATCGACGGCAAAGGGAGGGCGATCCTCTTCTTTGAGACCGGGCGCCAGTGACCGGGAAAAAAGGTTATGCCGCCGGGATTGAGTAGTGCATCTGGGCAATGACCCACGCGTGGCCCGTCCCCCGGAGCACCGCCGTCATCCGCCCATTCAGGGTCAACGGGGTGCCGCGGGCTTGAGAGCGGTAGGTCATATCGGCCATGACCCAGGCGACCGTCCCCTCGGCACCGATACGGACGTCGGAGAACTCAAGCGAGATCGTCTCAGCCTGAGTAAATTCGCGCTCGAGTTGGTGGCGGTAGGCCTCCCTTCCGATCACCTTCTCGCCGGCGTCGGTCCCGAGACCGCAGAAATCAGGGTCGGTGAGCGCCATGATGCTCTCGATATCCTTCTCTCCGGTGGCCTTTGCAAGCCGCCGGAGCACCCCCATGATCTGGCCCTGCGTCTGTTCGCTGACAATCATAAAGAGTAGTCGTCTCGAAGAGAAGATACGTTTTTCGGGCCTACGCGCCGTCCACCGGGTCGGTACGGTCCCGTCCCGTCGACCGGATGAACTCCCCGAACGCAGGCGATCGGGCGGCCCGGATGAGACTCGCGACGCCCTCGTCCGCGGCAAGTTCCCTCTGGACCAGGAGGTCGCACGACTCGTACCCGAGCGGGGTGAACCGGAGCCCCGCCTCCCGCGCCGTGCTGGCCGGGCAGACCCCTGCGTCCGCGGACCCGTTGGCGACGGCCGCGACGACGGCACCGTGCGTCCGCACCTCGCAGCCGTCGATTCCGCCGGGCTCGATCCCCTGCCGGTCCAGCCAGGCATCCAGGAAGATCCGTGCCGCCGTGCCCTTCGGGCGGTTGACGAACCGGAGTTTCGCGGCGTCGTCCAGGTCGACGACAGAGGCGATCCCGAGTTCCACCCGGGCCACCTGCACCCGCAGGAGGTCCACGCCCGGCAGGTACCGGAGCACCAGGTCGTTCCACGCCGTCCCGGTCTCGGGGAGAGCGATCGAGGCGGCATGACAGGTCTTCGCCCGCAGGGCGAGCACCGCTCCCATCGTCGATGCGTTGCAGCAGTGAAGGTGGTAGCCGAGGTCCGCGAGGCAGTTCTGGAGTCCGGCGAGGGCGGGGTCGCGCTCTCCGACACAGACGAGCGTGCGTCCGATGGAGGCCGCCGGGACGGTGAGGCGGAGATGCATCTCCTCGCCCGCCTCGACCCCCTCGCGAGCGGCGGGGACGTGGAGGTAGCCGTTCGCCCGGACCACCGCCATCTGGATGCCGCCGCCCCGGGGATGCGGGGTCGCCCAGCAGGTGCCGCCCACCCGCCCGACCGAGACCGGGATGAACTCGTCAAACCCGAGATCGGATGCCAGCCTCCTTGACAACCGGACGTCCAGTTCCTCGGCCGGGAACGGGCGAAGCCCCCACCACGCGAGCAGGTCCCCGGCAACCTCCCGGAGGATCGTCTGTGCGGCGACGGGATACCCCGGCATCCCGAGGACCGGTTTACCGTCGATCTTCGCGAGCAGCGCCGGTTTTCCCGGCCGGATGGCGATGCCGTGGAAGACGATCTCCCCGAGCCCCCCGGCGACGTCCCGGGAGAAGTCCCGCGTGCCGGCCGACGAACCTGCCGAGAGGATGACGAGGTCGTTCTCGGCCACCGCCTTCTGCACCGCCTCCCGGATCAGGTCCGGGTCGTCGGGGACGATCCCGTATCGGCAGCAGGTCGCTCCCATCCGGGTGAGGTAGGCCTCCGCCATGAGGGTGTTCGTCTCCATCGTCTGGCCGGGCCCGGGTGCCACACCGAGCGGGACGAGATCGCTCCCCGTCGGTACGATCCCGACCCGGACCGACCGGACGGCGACCCGGGTTATGCCGTAGGTCGCAAGGGCGCCGAGGTCGAACGGCCGGATCTGGTGGCCTTTCGGGAGGACGAGGTCGCCTGCCCGGACGTCCTCGCCGGCACGCCGGACGTTCTGCCAGGACGCAGCGGACTTCCTGACCCGGGGTATGCCGCCCTCATCCCAGGTATCCTCGATCATGACGACGGCGTCAAACGACGAAGGAAGGAGATCACCGGTATTGATGCGGAGATAGTCACGAAGGGGCAGCGGCCGCTGGTCCTGCGCCCCGAGGGTCTCCCTGCTCTTCACCGCATACCCATCGAACCTCGCGATATCGGCCGGGGGGACGGAGTACCCGGCGTACAGGGGTTCGACCGTCACCCGGCCGACCGAGAGGGAGAGCGGCACCGTCTCGATATGGTCCCGGGGGGGGAACGCCCGCCGCATGGCCGCGAGCGCATCGGGAAGCGGGGTAAGGTTCAGGTAACGGTGCGCCATCCTCTTTCTCCTGCCGGTCTCCCGGCAGATATGGTATTCTCTCTCATAGTATGCTGGAGTCTGTCGATCATGGCGGGGGGCGGACCTCGCAGTCGAAGAGCGATCTCCCGGGGCATGCCAGGATCTCTCCGACGCTCGCGGGCATGTGCCGGAGATGGAAGATCGCCTCCCCTCCCGGGGAGGCAAAAGCGTAACAATCTCCCTCTGAAAAACGTAACCGGCAGTTTCCCGGGCGCGCACCGGTGATCCCGACGAGCGCATCGGCGATGCAGGGCTCAGTCCCGAGCGTGACCGAGACCCGCGGCACCGCAAGGTCGCTTGCAAGGATGCGCGTCGCCTCCTCCGCAAGCCGGACCGCGACCGCCACACCCGGACAGAGTTCGCCGTGGTAGTTCACGGCCTCGCGGATGAGGCCCTCCCGGTATTCGGCGGGCTCCATCTTCCGGATCTTCTCGGTCCGGTCGTGACCGGTCGCCGAGAAGACACAGTCCCATCCCGTCTGGTAGGGCTTGAGGTCGAGCACCGGCGTTCCGTCGATCAGGTCGACGTTCGCGAGTTCGAGGATCCGCCCCTCCCGCACGCCGCGCAGGCGAACCACCGAGACCGAGAGAGGGTTCGGCCGTACCGGAGAGCGGAGGGAGAAGACGCCCTTCTCCGGGAGGTCGCTCGAGACCTTCCGGGCCACCGCCTTCAGGACCCCCCGTTCCGCCTCGTGGAGCCAGCAGATCAGGATCAGGTGCGAATACTCCTTGATTCCGTCCAGTGCTGCTGCATACTCCGGGAAGACCTCTATCTCGGCGTCGACGCCCTGGACCGGCATATCGCTGCGGGAACGTATACGTGAGCGCACGAGCCCGGTTGGGAGAAGTTCCATGCGGTGCATTCTCTGTCGCTGAAGGTTAAGCCCTCCGCACGGGGAGGGGGAGATCCCTCGTTCTCAACACGCCGTCTTCTCGTAGTAGGACTGTGACCGGCAGTCCGCGCAGGCCCCGTTGACGAGCATGTTGTCGGGAACCAGCTCGCCGCAGATGGAACAGATTGCGGACCTCCAGGGCCATTTCTGGGGCACTTTTACTCGCACCCGTTCATACGAGAGCATATCGCGTCCCGCATCGATGATCTCGTCTATCAGCGCGATGCCCCGGGTTCTCGGGTCGAAGAGAGGGTCTTTCGTGTACCACAGGGCAAACGTCGGATATCGCCCGATCTTCTCACTGTCGACGAAGACCCGGATCCCGTCCACGTATGGGGATTCGGCAGGCCCGTTCATGGTGATGGCGAACTTCCCGATCGGGATGACCCGGAGACGGTGGTTGCCGGTTGTGCAGTGGGCGATCACCTGCAGGGGGTCGGGCAGACACTTCGTCGTCTCACAGACGGCGTAGATCTTCTCATCACCGGGTGAATTCAGGAGTTCCAGGGCATAGTCCACTATATAGACCCCGACCAGGAGCCCCGGGGCCGCATAGGTGTGAAAGTCGATACATCTCCGGAAATTATCGATCAATTCCAGGGTGGACCCTTTGGACTTGAGCCGGGCCTCGATGTCATCCCAGGTATGGTTCAGTCTCGGTTGCACAGAGGAGTATTTGATCACGATGAGTTGTAAATATTTTGGATCAATTAATAACATTTAATTAACTCTGAAGGAATAGATATTGCATACAATCGTTGGAGTGTCGTATAATTGCATGGGCCGCAACATTAGGGCAACTATTCCGTATGCGGCGGTTTGGAATTTATAAATATCAATTATACTCCCCCACATATCGGTTTTTGTTAACCAGATTAGTTTGAATTTATATACTATGAAGTAGAGTAAAACTACTGTGAACATGTCCACCTTTCGACATGTTTGGCAAGACGTTGAATGCAACCATCAGGAGAATATGAATGGCTGAAACCAATGGAAAATTACAGTACGTCCCCACGACCTGCCCCTACTGCGGTGTAGGGTGCGGGCTCAACCTCGTGGTGAACGACGGCAAACTCGTGGGGGTCGAACCCTACAAGAGGAGCCCGATCAACGAGGGCAAACTCTGCCCCAAGGGAGCAACCTGCTGGGAGTTCGTCCAGAGCCCCGACCGGCTGACGAAACCCCTCATCAAGAAGAACGGCGAGTTCGTCGAGGCTTCCTGGGACGAGGCTTATGATCTTATCGCCTCGAAGTTCACGGAGATCAGCGACAAGTACGGGCCGAACGCCCTCGGCTTCCAGGTCTCGTGCCGGACCCCGAACGAAGAGTGCTACATCATGCAGAAACTCGCGCGCGTCGCCTTCAAGACGAACAACATCGACAACTGCGCGCGTATCTGCCACGGGCCGTCCGTCGCCGGGCTCTCGCTCTCGTTCGGCTCCGGCGCCGCGACGAACCCCTTCGAGGACGTCAAGAACGCCGACGTCATCTTCATGATCGGCGCGAACAGCGTCGAGGCGCACCCGCTCGCAGCCCGCCGGGTCCTCCAGGCGAAGAAGGCCGGCAAGAAGGTCATCGTCTGCGACCCGCGCTACACCCCCACGGCGCGTCTGGCCGACGAGTACGTCCGCTACAACCCCTCGACGAACATCGCCCTGATCAACTCGATCATGTACTGGATCATCAAGGAGAACCTCCATGATGCGGAGTTCATCGAGAAGAGGACGAGCGGGTTCGACGAACTGAAGAAGACCGTGGAGAACTACGCCGAGGTCGAGTCGATCACCGGCGTGCCGACCGAGCGGGTCAAGGAGATCGCCCGGATCTACGCCAACGCAGATAACGCGGTGATCATTTACTGCCTCGGCATCACGGAACTCACCACCGGCACGGACAACGTCCGGTCGCTCGGAAACCTCGCGATGCTCACGGGCAACGTCGGGAGACCCGGTGTCGGTGTCAACCCGCTCCGTGGCCAGAACAACGTCCAGGGCGCCTGCGACATGGGTGCCTACCCGAACGTCTTCTCCGGCTACCAGAAGTGCGAGGACGACGCCACAAGGAAGCGGATGGAGGAACTCTGGGGCGTCACCGGGCTTGCCAGCAACTACGGCGTGACCCTGACCGAACAGATCACCCAGTGCGGCGACCCGATCAAGGCGATGTACATCTTCGCGTTAAACCCGGTCGTCTCCTACCCCGACTCGAACCATGTCATGCGGTCGCTTGAGAAACTCGACTTCCTGGTCGTGCAGGACATCTTCATGACCGAGACGGCGAAATACGCCGACGTCATCCTGCCCGGCGCATCCTTTGCAGAGAAGGACGGGACGTTCACCAGCGGCGAGCGGCGGGTCAACCGGATCCGTAAGGCCGTCGATACCCCCGGAGACGCGAAGGAAGACTGGCAGATCTTCGTCGACCTCGCCCACAAACTCAATCTCAACGGCTTTGACTTCAACTCGCCGGAGGATATCTGGGACGACATGCGGCGGGTCACCCCGTCGATGGCCGGCATCTCCTACGCAAGGATGGAGAAGCCCGAGTCCGTCCACTGGCCCTGCCCGACCCTGGAGCACCCCGGAACCCCCATCCTGCACCGCGAGAAGTTCTCGTCGGCCGATGGTCTCGGACACTTCTTCGGCATCGAACACCGGCCGCCCGCGGAGGTCGCCGACGAAGAGTATCCGTTCACCCTGATGACCGGACGTCTGATCTTCCACTACCACACCCGGACCCAGACCGGCCGGGCAAAGATCCTCCACCAGGAGGTGCCGGAAGCCTACGTGCAGATCAACAACGAGGATGCAGCACGGCTGAACATCCTGAACGGGGAGAAGATCCGGCTCCGCGGCAGGCGCGGGCAGGCGGACGCCCTTGCCAGGGTGACCGACGAAGTCGCGCCCGGCGTGCTGATGATGACGATGCACTTCGGCGGGAAGGGGTCTGTGAACCAGCTGACGAACACCGCGCTCGACCCGCTCTCCAAGATGCCGGAGTTGAAGCACAGTGCTGTTGCCGTCGAGAAGATCACGGGGGTGCAGTAAATGGCAGCAAAGGGAGATATGGTATACGCCTGGACGACGAACGCCGACATCGCCAAGGTGGCGGAGTGCGGCGGTGCGGTGACCGGGCTCCTTAAGTACGCCCTGGAAAACGAGATCGTCGACGCCGTGCTGGCGGTCAAGAAGGGCGTGGACCTCTACGATGCGGTCCCCACGATCATCACCGACCCCGCCGAGCTCGGACAGACGGCAGGCTCGCTCCACTGCGGGACGCTCCTGCTCTCGAAGTTGATCAAGAAGTACCTGGACGGTGCCGGGGACATGCGTCTCGGGGTGACGGTGAAGGGTTGCGACGCGATGGGCATCTACGAACTCGCGAAGCGCAACCAGGTCAACCTGGACAACCTCCTCCTGATCGGCGTCAACTGCGGTGGGTCCGTGAGCCCCGTGGCTGCCCGGAAGATGATCGCCGAGAAGTTCGGGGTCGACCCGAACGACGTCGTCAAGGAAGAGATCGACAAGGGCCAGTTCATCATCGTCACGAAGGACGGCCAGCACAAGGGCATCTCGATGGACGAACTCGAGGAGGCGGGCTTCGGCCGCCGTTCCAACTGCCGCCGGTGCAAGATGAAGGTCCCCCGCCAGGCGGACCTCGCCTGCGGGAACTGGGGCGTCATCGGAGAAAAAGCCGGGAAGGCCACCTTCGTCGAGGTCTGCTCCGAGAAGGGGGCAAACCTCCTCAACGCGGCTGTCAAGGCCGGGGCCCTCGCCACCGAGCCCGCAAACCCGAAGGGTATCGAGATCCGCGGCAAGGTCGAGAACTCGATGCTGAAACTCGGCGACAAGTGGCGGGCACGCTACTTCGAGGGACTCGGGGAAGGGAAGGAGCGCCTCCAGACGATGATGGAGGACTCGTCCCGGTGCACCAAGTGCTACGCCTGCATCGAGAACTGCCCGATCTGCTACTGTGTCGAGTGCAGCACGAAGAAGCCCTACCTGGTCCCGCCGGGCGTGCTCCCTGTGCCGTTCATGTTCCACCTGATCCGCTACGCTCACGTGTCGGACTCCTGTGTCAACTGCGGCCAGTGCGAGGAGAACTGCCCGATGGAGATCGCGAACTCGCTCTACATGCACGCCCTCCAGACGGACATGGAGAAGATGTTCGGCCACACCCCGGGTGTGGATATGGAGCTCCCGGTCCTTGCGCTCGTTGAGGAGCAGGCGGAACGCCAGCGGCTCTTCGAGACAGGCAGCGACCAGATCTACGACGTCTTTAAGTAACTTGAACACTTAAGAACGGGCCCGGCCGGCTTCGGCCGGGCCTGTCGTCGAACGTTGAACAACTGACTTGAGTTCCAGAAAAGACCTCGATGTGCCCGTGCCGGGGCGCAGAAGGGTCGGGTAACGCCCGAGGATGCGGGAGGGTCTCCCGCTCCATCGAGCGGCCAGGAAAACCTCTCTTCTGCCCGGATGGAGCGGTTCTGATTTTCCACACGACGGAACCGGCGATCGGAAGACTGAACTCCTGTGATCTCCTACGAAAAGGTAAGGAGAGCAGGATGAAGTTTATATGCCCGCTTATCGTCGTTCGCGACGTAGGGGTGTCCAGAGCCTTCTACGAGGGGGTGCTCGGCCAGAGTGTCGGCCATGACCTCGGTGAGAACGTGGCGTTCGAGGGCGGTTTTGCGATTCACCTCCGGTCGCACTTTGCAAGTCTCATCTGCGTCGATGAAGGTGATATCACCGTGCGATCGAAGAACGCCGAGCTCTACTTCGAAGAGGACGATCTCGACGCATTCCTCGAACGGCTGAACCATACCGGCTCCATTGAGTATGTCCACGGTCTGGTAGAGCAGCCCTGGGGGCAGCGGGCCGTCCGGCTCTACGACCCGGATGGACACATCGTCGAGGTCGGCGAGCCCATGGAGAACGTTGCCAGAAGGTTCCTCGCGAGCGGGCTCTCGATAGAAGAGACGGCACGGCGCACCTTGATGCCCGAGGAGTTCGTCAGGCAGTGTATATGAGACGGCGCACCGGACGAAGTGAGGAGTCATGTTCAAGAAAATTACCTGTATCTGCATCGGCGGCGGCCCCGCCGGAGAGGTCGCCCGGGAGACCGCGCGAGAAGCACCGGTGGCGATCTTCGTCAACGGCCGGCACCTGACGACGGTGATCCTGAGCCCGACCGGACTTCAAGACTTCGTCACCGGCTACCTCTACACCGAAGAGATCATCAGGGACACCGGCGAGCTTGAGTCGGTCAGAATCGAGGAGAACCGGATAAGCGTCCTCACGACGAACATCTTCAAGCGGGTCAGCGTGAAGAAGACCATCCTCTCGGGGTGCGGGGGTGCCGTCTCCTATATCGACACGCAGAAACTGCCCGCGATAGACTCCGATCTTTCGGTTACCGTCCCGGATCTCGTAAAAGCCGTCGCCGCGCTCACCGCCCCCGAACCGCTCGACGCGGTCGCTCTTGTTCTAGAAGGCCGCATCGCCGCCCGCTCCGAGGACATCGACCGGCACAACGCCCTTGACCGGGTGATCGGGCGGGGGCTCCGTGACGGTCTCGACTTCGCCCGGACGATTGCGGTCAGCACCGGCCTCGTCACCTCCGAGATGGTCCGGAAGTGCCTCGTCGCAAACATCCCGGTGCTGGTCTCCACCGGACCCCCGACCGCTCTTGCCGTGAAGATCGCGGAGGAGACCGGCCTTGCCATCGTCGGGTCCGCGGGAACCCCGGAGATGGCGGTGTATACGCATCCGGGGAGGATAGAAGGGGTAGGGAGGTAGGGGCCCTCCCCCGCACCTGACAGTGGTCGAACTCCTGTCCTGCGGAGCGTCGTTCCCCTATGGCAATATCCCATGGCCCAACTTTATGAAGATCCGAAAAGAACCGTGCACGGCTTTCCGCCGGTTATCGCCACGCACTGCCCCCGCCCCTGGTGTGGGGTGCGACGGGCCGTAGGGCCGGAGCATGAGCACCGCAGGTGCGTCTGAGGAGCGCGAAGCGCGGGCGGGGTGGGGCATACCCCTACGCCTTCAGTCTCCTCGAACTCGTGTGCTGCGGGGCAGTCGTTCCCGACAGAACGCCGCGAGTCGCACCTGCCGAAACTTGACGCCGCCGAGATCCGGGCAGGGCCAGAGGATTGAGAAACCCCTCACCGGCCCCGGCTGATCTCTTCGACGGCCGCAACCAGGAGATCGATCTCCTGCTCCGTCGTGAACGCCGCCATGCTCGCCCGGACCGTCCCTTCCGGGAGGTTCAGGTGCTCCATGAGCGGCTGGCAGCAGTGGTGCCCCGACCGCACCTGGATATCCGCTTCTTCGTCGAGCATCTGCGCGGCCTCCTGCGGGTGGACGCCGTCGATCGTGAACGAGACGACCCCAATCCGGGCACCCGGGCTCGGGGCGGCATAGACCGTGACCCCGTCTATCGCAGAGAGCCCCGCGATGAGCCGGGCAGTCAGGCGTTCTTCGTGCCGGTGGATCTTCTCCATCCCGATCGCCGAGAGGTAGTCCACGGCGACGCCGAGCGCGATCCCGCCGCCGACGTTCGGCGTGCCGGCCTCGTAGCGCTGGTAACCCTCCGCGGGGACGTAGCCGTCGGCGGTCACGCTCGTGACCATGCCGCCGCCGAGAGCCGGCGACTCAAGGAGCAGGTCCCGCATCCAGAGAACCCCGGTTCCCATCGGCCCGAACATCTTGTGCCCCGCGAAACAGAGGAAGTCGCAGCCGAGTTCCGCGACGTTCACCGGCATGTGCGGCAGCGACTGAGCGGCGTCCACAAGGAGGAGCGCGCCGTGCTCACGGCAGAGCCGGGAGATCTCCGCAACAGGTGTCGTCACGCCGAGGACGTTCGAGGCGTGGGTGACGGCGACGAGCCGGGCGCCACCGCCGGCAAGGGTCTCTTTTAGTGCGGCAAGGTCGAGCGCGTAGTCGGCATCGATCCCGATCACGTCGAGCGCGACACCCTGCTTTGCGAGCGCCCTCCAGGGGAGGAGGTTTGAGTGGTGCTCGAGGATGGTGGTCACCACGCGGTCGCCCGGCTTCCAGGAGAGGCCCTGCGCGACCATGTTGATTGCATCCGTGGCATTCTTCGTGAAGACCGTGACCCCCGCCTCCCCGCCGATGAACCGGGCCACCTTCTCGTGGGCGTGCCAGTAGCGCTGCGTCGCGATCCGGGTCAGGCGGTGAACGCCCCGCCCGACATTGGCCCGGTAACGGTGCTCGAACTCGACGACCGACTCCACCACCGGCTCCGGCGAGAAACTCGTCGCCGCGTTGTCCAGGTATATGATATCGCCGAGGATCGGGAAGTCCTTCCGGATATCCTCCGGGGCGAACTCTTTTTCTGCCGGCGGTGCCGGCTCACGGGTTGTTCCGACTGTCTTCATACGTGTCACCTGGGCCGCTCTCGTTACCGGGGCCTCTTTCAGGGTGAAGTCCTCGTTCACGGCGATGCCCCGCTCCCGGCAGACCTCGCGCATCTTCGGGGGCAGCGCCCGCCACCGCCAGAGTCCCCACCGGTGGTAGGCATCCGGCAACCCATTCTTCTCCGCCCACCGGATAAGGAATTCGTCCCAGCGATCCGTCAGGTCCGGATGCATCTCCCGGAGCCCCTCGTACTCGCTCTCGAGCGCCGCCGGGCAGAGGTAGCAGCCTATCCGCTCAAGACCCTTCTCGTAGAGCGGGTTCATGGGGACCTCCTGCCACCAGAGGTAGAGGAAGACCTCGAGCGCCCGCCAGTTCCGGATCGGCGAGACGTTCAGTTGCATGGGGTTTGCCGGGTTCTGGCTCGTCTCGTCGAGGTCGGCACGGTTCCAGGACTCGTACCAGCGGTTCCCCTGGATGGTGACGCAGGGGCCGGTATCGGCGAGGTAGATCTTTAAGGGGTGGAGTTTCAGGAGTTTGCAGCACCAGCGGTGGTCTTTCCCCGGCGGGCCTGCCTTCTCGACCGCCTGGAAGAAGTCGCCGCCCTTCCGGATGATCTCGACGCCCTGCGACGCCACGAACTCCACCGTCTCGGGGAGTTCGATCCCGGTGTCGATGAAGAACGCCTTCTCCACCCCCGCCTTGCGGGCGAGGTGGAGGACGGCGGTGCTGTCCTTGCCGCCGGAGAACGAGACGTTCGCGCATGGCCGGTCGTTCATGTGCTTCTTGATAGTGCGGATGGCGTTCCTCTCAAGGTTCTTCAAGTGGTAGCGGTTCCTCTCGATCACCACGTCCCAGTCCGGGTCGGGCCGGGTGCGGGGCGCAACAGAGACGAGTTCCTTCACCCGGACCTGTCCGTCCTTGACGACGCCGGTGCCGAACCGGTTCTTGTAGGCGACGATGACTGTCCCGTCGGGCACGCCGGTCGCCAGGGCGAACCGTTTCCCGCCGACGCGGCCCTTATGCGCACGCACAGCGGGCTCGGCCTCGAGATCGATGATGCCTCTCGTTGCATACGGGAGGATGTACGGAAGTGCCTCGGGGGCGATATCTAGGCTGAACTTCCGGGTGACCGGGTCGAACGAGAGCCAACCGAACCGGTCGCCGTGGACGATCACCAGGTCAGCCCGGTCGGCGCCGCCGGTCTTGTTCAGGAGCACGACGTGGGGCAGGGGTACGTCGCCGAACCGTTCGGAGAGAAGGCGCCGTATGAGGGCCATATCCGCTGCGAGGGCCGGGCGGACGTCGTGCGGCTGCAGGAGTTCTATCTCCCGGACCCTCGTCTTGCAGGAGCAGGTGCGCCCGATGAGGGGGACGTTGCACTGGTCGCACCAGTAGAGAACTTTTTTTACTGCCGGTTCGCGGATCACGTAAAGAATAGTTGTTTTCTGCAGACATTAAGGGAACCGGTGGGGGGCGCCGGGGTGTAGCGTCCCCCTTCACGGCCGCCGCACGAGCAGGCCGAGACCGGCACCGAGGGCGACCAGCAGGACCACGGCGACCTGGAGAAAGGCGGTGTCGGTAGACCCCGCCGGCCGGGTACCGGAGAAGTCCCGGCCCGGTTCGGTGACGTTGACCGGGGCGCGGGCTTCGGCGCCGGAGACCGGGTCGGTGGCGACGAGCAGGAGTCTCCCCTCCGGCAACTCCGAGGCAGCTACTGTCCCGCGGAAATGCCGCGTATTGTCATCGGCGGCCGCACGATCGTCTCCCGGGATCGTGTAGCCTGCAACGGGCGATCCGGCGCTGTAGAACAGCACGTCGACGCTTCCCGGGGGGTGGTAGAAACTCGCGTCCCGGCTCCAGGTGACAGAGATAGCAAGGTCTTCGTTCCCGGAGAGGGTGTCGTTTGATACCGAGAGCGTGAGAGACGGAAGCAGCGGGGGCGTTGCACCCGAGACGGAGCAGGGCATGATGAAGAAGGCAAAGAAAGCCACCAGGAGGAAGAGACGAGCCCGGGGCGAGCGGGCCGGCATTCCATACGGCTTCATACCGGAGTATCTGCCCGGTATGGGATAACTATTCCTCTTCCCGACAGAAGGGCGGTCGATATTGGGAGCAACGCGGCACGATGCCCGGTGATGGGGCGGCCTCGAAGGCGGCAGCCCGGGGAACCAGCGCAAGGTTTATTCGTTTGAATACGAATCATCTATAGATGGCCTCGCGCTGCGTGAACAACCTGGGTGGACAGGTGCTTCTCATGGATGTGACACCTGATCAGGTGAACGACTACGTGCGAAAGCACAGTAAAGAGTACTACGAGATGCCGCCGGAATTCGTCTTCAAGGACATCCGAATGCTCTTGAAGAAGCCCATGCTCGTCGGCCTCCAGATCCGGAAGAAGAGGATTCTGCTGCCGTTTACGAAGCCCTGCCCCGGTTACGGGACGATGCTCCTTGAGATCGCGGCAAAGGACGCGGACATCGAGTTCATCCGCGACAACCTCGTGAAAGTCTCGGAGTGAGGGGCGGTGCGGGAACGGCTCCGCACCGTTCTCTGGTACCACGTCGGACGGGCCGCTCCCGACCGCCGGTCGATGCGCTCACCAGGAGGCATTGCGCGGCCTCCTCCTCCTTTTCGCCGTATCCAGCCACCCTTCCCGGATAGCATGACCGATCGATATATAGCCCCTGACGGGAGAAACTTATAGCGATCATCGTGGGCATTAAGGAGTGGGTAGTCCCCCAGGATAAGGCTTTTTTTGACCTCTTTGATGAGATGGCGAAAACAGTCGTTTCCGCAGCCGATCTTCTCGTTGAGTTCGTTGAGAACTTCGAGAACGTGAAAGAGCAGTGTCACCGGATGAAACAGATCGAGCACCAGGGAGATGACATTACACACCAGATCTACGAGCAGCTGAACCGGACATTCATCACGCCGCTTGAACCTGAAGAGATCTCCCGTCTCGCATCGGCGCTGGATGACATCCTCGACTACATCGACGGCACCGCACAGCAGATGTACGGTTACGGCATCACCGAGACCGACGACTCGATGATCCAGCTGGCAAAACTGATCCAGCTCAGCGTCATCGAGATCGAGAAGGCCGTCACCGGCATACGGTCGATCAAGGACCCGGGCCTTATCGAAGAGCGGTGCATCGAAGTGAACCGCCTGGAGAATATTGCAGACAACGTCCTCGGCCATGCCATCATGGACCTCTTCAAGACGAAGGATGCGGTCACCATCATCAAGCTCAAGGACATCTACGAAAACCTTGAGATGGCGACCGATAAGTGTGAAGACGTTGCAAACGTCTTGAGCGACATAGCCATCAGACACACCTGATGGCCATGGATCCGATCATCATCCTCGGCATCCTTCTCGCGCTACTTTTTAATTTTGCAAACGGTTTGAACGATGCCGCAAACTCGATCGCCACCATCATCGCGACCAAAGCCTTAACCCCCCTGCAGGCGGTCCTCCTCGCCGGAGTCTTCAACCTCCTCGGCCCCCTGCTCTTCACCACAGCAATTGCAGCAACCATCGGGCGGGGGATCGTCGACGCCGGCATTCTCACGCCGACACTGATCCTGGTGGCCCTGATCGGTGCGGTCCTCTGGGTCCTCGTGACGTCGCTCCTCGGGATCCCGGTATCGAGCAGCCACGCTCTGATCGGGGGGCTCCTCGGCACCGGTCTTGCTGCTGCCGGGACAGGAGCGGTGCTCTGGCCGTCGCTTGATACAGTCGAGCAGGTTCTCTTCTATGGGTTCATCGGCGCAGCCCTCGGTGCGGTCATCACGGGTGCATTTGCGTACCATAAGGGTGAGTTCAAGCCGTGGAACCTCCTCGTCGGGGGAATCATCGGGGTGACGCTGACCATCCCGCTCGCCATTATAATGGGACTTTTGGAGGTCAGCGGCATCCTCGGGGTCATTCTTTTCATCGTCATCTCCCCCACGCTCGGGTTCATAGTCGCGTTTATCTTCGCCATCGTTGTCGCTTACACCTTCCGCAACTATGCTCCGCGGCGCTTATCTAGCATCTTTAAGAACCTCCAGATCTTCTCGGGATCGCTCCAGGCGATCGGTCACGGCGGCAACGACGCCCAGAACGCGATGGGGATCATCACCGCCATGCTCCTTGCCGGCGGGCTGATCACCGAGTTTGCTGTCCCGCTCTGGGTGATACTGGCCTCTTCGCTTGCAATGTCCATCGGCACGCTTCTCGGGGGTTGGCGGGTCGTCGACAAGATGGCCAACCGGATCACCAAGATCCGGCCCTACCAGGGGTTTGCCGCATCGACCTCCGCCGGGGGCGTCCTGTCGCTGATGAACATCTTTGGTGTCCCGGTCTCGACGACCCATGCGACGACCGGCGCGATCATGGGCGTCGGCGCAACCCGCGGTTACTCGGCGGTCAAGTGGGGCGTGGTCCGCGAGATCGTCGCCGCGTGGATCCTGACCATCCCGGCGGCGGCGATCGTGGCCGGGCTCTGCTATCTCGCCGGCCAGGCGGTGTTTGGTGGGGGCGTTTGAGGGAGGCGCCCGCGTTCCCCATACCCGTGGGGACGAACCGGTACTTCCCTTTGCTCCAATTGTCATAGGAGAGCACATCATGCGAATGATGCTTTAACGTTCAATGAGCGGTTATCTGAAGGTATCGGGGAGAATAGCCTCTCTGTCTTCTAAGATATCTTCCTCAGCCTCTGGAAGGAGAGAGGGGTTCCCCCTCTCAGTCCAGCGCGGGGACGTCGTCGGCCCAGGTATCGACCTTGCCTTTGATGGCGTCGTCCTGGTAGGACGAGACCCGGACGGTCTTCCGGGTGAAGGTGACGTAGTAGTCGTCACCGGACGGGTCGTGGCACTTGAGCTGACAGTAGTAGCTCTCGCCGCCGAAGTCGCGTTCGGCGTAGCCGCCCATCGCGGCCGCGAGGGTCGCGTTCGCGAGAGCCTCCGCGGCGTTCGCCTCGAACGCGGCGATCGAGGGGGACTGCAGGGAGACGGTCCCGACCCTTTTCCCCTCGCCGTCGAGGAAGTTCACCTTCGCGGTGTAGTGCTCGCGGTTCCGGACGACCGGGGCGATGGTCTCGCCGGCTTTGGTCGTATACCCGACGCACCCGAAGGGGTTGTCGGCGATGACGCTCTCGACGAGGGTGTTAAACGACGTTACGGTGGCGATCGGGACGGCGAGGTCCCGGACCGCCGATTTGTTCACGGTCTTCTGCACGAAGTCTGCCATGGTTGGTTCTCCATGTCTGTATGCTCCCGGGAATATGACAGACAACTATAGGGTCAGCGGGGGAGGAGATTAGCCTGACTTTACCGGGGACGCTGAATTTGACTCCGATTCTCGAATATAATCCTTACGGTCAGCCTTTTTGTCATCGACTCCTTATCATTCTCCGGGAGGGTTACCAGGATGACCAATGAGAAGACTACCCGGGAGCTCGTCTACGAGACGAACCGGGATGTGAAGTGGATCTGCCGGATGTTGCGGCAGATGGAGGCGCAGGACGAGGATTTTGAGAGCCGGATCCGGGCGCTGGAGGGCTGGCGGGCGGAGAAGGCGGGAGAAGAGAGGAGGGTATCGACGGTCAGTGCCGGGGCCGGCGGGGTCGTCGGCGGGGTGGTCGCGGTGATTGTGCGGGTGCTCGGCGGGTGATCGGCCACATTGAACTCTCGCAAACAATGCCTCTATCGGACCCAGCAACGGCGATATGAGCGCAAAAGTCATCCTGGCATAATCCCTTTTTCACTTTCACCATGCGCACGGCTCCCGCTTAAATAGCCGCCCCCCGACGATCCTTGCATGAGAAAACGACTCCTCATGGCCGACCAGACCCTCTTCCGGAGCATCGATGTCTTCGAGATCGACTACGTTCCCGAGTTCTTCAACTACCGCGAGAGCCAGCTCAACGACCTTGCCTACCAGGTCCGCCCCGCACTCGAAGGCGGGCGGGCTCTCTCCGCCATCTGCAGGGGGCTGCCCGGAACCGGGAAGACAACCAGCGTCCTCCGGATCTTTGCCGAACTCGAGCAGACCACAAAGAAGATCGTGCCGGTCTACGTGAACTGCCAGAACGACCGGACGAAGTACATGGTCTTCTCCCGGATCTACGCAGCGGTCTTCGGCCATGCTCCGGCGCGGACCGGGATATCGATCAAGTCGGTGATGGACGCGATCGGCGGCGCCCTGCAGCGGCGAGAGATAAGCCTGATCGTCTGCCTGGACGACGCGAACCTGCTCCACTACAACAACACCCTCGGCGATGTCGTCAACTCCCTGCTCCGGCTGCACCAGGACTACCCCCGCGCCCGGGCAGCGGTCTTTGCGACGGTGAGCGACATGGACATAGACCTCGCGAGTGACCTGAGCAGGTGGGTCATCTCGCCGTTCCGCCCCTCCGATATCTACTTCCCGCCCTACGACGCCGGGGAGATCCGGGGCATCCTCCAGGACCGGATCCGGGTCGGGCTCTATCCTGGCGTGTTCTCTGTGCCGATGCTCGACCGTATCGTCGAGCAGACGATGGCGTCGGGCGACGTGCGGGTGGGGCTTGACCTGATGAAGCGGGCGGTGCTGAACGCGGAGTGCGCCGCCCGCACCGAGGTCGTCGAGGAGGATATCACGAGGGCCTACGAGCAGGCAAAGCACGTCCACCTCGCCTGCACCATCCGGGC
>NZ_JAVBWL010000031.1:0-19576 GCF_036677455.1 Methanoculleus sp. | reverse complement strand
GCTTGCGGCGAGAGAGATCCCCTCGCTCACCCGCCCATCCGTGCCAGGTACTCCCGCGAAAGCCCGGCGATGTCCTCCAGGTCGCAGACCAGGTACCCGTCCTCTCTCAGATCCTCTTTGCCCTCTATGCTCTTTGCTACCAGGGCAAAACGTTCGTTCCTGCTCTCGTTTCGCCATCTCACCATGGAGGCCTTCTCCCGGAGCGCCGCAAGGATGCCGCGGGCCTGGCGGCGGTTGAGAACAGACCACTTGCATTCGCAGAAGAGGGCGTCCCCGGAGACCTCATTCAGGCCCACGAGATCGATCTCCGCCTCCTTCTGCCACCACCGCCCCAGTCGCGAATACGAGGAGCCGGAAAACAGGATTCCCCTGCGAACGAGGTCGAGAGAGAGTTGCTCGAACATCTCTCCGCAATAGGGCGCGATCTCTTCCCTGATAGAGGCGAGCACCTCCCCGCTCTGCCCCGTCTCGGTCTCCGCCCGCCGGGGATACACGAAACGGAACCAGAACGTGAGGTAGGGATCGGTCAGCCGGTAATGCCTTCTCCGGTAGCCGGCATGGGCGGTCACCGGCACCTCGTCGTCGATCAGGTGCATACGCGAGAGGACGGCAAGGTACTTGGAGACCAACCCTTTATCAAGCCCGGTCTCCTGACAGAGGGGTGCGCTCGTGGTGTACCCCGCGGCGAGAGCGCGGAGAATAGCCATGTAGTTCCCTGCTTCGCGGAACTCATACTGCATCAGAATCTCGGCTTCAGAGTAAAGGTATGCCCCTTTCCGGAGAATCTGCTCCTCTACGTTCTCCCAGAATGTTCGGTCGGGGCGAAACAGGCGGAGATAGGCAGGGATCCCACCGATCACGCACCATGTCATGACGAGATCCTCCTCATCGTAGGGGAGGAACCGGCGAAGGTAGGGATAGGAGAGAGGCTCGAGCTGCCACTGCCCTGTCCTCCTGCCGTAGAGCGGGCTCGTGTACCCCAGCACCTCAGTCTCCATCGTGCTGACCGATGAACCCGATATGACGAGCATCACCGGTTCCCGGGAGAGTACCGTATCCCACACCTTCTGAAAGACGGAAGGTGTGGCCCGGTCGCGTGCGATGAGGTAAGGGAACTCATCGATGACGATCACCACTTTCTTCCCCGGAGGAGGGGAAAAGTTCCGGTGCCTGACCAGTGCCTTTATAGCAGTCTCCCAGTCGGGATATCTACTCCGCTCGAAATCCGGATCGTCCAGGTACTCCCCTGCATAGTGGGAGAAATCCTGGAGATTCCTTGCCGTCCCTTCTTCTGAGGCCAGGAAGTAAAAACCCGGGACAGTCTGCAGGAGTCGGGCAAGAAGCGTTGTCTTTCCCACGCGCCGCCTCCCGTACAGGATCAGGCACTCCGGAATCGGGGAATGATATCGATCGGTGAGGAACTGTAGTTCACTTGCCCGGTCTACGAAGGGATGTTGATACATAAGTATACTACTTTATAGTCAACAACCACTTAAGGTGATCGGTAAGCGCCGGTGGTCCGGCCGGCCATGACCGCTGCACAGGCGGGCATCTCCTTACCAGGGTTGATGGTCGTCGCCGGGTGGTATGAGGACGAACTCCCCTGTCTTCGCGGCGACGGTGACGATGTCGCCGAGATCGCTTCGCTGGAGAAGGTAGAACGCCTCTCCGGCGAACACCTGGTAGAACTCGGGATAACCGACGCCCGAGGGGCTCTGCGGGTGGTAGTGCCCTTTCGTCTTGACATACTCCTTGCCCACGGTGCCCGGGGGAATGACGGTGACGTCAAACCGGACGTTCTGCTCGCGCAGGTACGCACGGTCCTCTGCAGTGAGGGCGAGGTCGCAGTACATGAAGTTCCTCCTCTCATCGAGAGCCGGCGTCTGGCTCGCGAGGGTCACTGCATCGCACCTCGAAGCCTGATGGCGTCTCAAGCTCCGGACGCCCCGTCCGTCGCACCTCGCACCTTCGGTGCTCACGTTCACTCTGTTCGCGCCTCGAAGCCTGATGGCGTCTCAAACTCCGGACGCCCCGTCCGTCGCACCTCGCACCTTCGGTGCTCACGTTCACTCTGTTCGCGCCTCGAAGCCTGATGGCATCTCAAACTCCGGACGTCACGTCCGTCGCACCTCGAAGCCTGATGGCATCTCAAACTCCGGACGTCACGTCCGTCGCACCTCACACCGTTTCGCGTGAACCCTATAGGTCCCCGGGCTCCCCCGCTCAGATCGGGATCCCGACAAGGTGCAGCAGCACCAGGACCAGGGCGCCGGGGAGCCCGCCGAGGGCGCAGATCAGGATCGAGACCAGGTTGATCTGGATGTCGGGCGCGCCGAACCAGGAGAGAACGTCAAAATAGTTCAGGAGCCAGAGCGTGATGAGCCCGGCGACGGCGTTGATGACAAGCGTCATCGCCTTCTTCATGAGGTAGTAGAGCGCCGCGGCTATCGCGACGGCAAGAAGGATGGCGAGGATCTCTTCCATCATCTATTTACCAATGATCTGCTGGTTATTTAACCGTATTGATGGAATTGTCAGCCGTCCGACGCGCCTTGTATCTTTTCCGAGCCCCCCGACGTCCCGGAGCATCTCAAAGACGTTCCCCGAGAACATCGCCGTCCGGATCGGCTCAACGAGGTCCCCGCCCTCCATCCAGAAGGGGTTTGAGATCTCCACCGAGAAGTCGCCGGAGAACGGGTTTGCCGTATGGGCGCCGACGACATCGTGGATCCAGACCGCCCGCTCATCGCCGGGCTCCTTTGCCCGGGGGCCGTCGAGGAAGAGGTTGTGGAACCCGATCCCCGGGCCTTCGCCCCCGGAACGGACGGCGCTCCCCGTGCTCCGCTCGCCGTAGCGGTAGCCGGTCTTGAGGTCGTAGGCGAACTCACCGAGCACGCCCCGGTCGATGAAGACCAGGCGGCGGGTGGGGACCCCCTCCGCATCCCAGGTGGTGCTCCCGAGGCCGGGGGCAAACGGGTCGTCGTAGACGGAGAGGGACTCGTCGAGGACCTGCTCGCCGACCTTATCGGCGAGGAACGACCGGCCGGCCTTCACGTTCCGGCCGGAGAGGGCCGGGAGGAGGACCTGGCCGATGATGCTTGCGGCCGCAATCGGGGAGAGGACGACGTCGTAGCGGCCCGTCTCGATATCGCGGCCCCCGAGGGACCGGGCGGCAAGCGAGGCCGCCTGCTCCCCGACCGACCGGGGATCGATCTCGGCGCGGAACGGGGAGGCGTCGAACTCGTAGCCCGTGGACTGCTCCCGGATCGCCTCGAGGGAGACCGACGCCGCCGTCCGGTCCATGCCGTAGAGGACGCCGCTCGTGTTCGCGACCGCGAGGTAGGTGCGGGCGAGGTTCGCACCCCCGCCGACGACCTCCACCGGGTGCTCCGCCGCACCGGCGAGGAGGTCCGCCACCATCGCCGCCGCATCCTCCACCGCGACGACGAGGTCCTTGTCCGCTGCGGAGGCGGAACTCGTGATACCGGCCGGTTTCGGGAAGCCGCCCCACTGCTGCGGGGTGGCGAGCCGGCCGCTTGCAAGCGCGGCATCCAGGCACTCCTTCCACCGGTCGGGGTCGCTCGTAGACGAAGAGCCGATCCTTCCATTCTTGACGGTCCGGATGGCCATGCTCCAGGCCTCCGACTCCTCGGCGGTGCCGAGAATCCCCTTCTTGATATCGGTGCCGACGCTCTCTCCCCGGGCGTAGAAGACCTCGACCTCATCGGCCTTGCGCTC
Organism: Methanoculleus sp.; assembly: GCF_036677455.1. Classification (GTDB taxonomy): domain Archaea; phylum Halobacteriota; class Methanomicrobia; order Methanomicrobiales; family Methanoculleaceae; genus Methanoculleus. The sequence goes on along the minus strand of NZ_JAVBWL010000031.1, from coordinate 15,838 downwards.
GCCGGCCCGGAGGACCCGGTCGATCAGGTCTTCGCCGATCATTCGCCCCGCCCCCCGATGGTTGCGTTCTCGAGCAAGAGGTGCGGTGCACCGTCGCTCACCGGCACGCTCTGCCCGCCCTTCCCGCAGTAGCCCGGGCTCATCCGCCGGTCGTTCCCGAGGAGGACGATGTTATGGAGCGTCGAGAGGATCTCGCCCGAGAGCGAGACGTCACGGACCATCTGGGTCGTCTCTCCACCCTCGACCAGGTAGCCGTACTCCGCGTTGAACTGGAAGACGCCGCGGCCGGGGTCGACCTGGCCGCCCCGGGACCCGATGAGGAGGATGCCGTCCTTGCACTCCTCAAGGATCTCGTCATACGTCGCGTCGCCGTTCTCGATGAAGGTGTTGCTCATCCGGACGATCGGCGGCGCCCCGGGCTCCGCCCGGGCGTGTCCGGGGATGCCGTTTCCCACCGCCGCGAGGGTCTCACGGTTGTGGATGTAGGACCGGAGGATGCCGTCGCGGATGATCTCGGTCCGCTCGACCGCGACACCCTCGGCGTCGACGGGCATGAACCCGAACTCATGAAGCGAGGGGTCGTCGACGATGACGAGCCCCGCACAGCCGATCGATTCACCGATCTTCCCCCCGAGGACCGATGCGCCCTCACGGACGAGGTCGCCCTCGCTCGCGTGGCCGACCGCCTCGTGGGTGAAGACGCCCGCCAGTTCCGGGTCGAGCACGGCCCGCCGCGGCCCGCCCTTCGGGATCTTTGCATCCAGGAGGGAGACCGCGACCTCCCCCGCCTTCCGGCCGAGGTCCTGCTTATCGCGGAGGTTGAACCCCGTGGTGGTGTGGTCGCGCTCGCTCCCCATCTGCATCACCCCGCCTCTGGACGCAATCGCGAGGACCGAGAACCCGGACCGGACCGCCTCGTAGGAGTACTCGTTCCCGCTTGAGTCTAAAAAGCGAACCGCATCAATTCCCTCGGTGTACCGGGCCCGGGTGTTCACCACCTCAGGAACCCGTGCCGCCGCCTCGATCCCGGCAAGCAGCCGGGTCTTCTCCTCGAGGTCGACGTCCCGCGGGTCCTCGCGAAGAGACGGGACAGAGAGCACGCCCCGTGGTGCATCGGCAAGGTCGAGGGGATCCTCCGTGACCGCGGCAAGCCGCGCCGCCGCCGCGACGAGGGTCTCGAGGTCGCGTCTCGAATCGATATCGACGTGATCGCGGGTGAGAACGCCCCAGCCTTTCGGCCCAAGCGCCCGGATCACGGCTTTGTCAAAAAATGAGGTGCCTGCGGACTCGATCACGCCGTTGTCGATATCGACCTGGGTGACCTCGCCCCGTACGCACCGGATATCATAGTAGCGTACATCAACCATACGGCATCAGACCGGAGAGCGCCCGACGCTCGTGTCAAAGACGGTGGTCGGGTTGACCGCCATCTTCCGGAGTTTCGATATGAATCCTTCGCGGTTCTCGGGCACGAGCGCGTTCTGGAGGACCTCCTCGATGTGGTCGACCGGCACCACCTCGACCAGCTCGCGGTAGCGGTCCTCGATCAGGACGTCGTCTAAGTTCGACCGCGGGATGATCACCCGCTTGATCCCGGCCTTCGCGGCCGCCTCGATCTTGTAGGTGACCCCGCCGATCGGGAGGACATCGCCCCGGACCGAGAGGGAGCCGGTCATCGCGACGTCCTGGCGGACCGGGATGTTCTCGATCGCGCTGATCACCGCGGTCGCCACGGTCACGGAGGCCGAGTCGCCCTCCACGCCGCCGTAGGTGCCGATGAACTGGACGTGGATGTCCATGTTCCGGATATCCTTCCCCGTGAACTTCTTGATGAGGGCGCTGACGTTCGTGATCGATTCTTTGGCGATATCCTTGAGCATACCGGTCGCGATCACCGTGCCGGCCGCACCCAGGCTCGGGGTCACCTCGGCCATCACCGGGAGGATCGAGCCCGAGTCGCTGCCCATCACCGCAAGCCCGTTCACCCGGCCGACCCTGGTGCCTTCCACGACGGCGAGGTCGTAGTCGCGGGTCCGCCGGATGTACTCGTCGGAGATCTGGTCCTCGATCGACCGGGAGGTCGACTTCGCCGCGAGGACGTGCCTTGTCGTGGTGATCTCCGCACCCTCCTGCCGGGCGAGGTCGCCCGCCACCCGGATCAGCCCGCCCATGTCACGGAGCTTCAGGGTCAGGTGGCCCTTCCGGTTCGAACGGCGCCGGGCTTCGCGGAGCACCTCGAGCATCGCGCCGCGGTCGAAGTGCGGGATCTTCCCGTCGTTCTTGACCTCCTGGGCGATGAACCGGATGAACTTCTTCCGGTTCTCGGGGGTGTCCTCCATCGTCTCGCGCATATAGACCTCGTAGCCGTAGCCCCGGATACGCGACCGGAGCGCCGGGTGCATCCCCTGGATGGCGTCGAGGTTGCCTGCCGCGATCATCACGAACCGGCAGGGGACCGGCTCCGTCCGGACCATCGCACCGCTCGACCGCTCGCTCTGGCCGGTGATCGGGAAGGTCCCCTCCTGGAGCGCGGTCAAGAGGTTCTGCTGGGAGTGCGGGGTGAGGGTGTTGATCTCGTCGATGAAGAGCACGCCCCCGTGCGCCCGGTGGATCGCCCCTCCCTCGACGCGGTCGTGGGACGGGGTCTCAAGGCCGCCGCTCTGGAACGGGTCGTGCCGGACGTCGCCGAGCAGGGCGCCCGCGTGCGAGCCGGTCGCGTCGACGAAGGGCGCGGGGGTGTTCGGGTCATGGGAGATCAGGAGCTTCGGGACCATCGTCTCTTCGCGGGGCGTCGAGTACTTCAGCGCCATGAAGATGAATGCGGCGGCGATGATGCCCATGAGCCACTGGTAGGTGATGATCGCATAGCCGATGATGCCGATGATGAGGAGCATGATGAGCGTGCTCCGCATCTGGATCTTCTTTCTCGCCTCCATCTTATGGGCGGTGACGATCTGTTTGCCGCGGCTCGCGGGCACGGTCCTGATGATGGGGTTGTTGTTATCCTCGGCGTTCGGGTAGACCAGGATGTCCTGCAGTTCCTCTTTCGGGAGGAGTTCGGCCATCGCCTTCGCCAGCATCGATTTGCCGGTTCCGGGGGTGCCGATCATCATCACATGCCTGCGCTGGACCGCAGCCTTCCGGATCACCTCGACGGCATGCTCCTGACCGATGACCTGATCGATGAGATTCGGGGGTACGTCGATATCTGACGATGCGCTCAGCTCGAGACCGGAGAAGACGTCCGTCTCCGCCAGTTCGTCATCGGTGAGCTCAATATGGGGAATAGCTTCTGAAGTCGTTGAATCCATCGTCGGGTTTACCTCTTTGCTGCACTGATACTTATATAATTTATTCATCCTCGTTCAAATACTTTCTAGCAAAGGTGCCCTATGAGAGTTATCAGCACGGAACGGTCCCAGGTCCTGGCAGCCCGCGTTGCGGAAAAGTTGGGAATCCCATTGGTCGAGACGAGATTCACCCGGTTTCCCGACGGAGAGATGTACCTCCGGTGCGGTGAGCTGGACGATGAGACCCTGATCGTCAGCAGCATCGTAGATAATGATATGTTTGTGCAGACCCTCCTCGCGATCGATGCCGCCGACCGGTCAAGAAACACCCTGGTGGTCCCATATCTCGGGTACTCGCGGCAGGATAGGCGTTTCTTCCCGGGCGAACCGATCAGCGCCCGGGCGATCGCGCGAGCCCTCTCGGTCGGCATCGAGCGCGTCTTCGTGGTCAATGTCCATGACCCGGTCGATCTGGGCTTCTTCACCGTTCCGGCACAGGATGTCACCATCGCTCCGGCGATCGGCGGCTACATCGGCGATCTGCACCTGAAGAACCCCCTGGTCCTCGCGCCGGACGAAGGGGCGATCGACTTCGCCTCGGACGTTGCCGCGGTCGGCGGGTGGGACTGCGATCACCTCGAGAAGACCCGGCTCTCGGGCGAGGAGGTCCGGATCGCTCCTAAGACCATCGATGCCGCCGGACGGGACGCCGTCATCGTGGACGATATCATATCCACCGGCGGGACCCTCGCGACCGCGGCCTGCATGCTCCGGGAGCAGGGGGCGGCGTCCATCCACGCGGCCTGCGTCCACGGGGTGCTCACGAGCGGTGCCTACACCCGCCTGCGGGCGGCCGGGGTCTCGTCGGTCGTCTCGAGCGACACCTACGAGAACGCCTCAAGTTTCATATCCGCCGCAAACGCCATCGTCACCGCGATCAAGGAAGATGCTCACCATTGACGGGTCCCACCTCGAAGGGGGCGGGCAGATCGTGCGCCTCTCAGTCGCCCTCTCGGCGATCTCCGGCATACCCATCACCGTCGTCCGGGTCCGGGAGAACCGGGAGCGGCCGGGGCTCAGCCCCCAGCACATCGCCGCCGTCCGTGCGGCGGCCGGGACCTGCGGTGCCGAATGCACAGGACTTGTGCCGCAGAGCCGCGAGATCACCTTCACCCCCGGCGCCCTCCGGCGTGCCGACCTCACCATCGATACCGGGACCGCGGGGAGCATCCCCCTTGTCCTCCAGGCATGGCTCCCGGCTGCGCTTGCTCGCGGCGGGAGCATCACGGTCGTGGGCGGGACCGAGGTGACGCAGAGCCCGACGATCGATTACCTCGACCGCGTCCTCGCCCCCGTCCTCCGCCGGGCCGGGGCCTCGATCGCGATCGACGTGCTTGAGCGGGGCTACTACCCGCGGGGAGGAGGGCGCGTCCGCGTACGCGTGGAGCCGGGTCTCCCCCACCCCATCACGGTCCCGGAGGAGGAGCCCGCGTGCGGCCTCATCTCCTCTTCGGCGGGGCTTCCCGGCCACGTCACGGAACGCCAGGCCGGCGCCGCCCGCGATCTCATCAAGCGTGAACTCGATATCGCCTGCACCGCGACCCTTGACGCTCGCGAAGGGGGGCCGAGCACCGGGAGTTCAGTCACCGTCTGGAGCGGGGCGAAGGGCGCCGTCGCCCTTGGACGGAGGGGGCTTCCCGCCGAGGAGGTGGGACGGGCGGCGGCCCGGGCGTTCATCGACGAGTACCGGAGCCCCGGCACGGTCGACGTCCACCTCGCCGATCAGCTCCTGGTCTACCTCGCCCTCTCCGGCGGGGAGTACACCACCCATACCCTCTCGACGCACGCGAGGACCGCCTGCTCGCTCCTTAGAGAGTTCGGCCACCCGGTCGAGTGCAAAAAGAACGGGACAGTGGAGTTCTCCGCATGACCCTCGTCCTCGACGCCTCGGTCTTCTTCGCGGAGGTGCCCCTCGAAGGGCCGATGGCGACCACCCCCTCGGTGGTCGGGGAACTCGCCGACCTTCACGCGAAGTGCCGGTTTGAGGTGCTCCTGGCGACAGGGCTCTCGGTCCGGGAACCGCGAAGAGAGGACCTTGCGCGGGTCGATGAGGCCGCGGTGCGGACCGGGGATGCCGGGGTGCTCTCCGTGACCGACCGGGAGATCCTGGCGCTGGCACTCGAACTCTCGGCCGTCCTGGTCACCGACGACTTCGCGGTCCAGAACGTCGCCCACCGTCTCGGTATCGAGACCCGGAGCATCCGGCAGCGGCAGGCCCGCCCGATCCGGTGGCGTTACCGGTGCAGCGGGTGCGGCCGCTACTGGCGGGAGCCGGGGGACTGCCGGGTCTGCGGCGCACCGGTCAGAAGAAAGCTTAAATAAACCACCCGGAGACTCTTCTCCATGTCCGCCCTTGAAGAGTTGATCACGAAGGCAAAGGCGCTCCAGGCAGAAGGGCACACCCCCGGCCAGATATCCGACGAACTCGGCCTCTCGATGGAGACGGTCACCTGGCTGCTCACCCAGCAGAAGGGTATGGAGGCCCCAAAAGACGTCCATATCGACTGGACGGAGGTGGGGAGCCAGGGGATGCTCCTCTCCGACATGGCGATGATGATGCTCAAGCGCTTCCTCTACCTGGCAGAGGGAGGAATCGCGCCTCCCGGAGAGATGCCGGACACGGTCGTCGGGATCGCGCTCTCGGGCGTCCCGCTCGCCACGCTCATCGCCGCAGAGGAGGGGCTGAAACTCGCGGTCTATCTCCCGGCAAAGCACAGCCGGAGCGAGACCCCGACCGGGTCCCTCTCGGGCACGTTCTCCTCGATCACCGCCCAGCGCTGCATCATCGTCGACGACGTGGTCACGACCGGGACGACGCTTGCAGAGACGATAGCGTTCCTCCGGCGACACGGGGCCATACCGATGGCGGTCTGGTCGCTCTTCGACAAGCAGGGCGTCCGGGAGATCGACGGCGTCCCTGTCCACTCGCTCTTCACGATATCGAGGCTCGGGTGAGGCGGGCTGCCACGCTCATCTTCCCCGGGTCCGCGGATGGTCGCAGCCCGTCGGCCTTCACCGGGGTATCGGGCGCGTAGCGCCGACCTGACGGGCGATCCCCACCCGCCGATCGGCCCGGGGGGGCGGAAACCCCCGGCACCCATCGACTACTATATATAGAACTTCTGAACAAACTTAACGAACAAAGGAGGATTATACAATGCTTGCTGGACAGCCCATCATTATTTTACGGGAAAACGTTGAGCGTACGCGCGGATTCGAGGCGCAACGCTCGAACATCATGGCTGCAAAGGCGATTGCGGCCGCCGTCAGGACTACGCTCGGTCCCCGGGGAATGGACAAGATGCTGGTCAGCTCCACCGGTGATGTCGTGATCACGAACGACGGGGCGACCATCCTGCACGAGATGTCCGTGCAGCACCCCGGCGGTAAGCTGGTCGTCGAGGTTGCCGAGACCCAGGACGGCGAGGTCGGGGACGGCACCACAACCGCGACCGTGCTCGTCGGGTCGATGATGGAAGAGGCGGAGAAACTGCTCGCCCGGGAGGTTCACCCCACGATCATCGCAAACGGCTACCAGCTCGGCATGGAAAAGGCCCTCGAGATCCTCGATGACCTGGCCATCACCGTCAGTTTCGGGGATCGCGAGAACCTTCTCAAGATCGCCGACACCGCCATGACCGGGAAATCCATCGAAGCGGTCAAGGAGAAGGTCTCCGGCATCGTCGTGGACGCGGTGCTGCAGGTCACCACCGAGGACGGCGACGGCACCTACACCGTAGACGAAGACGACGTCAAGATCAAGACACAGGTCGGCGACTCGATGAACGACGCCGAACTCATCCGTGGCATCGTCATCGACAAGAAGCGCGTCTTCGAACAGATGCCCACAAAGGTCACGGACGCGAAGGTCGCCCTACTCGCCCTGCCCCTCGAGGTCACGAAGACCCAGGTGAAGTCGAAGATCAAGATCACCACTTCCGACCAGATGAAGGCATTTTCCGAGCAGGAACGCGAGTCCCTCCGGAAGCTCGCCGAGCGGATCGTCGCCTCCGGTGCAAACGTCGTCCTCTGCCAGAAGGGGATCGGTGACGCTGTGCAGTATTACCTTGCCAAAGCCGGCATCTACGCCGTTGAAGACGTCAAAGAGGAGGACATGAAGTTCGCCGCAAAGGCGCTCTGCGGCACCATCGTCAACAAGCCCGAGGAACTCACTGCGGAGACACTCGGCCACGCGGAAGCGGCCGCGGAGATCCCCGATGCCGACATGACGATCATCTCCGGCTGCGAGAACCCGAAGGCTGTCACCATCCTCCTGCGGGGCACCTCCCAGCTCCTGCTCGACGAACTCGAGCGGGCAGTCTACGACGCAGCCCGGGTTGTCCAGGACGCCATCGAGGACGGCAAGTTTGTCGTCGGCGGCGGCTCGGTGGAGACCGAACTCCAGATACGCATCCGCGACTACGCCACAACCGTCGGCGGACGTGTCCAGCTTGCCATCGAGGCCTTTGCAAACGCGTTCGAGGTCATCCCCAGGACGCTCGCGGAGAACTCCGGGTTCGACACGATCGACAAGGTCGTCGCCCTCCGGAAGGCCCACGCCGACGGCGCGAGGCATGCCGGGCTGAACGTCTACACCGGCGAGGTCGTCGACATGCGCGAGGCCGGCGTCATCGAGCCCGAGCGCGTGAAGACCCAGGCGATCAAGAGCGCGGCCGAGACGGCCATGCTCCTCGTCCGCGTCGACGATATGATGATCACCCAGTCCGGAAAGCCGGCCGCATAATAGATCGGTTTTCGGGAGAGAGGCGAAAGGCGCCTCCCCCTCAATATTTCATCCGGCAAGAGGCCTCATCTGCGAGAGAGGACCGACGCCGTACCTGAAGCGAGGGTGGCCCCGCGGAAGAGACCCCGATACTCTTATAGTCGAAGAACCCAAATATTCCAGGCAGATTTTGTGCCGAGGTAGTCTAGTCCGGGAAGGCGGTGGCCTCGAAAGCCACTGGTGCCTGGCACCTCGGGAGTTCAAATCTCCCCCTCGGCGTTTTGATGATCGAGTCCGCATGGGCTTGATGGGTGAGTGTGCACTCCCCTCACGATTCAAGGAGTCCCTTATAGAACAGCGTCTCGTCCGACCGCACCACGAGCACGGGGCACCGGGCATGCCGGATCGTCTTCTCGGCCACGCTCCCGAGGCGCAGGTAATCAAGCCCCGTGCGCCCGTTGGTCCCCATGACGATGAGGTCGTGATCGCTCGATGCCCTGAGGATCTCGTTTGCAGGAGAGCCCGGGACGATCGCGGGCGTCACCACGACGCCGAACCTCCGGCCCTCGTTCGCTACATACTCCACGGCTTTACGGCAGACCCCCGGGGGGAAGTGCTCAACACCTCCTCCCGGGGGAAATGGGCTGCTCTTAGTGCTGCTGACGGAGAGTGCGGTCACTTCCGCATTGAAGGCTCTGGCTACCTCAAGTCCGTACCTGACGGCGGGCCAGGTGTTGTCGTTCCCGTCCGTGGGGATCAGTATCCGGCGGCACTTCAATTCGCCCGGGTGAGCGCTGCCGACGACGAGCACCGGACAGGACGAGAACCGGATCACCTTCTGCGCCACGCTCCCGAGGAGCAGGAGGGAGACCCCGGTACGGGCAGCGGTCCCCATGACGATGAGGTCGTACTCCCTGGAGGCATCGACGATCGCCTTTGTCGGGTTGCCGTTCGTCACCAGGGGTTCGACGTCCACGCCCATCTTCCGACCCTCGTCAACCACGCGGTTCACCGCGTTCATGCATTCCTGGTAGAGTGACGAGACCGCATCCGGGGCGGCATACTTCCCCGTGGGCGCGTAGGTGCTGACGTCGTTGACAGAGAGCGCCGTGACGCTGGCCCGGGTGATCTTCGCCATCTCCAGGGCAAACGCGATCGCGGGCCCGGTCTTCTCGCTCCCGTCCGTCGGGATCAATAGTCTCTTTCTCTGCGGAACCATACCGTTCACCTGCCGGGCGGCCCCGATGGACGCTCATCCGGTCGCCGGGCCTTCACCCCGGAGAGCACCGTCCTGCATCAGCCTCCCGGGGAGTTGCGTAATCAATAGGTTGGAGGAGGCGCCCATAAAATTGTCTGCTCCGCCCCGGCACGGGGCGGGGCATGGAAAACGCGCGCAGAAGAGGACCCTGATCGGTGTCGATCCGGCCTTGCGGCGGACTCAGTGCGGAGGTTTCCGGATACCGGGTAGCTCTCGCATCATCCAGACCTCTTCCGCGATCTCCCGGCGGGTTGAACCTCCTGAAGAACTTTTCGCGACATATAACCGGCGTAAAGATCGGGGTAGATGAAGATCCCCACCAATTTCCCGTTCTCCTCCAGGATCGAGAGGGACTCGCAGCGGTCGGCCATCATGAAGAAGTTCAACGAGAGTCCGTTGCTCTCCCCAGCCTCATTATGAAAGAGGGACGACTCGATGTCGTTTCCGCCGAGGTAGCATCGTATCGGTGCGATATCGGCAAGCTCCTCTCTTCCGACAATAAGGTAGACCGGGACCCGTTTTGCCGCACGGGAGATCTCGCTCCCGTACCGGGTGAGAAACGCCTCATCGTTCGAGAGAAGGATGATCTCCGACTTCGCCCGGTGCAGGATCAGACGGATCTGGCTATCCCGGGTCCATTCCGTGCAGAGTTTGTAGCCCTGCATGAGGGGTTCGGGCATCTCGGTCTCCAGGGCCTTCAGGCGCCGGTACAGTTCCTCAAGCGAGGTCATGGATTCACGTTTCAGCCGCTCAAACGTCTCCGTAACGTCGACGGGCGAGTACCGCATCGGCGACTTGCCGGAAGAGACGATAAACCCTTTCTGGGCGAGCGTGGTGAGCGTCTCATAGATCCTGCCACGGGGGATCTTCGTCTGTTCATGGATGTCGCGGGCGCTTGCTACCCGCAATGCCGAGAGGATCACGTAGACCCTGGCCTCGTATTCACTCATCCCGATCTCTTTGAGGTGTGCGAGCAACGAGTCGTCAATCATGGTTCTGAGCTACTCCATTCAGGAGCACTTTCTTAATATCTTCATCCTGGCGATTTAATAGGACATGAGTTCAGCACCGTTCACACCAACCAGATGGACATTGCTCTTCCTCTTACTCTCGGCCATGATGATTCTCATGGGAGGAGCAGCCATCGCGCCGGCTCTGCCATTGATCAGTGAGGCATTCCCCGACGCACCGGACTCGCTGATCTCCATGATCGTGACGCTCCCTTCCCTTGCGATCGCGCTCACCGGTATTTTTATCGGTGCACTTTCGGATAAGATCGGCAAGATCAAGGTCCTTGTCGCCTCCGTCGCCATCTTCACCGTCGCAGGATGTTCAGGGTATTTCCTCACCTCGCTCCCTGCGATACTGGTCGGCAGGATCATCCTCGGCGTCGGTATCGCCGGCATCACCTGCACGACATCCTCCCTGATCCCCTGCTACTACGAGGGGATCGCCCGGGCGAGGGTTCTCGGCTACCAGGCGGCAGCCATGGGTCTCGGGGTCTTGATCCTTGAGATGAGCGGCGGGCTTCTCGCCGGTATCTCCTGGCGTGCGACGTTCCTCATCTACCTGATCGGCATCGTCATCCTCGCAGGGGTTCTTCTCACGATGAGAGAGCCAGTCATTCCGAAGATCCAGCGGGACACGGGGGCATCCGACGAGACGTTCCCCACCGCTCCCCTCCTCCTGGGCTACGTAACCCTCTTCATGGGCAGCGTGCTCTTCTTCCTGATGCCGATAAAGTTCCCTTACTTCATCGCGACGATGGATGCAGCACGGATCCTGGGTGAGAACACGGCGCTCATCAGCGGGTTGTTCCTCGGGATCATGGGGTGTGCCGCATCGATCATCGGCATCTTCTACGGGAGACTCACCTGGAGGTTCCACCGCTACGCCATCCTGGCCAGCACGTTCGCTCTCTTCGGGATCGGGTACTGCAGCCTCGGGCTGGCCACGTCGCTTCCCCTCGTCGCGTTCGCGGTCATCTGTATCGGTCTTGGAAACGGCATTCTGATGCCGACGATCCTGACCTGGATCGCGGCAATCACGCCGAAACAGTTCCTGGGGCGGGCAAGCGGCGGGTTCTCGGTAGCCCTGAACACCGGCCAGTTCGCCTCCACGCTTGCTATCGTGCCGGTCATCGCCATCACCGCGACCTACAGCAACATGTTCCTGGCATTCGGGTGTATCGCGCTCCTGCTCGCTCTGCCGTATGCTCTTGCGACGGTCAGGGTGAGGAACGAGGCCACCCTGCCGCAGACGATCAAGGTTGAAAATTAACTCCAGAGTGGAGAAGGGCGGGGCGGAGTCCCCGGCTCGCGGGCAGAACACCATCATAAACCCCATTTTCAAGAGATGGCCCGCTATGGCATCATCTCTCTTTCGGCGCTCTGCCGCGAGACCCGGGAGACCGCAGGGGGTTCCAAAGAAAAATATGCTAGTACAAGCATAGCTATGCCGGCATACGGCATCCGCTCCCCGGGTCCCCGCGCATGCCGGCCGATGGAGGCCTCCAGTGTATCGCTGCTTCGATGAGCTTGACGACGCTGTCATCATCCTTGACCGGAAGAACACCGTCGTGTGGCTGAACCGATCCTTCCGGGAGATATTCGGCATCGAGAGCGAAGCAGTCTCCGGCATGGATGCCGGAAACTTCGCCACCTGCCATCTCGCACCCTGTTTCGAGGATGAAGGCTCTTCCGGCCGGCTGTTCGAGGCGCTGCGGTACCAGGAGGAGGTCTCGCATGCCGCCTGCCGGGTGCGTACCCGCGCCGGCGACCTGCGCTGGTTCTCGTTCTCGTGCCGGGTGATGACCGGCGAGCCGTACGCCGGCATGGTGCTTGCCCGGTTCCGGGACGTCACGCGCGAAGACGACGGGGCAACATCGGTCAGGCCCGGGTCGGTCTATACCAGCATCGGAGAGTTGATCCCCTACGGCACCTGGACCTGCAAGCCGGATGGTACTCTGCTCTACATCTCGCCCTCCTACCTCGACCTTATCGGGACGACGCTTGAGGAGTGCCGGCAGTCGGGCTGGATCGGGTGCACACCGCTTGAGGATGCGGCCGGGGTGCTTGCCGACTGGCAGCACTGCCTCGCGACGGGATGCCGGTGGGACCGCGAGCTCGACGTCCGGGACCCACGCGGAGGATACCGCACGGTCCTCTCCCGGGGGGCCCCCATCCGGGATGGGAGCGGCCGGATCGTCCTCTGGGCCGGGATCAACCTCGACATCACCGCGAGAAAAGAGGCAGAATCCCTCACCGCCGTCCGGGCGGCACAGCAGGCGGCCATCACGGCGCTCGGCCGGCGCGCCCTTGAGGGGGCAAAGCCAGAGGAACTGATGGATGCAGTGGTCCTGAGGGTGGCCGAGCACCTGGAGGTCGAGTACGCCAAGGTGCTCCGGTATCTTCCCGACGAGGACGCATTCATGCTCGAGGCGGCGGTGGGGTTCGATGGGGGCCAGATCGGCACGGAGAAGGTGGAAGGAGGGGCCGATTCCCAGGCCGGCTACACGCTCCTCTCCCGCGAGCCGGTGATCGTCGAGGACCTCAGCACTGAGACGCGGTTCTCCGGCCCGCCCCTCCTCAGGAACGAGGGGATTGTGAGCGGCATCAGTGTCATCATCCAGGGGGACCGGGGGCCGTACGGGGTGCTCGGGGCCCACACCCGGAGACGCCGCAGGTTCACCCGGGACGACATCAACTTCGTCCAGGCGGCGGCAAACATTCTGGCGCAGGGAATCGAGCGGAGAGCGGCCGAAGAAGCGCTCAGGAAGAGCGAGGAGAAGTTCCGGGAGATTGCGGAACGGAGCTTCGATATGATCTACACCTGCTACCATGACGGCGGGATAGCCTACATCTCCCCGGCCGTACACCGCATCCTCGGCTACGCCCCCGACGAACTGATCGGCCGAAAGTGTCGCGACTACATCAGTCCCTCCTCGCTCCCAGCATGGGAGGAGGCGCAGGTAGGGCTGTGCCGGGGCGAGCCGGTCGAGGGGCTCGAGGTCGAGTTCCACAGGAAGGACGGATCAACGGCATACGTCGAGTTGAACGTCTCGGCGATCCTGGAAGACGGGAAGGTCGTCGGGGTCCAGACGGTCGGGAGAGACATCACCGGGTGGCGACAGAACGAGCAACTTCGTCAGCAGGCATTCTACCAGATCGAGCGGAACATCGAGCAGTTCGCCGTCCTCGGCGACCACATCCGCCAGCCCCTGCAGGTGACCCTGGGAAGGGCGGAGTTGATCGAGGATCCGGAGACGGCGGCGATCATCCGCGAGCAGGTCGAACGGATCAACGACTACATCCGGCAGCTGGACCGGGGATGGGTGGAGTCCCGGAAGGTTCGCGCGTTTCTTCGGCGGCACGAGCAGGAGTGAGCCCGCGATCCCGTGCAGGGATCGTGTGGACCGGTGAGATCCAGAGGTGCCCGGCGACCGGTTTTAAGCAACCTCACGATAGATAGCTAGGGTAGTTATGCCGGACAACACGACAGAAGGCTCGTCAATACACTTGATGGACGGGGCAATCCCCGCCGACCTCCTCGCCGCCGTGCGGTCGGAGCGGCCGCTCATCCACCACATCACGAACAGCGTCACCATAAACGACTGCGCGAACATAACGATCTCTGCCGGGGCCGCCCCGGTGATGACCGGGGCGCCCGAGGAGGTCACCGAGATGGTCGCCGCCGCCGGCGCCCTCGTCCTGAACATCGGGACGCTTTCTGCGGCGCAGGTCGAGGCGATGCTCGCTGCCGGCCGCCGGGCAAACGACCTTGGTATCCCGGTCATCCTCGACCCGGTCGGTGCAGGGGCGACAGGGTTCCGGACCGCGACCGTCAAAAGGCTCCTCGACGCCCTTGATATCGCCGTCCTGAAAGGGAACGCCGGGGAGATCGGGGTCCTCGCCGGGACCGGCGGGAGCGTCCGGGGAGTGGACTCCGGCGGAGTTGCGGGAGATCCCGTCGAGACCGCGAAGGAGTGCGCCCGCGTAACCGGGACGGTCGTCTCGATGACGGGGGCGATCGACGTCGTCACCGACGGAGACCGGGTCTTCCTCGTCAAAAACGGGGTCCCTGCGATGGACCGCCTCTCCGGGACCGGGTGCATGGCCTCGTCGGTCACAGCGGCCTTCGCCGCGGTCGCGGACGATTACGCCGTCTCGTCGGCCGCGGCACTCGCCGCCTTCGGCCGGGCCGGGGAACGGGCCGCAGCCGGGGCACGCGGCCCCTACTCGTTTCGGACGGCGCTCTTCGACGAACTTGCCGGCCTCACCGCGGAGGACCTCGCCGGGCACGCCCGGATCGAGGAACGGTAATGGCCTACGACCTCTACGTGGTCACCGATGAGACGATCGGCCGCGGGCGCTCCCACGCGGAGCTTGCCGCTCGCGCCGTCGCCGGCGGCGCTGACATGATCCAGCTCCGCGACAAGACCCTCTCCAGCCGGGACCTCCTCGCGGCGGCCTTTGCCATACGGGAGGTCACGCTCGATGCCGGGGCGCTCTTCATCGTGAACGACCGCCTGGACGTGGCCCTCGCGGCCGGTGCCGACGGGGTCCACCTCGGCGAAAGCGACCTCCCCATCGGTCACGCCCGGCGGATCGCCCCGCCAGGGTTCATCATCGGCGCCTCGGTGGGATCCGTCGCGACGGCGGTCGGCGCCGCAAACGAGGGGGCCGACTACGTCGCGCTCAGCCCGACGTTTGCGACCGGCTCAAAGGACGACGCGGGGCCGGGCCACGGCCTTGCCACGCTCTCGGCGATCCGGTCCGCCGTCTCCCTCCCCCTCGTCGCTATCGGGGGGATCACCGCGGGAAACGTCGGTGAGGTCATCGCCGCGGGCGCCGACGGGGTTGCGGTGATATCGGCGGTCGTCGGCAAGGACGACGTCACCGCCGCCGCACGAGACCTCCGGTCCCGGATCGCCGCCGCGAAGGCAAGAAGCCGGTAGTCAGGCTCCCGGGAGCGCGACCGTCCGCTGGTGGAAAGCCGCCTGCCAGCGGCCGCCCTTCCGGGTATACACCGTCGATACGTGAACTACCCCCCGCTTACGCAGGGGGCTTCCTGCTTCATCCCCCTCCCCATCGGGAGCGGGTCCACAGGCTCTTCGGCGCGTTCCGCGCCTGCAAGTGCGAATTGTTTGATGTTGATTGCTGCGTTCAGGTCCCGATCGTGGTGCGTCCCGCATTCGGGGCAGGCCCACACCCGATCCTTCAGCGTCAGGTCGGCCTTCCGGTAGCCGCAGACCGAACAGGTCTTCGAGGACGGCTCGAACATCCCGATCTTCAACAGGGATTTCCCGGCTTCCTGACACTTGTACGCCAGCATCGAGACAAACGTTCCCCACCCGGCATCGCTGATGGCTCCCGCGAGAGAGTGGTTCTTCACCATACCGTCCACGTTCAGGGACTCCACGGCTAGTGCTTGGTTTTCGCGAACCAGTCGAGAAGAGAGCTGGTGCTGGAAGTCCCGCCGTTGATCGGCAATTCTCTGGTGACACCG
>NZ_JAVBWL010000030.1:0-25468 GCF_036677455.1 Methanoculleus sp. | reverse complement strand
AGCGGGAATCGATTTTCTTCGGGCTAAAAAGATAGCCGATCCCTATTTCGGCCGCCAGGTGCGTAATCTTCTGGAACGTCTCGGATTCGTAAACGTCGCACAAGAAGGGTGGACTCAGATATGTCGCGGAGGAGAGCCTATGGCGCGGTTCGATATGGCAGCGGCTCATATGGCTGCAAAACCGATGATGGATGCCGGGTTGCTGGAGCAGGACAAATTTGAAAGTATCCAGCGTCTCCTGATGGACCAGACATTCTACTATCCAGGTCTGACAATGTTCAGTGCCTGGGGTAGAAGGCCCATGAAGCAATGAAATCTGGATCTTTAGAGCAGAGAATGTTCTTCGAGGGGCATCCTCCCCAATAAGAGAGTGGAAAAAGTCGGAGGCCCGAACAGCGATGTCGGTTCGGAGTCCCGGGACATGGTTCTTCAGTACGACTGGATCGCTCTTGAGAAGGAGGTCATCCCAATGCTCTCGCGGTCATGATGCTGCATGCCCATGGCGGATTGTATCCATACCACGGTATGTTTTCGGTCGTTGCGACATAAAAGGAGGTAGCAATAATGAGCGGCCTCAGCGAGAATCATGCCAAATATTGAAATACTGATCCTCCCTTACGAAGGATCGGGTGATGGAAACATCGCCAGAACCAGGCGTTCTGCTCTTGTTGCGGAAGCCCTGGCAGTTTTTTCACCGGCGGCTGACCGCAATGGGGTAGAATCCTCTATCCAGCATATGTCTAAGGAGGGGATTTGAATGCCAAGAATTGAGGAGGGCATAGAAATTCGCTGTCCGGTCGAGAAGGCATACGCTTTTACGACCGATGCGGGGAGTTGGAATACATGGCAGACCATCATACTGGAGGCGGAGCAGACCTCTCAGGGGCCTGTCGGTGTCGGCACAACGTTCAAAGGTGCCAGCCACCTGATGGGTCGCACCGTGCAATGGACTGCCAGGGCAACCGAATGCGAGCCACCGGGGAAATTTGGGAAAAACATTACCTCAGGACCATTACGCATCGAACAGCACAACACCTACACTCCCACCACGGGCGGGATGAAATTTACCCTTACCTACGACGTGACTGTGAACGGGTTCCAGAAAGTCCTGACTCCCATGATGGTCAACTCAATGCGGAAAGAACTCCAGAAAAGCCTGATCAACTTGAAACAAATTCTTGAGTCCGAATCAGGAATGTGAATGCAGGATTAGAGGTATGGTGTCTCTGCTGGGATACGTTCAGTTCTAATCATTATGGGAACTCTCCGAAAATGTATGAGGGGGTGCAGACGGGGAGTGTGTACTGACCAGTACTTACGCTACTCACCACTCAGCTGAGAGTCTGGTAGTTCGCGACGATTGTGGTTGCGATGGTCCCCGCTCGTGCTCACGGATCGCTCGACCCTCCGCGGGCTCGCGATCGCCACGATTCACGGTGTCTCATACCTATCCTCTTACGTTAGACCCCGGAGCCGGCACCCCTCTCTTCATGGGCATACTCGCCGGCGAGGGCGCCATCGCCTCGGGCTCGAGCGCCGCGAGCCGCCGTATCGACATGAGGACTCCCTCGCGGCCCGGCATGAAGCACGGCGGCGGTCCTCGACGTTCCCTGGTCGCAGAGGCGGAATCGTAGTCCCCCACCTCCGGATGGCCGGGGACCGGCCGCACCTCCTCGAAAAACGATCAATCCAGAAATTTCGGAGGGAGCGGCGGATATCCCATCGCGGTAATGGCCTGCTGTATCGACTGGAGCCCCCGGGTTACCATCTGCTTCGATGAGCCGTGCGCGAGCATTTTGCCCTGCCCGCCCGTCACGGTCGCTTCCGAGAGGCAGATACTCCTCCCGACCTTTATCCTGCTGCCTTCAACGACGAGTCTGCCGTCTTTAGCGGTAGACAGGTTATCTACGTTCAGATCGAGCGAGATCAGGCCGGCATCTTCGTCGAGGTCGCAATATACGGCCCAGTAGGCGGCGGTATCGATGAGGGCGGCATACACGCCGCCGTGAAGCCCTCCAAACGGGTTGAGGTGCTTCGTATCCAGGTTCACCTCGACCCGGCAATATCCGAAATCGAGAGTGCGGACCTCCATTGAGAGGAGTTTGAAGAAAGGAGCCTGATTGATCAGTTCCAGAAGGGCATGTATGTGTTCAGGGTTGAGTCTCTTCACGGTATCCTGACTCCCGATGTATACGTATTCAGAGTGATCTCTCTATGCGATGATAAAATACAATCCTCAATGCCGGTCTCCGTTAAAAGGGTAGGTTCCCAGCGCCGGTGACCTGCACCGACCGCCTCAATGGACCTGATCCGGGTCATTGCGTGTATAACGGGGAGACGCTCACGGTGCGGTGCAGGAAGCCGCGTCTACTTCCTCAGTTTCAAGCGGCAGCCTCTCTTTGAGGCGATCTCATCGAGGATCCGGTGAAGAGCCTTTGACCTTGCCCTGAGATCAAGCCCCCCGGACTCTTCTCTTGCCCGGGAGAGTGCTCCCTGAAGTTCTTCGGGCTCCAGGACGGTCGCAGCGATGCAGTAATAACTCTTTGAGCGGCCTTCGTTGAAGTCTCCGAGCATCTCCCTGAGCAGCGACTCCCGCCGTTCCTGTACCTTCTGAAACGCGGATACTCCGTGCCGGGCTATAAACGAGATATCCTCCTCAAGCGTTTGATAGCACTTGAACGAGTCGCGTTCTTTACCCTTCTCCCGGTGGTTCCTCCACTTTTCACACGTATCGCTCTCTATGCACTCAAAGCAGAACTCGATCCCCTTTCTCTTCACAGCACATGTGATGAACGGACAGCCGACGACCATCCGGGTCGGGCTCTTGCACCCCAGACACCTGCTCTCCGCGTCGGTATGGTACATGGGGCAGAGCCGGCAGGAGAGACCGCAGATCCCGATATCGGGATACTCGATAGGCATGACTGTTGTTATCTGCGATATCTGGAGAGATATCCCTTATGGTAGCGTAGCGAGAGTTCTGTAAATTTCAATCGGGTCCATATCCACCAATTTCGGAGGCA
Source organism: Methanoculleus sp. (assembly GCF_036677455.1). GTDB lineage: Archaea > Halobacteriota > Methanomicrobia > Methanomicrobiales > Methanoculleaceae > Methanoculleus. The sequence goes on along the minus strand of NZ_JAVBWL010000030.1, from coordinate 22,445 downwards.
AACTTCCGGCCGTGAACCCACGCTCGAAGAAGGCAGCCGTTCCGGGCTATCACGGGGTCCCGTTCCCCGGCGGGACCGCCCGGGCCGACCGGCGCACCGGCCCCCTCACAACCCCTCGATCACGTTCCCGACCACGGACTCGAGATCTTCGCCCGAACATGCGACGGTGAGATCGGCATACCTCTCATACAACGGGACGCGTTCGTTGTACATCCCCCGGAGGCTCTGGCCCGGGAGGAGGACGATCCCCCGGGTCGTGATGTTCTTGAGCCGCTTCTTCATCTCTTCATACGAGATCTCCAGGTATACGACCGCTCCTCCCGACTTCAGGTGGGCCATCGCGGCCCCGCTGCAGGCTACGCTGCCGCCCGTCGCGATCACCGCATGGCGGGGGTGAAGGGAGAGGATCGTCTCCTCCTCGAGCCGCTTGAACGCATCAGGCCCGTCCGTATCGAGGATCTCCTGGAGCATCCTCCCGGTCCGCTCCTGGATCAGGATGTCCGTATCGATGAACTGCATGCCGAGGGACTTTGCAAGGATGACGCCCACGGTGCTCTTCCCGGCACCGGGCATGCCGATGAGGATGATGTTGTGATGATGCATACTGCTCCCGGAACCCGAGGGAGAGAGGGTTCGTTGATAACTCTGTGGGATTCCGAGGAAGATGAAGGTTCTCCGGGGGATCGTCCCTATCTACGGTCGTGGCGCTAAGGGATACCGGACAATTCGATATCCAGGGTGCCATCCCTGAATGGAGAGACTCTGCCGGGAAAAATTATCGGGGCAGGTAAAGATTACCCAGACGCCTTACCATTCCGATTACAGGTCGACAACGTCATAGAAATGCGGTTTCGGATTCCCGTCCATCAGAAGATCACCTTTCGCGCGCAGAACCTCATGCTCCTTGCTCGTATGCATCTTCATGAACGTGTCCCTGGTCCTGTGCTCGACGATCGCCGCGTACGATCCTTTCTCCGAGACGAGGAGCCTTCGTGAAATGAACCCGTCATATTTTATGAAGGCCGCATTGGACTCCTTGAACCATTCCTTAAACTCCTCATCTTTCCCCGTCTTGATCAGCGGAAACTCCACGATATTGACGAACATGACAACCTCCCCGGGAGACTTCAACGAGTAAGTGTTCCCGGGCGAGCCTGTGTATAACCGGGAGCATATAGAGGTTTCCTTGATCCCCACCCTATCGTGGTGCCCGGTTATTCTGAACGAAACACGGAGGCTCTGACCTATCCTTTTACACTCTTCCTTTCGATATCGTCAACACGGTCCATCGCTCGCACCGGAACAGAACCTGACGTGCGGATTTACAAGCGTGCTACCAGGGAAGACTTCCTCCTGCCGCACCGCACCTCTTACCTCCAGTCGGAACTGCTTCTACTCGGGACAACCGTGTATTCTCTTAACCCCGGTCCCGAATGATGAACAGGCGGGTTTATTGCCACCGTTTTATAGCGCAACAGGGAACCACCGACATCATAACATATATGCAAAGAACCCCTGGTGATTGCTCATATCATCGCCCATAGTCAGTGATCATCACCACGGAGAACCATGGCGCAATCGCCGCAACCCGCATCGCCGCCAGCGCAGCAATATCGGAAAAACAGGAGCACGGTTCTCCTGAAAGACCTGAAGAAGCTGCTCGGGAACATCGGTCCCGGCTTCATCACCGGTGCGGCCGACGACGACCCCTCCGGCGTCGCGACCTACGCGCAGACGGGCGCAATCTTCGGGTACAGCCAGCTCTGGCTCGTCTGGTTCACCTCTCCGTTCATGATCGTCATCCAGCAGATGTGCGGCCGAATCGGTATGGTGACAGGGAGAGGGCTGGCCGGCGTCATCCGCGATAACTACCCGAAGCCGGTGCTGTATGGAATGGTCTCGTTGCTCGTGGTCGCAAACACGATCAACATCGGTGCGGATCTCGGGGCAATGGCCTCCTCGGCGCAGATGCTCCTGGGGTTGCCGTTCCTCTTCTGGCTGATCCTCATCACGGGGTCCATCATCGCCCTCGAGGTCTTTGTCTCCTACAGGACGTACTCAAAAATCCTGAAGTACCTGGCGCTGACCCTCTTCACGTACGTTCTAACTGCCTTCATTGTCCGGCTGGACTGGGGTGAGGTTCTTTACGCCACGCTGATACCGCATATCGATCTCTCGGCGGCCTTCCTGCTCAACATCGTCGCAATCCTGGGCACGACGATCTCCCCGTACCTGTTCTTCTGGCAGGCGTCCGAAGAAGTCGAAGAAGAGGTTGCCGACGGCCGGATCCCGGACATGGGCGTCAGGAAACCTTGCGTGACGAGGCAGGGCATTGTCGAGATGAACCGGGACACGACTGTCGGGATGTTCTTCTCGCAGGTCATCATGTTCTTCATCATCGTCACCACAGCCGCTACCCTGCATACCGGCGGGATCACCGCCATCCAGACCGCCTCGCAGGCAGCCGAGGCCCTGCGGCCGTTGGCCGGTGACCTCGCCTACCTGCTCTTCGCGGTCGGGATCATCGGCACGGGTCTGCTCGCGGTCCCGGTGCTGGCCGGTGCGTCGGCGTACGCCGTGGCCGAGGCAGCCGGGCTGCGCGAGGGGCTCGGCAAGAAACCCCGCCGGGCTCCGGGATTCTACGCCGTGGTCGCCCTATCCACGCTGATCGGCATGTCCCTCGATTGGTTCGGGATCAACCCGATCACAGCCCTCTACTATGCGGCAGCGCTGAACGGTCTCGTTGCGCCGCCGTTGATGGCGCTGATCATCAGGATCGCGAACAGGAAGGAAGTCATGGGGCAATTCGTCAACTCAAGGGCGAGCAGCGTTCTCGGATGGGTGATTGTGCTGGTCATGGCCCTGGCCAGTGCGGCGCTCATCGTCAACCTGGCGATAGGACTGTGATAATTCACCCAAGGGAGAAGAGATCGCCTCATCAGCCGGGCCCGATACGGTTGAAGGTCTGCCGCAACATTTATTCATCCCGAGCCGGCCTGTGGTTCTGTCGGGAAGGTCGTCCCAAATCGCAGATCATACCGAGGGAAACCATGACGAAAACCTCCTCACCCAATCTCACCCGGCTGACGTATCACCGGATCTATACGGACTCACAGGGTGACTCTCACTTTGATGCCGTGACGGTCGAACAGAGCCTTGTGCGTGCAGCGCCGCCCGCCGCCCCGTTCTACGTCTCCGAGGACGGACCCGCGTCGAAGTATCGCTTCTATACGTTCGAGCCCGGCTGGATAGGCGAACCGCACCCGGCCCCCACCCGGCAGTTCCTCGCCCTCCTGTCAGGCGAGGTGGAGATGGAGACGACAGACAGGACAGTCAGGCGGTTCGGTCCCGGGGATCTGGTCCTGCTGGAAGACACCTCAGGCAAGGGTCATGTGACGAGGAACACCAGCAACGGGTACTCCACGTTCTTCGTGGTCCCCACGCCTGCACCCTGAGCGGGGGTGGTGTCCCCCCATTATCCCTCCCTAAGTGCAGTTCGACGATCCAGGCAGTGCCCGAAAAAGGGGCTCATCCCCGCCTCCGGCGTCACCGACCGAGGATGTCGGGTTCTCCTTCGAGGTAATCCTGCAGGTTGTCGATAACGTCCTGCCGCGTTCCGGCAGCATCGAGCATCCGCATGACGCCCATCTGCGGCGACGCGTAGATCCCCTTCCAGAAGTATTCGTCGTACTCCCCCCGGTTGCGGTACGCGAGGATCGGCTTCTCCGGCGAGAAGAGTGCATGCCTGCCGTTCGTGTTGCCGCGTGCATCAAGAAAGATCCAGCGGTTATCCACGAAGACCGCATTGTAGCAATGGACGCAGTAGCCGAGCGAATCGTCGTCCGCAAGGGTGATGCGCTGGTAGCAGAACCCGGCGGGGGTCCCGATCCCGCGGAGCAGGGCCGCGAGCAGGTTTGCTTTGGAGTGGCAGATTCCGGTCCCCCTGGCGAGTACGTCGGAGGCCCTCGACGTTATGACGTCTGAGCCGATATCGAAACAGTGCGGAATCTCGTCACGGACGAACTCGTATGCGATTCTCACCCGTTCAAGAGGGCTATCGGCTCCCGGGAACAGCTCTTCAGCCTTCGCCCGGATGAGCGGGGACGAGTGATCGACGTAGGGGTGTTCTTCCAGAAAAATACTCAGATCTGCCATGCGTGAAAGAGCAACGGGTTTTTCAGCCGCTCAATACTGCATTGATTCTGGATCTATTTAAGCCTCCTTCCGGCGGTTATTCTGCAGGATTCCGGCGGAGACCGTAGACCCGGGCCCGTTACAGGGGAAGAAAGTCTATGTATGAGAGTTACCTTCACTCTTCCATGGAAGATCGGCCCATAAAGGTCTTGGTCATCATGGGCAGCGCCCGGAAGGCAAACACTTACCGCGCAGCCGAACGGATCCGCGAGATTCTCGAGGAAAGCGCACCGGTTGACTGGGAGTACGTCATGCTCGGGGACGTCGGCCTGGAGCAGTGCCGCGGGTGCTACACCTGTTTTGAGCGGGGGGAGGAGTACTGCCCCATCAAGGACGATTCGGCTCTCCTCGAGCAGAAGATGCACGACGCGGACGGGGTGATCTTCGCCACCCCGGTATACGCGTTCCAGGTCTCGGGGCTGATGAAGGTCTTCATCGACCGCCACTCCTATATCTGTCACCGCCCCCGCTTCTTCCGGCAGAAAGCCCTCCTCCTCACCAGCGCCGGAGCGGTGGGAAGCAAGGACGTGCTGGAGTACCTCAACGCGGTTGCCCACATCTGGGGCTTCGAGGTCGTCGCCCGGGCGGGGATCGTCTCCCACGCGACGATGGGCCCGCTGCCCGCCTACCGGCTGCGGGAGAACGAAGAGAAACTGCAGGCGGCGGCAGAGGCCTTTCTTGCCGCGCTCCGGAGGGAAACGCGCGCGAGGCCGGGGCTCTTCGATGTGATGGCGTTTCATATCGGGAGGGCGCCCTGCGATGAACTGGGCGAACGAGCTCCCGCAGATCACGCCTACTGGGCCGGGAAGGGGTGGCTCGAGAAGGGGAGACGCTACTAGGTGGACGTGCCGGTCAACCCGGTCTACCATGCGTTGGGCACGGTGGCGGAGTGGTACCAGCGGCGGCGGGTGCGGAGGGATCTGCGGGGGTAGGATCAAGCGAGCCTCGGGTTACTGGAACATCTACTCGTTTCTGCAACAGTAGGTCCGGCACCCGAAGACAACTAGTCTCCAATGCAGTGACACAGTATTGGTTAGATCCCAGTCCAAAGATGTTGGAGGATTAACCTCCCCATCCACCCATAAAATATAACATTGCAGCAACGAACGCTGCAGCGAGAAGCGCACCAATAAAAAGTCCAGTTAGAACTGCATTTCCAATACTTGAACAACCGTTTCCAATGGACTCGGTGATGTCATCTGAAAACTCTTCTTTCAGCCAGTCCCCAGTTCCTTGGAGACCAACTCCAACTATTACAGCGACGATAATAACAGTCGCCACTGCTAAAATGCCTTTGTTCATTATCTCACCTAGATTCAAAAGATAAGGCTTATTGCTGGTGAGCACTGAACAGACTTTGGCAACAATCTATTCACTACACATTTAGGTGTAATAGCGCTCCAGCATTACACCTTACCTTTAGTTAATCACTTTGATTCGTGATAATTTATGTCTTTCGCACCACCCTAAGATTTTGCGAGATCTCTGACGATTCTCGACGAAAAGGGCGTATCTGAGGCATTTTCACCAACGCAAGTGGAGTTGCGTAGAGTACTAACATGTGGCTATAAGCTGACAGTGCTATTCTAAACCCTAGCACTAAGCGGATCGGCTGAGATTCGGGGCATATCTGCTCGCGCCAGGCAACCCAATCTTAAATACAAAGATTGATAACGTGTCTGACCTGTCATCTGCATAACCCTTATTAGATTTACACCATCCATCATCGGAACAGATGGCAGGGAGATTAAAGAGCGTAGCAGAGTGCTTATCAACAAGATCGACGACTCCGCAATAAAAGAGAGACCAGCACTAATGAAACTCTCCCGGTGGCTGCTCTTCACTACATCATAACAAAACAAACCCCTCAAAACCCCTCCCCCTTCCTCAGTTTAACAACAACCTCGCCCCCGCGCTCCAGAATAACAATCCTCGCCATGATCTCCTCCCGGAGCCCCGCCGGAAGCCTTGCCGCCTGCCACTCCCTCTCCGCAGCAACACCAGTCACAGCATTCGCCGGGTCAGCCGCCGCGACGGCCTTGAGGGCATAGTAAGCCGCCCCGTAGGCGTGCTGGGGGACATGTGCGGTCGCCACCGCCTGGCCCGCGGCCCGGGCGGCAAACTGAGCCGCGCTCCCCTCTTCCGCATCGCGGGCTGCGGCGTGAGCTCCAAGGGACGCCCCACGGATCTCGGCCATCCTGAACACGCCCGTCCGGACCCACCCCCGGCACGCTTCGATGGCGCTCCGCGGCCGGTCGTCCTCCGGGTAGTCCTCCTCAAAGAGCGGAAGCACCCGCTCGGCGCAGTCCGCGGCCCAGGCTGCCATCGTGATCTGGTCCTCTCTGCTGTACTTCTTCACGAACAATGGTATGAACTTCCAATATTTTGGTTCTTGAGATACCGCAAGGGAAGGCTAAGTCAACATAGATTGACCCGGCATCAACAGACGTCTTCTAAGTCAACGTGCGTTGACTTACGCGGACCCACCCTCACGCATGAGCACCGCAACGTAGAACTGGTAGAACTTCCTCCAGGGCGACCGACCCCCCGGACCGGCAACACAGCCACCAGAGGAGTTGAATAACAGTGCACGACGTTTTTATTCGCCCTCTCGATGCTCTTTGCCGCACCTGTATTCAGGGCCGGCCGGCTGGGAGAACCGGTTCGGATTCTTATGATCGCGAGCAGCATGCTAAGTCTCGCCGGTCTCCCATCCCCTCACCCGGTCTCGAAACTCGTGACGCCGTAGCACTGATCCAGCGGGAGGTCGGGGATCTCCTTTGTATACATCCGTGCCGTGCCGAAGACCGGGACCATTCCGTGCTGCTTCGCGAGCAGAACACCCTCCTTGTTCGGCTCCGGGACGTCGAGGAAGAGCGGCTGGCCGGGCACCGCCGCCGCGAGGCCGGAGTAGATCCGTTCGGCGATCTCGGGCGTGTCGGCAAAGAGCGGGCCGATCTTTGCGCCCCTGCGGCACGGCCGCACCTGCCCGTAGCCGCGGACCTTCCCGCCCTCGATGACGGCGAGCGCCGTCGCCCCGGGTTGCGCGAGCCAGTGGCGGAGGAACTCCGGCCGCTCTGCCGGGAAGTGGCGTGCATCGTAAGAGACGAGAGCCTCGAAGGGAACGCTCGCGGCGTCCACGAGCCCCGGCGGCCGGCTGCCCCCGCCGAGCCCCTCGTACCGGATGTTCCGGTGCGAGAAGAGGAAGCCGTGGGCGGCGTAGCGGTCCTGCATCGCAAAAACTCCGTCGATCCCGAGGTTGTAGTCCCCGGCAAGCCGGTCGGCGTACTCCTGGATCGCAAGACCGATGCCCCTGCCCCGGTATGCGGGGTCGAGGATATAGAACCCGCCGAAGGCAAACCCGCCCGGATAGACCATGATCGAGAACGACCCGATCATGCGGCCGTCGAGGAGCACCGCAAAGAACGCCTCCGGGTCGACCGCGTAGTAGCATTCCCCGTCGGAGATGCCGGGGTTCCAGCCCTCCCGCTCCGCCCAGTCGACCGCGACCCCGACTTCGGCCTCCGTCATCGGGCGAACCGTGATCTCACCTGATGCTGCCATACCATGCGTGGATCGCGGTGAGGGATGAAGATTGTGAACCGATTCCGCTCCGGCAGCACCGTGAGGTCACGGTATCAGGAAAAAGGTCATGTATGAGACGCATAGCCGAACGGATTACTACGTGGGCCTGCCGGTCAACCGGGTCTACCATGCGTTCGGCGTGGTGGCGGGGCGGTACATGCGGCGGCGGATACAGAGGAGTCTGCGGGAGATAAGTTAAAGGGCCGGGGCAAAACGTTGCGGATGATTGCTGACGCGCACTTTAAATGACGTTACACCAAAGGGAACATTATGAAGCGAAACAGCGGGATCACAATCATTGTTACGCTCGTCGTCGGGGTACTGGCTGTCTATATCAGTGGCTGGACACCCGAACCGACTGATGTTAACGAGATGGAGATCATCAGCGAGGATAACGTCGTAGCGGGAGATATAACAAAGTACCGGGCGGTGATCAAGAATCAGGGTCCGGTGATGTATGGCAGGGTGAATGTCACGGTCCATATTGCCGACGATTCTGGTGAGGTTAAGGAGATCAAACAGTATGAGTTTGAGAATATCAAGCCCGGGGAGAGCAGGATAATCTATCTTGACATGCAAGGAACTCACGCATATATCAACTCGATCTGGAAATAGGAGAAGAATCAACCATCTACAACCTATGAGACCTTAAAAGCATATGGGAAGATCTTTTCGGACTCAGTGATGGTTAGTGGCATATAGATATAAACACAGAATTATCAAAACCCCTCCCCCTTCCGCAGCCTGACAACAAAACCGCCTCCGTGCTCCACAACGACAATCCTCTCCATGATCTCCTCCCGGAGCCCCTCCGGGAGCCGCTCCGCCTGCCACTCCCGCTCCCGGGCAACATTCACCCCGGCATTCGCCGGATCCGCCGCCGCTACGGCTTTAAGCGCGTAATACGCCGCCCCGTAGGCGTGCTGGGAAACGTGGGCGGTCGCCACCGCCTGGCCCGCGGCCCGGGCGGCAAACTGAGCCGCGCTCCCCTCTTCCGCATCGCGGGCGGCGGCATGAGCACCGAGGGAAGCTCCCCGGATCTCGGCCATGCTGAATACGCCCGTCCGGACCCATGTGCGACATGCCTCAATGGCTCTGCGTGGCCGGCCGTCCCCGGGATAGGCCTCATCAAAGAGCGGGAGCACCCGCTCGGCGCAGTCCGCGGCCCAGGCAGCCATCGTTACCCGGTCCTCCTTGCTATGTTTTTTCATGGATCACCGGCTCCCGACGTTACTTCTCAATGTTCTGAACATAAAGGCACTGTTACGGGCCGCGAGGATGCGTCAAGGCTGTTTCTCCGTACGGCGGTATGTATGGCCGTTCGCCGTCATCTCTAATATAACCGAGATTGCATTCTACAAGCAATGATCTCCCTTCGTCAGATCACTCCGGACGACATCGCTGTCATTAAAGGATGGCCGTCCTACCCTGCCGAATTCACCGATCTCGATTACGCGCTCAGAGACAGGGGCTGGCTGGATGAATACTCGCAAAAACCCGGCGCGGACATCCTTATCGCCGACGATGAAGGAACGATTGCCGGTTTTTCGATCATTGCACGCGAGCCCGGCGGCACCGCCGAGTTCCGGATCGCACTCCACCCGGAGAGATGCGGCCGGGGGTTCGGGAGAACCGTCACATACCTCTCGCTTGTGCAGGGATTCTCCGACCCTGCAACCGACACCGTCCGGCTCATTGTAAGGAAGAATAATCCGCGTGCAAAAAGACTGTATGAAGAGATGCACTTCCGCAACACCGGCGAGTGCATCGAGGAGATCCAGGGAAGACCTGTGGAGTTCTACCGGATGGAGATCAACAGAGTTGCGTTTCACGGGGCGGATGCACGATGAAGGAAGCACTACTGGTCATCGATGTCCAGAACGAATATTTCTCCGGCAATCTGCCAATAACGTATCCGAAGACGAGCTTAACCGGCATCCTTCAGGCGATGGATGCCGCACGTGCTGCAAAGATCCCGGTCGTAGTGATCCGGCACACCAGCACTGCTCCGGATGCCCTGTCATTTCGGTCTGGAACCCCGGGATGGGAACTTCATCCCGAAGTAAAGAAGCGGCCGTACGATCTGCTCGTCGAGAAGGCCCTGCCCGGGAGCTTCACCGATACCTGCCTGGACGCCTGGCTTAGAGTTCAGTCCGTCGATTCGGTGACCATCTCCGGCTACATGACCCAGATGTGCTGCGATTCGACCGCCCGGCAGGCATTCCATAATGGGTACGGCGTGAAGTTTCTCTCGGACGCCACCGGGACGCTCTCCGTCACCAATCGGGCCGGGACGATCTCCGATGCCGACCTTCACCGGGCAGTCCTCGTGACCCAGCAGATGCGATTTTCGCAGGTGATGACGACCGCAGAATGGATCCGGTCGCTGGAACCTGCGTCCGGGTAGCGACATCCCGGACCGCGTCGGGGTCAGCCAGGTGGTGTTCTCCCTGCTCGCAGTCGTCTTCGGGCGTGCCCGGCAGGCACCGGATAACACCGCCCCGCGGTCAGGGATCTGCGGGTGCATAGCCCCACGATGATGTTCCCCGGCAAACCTTGAATCACCGGTACATCCAATCAATAACCAGCACAGGGAAGAGGGCATGAGCAAGACAATCATTACCGTCGTCGGAAGGGACGCAGTGGGAATCATCGCAAAGGTCTGCACGTACCTTGCCGGCAATCAGGTCAACGTCGAGGATATCTCGCAGACGATCGTGCAGGGATACTTCAACATGATGATGATCGTCGATACCAGCGGATCGACAAAACCGTATGCCGCGATGGTGGCCGAACTTGACCACCTCGGCGACGAGATCGGCGTCAAGATCCGGTGCCAGCGGGAAGACATCTTCACGAAAATGCACCGTATCTGAGGGGTTCTATGATCAATATCCTCGAGGTGAACGAGACCAACAAGATGATCGAGCAGGAGAAACTCGATGTCCGGACGATCACGCTCGGCATCAGCCTTCTTGACTGCTGTGACTCCGATCTCGATGCCTTAAACCGGAATATATACGAGAAGATCATGGGGCTGGCAAAGGACCTCGTCTCGACCGGGAGGGAGATCGAGCTCGAGTACGGGATCCCGATCGTGAACAAGAGAATAGCCGTAACCCCCATCGCGCTCGTCGGCGGGCGGGCCTGCAGGTCCCCTGAGGATTTTTTGACGGTCGCAAAGACGCTGGATCGCGCCGCACACGATACGGGGGTCAACTTCCTCGGCGGGTACTCGGCGATCGTCTCAAAGGGGATGACCCCGACCGAAGAAGCGCTCATCCGCTCGATCCCGGCAGCTCTCGCCGCGACCGAGAGGGTCTGCAGCTCGGTGAACGTCGGCTCGACGAAGACCGGGATCAACATGGACGCCGTGAAACTGATGGGGGAGATTGTCCGGAAGACTGCCGAGGCGACGAAGGAGAAGAACTCCCTTGGCTGCGCGAAACTGGTCGTCCTCTGCAACGCCCCCGACGACAACCCGTTCATGGCCGGGGCGTTCCACGGTGTCTCCGAGGCCGACGCGGTCATCAACGTGGGCGTGAGCGGCCCGGGGGTCATCAAGCACGCACTCGAGGGCGTCCGGGGAAAGAACTTCGAGGTTCTCTGCGAGACGGTCAAGCGGACGGCCTTCAAGGTCACCCGCGCCGGGCAGCTCGTCGCCCAGGAGGCGTCGGAACGGCTCGGGATCCCCTTCGGGATCGTGGACCTCTCGCTTGCCCCCACACCCTCCGTCGGGGACAGCGTCGCCGGGATCCTCGAAGAGATGGGGCTTGAGTCGGTCGGTGCGCCGGGGACGACGGCCGCTCTCGCGCTCTTGAACGACCAGGTGAAGAAGGGCGGGATCATGGCGAGCTCCTTCGTCGGTGGACTTTCGGGCGCGTTCATCCCGGTCAGCGAGGACCAGGGGATGATCGATGCGGTGAACCGCGGGGCCCTCACCATCGAGAAGCTCGAGGCGATGACCTGCGTATGCTCGGTCGGCCTCGATATGATCGCGATCCCGGGCGACACACCTGCGTCGACGATATCCGGCATCATCGCGGACGAGGCGGCAATCGGGATGATCAACAACAAGACGACCGCCGTCCGGCTGATTCCGGTGATCGGAAAGGGCGTCGGCGAGACCGTCGAGTTCGGCGGACTGCTCGGGCATGCACCGATCCAGAGGATAAACGGGTTTGGTTGCGCGGACTTCATCAACCGCGGCGGACGGATACCCGCACCGATTCACAGCTTCAAGAACTGAGTGCCCGGGGAGGCCCGGCTCATTTTTAGATCCCGGCAGCAGATGATGCGTGCCTGGACCGGCGCGAACCGCTACTTCACCGCCGCTCCCGACGGGTGGATCGGGATCGCCTGCGGCAGGCTCTGACGGACGGAGTCGCGATATCTGGCGATGAGGGAGCACATTTATCAGTTTTCGGGAATTACCCTGATTATGAAAATGAAAAGCATTTTAGGTGCGAGCATCCTCATCCTCGCCGTGCTGGTCTCCGGGTGCACGACCACCAACGCTCAGAACACTGTTGCTGCTGCCACCCCCGAGATCCCCAACATCGTCGTCCCCAACATCGTCGGGAACTGGACCGGCACGATGGAAGGCTACGACTATGGGACAGGATTCAACGACTACACCGGCTACACCATGACCCTCGTGGTCACCGAACAGCAGGACCGGATCTTCTCGGGAGAGGTCTCCTTCACGGCCCCGAACGGCACCCCGGTCTGGGGCGTCACCCCCTGTGCCGGCGTGATCGGCCGTGACGGCAAGGAGATCACCATCGTCGAGAACGGGGGAGGAAATTCCTTCGGTTCCCTGATCACGCTCGACGAGATGGAGATCATCTACGTGGACGGGAGAGACCCCTGCAGCATCGCGATCGACTCGCTGAAGAAGAACTGAGAAATACCTCTTTTTATACGACCGTCCGGGTCGCCTCGACATACCTGGTCTGCCGCTCGCCGGACCCCTCCCCACGAGGAGAGCATGACGGCCCAGAGCAAACCATTTTGTATCCGTGGATATCATCGAGCAGGCCCCTGAGTGAGCCTGCCGCTAAACCGGGCCGCACGGCTCACTTCAGGCCCCGGAGAGACTGACGGCGCTCGTCTCGCCGCCCGCGGAGAACCTCCGCGAGGAGTCGGGCGGTATTCCCTCGCGCCCCCGCTGATCCCGAGCACTTTCATGATTGGATCTCCAGGGGGTGGCGGATAAGGGTTCCGGGAGGTACAGCGAGGAGCCGGGGGCCGGGCTTCATACCGGCCCGGGGAATGTTACCGATGGGAGGCAGAAGGGATCCGCCATGACCCCCGGTGCGGCAACACTCCGGGAGAGAGGCGAAGAGGAGCGCCGTGACCGTGCGAATTACCAGGGTGGCGATCGCAGCCACTTTCAGAGTCTCGCTGCCCGGTTATCGTCTCATCCCCGGTCTGCCGTGAGGATAACGCAGCCCGCCGTTGCCGATCAACCCCGCCAGACGACTGCATGTTCTCGGGATCTGTATGATGTTCGGAACGGGATCGTCCAGACTGAGGTTCGTTCGTGATCGCTCATCGAAGCACTCTCGCAGCATCTCCATACCCGAGGCCGGGTGTGCGCATAGGTGGACTGCATCTTCAGGAAACGGCCATCGGAACGTCACCCCGGTGTCGTAGCGGAAGACCGGCTCGATGTCGCCATGGAGCGCCATATTGGCCAGGAGAACGGGGAAATTAACGCCGGAGGCGATAGAGAGATCGAGCGACCCCCAGAACTTCGGATTGATCTCCATCAACTTGAAGAGGCCATCCCGGTCATCCCTCTTGAACTCGACCATAGCCACCCCGTGCCACCGCAATGATTCAAGCAATTGCAGGCCGAGCCTCTTCACCTCTTCATCGTAGATGCTCTCTGCACAGGTGCTGGGGCCCCCGGTGACGGGAAATTCCCGTTTTCGCCGGTGCATGAAGTATGCTCTCACCTTACCCCGGTTGAAGAGAGCGAAGAATCCATACCCCTGTCCCGGGATATACTCCTGCAACAGATACCCGGTGAGATCGAGGCGCTCGAACTCCCGGGTGGAGTTGATATAGCGGATCTTACCCGCTCCACACGGATCCTTTGCTACGACAGGAAATTCAGCGACCTCTTCGATTGATGCATATCCGCGAGGAGAGGGAATATCCAGGGAAGACGCAAGTTGCAGCGTTTTTTGCTTGTTGCAGGCAACCTGCATCGACGCGTACTCTGCTACGGGGATCCTGGCGAAGGGAAGCAGTTCCTTCTCATGCCGGGAGATGGCAACCGTAGAGAGATAGCCGACCGGCATAAGGAGATCGACCGGATTCTTCTGAAGCCGCTTCCCGATGAACTCGATGAACTGTTCTTCATCCTGAGGATCGGGAGAAATGACCTTTTCCCGACAGTATCGCGAAAAGAACGACACGGCTCCACGATAGGGCGATACCGCTGTGACATGAAACCCTGCTCTCCCCAGGCTTCTCACCGCTCCCAGCGTATGTGTGTATCCGGCGTCGGTGATCAGCACCTTTACCTGGTGTTCCATATTCCTCCTTCATATCCACATGTTGCAGTAGTTGACGACAACACCCCGGTAATCGGCCGTGCTCCCCTCTTCGCCCTGTACAGCAGGATCTTCAGTATGGTCTAACAGTGAACGTGTAGCATACACGACCCGGGCTAAAAGTTTTGCCCCCGGATGACAATCGCCGAAGAGATCCCCCGGCAAGGGGTTCTGGAAAAGTCTGCCCCGAATGCCATGCCGGCCCACCCCCCGATGCCGGTTCACAGGTGGTTTCGGTATAGTTACGCCGGAGCCCCCTCGCGGCTCAGGTCAACTGCAGCACGCGGAGGACCGAGAACGCGAGAAACCCGATCAGCGCGCTGAGTGGTATCGTGAGGAACCATGCCGTGACAATCCGGCGCGCAACCCCCCACTTCACGGCTCTCGCCCCTTTGGTGGCGCCGACACCCATGATGGATGAGGAGATGATATGCGTCGTGCTCACGGGAATTCCCGCAAGCGAAGCCCCGATGATCGTCGCGGCGCCCGCCGTCTCCGCCGAGAATCCATGGACCGGCCGGAGCCGCGTGATCCCATAGCCCATCGTCTTCACGATCCGCCACCCTCCAGAGAGCGTGCCGAGTGCTATCGCCGCGTGCGCGGCGACGATCACCCAGAGCGGGACCGGCAGGTGATTCGGATCGACACCGGCGCCAAAGTAGCCGATGGAGAAGAGGAGCGGCGTGATGATCCCCATGGTCTTCTGCGCATCGTTGGTCCCGTGGCTGAAACTGTACGCTGCCGCCGATAGGAGCTGGAGACGCCTGAAGCGTCGATCGGCCGCGGTTCGCGGGGTGTCCCCGGAGGCCCGGATCGAGACGCTCATGAAGAGCAGGCCCATGAAGAACCCGATGATAGGCGATACGACCATAAAGACGACGATGGTCTGGATGGTCGAGAACTCGATCGCCGCAACACCGGCCGCGGCCAGGCCCCCGCCCATCAACCCTCCGATGAGCGCGTGCGACGACGATGTCGGGAGGCCGAAGTACCAGGTTATGATGTTCCAGGAGATCGCTCCAATGAGACCGCAGAGCACGATAAAAGGGATGACGGAGGTTTCAACGTGATCGAGCTTGATGATCTTGCTGATGGTGCTCGCGACCGCGACACCGAACCCGAATGCCGCGATGAAGTTGAAGAACGCGGCAAATATCACGGCGTTCTTCGGGGACAGGACCTTCGTCGAGACGACGGTCGATATGGCGTTTGCCGAATCGTGAAAACCGTTGGTGAAATCGAAGAAGAGCGCGATGAGGATGATGCCCACGATGAAGAGCACGGTAACGTCGAGCATGGGAGTATCAGGTACTGTAATGGTAGAGTTTCAGCAGACATAGCCGTTTTCTCTAGAGAATATAGATCGATACAGAGACGGCCATAAAAATACAGAGGGATGGGGGCTTTCAATAGAGTTTTCGTTCGGGGTGCCGGAGGTTGATCCGGACCGGCCGTGCCCGCTCCGGAGACAGAACAGTATATACCGCACCGGGAAGAGGAACATCCATGCACCGGATCATCGACTGGAACGAGCTCTGGAAGGCGATATACGCAGGTTCTCCCGAACGCGTCGAGAAAGGCCGCGATCCGGCCGCTCACTGGGATAAACGCGCCGCCGCCTACCACCGGGCCACCCGCGACGAGAGCGGTTCGGCGGAGTGGGAACTTGAGGTGATGGAGATCGCACCCGGCGATACCGTGCTCGATGTGGGCGCCGGGACGGGAAGGCTTGCCATCCCGATCGCCCGGACCGCCGCCCACGTGACTGCCCTCGACCCCTCGGGAGGCATGCTCGCCGTCCTCCGCGAGCGGATGGCCGCTATAGGACGCACGAACTACTCCTGCGTTCGGATGCGCTGGGAGGATGCCGTCATCGGCAGGGACGTCGAGCCGCACGATGTGGTCATCGCGGCGTTCTCGCTCGGGTTCTACGACCTCGCCGCCGCCCTCGAGAAGTTCGATGCCGCAGCCCGCCGGGCGGTCTACCTCATCTGGCACGCGGGCGAATGGCGGAGCGCGGGCGAGATGGCGCTGTATCGATCGGTCTTCGGAGAAGAAGCGGCCAGGCAGAAAGGGTATCCCGACTACATCTACCCGGTCAACATCCTCCACGACGCCGGGATCTACCCGAACGTCCGGATCCACCGTGCCGCCCGGGATACGGTCTACGACTCCGTCGAGGAGGCCGCCCAGGCCTGGGTGGCGATGCATAGCCCGGACCTCGAGGACCTCGCCCCGGTCAGGGAGCACTTCACACGGGTGCTCGCCCGGAACGAGGCCGGGAAGTACGTCGAGCGATCGGTCCGACCGACCGCAGCGGTCTGGTGGACCAGAGAAGGGTGAAGGCACCGGAGGAATATACTCCTATTTGTGACTATAGTCCATATATAGTGTATTTCGAGAATCAATATACTTGCCAGCATCCCTGTTCTGTATAATGACAGGAAAGAGCACGTCAGGAAATTTCAGACATCTGACCCTGGTTGCCGTTGTCGGCCTTATCGCGGTCGTTATGATGGCGGCAGGATGCCTCGGCAACGATCAGACGACCACGCCGGAGCGGATCACGGTGACCGGGTCGACCACGGTCCTGCCCATCGCCGAGCAGGCGAGGGAAGCGTTCGAGGCACAGGACGCCTCTGCGGAGATCATGGTGAGCGGAGGGGGCTCGAGCGTCGGGGTCAAGGCCGCCGGCGAGGGCACCGCAGAGATCGGCATGTCCTCACGGGACCTCAAGGATGCAGAGACTGCAAGTTATCCTGACCTCGTCAGGCACCATATCGCCGATGACGCGATCCTCCTCGTCGTCAACGCACAGAACAGTGTCGAGAGCCTCACGCTTGATGAGATACGGGGCATCTACAACGGCACCTACACGAACTGGAACCAGGTAGGCGGGTCTGAGGCGCAGATCGTCGTTGTCGGAAGAGACAGTGCCTCGGGGACGCGGGAGTTCTTCTCCGAGTTTGTCATGGACACGGAGGACTTCGTCAGGACCCAGGAGGAGTTCAACTCGAACGGCGGTATCCAGCAGAAGGTCTCCCAGACTCCGGGCGCGATCGGCTACGTCGGCCTCGGCTACACGGGAGGCGTGAAGGCCCTCGCGCTCAACGTCGACGGGACCGACGTCCGCCCCACGCTCCAGAACATCACCGCCGGGACGTACCCCATCAGCCGGCCGCTCTACATGCTGACGAACGGAGAGCCTGAGGGGCTTGCACAGCGGTACATCGAGTTCATCCTGAGCGCGGAAGGCCAGGAGATCGTGGCGAGCGAAGATTACATCCCGGTGCGGGGATGAGCGGGGCAGCGCCCCCTATTTTGAGTGCTACGACGGCGGAGTGCTGATGGCAAAAGGATTTGGTATACGGGCTCGATGCCAGGGCTTCGGGTGGCCGCGAGACCCTGGAGCACCGGAGATCAGCAGGCCGGCCACCGGATCGAAGAGGCGGTTCATCGATCGGGCCGTCGGCAAACTGCTCTTTATTGCTGCACTGGCCGCGATCGTCGCGGTCTTCTTCATCATCATATTCCTGCTCCGTGACGGTTACCAGATCGTCCTCGAGACAGGCCCCTGGAACTTCCTCGCCGGTATGGAATGGAACCCGACCGGCCGGAACCCGGCCTACGGGGTGTTTCCGCTCATCACCGGGACGATCCAGGTCATGGCGCTCGCGATGGTCATCGCGGTCCCGCTCAGCATCGGGAGCGCGGTCTTCATCGCGGAGATCGCCTCCCCGAGGACGAAATCGGTCATAAAGCCCGCTATCGAACTGCTGGCCGGCATCCCCTCGGTCGTCTACGGGTTCTTCGGCCTGATCCTCCTGACCGACTGGATACGCGTCGCCTTCGACCAGCCGTCGGGGTCGAGCTGGCTCGCGGGCTCGATCCTCCTCGCGATCATGGCCATACCGACGATCACGAGCGTCGCCGAGGATGCCATCAGTTCGGTCCCGGGGGAGTTCAAAGAGGGCAGCCTTGCCCTCGGGGCAACGCACTGGCAGACGATCCGGAGGGTCATCGTGCCCGGTGCGCTCTCGGGCATCAGCGCAGCAATCATCCTCGGGATGGGGCGCGCCATAGGCGAGACGATGGCGGTGCTCATGGTCACGGGGAACGCCGCCGTCATCCCGGACCCGATCTACAACGTCTTCTCCCCCGTGCGGACGCTGACCGGGACGCTGGGCATCGAGATGGGCGAGGTCGCGTTCGGAAGCACGCACTACCATGCGCTCTTCGGGGTTGCGGTGGTCCTGCTCTTCATCACGCTCGCGATCAACAGCGCAGCAAGGGTCATCATCACCCGGATACAGGGGACGCAGGGTACGGCACGGCCCGCGCCGTCCGGGCGAATGAAGGCCGCGATCCAGCGCTCCGCGCCCTACCGGGCCATCATCGGGGCGGCCTCACGCATAACCTGCGCCGCGTCGGCACCGTTCGGAAGGCTCGTCCACCCCGGGACCTCGCAGCGATGCGCGTTCGCCCTGGTATCGCTCTCGGTCGCGATCGTGATCGCGGCACTCGGGGTGATCCTCGTTGAGATCATCGTCAACGGGGCCGGAGCGATCACCTGGGAGTTCCTGACCGGGTCCCCGAGAGACCTCGGGAGAGCGGGCGGGATCTTCCCCGCGATCGTCGGGACGTTCTACCTCGTGGGAGGAGCCCTCGCCATCGCCCTCCCCCTCGGGATCGCGACGGCCATCTACCTGATCGAGTACACCGCCGACACGGCGCTGACGCGGTCCATCCGGGCCGCGGTGGACCTGCTGAACGGAACGCCGTCCATCGTCTTCGGGCTCTTCGGGTTCGCGTTCCTGGTCCTCTTCCTGGGTTTCGGGGTCTCGCTGCTCGCCGGACAGATCACCCTCGGCCTGATGATCCTCCCGACGATCATACGGACGACCGAAGAGGCGCTCCGGTCGATCCCCGGCTCCCTCAGGGAGGGAAGTTACGCGCTCGGCGCCACAAAGTGGCAGACGATCTGGCGGGTGGTCCTCCCCCCGGCAACTCCCGGGATCCTCACCGGAGCGATCCTCTCCATCGGGCGCGCTGCAGGCGAGACGGCCCCCATCATGTTCACGGCAGCGATCTTCAGCACCCGGTTCCTGCCGTCGTCGCTCACAGAGCCGGTGATGGCGCTCCCGTATCACCTCTTCGTCCTCACCACGACCGTTCCGGGGGCGGCCACGCAGAGTTACGGGACCGCGTTCGTGCTCCTGATGCTGGTCCTCGCGATCTATCTCGCCGCAATCCTCGTCCGGCGCCGGTACAGCCAGGCAACGGTGATCTAAATGAATGAATCCACGATCCTTGAGACAAAGAACCTCAACCTCTGGTACGGGCAGAAGCAAGCCCTCATAGATATCTCTTTCCGTATCCCCAAAAACAAGGTCACCGCACTCATCGGACCGTCGGGATGTGGGAAATCGACCCTGCTCCGGTGCTTCAACCGGATGAACGACCTCATCGACTCAACGAGGGTCACCGGAGAGATCCTCTTCAACGAGAAGAACATCCACGACCCCCATGCAGACGTTTACGCGATCCGCGAGAAGATCGGCATGGTCTTCCAGAAACCGAACCCGTTCCCGAAGAGCATCTACGAGAACGTCGCTTACGGTCCCCGTATTCACGGGATGAACGATAAGAAGGAGCTCGACCGTATCGTCGAGGAGAGCCTGAAGGGTGCCGCGCTCTGGGACGAGGTGAAGGACCGCCTCCATGAACCCGGGCTCTCCCTCTCGGGCGGGCAGCAGCAGAGGCTCTGCATCGCGCGATCCCTTGCGGTCGGGCCGGAGGTGATCCTGATGGACGAGCCCTGCTCCGCCCTCGACCCCATCGCTACGGCAAAGATCGAGGACCTCATCGTCCGGCTCGCCCGGGACTACACGGTCGTCATCGTCACGCACAACATGCAGCAGGCGGCACGGGCCAGCGACTACACCGGGTTCATGTACCTGGGAAGGCTGGTGGAGTTTGATGGAACCACAAAGATCTTCGAGGACCCCGGCGAGGAACTGACGGAGAACTACATCACCGGACGGTTCGGGTAGGGAGAATCCCATGGTATCGAAGTTTCATACAGAGATTGCGTCCCTGAAAGGGGATGTCCTCGCGATGGGGAACCTCGCACAGGGCATGCTCGGCCGGTCGATGGTAGCGTTGAAGACCCAGGACGTGGCGCTCGCCGGGACGATCGACGAGAAGAAGCAGAAACTCGCGGATTACGATGATGCGATCGAGCAGAAGTGCCTGAGGCTCATCGCCCTCAACCAGCCGATGGCAAAAGACCTGCGGACGATCGCAGCCTCGATGAAGGTGATCACGAACCTCTACCGCATCGGCCGCTACGGGAAAGACATCGCCATCGTCGTGCCCGATCTCGCCGGGGCGCCGCAGATAGGAAACCTCGTCAGCCTCCCCCACATGGGAGAGGTTGTCGACGGGATGATCGCGGACGTGATGGTCGCGTTCGAGCGTGAAGACCTCGCTCCCATAGCCGATATCCTGGACCGGGAAGAGGTCGTCGACGCCCTCAGGTACTCCATATTCCGCGAGTCTCTCACCTACATGATGGAAGACCCGAGGAACATCACCCCGTGCATGAACTACGTCATGATCGCCCGGTACCTCGAACGCTGCGGGGACCACGCCTGCGAGATCGCGGAGAAGGTGCACTACATGGTGACGGGCGACCGGATCGAGATCCGGTGATACGGCAGGTCACCGGAAGAGACGGGGTGTTCGGGCGGGTGAAGACCGGCCGGCGACTGCCGGAGATTTCCAAGCGGTTTTATACTCGCGAGCGAATTACTCAACGATGCAGAACGAGCAGCCCGTCAACCTGAAAAGCATCGCGTGGGCGGCGATGCAGCAGTACGGTTTCATCCCTGCCTTCCCACCGTCCGTCATCCGGGAAGTCGGCGCTCTCACCGAGGATGCCTTCCCGGAGACCGGAAGAGATCTCCGGTCGCTCCTCTGGTCCTCGATCGACAACCACGATTCACAGGATCTCGACCAGATCGAGGTCTGCGAACCGGGAGAGGACGGCGCGATCCGGGTCCGGGTCGCGATCGCCGACGTCGACTCCCGCGTCCCGAAAGGTTCGGCGACCGACCGGCACGCCGCCCATAACGGCACATCGGTCTACACCGGTGTCGTGACCTTCCCGATGCTGCCCGACCGCCTCTCGGCGGGCATCACCTCGCTCCTGCCCGGCCGTGACCGGATGGCGGTCGTCATCGAGTACACGGTCCTCCCCGACGGGAGGACACGACCCGGCGATATCTATCGGGCGATCGTCAGGAACCGGGCAAAACTCGTCTACGAGGAGGTCGGCGCCTGGCTCGCGGGAGCCGGTCCCGTCCCGGGGACGGTTCGCGAGACGCCGGACCTCGCGGAGCAGGTCCTCCTCCAGCACGAGGCCGCGATGCGCATGAAGAAGCGCCGGACGGAACAGGGAGCGCTCGCCCTCGAGACGATCGAGGCCGAACCGGTCGTCGAGGAGAACCGGGTGCTGGCCCTCGTCATCCAGGAGCAGAACCTCGCCCGGTGCCTCATCGAGGAGTTCATGGTCGCGGCAAACGGCACCCTGACGGCGTTCCTCGCTGATGCCGGTCTTCCCATGATCCACCGGGTCGTCCGCACCCCGAGGAACTGGGAGGGGATCGTGCGAGAGGCGGAGGAGCGCGGCGAGGCCCTGCCCGCGGAACCGGACGCCGAAGCGCTCACCCGGTTCCTCATCCGGCAGAAGGCGGCCGACCCCAACCGGTTCCCCGACCTCTCCCTCACGATCGTGAAACTGATGGGCGCGGGGGAGTACGTGGCGTTCCGGCCGGGAGACGAGCCGGTCGGCCACTTCGCCCTCGCGGTCACCGACTACACCCACGGCACCGCCCCGAACCGGCGCTACGTCGACGTGATCATCCAGCGCCTGGTGAAATCGGTCATCGACGGGGATGCATGCCCGTATACCTGCGAGGAACTCGACGACCTCGCCGCCCGGATGACCGACCGGGAGAAGGCGTCCCAGAAGGCCGAGCGCTTCGTCCGGAAGGCGGCGGCGGCGGTCCTCCTCCGGGAGCGGATGGGCGATACGTT
>NZ_JAVBWL010000029.1:0-6173 GCF_036677455.1 Methanoculleus sp. | reverse complement strand
CGGGACGCCCCCCTCCCGGGCCGCTCGACCGGGAAGCGCCACCGGTCGATGAAGGGCTCCTCCCCGGCAAGAGCCCGCTCCTCCTCAGAAAAAAGTGCAAGGACGTGGTCGGCCCCCCGGTCGTAGGGGGCCGTGGGGGCCGGCGAGAAGTCCGGGTCCTCCATGACCCCGCGATAAGCCGCAAAGACCCGCCGTGCAAGGGTGAGGGCGCCGGAAACATCGCAGAAGCCGTGATGGCAGGTCACGGCCACAATGTCCCCCTCGCTTCTCCGGGAGAGGCTGACCCGGACCTGCGGCCCGGAGCGCACATCGAGCGGCGGCGGGGGTGTCGTGAGGGGGTGGTCCTCGTCAACACTGGCGAGGACAAAACCCTCGTTCCAGCGCTCCTCCGGGATCTCCTCCCAGAAGGGCCGGCCGTCGACCTCCGTGTAGCGGGACCGGAGGTAGGGGTCGGACCCAATCAGCCTCACCGTCGCCGCCCGCAGGGCCTCGCCGTCGATCTCACCGTCGAGGACGAGGACGACGTGCATCGTCGGGTCGTAGACGCGCTCGAAGTAGACGTTGCAGACATCAAGGGTGGGTGCGGAGCGGCGGATTGGTGAAGCAGACATTACGATAACTGTCTCTTTATTCCGGGATAACTGCTTTTCTTCCCCGGCAAGGTGGGGTCGCCGGCCGCCGGCATCCCTGCGCCCGGAGCCTTCGGCCCGGGGTACGAACGTTCTCCGGCGATATGTTGTTAAGACCGGGCGCCAAGGTAGAACCTGATAAGATACAGGGAGAAGACCGATGAAGAGAAAGATCATCGATATCGATGAGGAGAGGTGTACCGGGTGCGGGATCTGCATTCCTGACTGCCCGGAAGGAGCGCTCCAGGTCATCGACGGGAAGGCACGGCTCGTGAGCGACCTCTTCTGCGACGGGCTCGGCGCCTGTATCGGGACGTGCCCCGAGGGAGCGATCTCCGTCATCGAGCGGGAAGCCGAGCCGTACGATGAGAAGGCGGTGATGACGAAGGTCGTGCCCCAGGGAGAGGGCGTCATCAGGGCGCACCTCGAGCACCTCCTCGGCCACGGGGAGAAGGAACTCTACCGGCAGGCGATCGAGTACCTGACGGAGCACGGTATCCCGGTTCCCCCGCACGAGACCGCGGGAGAACGGGGCGGTCCCGCCCCCGTAGCCCCGGCGGCGTGCCCGGGCACCGTGGCAAGGAGCCTCCAGCGGGAAGAGGCCAGAAGTGCAGAGCAGGCCGCACGGGTGGAGTCGGAACTCCGGCAGTGGCCGATCCAGTTGACGCTCGTCAATCCCGCGGCCTCCTACTTCGACGACGCGGAACTCCTCATAGCCGGGGACTGCGTTCCCTTCGCCTACGGGGAGTTCCACCAGGAGTTCCTGCGGGGCAGGATCCTGCTCATCTTCTGCCCGAAACTGGACGCGGATATCGAGGGGTATGTCGCGAAACTCGCGGAGATCTTCTCGCAGCACACGGTCCGGTCGGTCACGGTCCTGCACATGGAGGTGCCCTGCTGCAGCGGGGTGCGCACCGTCGTGGATCGGGCCCTCAAGCGTGCAGGAAAGGAGATTCCTGTGGCTGAGAAGACCATAACGCTCCAGGGTCAGGCGGTGGAGGGGGGCATGGTCCGGCGCCGCGGCCCCGGCCCCGGCGGTCCTCACCGCCGCGAGACGTAACGACTCCCTTTCAGGTAGAATCGGAGGGGGAGGTCCGCCGCCTTCGTGATCCCGACCCGCGTCGTCCGGACGACCTCGCCCGGCAACCCCTCCGGCCGGCGGCCGGAGAGGCTCTCGGGCGGCCGGACCTGGAGGGGGCCGTCGGAGAGGGAGGTCCCGTCGAAATCCATGGTGATCCCGAGCGCCTGCGTCAGTTTTCCGGGGCCGCTCGCGAGCGCGAGCGGGTCGTCCGTCCCCCGCCGTGCCCGCATCAGGTCAATCCCGCAGGCGGGTTCGAGCGCCCGGACGAGGACCGCCTCCCCGACCCCTCTCGGCCCGGTCACTATGTTGACGCAGGTGTGCAGGCCGTAGATCCGGTAGACGTAGGCGTGGCCCGCCGGCCCGAACATCGTCCGGTTCCTCGCTGTTTTGCCACGGAACGAGTGGGCCGCCGGGTCCCCCCGGAGGTAGGCCTCGGTCTCGACGATCCACCCCATCGTGGCTCCTGCCTCCTCGCGGTGAACGAGCAGGCATCCGAGGAGGTCTTCTGCGACGGTCACGGTATCCCGTTCGTAGAACGCGGGTGAAAGGATCATGACGGTTCCAGTCTTCCCCTTCAGGATCTCTTTCGGTGGCCCATCAAGGTTTTGGGAACGATAAAAAAAAGAGGTGGGCGTCAGCGCCGCCGGAGCAGCAGGTAGCCCGCTGCGATGACCACAACGGTGCCAAAGACCATGGCGATGGCGGCCATCGGGAGATCCCCGGAGGCTGCCGTCCCCGGTGCGCCCTGCGTGACCTCACTTCCCGGCGCCCCGGTCACGGCCGGGGTGGTCGCCTCCCCCGGTGATGCAGCGGCCCACGCCAGGGTGAAGAGGCTGAAGTGCGAGACCTGCGCCGTCACCGTCCGGGTTGCCGGGTCCACGGTTGCGGGAATCTCCTGCCACTCGCCGGTCCCGGGGTTGTACCACATCACCGAGAGCGTGGCAGGGTCGCCAATCTCCTCCCACTCCTCCTCGGAGAGCGTATAGGTGATGGTGACCGGCGGGTCGAAGGTGGCGCCGGCCGGCCCACAGTTGAGGGCGAAGCCGATCGCTGTCCCCGGAGGGTTCGGGGGCAGCCCGTCGGCGTCGGCGCGCGCTATGGTCACTTCACCGAGCAGGTTTCCGCTTGCGTCGCGGGCATGCGTCCCCTCGCCGACGGTCAGTGAACCGACGCCGTCGCCGGTCCTGACCGTCACCGATTCGCTAACCTCACCCGTCGCCGAGAGGGGGAGCGATGCCTGCCCGACGGGCACCTCCGGTGCGGACGGGGTAGTAGGGGGCGGGATGATGGGACCGCCGCCGCTCGGACCTCCACCGCCGCCGCCCCCGCCTGTCGGTGACGGCGTGGGCGTGGGTGGAGGCGCGCTCGCGGTGAGCGTCAGGTTCGTGAAGCCGCCGCTCTCGTAGACCGCCGACTCCAATGCCCGGACCCCGTAGATGGAGAACGTGATGGTGTCGCCTGGAGATATGGCGGAGTTCCAAACGGCAAACTTAACGGCATCCCCGTCCCCGGGGCCGACCCCGTACTCTCCGGCCGTGGTCAGGGTGGTCGTTCCGGCGGGGCTCCCCGCGACCGATGCGACGATGATCGAGCCTGCCGGGGCGTTCGAGCCGTCCACGTTATAGACCTGCCCGTAGAAGACGTGCGGGAGCGTCGACGGGGCGCTCTCGTCTGCGAGCGCGGGAACGACAAGGAGGCTGACAGTGATGAGGAGCGTGAGGAGGGCTGTGGTTCGTGGTGCTGGTCGTTGCTTCATGGTTGTTCCTCAAAAAGGGTTGTTGGGCCCACCTCAGAGGTCCCAGGCCCACCCGGGCATGGGGAGGGGGGTGGAGGAGAACCCGGCAAGGGTGTCGGGGTTCTCCATGAAGACCCAGTAGCCGCAGGTGGCGTCCATGTCGTACCCGTCGTCCCACCAGTCATTCCTGGTGAGGACCCAGGCTTCGGGGTTGATGGACGGCGAAACGACGATGGTATAGCCCGTCAGGCCTGCCGGCGTCTCTTCTGCGGAGGTCAGTGCCTCCCAGACAGGGGTCCCGTAGGGCTCGCCCCACCAGAGGTAGGGGGCCGGCACATCTATCGGCCCGCTCTTCAGGTCATACGCCGGCCCGACCAGGTTCCACCCTGCCTTGAGGGCTTTGGTCGGCGGGTTCGTGATCTCGGGGTTGATCGTGACCGGGAGGCGGTCGTAGTCGTTCATCCGGATGTAGACCGCATCGAGCGGGTTGATCTTGCTCGTCGAGGTCATCTGGACCCACCGCTGGCCGGCGGCATCCCAGGTCCAGGCGACGCTGTAGTTGAGGCCGTCGCCGGCGCGGGTGACCGCCTGCCAGGTGTTGTTCTCGAGCGCGAGCGGGAACGAGAGGGTCTTCCAGCCCGGCTCAAGGCCGTCGCGGTAGCCGTCGCCGCCGATGTTCGGCGATCCGATCTCAAGCCCGAAATAGGACTTGCCGGTCTCGAGGACGACGTCCGCCGGCTTCGTCAGCCAGGGCTCGTAGTTCATGGTGCCGGTGACCGGGCTTCCCGTGCCGGGGCCGAACCCGGACGGGCCGCTCGCGTCGCCCCACCAGTTGTAGAAGGCATAGGGTTCGCGCACCTCCTCTTCGTAGTAGTAGGGGAACCCGATGTAGCCGTTATGGATGTTGTTGAACGTCGCGTCGCTTCCCCGCGAGAGGATGCCGAGGTCCAGGCCGAGGAGCAGGAAACCGTCGTCCACCCGGTCGCCCCCGACCATGCCGATCATGGATCCGGATATCTCTCCATCCACGGTATTTCCGTCGATATACGAGGGGCTCAGGCTCACGATGCCGACGTCTGCCACCACGGTGCCGGCGAGGATGCCGGCATCCTCGAGGAGTTCCTCCGTTAATGCCTCAACGACTGTCTCGGAGTTCGCCGCGGTGTAGACGGTGTTGTTCTCGATGTAGGAGCGCACGGTCAGGATGCCGCTGGAGACGGCGACACCCAGGTTTGCGGCACCGGCGCCCGGCAGGTCGATCTCCACTGCCTGCACGGTGGGTGCTTCTTCGACATACGCTCCCGCGAAGCTCGTCTGACTTGCAGTCGTGTTGACGACGTTATCGAGCACGTCGGCCTCGGGTGCGACGATGCCGAAGCTCGCCGCTGCGCCTACCGCGCCGGAGAGCGCGTTCGACGACCCGTCGAGGGGTGCGGGGAGCAGCATCTCGGCGAGTGAGAGTGCATTGATCTCAGTTGTGACAGAGACGTTGTTGCCCTTGATGACGCCTGCGAACCACTCGTCCGGCGCGGGGGGAGCGGGCTCGTAAGTGTCGGGATCGAGGACCTCGTATGGATCGAGGACGATACCGATGCCCACGCCCGCCGTAGCGGCAACGCTGAGGGCCATCCTGTCCTTAACCATGTTGAACGCCAGGGTCTGGGCCCGGCTTCTCTGTGCGACAGTAACATTGTTGTTCACGACGCGCTCGTCGTCTGCATCGGCAAGAACTCCCACTCCGAGGAGGAGGTTTGCGGTGCCTGCTGCTGTATCGGCGGTCTCGTTTTCACCTCCCATGGCCTGGCCCAGGAATGCTCCGTTGGTGATCACATGGATGCAGTTCTCTTCGACGCTGATGGAGTCACCTGTTCCGGCGAGACCGAACGCCGCTACAATGCCGGCGGATCCCGCCGCCGCGTCGGGCGCATCGAGGTTGTCGCCTTGTGCGACTGCAATGCCGGCGGCGCTGGTCTCTACCATGATCTCGTTGTCGTGGAGCACCACGTCTCCCCCGGCGTCGTTGACGTAGACACCGCAGCTCACCGAGAGCGGGATCGCGGCCGCAAGCCGGGTTCCGTTCAGGAACTCGAACGCTTCTCCGTCTTCCATGAGTGCCTGATACCTGGTGAGCGTCTCGTCTTCGGTGTAGGCTGCAAGAACGCCGGTATCTCCGGCAAGGACGGCCTGTGTGATCGCCGCTCTCTCCCCTTCGGAGAGGTTCTGCCACTCGCTGCCGTTCTCGTCGATGAGGCCGAGCAGAACCGCCTGCTGCACTTGCTCATCCGAGAAGGCCTGGTCGATGAGCCCTAACGAGAGAGGAGTCCGGAGCACCATGCCAACGTCATTGACCGGCCAGTCAACCGCAATGACGGCGACGTCCTGGTACACCGGCACATAGTTGCAGCAGACCTCCGGGTTCAGGACGTCTTCGAGGACGATGCCGGCAGTTACCGTGAGTGCGGCAGCGAGGGTCGCCTCATCGATATCCGGTTCGAACTCAAGGTCGCTCCCCGTGAGGGTCGACAGGCCTTCGGTGTCCGCGAGGCACGCTGCGACGGAGAACTCCTCACTCTCCTGCATCATGCCGACGTAACGGGCGAGCAGGGCGCTGTTGTCTGCAAGGGCGGCTTTTACCTCTTCTTCATCGAGTTCCAGTTCGGGAACCAGATTGGTCTGCGTCTGCGCCCTGACCACGACCACGTTCTCGTGGACCACGGGGTTCACGAGG
>NZ_JAVBWL010000028.1:0-63543 GCF_036677455.1 Methanoculleus sp. | reverse complement strand
TCATCTTCCACGTCGTTTCTGCAGCCGCACTCCTCCTCCCTGAAGTGTTCCGCCATGCGCGATTCCGGGTGGAGGTGCCGCCCTACCGCCGTTTGCCGACACGATCCGTATGGGCGCATTCCTGCCGGCGATTTCTATCCAGGCGTGGAAGCGCGGTTTTTTATGATTATCTCAAATATTTACCATTTAAAGCATCTTTAGAGCCGTCTTTTTGCCGCAATAAGAGGGGAAGACATATATGCAGAAAAAAGAGTTTATTAGCTGAAGCGGAGGCTTTTATGCAGAGCGTTTTACGCAATCTTCTGATTCTCTCTCTTGTCACCTGCTGTCTCGTTGTTCTTCCCGCGAGTGCTCAGCCGTCTATCGGCGGAGACAACGGATGGTATGCGGTCCACAGTAATGTGGACGGAGCGGATGTCTACTTCGATAACGAGTATAAAGGAACGATCGACGCCGGCGTACTCTACGTCGCGGTCTACACCACCGGGACCCCCTACCAGTCGTTCCGCGTCGAGAAGGACGGCTACACCACCTACTACGGGGATGTAGCCTCGATTCCGGGCAAAGCAGAGACGTTCTATCTCTATGCAACCCTAAACCCGGTCCAGCCCACGCAAGCACCGGTGATCGGGGGAGATATCGGCTGGTACACCGTCCACGCCAACGTTGACGGCGCAACCGTTCAGTTCGACAACGAGGTCAAGGGTACCATCAACCAGGGCGTCCTCACCGCCCAGGTCTACACGACCGGGACACCGTACTCGACCTACACCGTGACGAAGGAAGGGTATCAGCCCTACACGGGCACGATCGACCGCTACCCCGGCAAGGGCGAGACGGTCGACCTCTACGTGACGATGAACCCCGTGCCGGTTCCCACCCGGCAGTCACCCCTCTCCCCGGTAGTTGCCGGCGGGGCACTCCTGATCGTGGGGCTGCTGCTGGTTGCGGGCAGAAAGCAGAACTGACCCCTCACTCTTTTTTGTTCTTCCCGCCCGGCAGCAGCGGTCTCACTCCTGTCCGAAGAGCCCGGCCGTGAGGCATGGTTCCTGGAATCTCATGTGAATAAGGAGCAAACCGCCGCTTCCCGACACAATGGATCGCCCGGATACATGGTAAACTCTTTCTCTTCGGGAAGAGTACGATCGCTGGATCGAAGCCCGGAGTTGGTTCCTGGGCCTGCAGCAGGCACCATCAGGACCCGAAGGGTATTCAGAACGGCAGGGAACTGCCGGCATATGAAAGAGATGAGTGTATGAGACGTTACCGGTTCAAGAAGATCGATGCTTTTGCATCGGGAGGGTCGTCGGGGAACCCTGCGGGATACATATCTCTCCTCCCGGACGATGAGATCACGGAAGAGGATATGCAGCGGATAGCCCGCGAACTGAAGGGTTTCGTCTCGGAGACCGGTTTCCTTCGTGAAGGCACCCCGGGGGTGTGCGATCTTGCGATACGGTATTTCTCCTGCGAGCGGGAGGTCGAGTTCTGCGGGCACGCGACGATAGCCATCATGGACGATGTGATACGAAACGACGAGCGGTTCCGGGACCGGGAGGTCCTGCTCCTTAAGACGAAGAAAGGCG
Source organism: Methanoculleus sp. (assembly GCF_036677455.1). Lineage (GTDB taxonomy): Archaea > Halobacteriota > Methanomicrobia > Methanomicrobiales > Methanoculleaceae > Methanoculleus. The sequence continues at coordinate 61,957 of NZ_JAVBWL010000028.1, read as the reverse complement.
TCGTTACGGTCCTGAACCGGACCCGTGAAGACGGCATGGTCTACATCCGCGCCCCCGAACCGGCCTTCTCCGATGCGCACCCGGGTATTGCAGAGACCGCTGCCGCCCTCGGCATCGACGTCCGGGATATCGATCCCGCGATACCCATCGGCATTGTGAACGCCGGCCTCGATACCCTGCTCGTCCCCCTCGTCTCGCTCGACGCATGCGTCAGGTGCTCTCCCGACTACATGACGCTCCGGGCGTTTGCCCTCGCTCATGCCGTCGACGTGGTCACCATCTACACCCGTGAGACGGTGTTTCCAGGGCACGACCTGCATACCCGGGTCTTCGCCCCGACGTTCGGGTACCTGGAAGACCCGGCGACCGGTTCAGGGAACGCCGCCCTCGGGAACTTCCTCATCCGGCAGAACCTCTGGACCGGCCGGTCGCTCGTCATCGAGCAGGGGCCGGACCGGGAGAACCCGAACATCGTCCGCCTGATCCGCCCGGAGGACGGAGGGCTCATGTTCGGTGGGGGAGGCCAGGTGCGGATCGACGGGGAGTATATCCTCAGTGCAGGAGTTCACCCCGGGCAACAGGAATGACCCTGCCGCCGACCTCGACCGTGATGGCATCCCCGTGCCGTTCCGCCCTGCAGCGGATCAGGGACGGGCGGCCTATCTCGCAACCCTGCTCCACGCGGATATCGAGCGAGTCGCCCGGGAGGTAGCCGTGCCGGAGGAGGTAGCCGGCAAGACACCCGTTCGCGCTGCCGGTCGCTGGATCCTCCGGGACGCCAAAGTGGTCAGCGAACATCCGGGCGTTGAACGTGTTCTCCGGCCGGTAGGGTTCCGGGCAGAAGATGAAGACAGCTTTTGCTTCCGTCGTGCGGATGAGACTCTCGTAGGCGTCGCGATCGATCGCCGCCTGGCGCACGGAGTCCCGGCTCTTTACCGGGACGATGATGAACGGGAGGCCGGTAGAGACCTCTTCGACCGGAAACCGGGGATCGATCGCATCCTCCCGGAGGGAGAGGACGCCCGCAAGGGTATCGGAAGGGATCTCTCCCATGAAGACCGGCGGGTTCTGCCGCATCCAGGAGATGCCGTCGGGGGCAAACGAGACCGGGATCTCTCCTGCCGCGAGGTTCAACCGGACCCCGGGGACGGGTTCCCGCAGGAGTTCCTCCCGGATCACATAGGCCGTGCCGAGCGTCGGGTGCCCCGCAAAGGGGACCTCATGCTCCGGCGTGAAGATACGGACGTCGTAGGCACGTCCTTCTCCCTCGCCTGAGCGGACGAACGCGGTCTCGGAGAGGTGCATCTCCCGGGCAATCGCCTGCATGGCTGTATCGGAGAGATCCCCAGCGTCCAGCACCACGGCGAGCGGGTTACCGGCATACCTCCTCTCCGCGAAGACATCGACGATGTAGTAACGCATGGTCATGCCGCCTTTCTGCAGCTCGTCCGTTCTGCTGGAGGATAACGCTTGCGCCTCCACTGGTCGCGCCGGATAGAAAAAAGGGCGGAGTCGCCGTCAGGCAGCCCCGGTCGACTCCTCCGCGGCCACCGCGTGCCGGTCGAGCACCAACCCGACCGCCAGTGCGGCTATCGAGAGGGGGAGAGCGATGACGAGCGGGTCCACGGCCTGCCACGGCATCGGGAGGACTGCCGGCACCCCGAAGAGGAGGTTCGAGAGCCCGAGGGGTTCCGACTCCTTGACATGGACAAAGGCTGTCCATATGAACCAGGCGGCCGCACCGGCGACCAGGCTCAACTTCGCCGCGAGGAGCGACGGCCTGCTGCTGTAGACGGCGTGGGCGTAGGCCGGCAGGAACGCCGAGGCGCAGAGGCCCATGAACATCGCCGTCGCCCGGGCGATGATGCTGCCGGGCATGACGAAGGCCAGGATGACGCTCGCGACGATCATGACGACGGTCGCGACCTGGATCCTCCTCATCGACGCCCTCCGGGAACTGGCGCTCCGCACCATATCGAACCCGAGGCTCGTTCCCATGGCGTGGAGGAGGGAACTGAGCGTGGACATCGCAGCGGCAAGGAGGGTCAGCATGAAGATGACGATGAAGTAGTCCGGCATCGACGCGTTGATGAAGTTCGGTATGATCGTGTCGATGTTGCCGCCGGTGGCGGCTGCAAGAGCGATCACGCCCTGGGTGCGGTAGAAGTAGACGTTCGTGAGCGCACCGACCGTGAAGGCGACCCCGGTCATCATCAGGATGAACGGTCCCCCGACCAGGACGGCACGGTTCAGCGACCGGCCGTCCTTGACGGTCATGAACCTGACCACCAGCTGCGGCTGAGCCAGCACCCCGATCCCGACCCCGAGAACGAGCGTCGTCACCAGCGTGAGCCAGATCGAGGACCCGAACGCCGGCATGGACGCCCACCCGGTCATTCCCCCGGCCGTGAGCGCCTGCGGGACGAGGTCCGACATCGCGGCAAGGGCGGTGTGTGCCTCGATGACGCCCCCGAGCTGGACGTAGGTGAGCACGAGAAGGACGGTCATCCCGACGAGCATGATCCCGCCCTGCAGGGCGTCCGTGTACATGACGGCGATCAGCCCGCCCATCACCACGTAGAGGGTGACGACCGCGGCAAACGCGATGAGCGCGGTGGTATAGGGGATCTGGAGCGTGCTCGTGATGAACTGGGCGCCGCCGATCAGGATCGCTGCCGTATACAGCGGCATGCTGACGATGATGACGAGCCCTGCGGCGTAGCGCATGAACGACGACCCGTAGCACTTCCCCATCAGGTCGGGGAAGGTGACGGCTTTGAGTCTGCTCCCGATGCTGCGCGTCTTCTTCCCGAAGACGACGAACGCGATGAAGATACCGAGCCCGATGTTCAGGACGGTCAGCCAGATCATCCCCATGCCGAGCTGTGCCGCAACCCCGCCGAACCCGACGATGGCGGAGGTGCTGATGAAGGTCGCACCGTAGGAGAGGGCGAGGACGACGGGGTGGACCTTCCTGCCGGCGACCATGTAATCGTCGTCCCCTTTCGTCTGGCGGTAGCCGAGGTAGCCGAGGACGATGGTGGCGGCGAGGTAAACCAGGGTTATGGCGACGAAGAGCCCGGTGTCAACTGCCATCGCGCTCTTCCCCCGTCTCTCCATTCCAGTTCAACAGGCCGTACACTACGCATGCGAGCGCAAACGCGAGCGCAAGCAGATACCCAACCCAGATCGCGGGATCAGTGATGCCGAACATACAAACCACCTGTCGGTAACGGAAAAGACCGTTACAATACACGGGAACTCAGCGAAAGGGCCGGTTCCCTACCTAAAGAAGAATGCGTTCTGCGCGAAGGCGCAGTTTTGCGCATGTGCGCACGGGTAGGACTCTACGTTGTTGCCAATCATCGAGTGCCTGATCACTCTCTCGGTCCATTGTATTTAATCTCTGTGGTGTTGCCTGCCGCTCGGCCGGGGAAGAGAGCGTCGCTGCCGGATGTCTCCCGTTTTAGAGCCCCGCTCGTAGTATGGGCTTCGGTTATGACGACCCGCACCGATCGCGGGCTTTGAGAACGGTGATATGTAGAGAGAGCCTACCCGATCGTGTCCTGTGGTGAGCCCCCGTTCGACCCGGGGGTGCAGGCGGAGCGGCGGAAGATGGGCGGCGAAGCGGCGATTGTCTCAGCGGCACTGGGTCTCTCGGCCGAGCTCCTGCTGCGGACGGTGCCGATCGTCGTCATCGGCGTGCTGCTTGCCGAGATCCTGATCGCGCTCCGGATCACCGACCGGATCGCGCGTCTTGCCTACCCGGTCACGACGTTTGCCCACCTTCCCCGCGAGTGCGGGGCGAGTTTCCTCCTGGCGTTCATCTCGCCGCAGGCGGCGGACGCGATGCTCGTCGATTATCACCAGAAGGGACTGATCGGGAGGGGCGAGCTCATCGTCGCGGCGCTCATCAACTCCTTCCCGTCCGTCGTGATGCACTGGCGCTACCTGATCCCGGTCTACGTGCCGCTGCTCGGGATCTACGGGGCGATCTACTTCGGGATCCTGATGGGGATCGGGTTTCTCAAGACCGGTATCGTCATGCTGGCGGGCAGGATGGTTCTCCCCGAGGTCGGGGCTCCCCGGGAGCCGGAGAAGCCGCCCGGGCGGACCCCGCCCGTTCGCGAGGCCCTGAGAACCTCGCTCGGACCGACCGCGAGGGCGTTACGCCGGATTCTCGGGGTCATGGTCCCGACGCTCATCATCGTGGCGTTCCTGGTCGAAGCAGGCGTCTTCGACGCCGTCGCCGCGTACCTGGAGGGCGCAAGCCGGCTCTTCCCCATACCGCCGGAGGGCCTCGCGATCATCGCGGCGAAGTTCGGGTCCTACGTCGCCGCGGCGAGCCTTGCATCCGCGCTGCTCGCGGCGGGCGATATCACGGGCCGGGATGTTGTCATCACGCTGCTTGTGGCGAACCTGCTCACGAGCATCGTCACCTACCTGCGGTGGCTGGGGTCGTTCTACGTGGCGATCTTCGGGCCGAGACGGGGCACGGAGATCATGCTCATCTCTGTCGCGCTCCAGGACGGCCTGCTGCTCGTCGCCATCTTCCTGCTGGCCTGGCTCTGGTGAGGAAATCCCGGATCACGCCCCGGGAGAGGGCACGGGTCTACCGTGCCGGCGCCGCCTGCTTCTTCGAGATCTGGCGCTGCAGAACCTCCGCAAGAAGTTCTGTGGTCGAAGCCATCTCTTCCTTCATACCCGGCTGGAGCATCGCGTTGCGATCCTCAACCGTCTGGAAGACCAGGTGGTCCGTCATCTTCGTCCTGCCGCCACCAAGGTCTTCCAGCGTCTCCGTCTCGAGCACGACATGGCCCGGCATGCCCTCATACTCGACGGTGTCGACGACCCGCTCGGGCGGGGTAACGTCGTGGAACACGCCGTGCATCGCAAACGTGTTGCCCTCAGCATCGCGCTGGACGACGCGCCAGGTGCCGCCCGATCTGGCGTCCATCTTCTCGACCGTGGTCGTGGTGCCCCTTGGCCCCCACCACTGTGCTACCAGTTCTGAGTCCGTGGAGGCTTTGAAGACAAGATCGCGCGGTGCATCGAACTCCCGCGTGATGATGATCTCCTGCTTTCCCGGCTCAGCGATGATGTTTGTCTCCACCATGGCAATACCTCCAATTCATGGGCTTCTGCGGTGCCCGCCGGGAGATTCCGTCCCATCGGCACCGGCCCCCCTGATCCCGGTGGTCCCTCCTGTTGGTGAGACCGTCCCGACGGATCAAGGACATCCCAGCACGCTCACCCTACATAAATCTCGCGCCACGTCACCCGGGACAAAGTGCTTCGGCTCTACCCCGGGGCCGTGCGGGTGAGAGTAGAATCCATGCTTGCGGAGATCAGGGCAGGTGCACCCCCGATTCCGGCGTTGCAAGCCCCAGCCGCCGAACCAAGAATCTCCGGGCTTTAGCCCGGGGAGAGTGTCAAAATCTGTCCACCGGCGTGCAGTGGGTGACCCGGCGGGACGCAGAGCCTGTCGCTCATGCTCGGGTTCCCGGCAGTAGCCGTCATCGGTCCCCGCCGGTCGAAAAAGAGGACGCCAGTATTCCCGTTGGTACGGTGTGCTCCTGGCAGGTTCTGCCGCGGTCTGATCACGGCCCGTACCGATCCCTTCTTCACCTCCCGCTTCCAGACTTTCAGCCATGCCCGGCGACCCGGAGATCATCAAGACGGCCCTCAGGCGAGCACTCGCGCTCGGGGCGGACGTGGCGGGCGCCGTCCCGGCGGCAAGGCTCGTCGACTGCCCCTCGGCGGTCGCGGACGGAGCGCGTGGCTCAGAGGCCGACCGGGGGACCTACATCGTCCTCGGCCTCTACCACGACCCGAAAGACCCCGACCTCGACCTCTGGGAACCGGACCGGGGGACACCCGGCGACCGGCTCCTCGCGAGGATCGGGAGAGACCTTGCACGCTTTCTGCAGGAAGAGTATGGAGTCCGGGCCCGGGTCATCCCCTACCGGCTCCAGGACGGCGGAATCTACTTAAAGGACGCAGCCTGCATGGCAGGCATCGGGAGGATGGGGAGGAACAACCTCGTCCTGGTCCCCGGTTACGGGCCGAGGGTCCGGTTCCGGGCGGTCTGGATGGACCTGGAAGCTCCCGACCGGGACCTGCCGGAGGGCGACCTCCCCTGCGCCGGCTGCGAGGCCCCCTGCACCCGTGCCTGCCCGATGGACGCCTTCTCCACCGGCAAATATAGCCGGGGCCGGTGCATGGCGCGGATGGACGCCGACAAGACCGCAGGGAGAGACCGGATCGACCACTGCCGCGCCTGCGAACTCGCCTGTCCCGAACGGGAAGTACGACCCGTCAGGCCCCGGCGGTGAGGCTCTCGAGCTTCGCCAGGACCTCGTCCACGTGCCCCTTCACCTTCACCTTCCGCCATACGGCGGCGATCTTCCCTTTGGGGCCGACGATGAAGGTGCTCCGCTCGACCCCCATATACTCCTTCCCGTAGAGTTTCTTCGGGACCCAGGCGCCGTAGGCCTCGATCACCTGGTGGTCGGGGTCCGAGAGGAGGCGGACGGAGAGGTTCTGCTTCTCGGCAAACCGCTTATGGCTCTTCGTCGAGTCCGGGCTGATGCCGAAGACCGGGGTGTTCCGGCGGGAGAACGCCTCCATCGCGTCGGAGAAGGACCGGGCCTCGAGGGTACATCCCGACGTGTTGTCCCTGGGATAGAAGTAGACGACCGCATAGGCACCCCGTAGTCCCGCGAGACAGACCGCCTCTTCGTCCGCGTCCGGGAGGCAGAACCCGGGTGCCGGCATGCCCACCAAGAGTTCACTCATGCCGGAGGCTGGCACCGGTGAGAATAAAAGCGTGCCGGAATCGCGTCGCATGACCGTTCCGGCAGGAGAGTAGAGTTCATATCCGAGAATCCCCAAGTATCTTTCGCTGGCCCTCGAACTGAGAGGGTTCCGGCGGCAACCGACGGCGAGCATACGTATGAAGAGACTCCGTCAGGACGAGATCGACTATCTGGCGCATCCCGAGCGGTTCACCTTCGACTACTTCCGGGCGGCGACCCTCGACCCCCTCCCGGAGGCTGCGGCACTCGGCATCGCCGACGAGGAGCTGCTCAACTACTACGAGAACCGGTATCACCACGACGCCCGGTTCGTCCTCCGGCTCGACCCGAACAACGGGCACTACCGGGACCTCGAGGCCTGGGTCGCCGGCGCCGCCTACCGGATCGTCGGGGAGCGGGACCCGGCAGCAGCGCGCAGCATGGAAGCGGATTTCACCACCTTCCGGGTCGGTTCGGTCGATGCCCTCCACCCCTACCCCGAGATCCAGAAGATCCAGGTCTTGAAGAAGATCGCCCTCGAACTGCGGATGGAACCCGGCGTCATCGACGAGATCGCCTCCCTCTTCTCGGTCGGGAGCTCGGTCTTCGCGATGGAACTCTTCACCCGGCTGGCGGGGTCAGGACGGTTGAAGGAGTTTCAAGAGAGCCTCTTTCGGCCAGAGGACGAACTCGCCCGCCTCGCCGCACGGCCGATGCTGCTCTACTCGCTCTGGGACCACCAGAAGAGGGCTCTCTCGGCCTGGCTTGAGGCGGGCGGCAGGGGTATCCTCGAGATGGCCACCGCGACGGGAAAGACGATGGTCGGCCTCGCCGCTGCCGAGAAACTCTTCAGCCTCCACGGGTCCCTGCGAGTGCTCGTCCTCGCCCATTCGCGGGCGCTGCTCGACCAGTGGCGGCGGGAAGCCATCGACAAACTGGGGTTCGTGGGCGACCCGGGCGGGAGTTATAGGCGGCCCCTCGGGTACGACGGCCGGTTCGTCATCGAGTTCGAGACGCTCCAGAAGGTCTACAGAAACCCTGGCGCATACTCGACCGACCTCCTCATCGTCGACGAGGTCCACCACGGCGCAGGGCTCCAGTTCCGGAGAGCGCTCGACCTCTCGTGCCGCTGGAAGATGGGGCTCTCGGCGACGGTCGAAGGGTCCGAGCGGGGGCAGGTCCTCGACCGGCACCTCGGCCGGACGGTCTACACCTTCACCCTCAAAGAGGCCCGCGACGAGGGGGTCGTGCCTGAGTTCGACCTCTACGTCCACAGGACGTTCCTGGATATCGCAGAGGACGAGGAGTTCAGGGATCTCTCCGAGCAGATCATGAAACTGCTCAACCAGATCAACGCACGCCACCAGAGGCTCATCCAGGTCCTCTCCGGGCACCGGTTCAGCAGGTTCGAGAGCCTCGCCGACTTCGTGAACCTGATGAGGAACTCCCGCTACTCGGAGACCAGCGTCCCCGAAGAGTGGCTGAAACTGATCGGTCTCGTCTACCGGCGACGGTGGATCATCCACCGCTCGTCTCCCCGGATAGAGCAGGCCATCGACCTGATCCGGCGCCTCGGCAACCAGAAGAAGTGCGTCGTCTTCTCGATGGATATCGCGACCTGCGAGCGGATCTACCGGGCGGTGAAGGGGACCGTCTCCGCCTACCGCGTCCATTCGGGCATGGACCGGGAGGATGTCCGGAAAACCCTCGCCGCGTTCCGGAACTGCACGACCGGCGTGCTCATAGCCCCGAAGATGCTTGACGAGGGCATCGACGTCCCCGACGCCGAGATCGGGATCAACGTCGCATCGGCCAGGACCCGGCTGCAACTCGTCCAGAGGATGGGGCGGATACTGCGTAACCGGCCCGGTAAACGGCCGGTCTTCCACCACTTCGTCGCACTCCCCCGGAACTTCGTCGCGGCCGAGGACTCGTTTGCCTACCAGAACGACCTCGCCTGGATCCAGGAGATCGCCCTGAGGCTCGGCATTGCACTGGAACTCTACGACCCGGAGAACCACGAGGTCCTCGAACTCGAGCAGCGGTCGGAGGAGACCGTGCGGTCCTATTACCGGGCCCGGGACTGCATCGTCACTGACGACTTCGGGACGATCCACGTCAGGAAGATCGTCGACTCGATCCGGGGAGAGGCCCGGGAGCGCCTCGGCAGGCTCCTTGCGACACGGTCGGGTGGTATCACGGACGAGGAATGGCTCCTCCTCCTCCGGGAGGCCTACGGCGAAGAGCCGACGATCAACGCTTCAAGCCTCCGCTGGCTCCTGGTCATCGCCGGGAGGGACCCGCAGGCGCTGCGGTCCCTCCTCCTCATGGGAGAGCGGGACGCACCCTCCGCACGCCTGCCGGGACAGGCGCTGGATATGCAAGAGTTCGCGGGTCCCGGACCGGGAGCGGACGCGGCCGACCGGCGGGTTGCCGACTTGATCACGGTGCTCAGGTCGGCGAAGGACCAAAAGAAGCGGGAGAGCGCTGCGCAGGCGCTGACAGGCATCGGGCTGCCTGCGGTCGAGCCGCTGGTTGCTGCCCTCTCCGGTGCCGATGGGGCGACGAAGCGCCGGATCGTCTCTATTCTCGGGGCCGTCGGGAGCCCGCGATCGGTCTACCCGATCTCGGGATGCCTGCGCGACCTGGACCCCGGGGTCCGGAAGAGCGCTGCCGATGCGCTGGGAGCGATCGGCGATCCGCGGGCGCGGCTGGTCCTCACGAAGGCGCAGCGGGACAGGAACCCCGCCGTGAAGGCAGCGGTCAGGAAGGCGCTTGAGCGGCTGCGGGAAGAGCGATGAGCCGCATTTTCCGGCTCCGGTGATCCGGGAGCGGACGGGGAACCTTTTTGCCCGACCGGGATCACTCTCTGGTAGGTACGGCCGGCCGGGCACCCGGTCCGGCCGCACCGGGGATACCGCGATGAAGGTGCTTGTCCGAACCCCGACGGGGGTTAAAGAGGTCAGGGAGGTCGACTCCGACTGGGTCATCCCCGGCGACGTCCTGGGCGACGGCTCGGTCGTCCTCGAACTCTGGGACGAACTCTCGGACGACGACTATCTGGCGATGGGTCTATTCGACTGAGGGGTGGGCCCGCGAGATCTGGGGTTGTACGGGCCCGCGATGCGGCCCGTTCCCGGCACTCCCGCCGTCAGAAACTCTCTTCCTCAATCCCCCGGACCGCCTGCTCGATCGTCTCAAAGACCCGTTCCTCGTCGATCGTGGCCTCCACCCAGCGGTCGGCCTCGACGAAGTAGAGGTAGGGCGTCACCGGTCGGCCGAGGATCCGGGTGGCGGCGTGGCGGTAGACCGTCATCTGGACCGCGTACTCCTCGACGCCCCCCGGCGCCCCGGTCTTGTAGTCGACCAGGATCCAGGCGCCGTCCGGCCGCTGCACCAGCCGGTCGATGGACCCCTCGAACGGGACGCCGTTCACCCTCGATGCGAACGGCACCTCGCAGTGGTCGCCGATACGCCCCTGCATCAGGGGTGAGGCCAGGAACCGCTCGTAGCGGTCCTGCAACTCCCCCGCCCGGCCGGGGTCCATGCCGTAGCGCCATAGCACCGCGGCGGGGTCCCGGCCGGAGAAGACCTCGTGGAGGGCGAGGCCGCGGGTTATCGCGTCCGGAGCGGCGGAGAACCGCGGCACCCGGGATCTTGGGCTTCGGAGGTGGCGCTCGATCTCGCTCGCCGAGTAGACGTGCTCTTCTGTCCCGTCGGCCTGGCCGGCCACTCTTTCCGCCGGGACGTCGTCCGGGACCGTGATGCAGACCGGGACGGTCTCCTCCACATCGACCGGGATCGCCGCCAGGTCGAGGGTGAGCGGAATCCGGAGCCCCTCCAGGACGGCTTCGCCCCGGGCACAGGCCTCCGCAGAGAGCCCGAGGCAGTGGGCGAGCCAGGCCATCCGGGTCTTCCCGGCTGGAAGGGTCTCCGGGACCGCGATCGGCGCCTCGCCGCAGAGGATGAGGTGGTCCCGTGCCCGGGTCACCGCGACGTAGAAGAGCCGCTTTCGCTCCGCCTCCTCCTTCTGCCGGTACTCGGCCTTGAGGACCCGGAGGATGGGCGTCTCCTCGCGCTCGTGGTCGGTTGCCGGGTTCGGCAGTTTCACCCCGAGCCTGAGCCCGTCCTCGACCATGATGGTCGCCCCGTTGGCCCGTGGCGCCTCCGCGAGGTCAGGGACGACGACGACCGGGAACTCGAGCCCCTTTGCGGCATGCACCGTCATGATCGAGACCGAGTCCGAGGCCGCTAGGTCGAGGGGCGCATCCCCCTCGCGCTGGCCGTCGTCGATGGAGCGCCCGAGTTCCTCGACCAGGTCGGCGAGCGTGGAGGAGGACTCCCGCGCGATCGCGATCAGTTTCTCGACGTTCGCGGCCGCCTGCTCGCCCCCGGCCATCCCGCCGAAGACGGCCGCGACACCCGACTCGTCGACGATCCGCCGGACGAGCCGGGCGGGCGGGAGCCGCCGGGCGACGGAGAGCCAGCCCCGGAGGGTCGTCGCCGCCGCTATCGCGTCCGGGTCGCCGGACCGCTGCAGCCGCTCCCAGAGGGAGGGTTCCGGCCCGGCGATCGCAAAGAGCCGGGCGTCGGAGAACCCGAAGTAGGGCGACCGCAGGAGGCCGTAGAGCGCCACGTCGTCCCGGTCGTTTACGAGGAACCGGAGGATGTTGTAGAGGTCGTAGACCTCCTGGTGCTCGTAGAACCCGAGGCCCGCGTGGACGCGGTAGGGGACGCCGTACCGCGCAAGCGCCCACTCGTAGTAGGCGAGGTTCGTCCGCCGCTCGAGGAGGACGGCGATATCGCCGTAGCCGGCCGGCCGGCTCTCCCCGTCCCGGTAGACCGGCTTCTCTCCCCGTTCGACGATAGCCCGAACCTTCCGCGCCGCCATCTCCGCCTCGGCACGGCGGCCGGCCGCCCGGTCTTTGACCTTCGGGCAGAGGAGGACCTCGACCGACCCGGCATCATCGGTCCGGCCCGGCGTCAGCGGCTCGTAGAGGAACTCCCAGGGCCGGTCGCACTCCGCCATCAGGGCGCCGAAGACGGCGTTCGTGAATCCGACGACCGCGGGCGTGCTCCGGAAGTTGACGTCGAGCGCGATCGTCTCCCCGCCGAGGTCCCGCTCGATCATCTCGCGGGTGTGCCGGAACTGGGCGACGTCGGCCTCCCGGAAGAGGTAGATGGACTGTTTCGGGTCGCCGACGACGAAGAGGTTCCCCGGCTCCCGGCCGAGGATCGCGTGGATGATGGCGATCTGGACGGGGTCGGTGTCCTGGAACTCGTCGATGAGGATGAACCGGAACCGGTCCCTGAAGTGCGCCGCGATCTCATCATGGTCGGCAAAGAGCCGGCGGGTGCGGTTGACCAGGTCGTCGAAGTCGAGCGCGTTACGCCGCCGCTTCTCGGCCTCCACCGCCCCGGTGAAGGCGTGAAAGACTGCACCCAGGTCGTGGAGAAACTCAAGCGTCGCCCGGGTGAAGGGGTCCGCGGGGTCGAAGGCGAGCGAGAGGGCAGCCTCGTGGTCCTTGATGCAGTCGTTGAGGCGCCGGTAGGCCGACCGGAGGTCTTCAAGGTCGTTTCCGGCCCAGTTCTTCTTCTGCCCCATGCTTGCCCGGAATCGCCGGTCGGTATGGACCTCTGCGATCGCGAGGACCGCACTCGCGGTCTCGCCTTCCAGGTGCGGCTCGACGGCCCGGAGGTAGGCCTCGCCCGGGTCCCGTTCGCCGGGGTAGCGGGCGGCAAGGCCCCCGAGCACCTCAAGCGAGGGGCCGGCCCGGCCACGAAACGCGATAGAAGCCTTCGCCCGCTCTTCCTCCACGATCGCCCGCCAGGCATCGAGCACCGCCTCCTCGCTCCCGGCGAGGGCGGCAAAGAACGCCTCTGCGTCCTCGCGGCGCCTCGCGAGCGCCTCCAGGTAGTTCTTCAACTCATAGGCCCCGACCGCCTGGAGGGCGCCGATCACCGCCTCCCGGGACCCATCGGGCGGGTCGCCGTAGATGAGGTCGTCCATCACCTCCTCGCGGAGCCGGAACGCCTCCCGCTCGTCGAGGACGGCAAAATCGGGCCCGACGTGCGCCTCGAGCGGGAACTCGCGGAGGACCGAGGCGCAGAAGGAGTGGAAGGTCGATACCTTCGCCCAGAGGAACTCATCGCGGACCGCGTCCCACGCTTCGCCCTCCTTCTCCGCAAGGGCCCGCCGGACCCGGACCTTCATCTCCGCGGCCGCCTTCTCGGTGAAGGTCAGGGCGAGGATGCTCCCGACGCCGACGCCGCCCTCGAGGAGGCTGATATACTTCCGGACCAGGACGTGGGTCTTTCCCGTCCCGGCCCCGGCGGTGACGCACTTGCTCTTCGTATGGTCGAGCGCGGCCTGCCTCTGGCGATCAGTCAGTGCCATCGGCGTTCACCTCCCCGCCGGCGGCAAGCAGCCGCAGGCTGTCGAACCGGCAGATTGTCTGGAACCCGCAGTAGGTCGGGCAGGGGCCGGCATCCGACCGGGGCGGGAACCGTCCGCCGCGTATCCCGGCGAGGTAGTCCCGGGTCAGGGCAAGGGAGCCCTCGACCAGCGCCCGGACGTCCTCGACGCCGCTCTGCCGCGAGGACGGGAAACAAGCAAAACAGTCGCCCATCGCCCCGTCCCAGAAGACCGGCCGGTTCAGGATCTCCCCGCGCCGGATGGTGTAGTAGGTGCCGGCGACCCCCTGCATCCCGGTCAGGGTCTCGATCGCCCGGATGTAGAGCGGGAGCTGGAGCGCTCTCCCTGCCAGGACGTCCTTGAGAGCGTGGTGGGAGGTCCCGGTCTTGTAGTCGGTGATCGAGAACCGGCCGTCGGGGAGGACGTCGACCCGGTCGATCTTCCCCCGCAGGCGGAGGGTCTCGCCGCCGAGCGGGACCGCGACCGGATCGGGGCTCGAGATGGCGTCGACCTCGCCTGGCGAGACCGGGAGGCCGAACGAGACCTCGAAGGCCTGCGGGACGAGGCCGGAGGCCGCCATCGCTGTCTCGTGCCGGAGGAACCGCTCAAGCAGCCCCGGGCCGGCAGCGGGCGACCCGAGGAGGTGCTCCCTTTCCGCGGCCCAGGCCGGGCTCGTGAACGTGAACCGGTCGGCCTCTTCCCTGCCGGTGGCCCGGATACGCTCGAGGGCATCCGGGAGGCCGGTCTCGGTGACCGGACCGTTCCCGTCGCGTCGCCAGCCGGAGTAGAACCGGTAGGCGACCCGGTGGACGAGGTTCCCCCGCTCCTGTGCGGTCAGGTCGGGATCGGCCGGGGGCAGCGGTGCAAGACCGAGGACTCGCTCCAGGTAGAACCGGAACGGGCAGTCGGCGTAGGTCTCGAGCGCCGTCGGGGAGAAGACGGCATCTTCCCCGAACCGTTCACCGAGCGCTGAGACGATCGCCGGGTCGCCGGAGAGGAGGCCGTCGTAGGGGGAGTCGTAGCCGCCCTGCCGGTGGTAGTTCTCGATGTTGAGCCGGCGGACGGCCTCGCTGGTCGTGATCCCCGGGGGCATCTCTGCCGGCACCTCCCCGCGGGCGAGGAGCGCCCCGGCCCGCCGGGCTGCCGCGAGCCGTGAGTCCGGAAAGTCGCTGCTCCCCCATGCCTCCGGGGAGAAGGCCTCCCGGACGGCGTCCACGAACCCGGAACGGACCAGCGGTGTGCTGCCGTCGGTCGCGGGGTAACTCAGGTAGACCCGGGACCGGGCGGAGAGGAGCGCCGCGATGAAGTGGTAGCGCTCCTCGCGGAGGACGTCGTCCTTTGAACGGGTGCCGAGGCGCCGGGTCTCGGCATCGGTGGTGAACGGGAGGCGGGTGGTCAGCCGCGGCATCGCGCCCTCGACGAGGTCGGCGATGAAGAGGCAGGGGACGGCGAGGTGTGGGACCTCGCGGACGCCGAGGACCTGGACGGCCCGGGGATTCCGCCGCCGGCCGGCCCGGGTCCCGGAAACGAGGATGCCGAGGAGGGAGGAGAACTCAGCGAGCGATACCTTCTCGCCCGGGATGAGCCGGTCGAGTGCCTCGAGCGTCGAAAGGGTCCTCATGAGCCCGGCAAGGTCCCGAGCCTCGCCCTCCAGCAGGTCGCGGTCCCCCCCGGCGGGCATCACCGGGGCCTGCCACGCATCGAGGAGCGAGCGGTATACGGCGAGGTGCTCCTGGATCGTCTTCGTCCCTTCGAGGGTTGCAAGGTCGGCAAAGAGCTGGCGGATCCCGGCCCGCGCTGCCTCGATCGAGGCGATCTTTGCGGTGATCCTTCGGACGGCGGCCTCCGGCGTATCCGGTCGCGCCCGTTCCTCGTCGAGGCCCGCCGCAAGCGCCGCGAGCCGTTCGTCCCAGGCAGCCGTTCCGGCGACGATCCGGGCCTCCCGGGAGAGGAGGTCGAGTTCGCACCCGCGACCGCCCGGCAGGTAGGGCGAGGTCGCGAGTCCGATGATGTCGGATCGTCGGTAGCCGCGGGCCGGGACGGTGAGGACCAGGAGCAGCGCCTGGACAAGCGGCGATGCCGAGAGCGGCCGGCCCGCGGAGATGGTGTAGGGAATAGCGAAGTCGGGGAAGACCTCGTCGACGCAGGGCGCGGCCCCGTCGAGGTCGGGGAACGCGACCGCGATATCGCCTGGCCGGACGTCGGCGGCGAGGAGGTCGCGGATCTCCTGCGCGATCGCCCGGACCTCGTCCACCCGGTCCCGCCGTTCGGCAACGCGGATGAGGACGCCGCAGTCCCCGGGCGGGCCGCGGGAGAAGAGGCCGGAGAGCGCGGAGTGGCCGTCCCCCGAAACGACCGCGTCCGGGTGCAGCCACCCGCCGTCGTCCGCGAAGACCGCCGGGTTTGCGGCATAGGGTATCGAGTAATGGAACTCGTCCGCGGACTCCCGGAGGGCGAGGAGGAGGTCGCGCTCGAGCGGCATCGGCTCGAAGAGCCCGTAGACATAGACCGTCCGGAAGTCGCCCGAAAGAAGCCCGACCGCCCGGGCGGTGAGGGTGCTCTCGTCGACAAGGCGGCGGTCGTCGAGGAACCTGAGGTAGGCGTGGTAGAGGGCGGCAATCTCGGCGCTCTTCTCGCTCTGCATCTCGCCGAGCGCGGTCGGGTAGTCGACCTTCCGCATGGTGAGGACCGAGAAGAGGGTCGCGAGTTCGTCGACGGACCCGGCACCGGAGAGGAGCGGGTACTCCCCGGCGGCGAGCAGCTGGGCGAGGATGAGCCGGGTTCCGGCCGCGGGGATCGGGGTCTTCGATGTGGCATGAGCGGCAAAGACCTTCCGGGTGAAGCCGGCGAGGGTCGTGACCGCATCAGTGACGAGAGGAACCCCTTCCTCCCCGAGGCGGCGGGCGACCTCCCGGGCGAGGCTTGAGGTCGGGACGATGAAGACGGTACCGAACGGGTCGCGGCCGGCGGCTTTCCGGAAACCGGCGATGAACGCGTCGAGACCTTCTCCTGGCGATTGGCGGTACAGAACGGCGGGGGACATCCGGTGAACTCTCCTTACGAGAGATAGGGGGTGGAGGGGGGATGAGGATTGTTATTTGGGTCAGGGGAGACCCAAACCCTCTTCCCCACCGACGGCAAGAGGAACGTCATGGACAGAATCAACCGCTACCGCGGCTGCCTGCTCGGCCTCGCCGCCGGGGATGCCCTCGGGACGACGGTCGAGTTCCGGCCGCCCGGGACGTTTACGCCCGTCACCGGGATGGTCGGCGGCGGGCCGTTCGGCCTCAAACCCGGGGAGTGGACCGACGACACGTCCCTCGCCCTCTGCCTCGCCGAGAGCCTGATCGAGCGGAGGGGGTTTGACCCCATCGACCAGCTGGAGCGCTACTCCCGCTGGTTTACGGAGGGGCACCTCTCCAGTACCGGGACCTGCTTCGATATCGGGACGACGACCCGGAAGGCTCTCCAGCGGTTTATGCTCAGCCACGAGCCCTATCCGGGGCTGGCGGATGAGCGATCCGCGGGGAACGGGTCGCTGATGCGGCTCTGCCCCGTGCCCATGTTCTACGCCGCCGACCCCGCCCGGGCGATCGAACTCTCGGGCGAGAGTTCGCGGACGACCCACGCGCTGCCGCTTGTCGTGGATGCCTGCCGCTACTTCGGGGGGCTCATCGCCGGGGCGCTCACGGGTGCGCCGAAAGAAACCCTGCTCGCGGCACGCTACGCCCCGGTCCCGGGCTACTGGGAGGAGCACCCGCTTGCCGGTGAGATCGACACGGTCGCGGCGGGGTCTTTTCTCCACAAGGATCCGCCGGCGATCCGGGGGCGCGGCTACGTCGTCAGCGCGCTCGAAGCGGCGCTCTGGGCGTTCTCCCGGTCCAGCACCTTCGATGAGGGGTGCCTCCTCGCGGTGAACCTCGGCGACGACGCCGACACCACCGGGGCGATCTACGGGCAACTCGCCGGGGCCTACTACGGGGCGGCTGCGATCCCGCGGGCGTGGCGGGACTGCCTTGCGATGCGTGACCTGATCGAGTCGTACGCCGAGGGGCTTTACCGGTGCGGTGGCACGCCCCGTTGATCACCGCCGGGCCTGTAGCAGACGCCGGGATTCCAAACAATCAAGGTTAATACCCTTTCGCACGATCGGTTAGTGTATGAAGGAACTCCGGCATATCGTCAGGCGTCCTGGCCCCGGCGGGGAAGGGGCAGCATGACGGTCTCTCCCTACGTCCCGGAGCCGCTGCCCCCTCCCGGCATCGACTGGGAGTCCCATATCCCGCGGATAGCGTCGGCGAACCGCGCTCTTGCCCGATACGACGGCATCCTCCAGGCGATTCCGAACCCCGGGCTCCTGCTCTCCCCGCTCCTGACGCAGGAGGCGGTGCTGTCGTCAAGGATCGAGGGGACGCAGGCGTCGCTTGAAGACGTCCTGCGGTTTGAGGCAAACCCGAAGGAGCCGATCGACGGTGTGGCTCGGGCTGATATCCAGGAGATCATCAACTACCGGGAGGCCCTGAATACCGCAGTCGAGGCCCTCAAGACCCGGCGGCTGGACACCGCCCTCATCTGCGACCTGCACCGGATCCTTCTCTCCGGCAGCCGGGGCATGGATCGGGAGCCGGGGTGCATCCGGGATATCCAGAACTTCATCGGCCGGGACGCCCACATCGAGCACGCGATCTTCGTCCCGCCGGCGCCGGAGGATGTTTTCGGGGCGCTCGCCGACTGGGAGGCCTACCTGCAGCAGGAGGAGAAGGACGTGCTCGTCCAGCTCTCCGTCCTGAAAGCGCAGTTTGAGCTCATTCACCCGTTCTGCGACGGCAACGGGCGTATCGGGCGGATGCTCGTCCCGCTGATCCTCTACGAGAAGGGGTTGATCGGAAGCCCGATGTTCTACATCAGCGCGTATCTCGAGCGGAACCGGCCGGTCTACTACGAGCGGTTGCTCGCGGTCTCCCGCGACGGTGACTGGAACGGCTGGATAGCGTTCTTCCTCCACGCTATCGAGGAGCAGGCCGGTACGAACGGCCGGAAGGCAAAGGCGATCCTTGACCTTTACGACGAGATGAAACAGACGGTACCGGAGGTGACCCGGTCGCAGTATGCGGTCGCCGCGATCGATGCGCTCTTTAAAACACCGGTCTTCAGTTCAGCTGAGTTTTTCGAGCAGGCGGCGATACCACGCAGAGCTGCGGAGCGGATCCTCCAGCAGCTCCGGGAACAGGGGATCATCGCCGTCCTCGTCGAGGGTGGGGGACGGCGTGCCGCGACCTATGTCTTCCCGCGCCTGCTTGCCATCACCGAGGGGGACCGGTTGTGAATACCCTGATATCCACAAACCATACCTGGGGGCGGTTGTGGGACACCCATGACGCACAACAGTGTTAGTGCGACACCTATGACCCACAACAATTTTTGTGCGACACTAAACGCCATCGTATGTCGCACAAAAACGGTGGTGCGACACCGGTGACGTGCAACGATCGGACCTGGCCGGCCTCCGGGATCGTGGTGTGCGGCTCCTTGAATGACCGCACAGAGGCATAACCGTCATGGATCCGCACTTCTGCCGCCACTACACCGGCGACGGCACGCCGCCGTCGAACCGCTACTGCAGGACGTGCCCGGAGGCTGCCTGCGACCAGCTCTGGCGGCGGGTTCTCAGTCTCGCTGCATCAAACGGTGGGGACCCGGTTCCACTCCCCGGAACGCGAGCAGTCCTCTTCCCGAACCCGAAGAACCCCGACTTCGTCCGGCTGAAGGTCAATTGCCGGTGGAATCTCCCGAAGGAGGACTTCCTGCATTACATCGCCACCGGCCACGCGGGGATGGGGCAGCGGGGGCAGCGGAGCGACCCCCGTGCGTCGCCGAGTTGCACCCGGCAGGAGCCCTACGTGCAGGCGATTGCCGGGCTCCTTGGCGGGACGGAGATCCGAAGATACGGGCGGTGCGGGAGGTGCAGGGCCGGTAAGCCCGCGGGGCCACGCCGCACCCTCATCCCCAGCCCAGGCCGTAGGCCAGCACCGCGACCAGCACCACCATGATCCCGTTCCGGAGCCCCGTCGAGACGAGCATGATCTCGGCCCCGGTCCGCATCCCGAAGATCGCGATGTATGAAGAGCCGAGCCAGCGAATGCTCCGCGTCATGCTGGTAAGGACGTTTCCCACGAGGAGGGTGAGGACGATCTGCTGCCAGGTCATATCCCCCGCGGCGAGCAAGGTGGACGCGACGCTTGCGCCCGCGACGAAACTGCCGAACTGGGCCGCGATGATGGCGAACCCCTCCGGGGGCACGGGGAAGACCCCTCCTGCGCCCTGCATCCACGCGGCGAGCCAGTCGAAGACGCCCGCGTTGATGAGGAACGCGACGATGACGATGGTGGGGACGGTGACCGAGAGCAGACGCTTGAGGATCTTTTTTGAGGATGTGCATGCCGTCCCGAGCGCCTCCCGGAGCGTGACAGCCGGCTCCGCCGCGGAGATGGCCGGCGTGCATGCTGGGGGGATGAGGACCGCCCGACCGTAGAGCATGATGACCACGGTCTTTGCGAGGCCGACGAGCATCAGCAGGCCGAAGTAGATGAGGCCGGGGATGCCGAGGAGCGGGACGTAGACCGGGAGGAGGTAGCGCCAGTGCATCACGACCGTCGGAAATGAGTTCATGGTCGCCGCAATGATCAGTTCTTTGCGGGTGATGATCTCTTTTGTGTGGTAGTCCAGCAGCATCGCGTTCGCGGCCGGCGGGGAGACAAAAGCCATGAGGAAACTGGTGCCGCACTCCTCGTTCAAGTGGGCGAACGAGGTGAGCGGGCGGGAGATAGCCGCAATCTTCCTGGCGATATTCAGGGCGACGAGGACCTCGGCGAGGAAGACCCCGATGATCATCATCGGGACCATCTCGGCAAGCAGGCCGGCAGCGAGCGTCACTGTCTGGATGATACTGTCGTACATGGCTCTCCCGGGGCATCGGCGTCTTGGAAACTACCGCACCCTGCGATATGAAGAACCTGTGCCTGCAATCTAATAAATAATTGGATCCTTACCTTAAAATTTCACTAAATATGATGTAACTCAATATTTGTAGCACTCAATACGCAGGACTGTAAAAAAACGCTGCACTCCTTTCCTGATGCACAGGCGGCCGGGAGTCCCGGCCGCGTCCAATCACTCCGGGCAGTCGATCTCCTGCGAGTAGGGTTTGATATCGAGGACCGGCGTCCCGTCGAGGGCATCCAGCCCCCGGACCCGGATCGTGTTGCCCGTTATACCGACGACGTCGACGAGCGAGAGGCTGACCGGGTTCGGCCGGTTTGGGGAACGGGTTGCAAACACGCCGTGCTCCACCGGGTTGTGTGGGGGCGTCGCGCGGAGCACGCTCCGGTCGGCCCGGTCGAACCAGCAGAGCACGAAGAGGTGCTTCTTCTCCTCGACCCTGAGCAGGCCGGGGAGGTATCGGTCGTCGATGACGATCTCCGCCTCGGTGTCGGTCAGCCTGCCCTGCCGTGGGGCATCTTCCTTCTTCAGGTACGGCGAGGAGACATAGCCGATGGGGTTCAGGTCGACGTTCATCCTTACCGCCTGCGGAGCAGCAGGGCGCCGCCTCCCAGGATAGCCACAACCGAGAGTACCGCGGGGAGCGGAGCACTGACCCCGGCCGGGGCGGTCTCATCCGCTGCCGATGCGACCTCGACCGGGGTGACCAGACCCTTGTTGTAGCGGATGACATCGGGGAGAGAGTCGACGCCCGGGAGCGACTTGGGGAAGTTGGTGAAGATGACCCGTTCCACAGGCACCCCGTTGTCGCGAAGCGCCTCCTCAAGCCCCTTTGCCAGCTCACCCGACTGCATGTTCTCGATGACGTACTGCACGTTTTGGTACTTCGCGGGGTTGGCGTTGATATCATCGACAACCTTCTGCGGGGTGAACTTGCCGCCCTGGTAGAACTCCGGCGCATAGAGGGATACCATCTCCAGCCCGAGCCACCCGACCGCGGCATCTTGCTGCCAGACCATCACCACGGCATCCTGGCCGGGAATTGCCTCCCGTTCTTCAGCGGAGAGGTCTGCAGCATCGATATCAGCAAGGTACTCGGTCAACCGCGTCTCGTAGTAGGTCTGGTTTGCCGGGTCGGCGGCGATCAGCCATCCCGCCACCTCACGGGCGAGGTCTTTTGCCCCCGATGGTGTGTTCCAGGTCATGGAGGGATTCTCCAGGGTCACCCACGCCACCGCCCCGTAGTTGTTCGCGGCCATGAAGTCAGTGACGTACGGCATCACGTAGGACTGGTCGACCGACCCGTTATGGGCGATGAAGAGATCGGCATCGCGGATAAACTCCTTCTGCATCTGGATGCGGTTCGGGATGATGTCTGCCTGCATGTGGGGGCAGATGGTCGGATCGGCGATGTAGATGGCCTCGACCTTCTCGCCGCCGATGTACTGGGCGGGGTCCCAGAGGACGGTGGTCGTGGAGACGACGCTGAGGGCATGCGCACCTGGTGCTACCAAACCCAAAATGAGTAGGAAAAAGATGATACGAAATAGTTTCATATTGAGACTAGTTGCGACAAACATCTTAAGTTTTTCGAAACGTGACGCGCCGCTTGGGTGAGAGGATCACCGCGGCGAAGAAGACGGCGGAGAAGATGATGGCGGTCAGGGGGGCGACCGGGAGGGAGTACTCCAGGCCGATGAGGGCTCCGGATACGCTGACAACTGCGGCGACGACCGGGGCGACCACGAACATCGAGGAGAGCCGGTAGCAGAACTGGAGCGCGATCGCCGCCGGGATGACCAACCAGACGTAGAGGAGGAGGCCCCCGATGATCGGGAGACAGAGGGCAACGGTGAGCGCGATCATAAAGAGCATCGCGTAGTAGACCGGCTTCACCCGGATCCCGACCGACTCCGCAATCCGCTTGTTGAAAATGATCGCAGTGATCTCCTTGTAGAGGACCAGGACGAAGGCGATCGCCACGATGCAGATGACGACGAGGAGGTAGATCTCTTCGCGGTAGAGGGAGATGACATCCCCGAAGAGGAGGCCCATGGCGGAGAACCCACGCCCAAGGGTCTGCATGTAGGCGATGAAGAAGATGGCCACGGCCATGCAGATCCCGAACAACAGCCCGAGCGACGTATCAGGGGAGAGCCGCGCCTTATCGGAGAGCGGGCCGATGAGGAAGGCGACGCTGATCCCGGCCACGATGGAACAGACGGTCGGGTTGAGGGAGAGGAACATCCCCACCGCTGCGCCGGCAAAGGCGGCATGGGCCATGGTGAACCCGATGGAGGAGATCTGAACCTGGGTGATGATGACGCTCAAGATGGCGCAGGCGATGGAGGCGAAGAGCATCGCCTCCACGGCATGGCAGACGATGTTGTTCTGGATGAGGAACTCAAGCATGGAGCGCCCCTCTTCCGGCGTTCCGGACGACCTCTTCGACCTCTCCGGGGGAGCACTCCCGGCTGACGACGATCGTCCCCTCCTGCATCACCACGACCCGCACCGGCCTGTCGGGCAGGTCGTCGAAGGCATGCGAGACGATCAACACCGTCATCCCATCCCTGACCAGGCCGGCAAGGAGACGGTTGATCTCCTCGCGGGCAAACATGTCCAGGTTGGAGAAAGGCTCGTCCAGGAGGAGGACCTCGGGGTTGCGGGCCAGGTTCTGGGCCATGAGCACCTTCTGCTGCTGCCCGCCGGAGAGCTTCCCGATGGGGCGGGTGGCGAGGTCTTCGATGCCGAGCAGGGAGAGGGCGTCCTGCACCGCCTCGTAGTCCTCCTCTTTGGGCTTCCGGAAGAGCCCGATCCTCCCGAAGCGTCCCATCAGGACGACCTCCTCGACCGTGAACGGGGTGAGCGGATCGAAGGCAAAGTTCTGGAGGAGGTAGCCGACCCGGCACCGGACCTGCACCCCGTTCTTCCGCACGTCCTGCCCGCATACGGTAGCCTTCCCGTGGGTGATGGGGAGCATCCCGTTGATCGTCTCAAGCAACGTGGTCTTCCCGGCGCCGTTCGGGCCGCCGATCACCACGAACTCGCCCTTCTCTATCGAGAGAGAGACATCCATCAGGGTGGGGCGGTCCGCCCCTTCGTAGGCGGTATACACGTCTTCAAGCCGGATAATGGGGTCGGGCGGAGTCATGGCTCTTCAGGAGATGTCGAAGAGTTCGTCGCCGCGCTGGGAGTACATCTCCTCGGCCACGGCCTCGATCGCAGCCTCGTAGTCCATATCCTTCTTCGGGAGGGGGAACGGGCGCGGCGTTATGACGATCCTTCTCCCGTCCGCCTCAAAGACACAACTGACGGTCTCCGAGGGGATGATCTCGATGTTCCGCTTCCCCAGCGTACACCCGCTCCCGAGCTGGACCCCGTCTGCCAGGCAGGACTGGGGTGGGACCCCGGCGCACCGCACCTCAGCCTTCATCCGGAACGGGTCGTCGCAGAAGTTGCTCCGCACGTACTTCCCGATCCGGTACCCGAGGACAATGTATGGACCCAGGTGGCCGTGGAAGGCGGCAAGGTCGGCGATGGAGAAGTCATTTTCGATATTATAGTATTTGCAGTGGGAATGGGACTCTGCATCCATGGAGTATCGTCTGTAGGGGTAATATTTAATAATTGTTTATGCAGATTACGTATGAAATAATACCATTATTTACCTTTTATTGGGGAGTTTTTCAATGGAACATCAGAATAGATCATACTGGAGGACCAAGGATGACCGAACCAGACCCTGATCACGGAGTCATGGATGCGGAAGGGTACGACCGCCTCATCAGGGCCGTCGTTCCCGCCCAACCCCTCCTCCTTGCCACTATCATTGATTATCTGCCTCCTCATCCACGGCGAATCCTTGAACTGGGCTGCGGGACCGGGATTCTCACCGCGATGGTCAGGGAGGAGTGCCCCGGTGCGGAGGTGATCGGGATAGACCTCTCCCCGGAGATGCTGAAGATGGCAGCCGCAAAACCGGAACTCGAAGGGGTCCGATTCCTTGCGCAAGACCTGCGGGATGCATGGCCGGAAGGTCGCTACGATGCGATCGTGACCTCCCTCTGCCTCCACCACGTCTCAAGAGAGGACCGGGTCATGGTCGTCCGCCGGGCTCTAGCGGCGCTCTCGCCGGGAGGGCGGTTCATCTGCGGGGACATCTTCCGCGCCGGGGACGACCGGGAGGAGCAGATGCAGAGAGAGATCTGGTGCCGGGGCATGAAACGGAGGGGAACTCCGGACGACGTTATCCGGGGGATGGTCGCGCAACGCGAGGCGAATATGCCCGCTTTCACCACGGTTCCACGGTTCCGGGATATCCTGGTGGAGTCGGGGTTCGACCGCGCGGTTGTGCCGTTCACATCAGGTTTTGTGGGTCTGGTGGTGGGGTTTATCGGAGGCACCTCTTCTGTCGGGGATTCACCGGGCGAACAGCCCCGTGGATGACCCGCAGCCGGGGATTGTCGACCCCCTCTTCACGGACTGCTTGCGGCCGGTGATGGAGATCCCGGGGGGAGGTTTCGAACGTCCGGTACGGGGATGAATCATCAGAGGAAGTACAGGACGAGTCTCACGAGTTGAAACGTTCTTCGAAAAAGATAATACTTTGTACGAGAGAACTCAAACTCGTATGAAAATTCCACGTCTCATCCCCTTGATCGCTATTTCCATCGTTCTCCTTCTCTGTTGCACGCCTGCGGCCTCGGCACTGTATGAGTTTGAGGGAATACCTCTGACACTCTCTGCCCAGGGGACTGTTCGGGGAGAAGTCCTCACCTTCGGCACTTATGGCCTCGCTGACCCGCCAATGGAATGCACCTTTGATCTCCCGGCTTCTCCGGTCTATGCACGGGTATACACCGGGGTATGGGGCGGCACCGAACAGTACACCGGATGGGCAGACGTGACTGTGAACAACGCAGAACCGGTCCGGTTCGCTCTCTCCGGCACCCGCGATACGAACCCCGATATCGCTGCCTCAAGCCACGGGATCTACTGGATCGGCACCGACCCGGCCGGGAACCTCCGCGCCGGCACGAACACCATCATCGTCGCCACGAGCCGCGGGGAGGCGGGAAACCGGCTGGACGGGCGCATCTATGCCGTATGTGTGGTTGCCGTCGTCGAGGAGGCGGGCGGACCGATCACCCAGTACTGGATCGCCGACGGAAACGAGAACCTGCACGGAGAGGGATGGGCGGGGAGCAACCCCACCCGAAAAGACACTGCATCGGTCTCCTTCGGCCACGCCGACCGCTCCGGCATGACGGCTGCCGAACTCATGGTCGTCCTCCTCGCCTCAAACCGGGGCCAACCCGACTACCTATCCATGAACGGTCACGACCTCGGCTCCCCGTCAACCAGGGCCGATATCGGCAACGAACGCTCGTTCGATTCCATCGGCGCCGGGATCGAGTCACGGTACGTCGATGCCGAGCGGTTTGACGTCACCAACCTTCTTCTTTGCACGAACACCGTCCTCTTCGAGCGGGGGAGAGACCTGGACGGCGACGGGCGTATCGCCTCATCGGGAGCAGTGATCGAGGGCGAAGACTACATCCACCCCTGCCTCGCCGTGCTGACCCTGGTGCGGTCCGGCGCCGATCCGCTTCCCGATCTCGCCGTTGAAGAGGTCCGCGCCGAGAACGCCTACACCGGGGAGACGGCGACCGCGGTCGCGAAGATCAAGAACTACGGATCACCCCCGGCTGCCCCGGTCGCCGTCATGTTCTCCCTGAACGACAGGGTTATCGGTACGGAGAGCGTGACGCCGGATCCAGCCGGCAACGCCGAAGCAACGGTCACCTGGCCGGCATCCGGCGGCGCGTTTACCCTCACCGCAGCGATAGCAGAGACGGGCGACGCCGATCCCACGAACAACCGGGCGTCGGTCGACCTGACGGTAGGCTCCCTCCCCGACCTTGCCGTCTCGATCGGGGCACCCTACCGCGTCGATGCGGAAGCAGCAGAGCCCACGCGGGCCCCGCTCTCCATCGTGCCGGTGGTCGCCGGTCTCTGCGCGGTCGCGTGGTTCAGCCGTTCGCGTTCCCACGGCAGCCCCGGGCTCGTCCCCGTTCTCCTCATCGCCACAGTCCTCGTGGGATGCCTCTGCACCGGCGCCGCATCGGCCGGTGACGGCGGCTACGCCGCATACCTCCTCCCGGTCCAGATCGAGAACAGCGGGGGAAGCGATGCCCCGGCCTTCTCGGTAACGGTCTATCTCGACGGCGAAAAAGCGGCCTACAAACGGGTGGACAGCGGCGTGGCGGCAGGAAGCAGTACGACGGTCACCATCCCGCTCTACACGACCCCGGGCACGCACCAGGTGCGGGTTGTCCTGGATGAGGCCGGGGAACAGGCAACCGGGAAGAACACCGCAGGGGGTTCGTATGACTTCCCGTAGGACCGTCCTCCTCGCCATCGCCCTCGTCACCCTGCTCGCCGGTCCGGCATCGGCATCCTATGCGGGGGACAAGCCCCTGGTCACCGTCATGACCGGGACGATCACCGGCGGGTATGCCTTCACTCTCGGGAACAGCACCTACAGCGGGACGCTCGACCCCGGCGACTCCTATACCGTCGCATTCGAGCCTTTGCTCCCTGCCGACGCACGGATCACCGACACCCGGGTCTACGTCTACTGGGCATGGAGCAGGGCCGGGCAGCAGGCCGTCTACCCGACCATGCGGGTTCTCGCCCGGGGAGGGGAGCAGCAGGAACTTGGCCGTGCGGAGCGCTACGTCGACAGCAAGGGCTTCGTCAGCACGAACGACTTCTTCTCAGGAATGGACGTTTACCCGGTCGCTGAACCCGGAAAACGCACGACTGCCGTAACGGTCACGAACGCGGCCGACGAGAACGCCTCGTTCGTCGTCCAGGGGGTCGGGCTCCTGGTCGTCTACGAGAGCCCGTCCGCCCCGCGGGGTATGCTCTGGGTGAAAGAGGGGTGCGACATGCTCTACAGCAGCTACGGCGTCGAGACCGGGATGGCTACGAGCAGGATCGAGTTTGAAGGCGCCATCGATACGGGAGCCGTCCGTTCGGCGACCCTGCACCTCGTCGCCCCTTCCGGCGGCTACACCCGGACAGACGTGCCGGAGAAGAACGCCGTCTCCGTCAACCGGAAGACCGGCGACCGCCTCCCCGCCTTCATCGAAGGTATCCTGGAAGCCATCTTCCCGGGGTATAACGGGAAGGAGTGGACCGACGCGTTCGACGCCACCGAGCAGTCCCAGGTCGGCGCCGACATCCGGGAGATCGCTCCCTACCTGCGGTCACGGGAGAACGTCGTCACCGTCCGCGACAACGGTGATTACCTCCTGTTGACGAACGCGTTCCTCTGGGTCGACCTCGGAGAGGAGCAGGCATGACCGCGATCGTTGCCGCAGAACGGCTCACCAAACGTTACGGGACGACGGTGACGGCGCTCGACGACGTTTCGATCGAGGTCGGGAGAGGAGAGTTCGCCGCGGTCATCGGCCGCAGCGGCAGCGGCAAGAGCACGCTGATGAACATCCTCGGCTGCCTCGATACACCGACGTCCGGTAGCGTCGCCATCGGTGGCCGGCCGGTCGACTACACCGACCGGAACGCCCTCGTAGATCTGCGGCGAACGGCCCTCGGGTTTGTCTTCCAGCAGTTCAACCTGATACCAAACCTGACGGCCGAGGAGAACGTGGCATACCCGCTCCTCTTCAACTACCGGGAGAAGGCCGAGCGGACGGAGCGGGCACGGATGATCCTCGAACGGGTCGGTCTTCTCGAACGCGCCACCCACTACCCATCCGAACTCTCTGGCGGCGAACAGCAGCGCGTGGCGATAGCCCGGGCGCTTGTCCACGATCCGCTCCTGGTCCTCGCCGACGAACCGACCGGAAACCTGGATTCAAAGACCAGCGCCGAGATTCTCGACCTGCTCCGCGAGCTGAACCGCGACCGGCAGACGACGTTCGTCGTCGTGACGCACGACCGGGAATCCGGGTCGCTCTTTGACCGGACGGTCCGGATGGTTGATGGTCGGGTGGTGGCATGATGGCAAAATGGCTCGATTATGCGTGGATCGCAGCCCGGCAGGTGTTGCGAAAACGCGCACGCCTGCTGCTCACCGCACTTGGCATCGCGATCGGGGTTGCCGCTGTTGTGGGCATCGTCTCGCTCGGTGAAGGGATCCGCTCCCAGTCCGTGGCGATGATCGAGGAACAGTCCGATTTGACGCTGATCGAGGTGAGCGCCGGTCTCCACGGGGGGACGATCGTCCCCGTCACCGCATCGAAGGTGGCCGCGATAGCAGCCCTGCCCCACGTCCAGGCCTCGGCGCCGGTGGTGAAGGATGCTTTCGCCACACGACAGCAGACCTACCTCGGGGTCATCGGCGGCCGGTGGGATGAGATCGTCGCGGTCTTCGACCCGGTCCTGCACCAGGGCGAGGGATTTCGTGCCGGGAGCGCCGAAGCGGTACTCGGGCGCGACCTCGCCGACCGGCTCCTGCGCTATGAAGGCATCCGGCCGGGTGATGCCTTTGGCGTGCTGGCGCGGGAGTATGGCGAGTCGGGGCTTCCGGAGGACCGCGAGAGTGAGGTCGTGGCGGTCGGGATCCTCCAGGAGCAGGACGGTCCGCTCGATTCAGCGCTCCTCATGGATGCCGCGACCGTCCAGGCTCTCGCCGGCGAGCGGGACGCCTACGACGCGGTCTATGTCCGGGTGGACAGCCCCGAGCATGTCTTCTCCGTCGTCGAAGAGATCGAAGGGCTCGGCCTGAACGCCGATGGAGCGTTCGAAGAGATTGAATCGGTGAACAACCTCATGGACGTCGTCATCCTCGTCCTCTCCTCCTTCACCGGCATCTCGCTGATCGTCGGCGCCCTCATGATCGTGAACACCATGATCATCTCAGTTTTTGAGCGGACGCGGGAGATCGGCATAGCCATGGCGGTCGGCGCATCTCAGAACAACGTGATCGGACTGATCCTCCTCGAATGTCTCTATATCGGGCTCCTCGGCGGGATCATCGGCGATCTGATGGGGATCGGATTTGCTGCGGTCATCAACACGGTCGGACGGGGCCTGATCATCGACCGGCTCGGGGAGAACTTCATCGGGTTTGCAGAGGCCGATATCACGCTGGTCACGCCGCAGATCCTGGTCGCCGGGATGCTGATCGCGGTCTTCCTCTCGCTGCTCGCTGGCATCTATCCGGCGTTGAAGGCAGCACGGCTCAACCCGGTGGAGGCGATCAGGCGTCTGTAGCCGTGTTACGATTGCGAAAACTCTTTTTACTCTATGGGATATATTGCACACAGATGTATTCAGGCTGTCCTGCGCCCGCTGTCCGTGCGCCTGGCCCAGGACCGCGAGTCGATCAGATCCAGGTGAACAACAGATGAATAATCCCTGTACTCCGTTATCCCGGCAGCATGCCCTCATCGCGGTCGGCATGCTGCTCCTCTTCCTGTTGCCGACCACCGTATCCGCTGACACCTACATCGGCGGGATCCCGCTTGATACCGTGCAGCATGGAACCGTCTCCGGCGATCTCTGGTGGGATTCGTTCTACGGCGTTGCCGGTCAGCCGATCGGCCAGCCGAACACCCAGGTGAAGACGTTTCTCCTCCCGGAGCACACCGGGATAGCGTGGGCGCATCTCTACGTTGCAGTCTACTGCGGGAACCAGCAGAGTAACTATGAACTGACGGCACGGGTGAGGTTCGACGGCAACGGTGACGGCACCTATGAACGGACGCTCGGGACGGAGACACTGAACGTTCCCTACGGTTTCCCGGGCGAGGGTGGCGCCGGCCCGGTCATGGTCAACGGCCACTGCAACCGGGTCTCAAGCGATTACCTGATCTGGTATGATGTTGCCGACGCCATCAACGGGAACCGTGTCGCCGTTGAGGTGCAGACGGATAAGAATGCCGGATATACGGGCACCTCCGACGGCCGGATCAAACTCATCACCCTCCTGGTCGCTTACGACGACGGTGATACGGACGAGATCCGGTACTGGGTCAACCAGGGCCACGATGTCTGCAGTTACCAGGACTCCGCCTATGCCGGCGAATCCATCTTCTCCGCGGGCGATATCCCCGACGCGTGGTCAGACGCCCGTCTCTCAATCGTCCATATAGCAAGTACAAACGGTGAGTATGAGTTTAACCGCGAGTACCTGGACGCAGAAGCGGTACAGGGCTCCTACGCCGGTTCGCAGTCATGGGATGTCACGGATACCGTGGAGATATCGGATGGAAATGCGTTCGTCTACCGTGGAAGTGCTGAATTCTTCAAGATCCCGCTCGCCATGCTCACCGTGGCCTACCGGGGCGACCGGACGGGCGCCATCTCCGTCACCTCGAGCCCGGCAGGTGCGGCAATCCTGCTCGACGACGAAGAGACCGGAGAATCCACAAACACGACGCTACAGGACGTCCCGGTCGGTGAGTACACCGTCAGGGTGGTCAGGGAAGGATACCGCGAGTCCGACGAGAAGTGGGTGACCGTCGAGGGCGGCAGCACCACGGCGGTACACTTCTCCCTGACGCCGATCACCGGAAGTATCCAGGTCGTCTCGGACCCCGAAGGAGCCGAAATCTACCTTGACGGAACGAAGCAGGGTGGCGTGACCGATACGACGCTCGCCGGCATCCCTATCGGCGAGCACACGGTCACGGTGAAGAAGGCAGGATATCGGGACGCCTCCGGGACCGTCACCGTCGAGGAGGGCGAGACGGCAGAGGTCTCCTTCGACCTCTCGCCCGCCACAGGCGGGGAATCGGGAGGGTCAACCTCGTCCGGCGGGACCGCCGCTTCGGATATCGAGGGCTACTCAGGGGGAACCCTCACGCTCTACAGGACGGGAACGCTGCCAGGCGGGTTCCTCTTCTTGAACGAAAGCGGTTACTCGGGCCTCCTCACCCCGGGAGACGTGAAGGAGTATACGATCCCGGTGGAGATCCCCGCCGGCGCCACCGTCGAGGTGGCCCGCCTCTACCTCTACTCGACGTGGGGCCACGACGCCCGGACACGGACCGGGGTCGAGCCGAAGTTCCTCCTCTCTGCAGACGGAAAGCCGATCGAGGCTGATGCGGTCTACACCGACAGGAAGGGCACGGGAGTATACGATTACCTGATCAGCACCGCGTGTTACGACCTCTCGGCGGTGACGACCGCATCCGGTGACCTCCGGGTCAGCGTCAGGAACGGTGGGAGCGGCGATGAAGCGTTCGCCCTCTACGGCGTCGGCCTTGCCGTCATCTACCGGGAGATCGGGGAGCCCGAGATCACCTACTGGCTCTACGAGGGCTGCGACACACTGCTCGCGTCTCCAGAGTTCGGGACAACGACCGAGACCTCAACGACGAGCATCCTGATACCGGGAGAGATCGAGGCGGCAGGGGCCAACGGGGCTCGCCTGCTCGTCGTCGCCACGGCGGCGTCCGGGACCGATACAGATGAGAACCGCATCGCCTTCAACGACTGGGAGTGGTTCAACCTGCTCTACGGTGGGTCGTCGGCCATCAGCATCGCCGATCTCGATGTTCGGCCCTACCTGAGCGGGGACAAGAACAGGGCCGAGATTCAGAGTTACATGGCCGGCTCAAAGGGTGACTATCTCGAGAGCAGGAACGTCTTCCTGGTCCTCGGCCAGGGTGGTGCCGCTTCTCCGGCACCCGCCCGGGCTGCTCCGACAAACCACACGGCGGCTCCCGGGCATCAGGCGTATCCCCTCTCCGTCATCGATGGCCGGGTGCAGGCCAGCCACATCGGGACGCCCGATGGCGCGGCCATGCTCCACATCAGCGAGGGTGCAGAACTCCTGGACGGCGACGGGGCGCCGGTCGCAGCCATAACGATGGAACGGCTGACCCCATCCCGAGCGGGGCTTCCCCCGGATCACACCTGGATCTATCGTATCGGTCCTGAGAACGCGTCTTCCGACATCCCCATGGTCCTGGAAGCGGACTGCAACGGGACGCCGGGATCGTTCATCCGGCTCGATCCTGGTGACGGAACGTGGCGGGCGGTCAGGACGGAGACCGATCCGTCGGGCACGAGCGCCACCTGCCGCATCACCACGCTCGGTCTCTATGCCCTCGGGCGGGATGCGGCGGCGAGCGAGGACGTCCGGCCGGAGGGGGGCGAAAACCCGCTCGCCGCATTCTTCAACACGATCGTCACCTTTGTGGCCTCGCTTTTCTTCGGCCCTGCCGCGCCGGTCGAGGCGCAGGCCATTGTGACCCCGGCCGCAACCCCGATCGTGACACCGACCGGGCCTGCGGCAGACACTGCAGGCGAGGAGGCTGGGCCCGCCTCGCTCCGGGTCCGATCGAATCCTCCCGGTGCCCTGGTCACCCTCGACGGCACCTACCTCGGGAAGACGACACCGGTGACGCTCACGGCTGTTGCAGCAGGCACGCACCTGGTGCGGGTCGAGTTCGATGGTTTCCAGCCGGTCGAGCAGGAGGTGGCCGTCGACGGGGAGACTGACCTTTATGTCGACCTCCCCGCGGGGGGTGGGCAGACGATGAACCGCCTGAAGATAGAGGGGAGCGAAGACCTGCTGGAGGAGAACACGCCTGGTGGTGTCTACGTTGAGTCGGTGCCTGCCGGCGCGGAGATCTACGTCGACGGGAAAAAGACGGGATTTACGACCCCAAAGGTCATCTACGGGCTGAAAGAGGGGAAGCATACCATCAAGGTCCGGAAGGAGCGTGCCCAGAGCGAAGGTGGGAAGGTTGTCGCGTGGATCGATTCGGCGAGCGCCTGGGTCTATCCCGATGCCGTCAACCGGGTCGCGTTCCACCAGAACATCCACTCGATGGTGAAGAACGTCACCATCGAGTCAGCGGCGTATGCGGGGAAGAGCGTGACCGTCGACGGCCGGTATCCTCCCTTTACGATCCCCTGCAACATCACGACCGATGAGGCGAACCCGTACATCACTATCCTTGACGAGGGCGCGTACCTCTCGCACCGGATCGCACCCAGCGGGCTCCAGACGAAGGTCACCGTACCCACCCTGCTCCCGGCAACCGGAACCGTTCAGGTCGACTCGGTCCCGTCCGGGGCTGATATCTATATCGACGGATACCCGACCGGTTTCTGCACGCCGTATCTTGTCGAGAACCTCTCCGGGGGCCCGCACCGGATCATGGTGTCGAGGAATGGCTACCATCCGGAGGAGGAAGCGATCTGGCTGGTTCCCAACGATGCAAAGCCCGACGAAAAACTTACCTTCACCCTTGATCCCTACACCTACGGTTCGCTTATGGTGAATACCACCCCGGCAGGGGCGACGATCTATCTCTACGGCCGGGACACCGGCCTGAAGACCCCCTGCCTCATCCCCTACCTCGAGATCGGGACGTACGAGATCAGGCTGAAAGCCGGCCTCGCGTCGAAGGTGATCGAAGATCTCCTGATTCCTCCCTATACGGTGGAGAAGATCCGGGTGGATCTGGCGGAGTCATAACCTTTTTTTTGAGAGCAACGACCCGGAGCAGCGAGAATCTCCGGGCAGGGATGTATTCAAACGATTATATAATATAATCTGATTATTTACTATATTCAGATCCATATGTTTTATTTAGTACTACTTTATAGATAACCGTAACAACGGTGAGAGAATGAAACGATACATCCCGCACCTCATGGTGATTCTTCTTTGCATGATGCTCCTCGCACCCGCTGCATCTGCAGATACCGCACCGAACCTCATTGTATCCGGCATCAAGCCGAATAGCGATGAGATATTTGCCCATGAACCGAACAACGTCACCACAACCGTGAAGAACGCCGGCGATGAACTTGCAGGCACGTTCGATGTGCTGTTTGAGATCGGCGGGTATGAAACCGCGGTCACCATCACCGGTCTTGACGCGAATGCCACGACCACGGTCGAGATCACCGATCCCACCATCCGTGCCTTCGGCGACACTGTGACCATCACCGTCACCGTCGATCCGGACGACGCGGTCTTCGAGGCAAACGAGGCGGATAACACCGCCGAGATCACAAAGACCGTTGTCTACAACGGTTACAAGGGTAAACGCTACACCGACGGCGACGACCTGACAACACAGGCTTCCTTTGCGGGCCGGTATGACGTCGTCTACTCCGCCGGGAACGCTGTCTACAACGGGGCCCGCTGGACTGCGCAGACCTACGAGTGGACCCCAGCCGATCTCCCCATCCCCGCCGGCGCCACCGTGGTCAGTGCGCGGCTCTACCAGGGCTACACCTACAACAAGATGGGGGTCGATCCGGCCTTCACCGTCTCGGTGAACGGAAACGCCGTCACGCCGATAGCGACCTACCAGGACATCAAGAACTTTGGCGCCTACAGTTACCCCTACGGGGTGTACGTCTACGACGTGACCGGAGCGTTCGATCCGGCGGGCACCAGCATGATTATCACCCCTGAAGACGGGAACGACTACAGCATCTACGGTGCCTACCTCGTCGTCGTCTACGAGGACCCCGCAACCACCGAGAAGGAGATCTGGATCAACGACGAGTTCGACATGCTCTATGCCCGCACCTCCTATGCAGTGAACTCTGAGGAGGCGACCGCGTATGCGCCCTTCGGCAACGTCGAGACCGCCTATCTCCAGGGAGCCCGGGCAGTTGCCGTCCTCTTCTCGGCCAATGACGAAGAGAAGAGCAAGTTCTTCTTCAATGACCAGGAGTATCCCGGGTTCTGGATGGACTACCAGGCCGGACCGCAGCTCGGGTTCTCGGTCTACGACGTGACCGATGTCATGGAAGACGGCGAGAACGAGGCACGGCTCCAGAGTTACGACCCTGGCTCGAACGGCGACAACCTGTATGCGGCCACTGCCATCCTGATCACTGAGTACACAGAGAGACCCCGGCCCGACCTGACGGTCACCGGCATCGCACCCAACAGCGGCGAGGTCTTTGCCCACGAGCCGAACAACGTCACCGCGACCGTGGCGAACGTCGGCAACGAGACCGCCGGAGCGTTTGATGTCAGGTTCCTCGTCGGCAACCACACCGTCCTGGTGAACGTCTCCGGCCTTGCCGTGAACGCCACGACCACGGTCGAGATCACGGATTCCACGATCCGCGCCTTCGGCGACGCCGTGGTCATCACCGTCACCGTCGATGACGCCGGCGTCGTCATTGAAGAGAACGAGACGAACAACACCGCCGGGATCACAAAGACCGTCGTCTACAACGGTTACAAGGGCAAGCGTTACACCGACGGCGACGACCTGACGACACAGGAATCCTTCACGGGCCGGTACGACGTCGTCTACTCCGCCGGGAACACCACCTACAACGGGGCCCGCTGGACCGCGCAGACCTACGGGTGGACTGCGGCCGATCTCCCCGTCCCCACCGGCGCCACGGTGGTCAGCGCACGGCTCTACCAGGGCTACACCTACAACAAGATGGGGGTCGATCCGGCCTTCACCGTCTCGATGAACGGGCACGCCGTCACGCCGATAGCGACCTACCAGGACATCAAGAACTTTGGCGCCTACAGTTACCCCTACGGGATGTACGTCTACGACGTGACCGGGGCGTTCGATCCGGCGGGCACCAGCATGACCATCATCCCTGAAGATGGGAACGACTACAGCATCTACGGTGCCTACCTCGTCGTCGTGTATGAAGACCCTGCAACCACCGAGAAGGAGATCCGGATCAACGACGAGTTCGACATGCTCTATGCCCGCGCCTCCTATGCAGTGAACTCTGAGGAGGCGACCGCGTATGCGCCCTTCAGCAACGTCGAGACCGCCTATCTCCAGGGAGCCCGGGTAACCGCCATCCTCTTCTCGGCCAATGACGAAGAAAAGAGCAAGTTCTTCTTCAACGATCAGGAGTATCCCGGGTTCTGGACGGACTACCAGGCCGGGCCGCAACTCGGGTTCTCTGCCTACGACGTGACCGATGCCGTCCTCGACGGCGAGAACGAAGCACGGCTCCAGAGTTACGACCCCGGCTCGAACGGCGACAACATGTATGCAGCCACTGCCATCCTAGTCGCTGAGTACGCCACACCGACGCCGACGCCCACACAGTCCTCGTGGAGCGGCGGGGGCGGGGGCAACTCGCAGTTCACGTTCACTGCCGGCGCAGGCACCATCCTGACCTCCTCTGAAGGGAAGGTGCTTCGCGGTGTGGATATCACCGCAACAGACGGCATCGCATCGCTCGTGATCCCACAGAACGTCCTTGTGCTGGATGCAGAAGGCTCGCCGGTCCATGAGATCTCCATCGAACCCGCCTCGTCGGCAGATTTACCGGAGCCGGAGAACGCCCGGTTCGCCTTTGCGGGGAGCGTCTACGACTGCTCGCCCGCCGGGGCAACGTTTGACCCCGCAATAGATCTGGTATTCGTCCTCTCCGAAGAGGAGTGGGAGAATCTGAAGGGGTCCGACCTGAAGGTGCAGTTCTACGATACGGCGAAGGGGGAGTGGGTTGACGTTCCGGCGACCGTCGATGCGGCGACTCGCACGGTCACGGCCAGCGTCTCGCACTTCAGCACCTTCGCCCTGGTTGCGGTCGAGGCGGGTTCAACCAGCAGCCTGTCGGCCAGCGCTGCAGAACCACCGGCACCGATAACAACCGCATCTGCCACGGGCACCACAGCCCCGGCTGCTGCAGAGCCAACGCAGGCACCGGGCTTTGAAGCGGTTCTGGCGCTCGCCGGCCTTGTCGCAGGGGCCGCTGCTGTTCTGCGGCGGGACTAACCCCTCTTTTTCTGCATAATCCGTTGGGCACCCGGATATCCCGTGCCTAAAGGGATAGATTTCTCTCATAACCAGAGAGAGATCTCTCATGAACAACCAGACCGCCGCGATGCTCGACCACGTCCGGGCAGCCCTCCCGGCATCCGGGGCCCATGGGTTCGACCATACCCTCCGGGTCGCCCGCCTCTGCGAAGAGATCGGCGCCCGCGAAGGCGCGGAGATGGCGGTCCTCGTCCCGGCCGCAATCTTCCACGACATCGCCCGGCCCATCGAGGAGGAGACGGGCGTCCCCCATGAAGAAGAAGGGGCACGGATGGCGACGGCGTACCTGGAGTCTGTCCGCTACCCGGCTGAGTGCATCGCGGGCATTGTCCACGCCATCCGGGCGCACCGCTACAGTTCCGGCATCGACCCCGCGACTCTCGAGGCCCGGGTGCTCTCCGACGCGGACAACCTGGACGCGATGGGCGCGGTCGGGATCGCAAGGACGTTCATGCAGGCGGGAGAACAGGGACGGGGCATCGCGGACGCGGCCGGCCACTTTCACGAGAAACTCCTGAACCTCAAGGACCGCATGTACACGGAGAGCGCCCGGGAGCTTGCCGGGGAGAGGCATGCGCTCCTTCTCGCGTTCCTCACGGCCCTGGAAGACGAGTGCGCTCCCGGACGATAAAAAAACGGTCAACCGCCCGGCACGAGGATCTCTCAGGGACACTCGCATAACTGCCTCATTTCTCATTGGTGCCGTCCTCCTCGCGACCGGCGCCGGCACCCTGAACGGGGAGGAGGATAGGAGGCCTCGCTCCGGAAAGGCAATCCGCCGGCGAGGCGGGGGGTGTGGTCTCCGTCAGGGCGGCCGCCTCCCGATCGGACGACGAGCACCCGCGGCGACGCGATCAGGCTGCGTCCTCGCTATCCCGCTCCACGGGCCGGCGGAGCAGGAGACGTATCTCCCGGACAATCAGCTCCCTTTCGGGGACGTCCTCGATGAGGAGGAGGATTGAGCCTGCCAGCAGGATGGCGATACCGAGCCCGAGGACCATCGGTGCGAGGGTGACAAGCATCGCCGCGCAGGATGCGGCGCCCAGCAGCGGAAAGAGAGGGCCGAACGGGATAACAAAGAGGCTCTTTTCCGACGAGACCAGCGTCCTGCGCCTTGCCAGGATGAACGCGCTGACGTTCACGAGCAGCATCGCCGCAAGGATTGTGACGTTGGTCAGCTCCACGATGAACGAGAGGTTCCCGGCGAGGATGAGGATGGCTGTAAGGCCAGCGCCGAGCAGAATGGAGCTCGCCGGCTGACCGTTCCGGACCCGGGCAAACCTCCCGGGGATCTGTTCTTCGCTTGCCATCTCCAGGATGATCCGCGAGGCGCCGAGGATGTTTGCGTTCGCGGCCGAGAGCGTCGAGAAGAGCGCCGCGAGAGCGACGACAACCCCGCCTGCGGGTCCGAGGTAGACGACCGATGCATCAAAGACGCTCTCACCCCCATACGAGGGGAGCCGCGCCGCGAGCAGTGCAATGACAACCCCCACGTATATCAGCGCCACGATGCCGATGGATGCAAGGGTGGCAATCGGTACGTTCCTTGCAGAACTCTTCACCTCGCCGCCCATCATAGCCACAACCTGAAACCCGATGTAGGCAAAAAAGATCATCGTCACCCCCTGGAGCATGCCGCTCACGCCGCCGGGGAGGAACGGCGAGAAGTCGGAGGCCTGAACGTGGGCAAGCCCGACCAGGATCAGGCCGACGAGGATCGCTATCTTCGCGGCGACGAGACCGACCTCGACCCGTCCCGCTTCTGCGGCCCCCCTGAAGTTGAGCGCCGCAAGCAGCACGAGAGTGGCAAGGGCGGCGTAACGCGGGTCAAGATCTGTTCCCGCCAGCAGGTTTACGTAGATCCCGAACCCCAGGAGGACGAAGGCGGTGGCGATCGTTATGCTGACGTACATCGCAAAACCCGCGAGAAACCCGGGGTACGAGCCGAGAATGTGCCGCACGTAGAGGTACCCGCCTCCGTCTTCGGGATAGATGCTCGCGAGCGCCGCATAGGATAGACCCGAAAAGGCAACGACGAGACCGCAGAGGAGGTAGGAGATCACCGCCGAGGGGCCGGCGATGGCGATGATGAGGCCACTCAGGACAAAGACCCCGGCCCCGATCATGTTCCCCACCGCAAACGCTATCGCGGCAGAGAGGCTCAATCCTTCTGTCCGCGTTGCTCCGCCCGGCATCGCGGTCTATGTCCGGCGGGCTATAGATAAGGCTACCGGCAGGGGGTTCACGCCGCGCCTGATCGAGAGGCGGTCTTCTTGCCGCACCTCAAACGAGGTTCGTGGTGCCTCCCCCGGCATCGTGGAGGGGCGGGACTCAAACACCGCGAAACAGCATCCTCGTCGGCACGAGCCCCTCACCTCACGCGTCTGAACAGAACTTCAGCCCCATGATCCCCGCGACGATCAGGAGGATACAGAGGAGGCGGGCGACACTCCGCGACTCCCCAAAGAACACGATCCCGGCGATGACCGTCCCGACCGCCCCGATGCCCGTCCAGACGGCATACGCCGTCCCGATCGGGAGGGTGGTGAGCGACCGCGAGAGGAGGTAAAAACTCCCGACCATCAGGATGATGGTCGCCACCGACGGCACGACCTTCGTAAACCCTTCGGTATACTTGAGGCCGAGCGCCCAGCCGGTCTCCAGGAGTCCGGCAAAGAACAGGGTAATCCAGGCCGAATTCTGCATAGATCCTCTTACATCAGACCGGGTGAGCGATATACTTTGCCGAAGTGCGTTGCTGGATATGGACTATACTTCCCTTGAGGAGGTTTCGGCCTCGGTCTCATCGTTTTGGCCTGGCGCCGCTCCTTACACCCCGGGACAGGACCGATACCGTTCCGGGAGGCCGCTTCAGAACACTTCATCCGGGGGTGGGAAACTCCTTCTCCGGGGGCGTGGTACCCGGAGAAATCCGCCTGTCCTCCCACCC
This sequence comes from Methanoculleus sp., assembly GCF_036677455.1. Lineage (GTDB taxonomy): Archaea > Halobacteriota > Methanomicrobia > Methanomicrobiales > Methanoculleaceae > Methanoculleus. The sequence continues at coordinate 22,030 of NZ_JAVBWL010000028.1, read as the reverse complement.
GTTCTCGACGCCAGGTATGGCTCAACTCCCCTGAAAATGTCCATAAGGTGCCCTGAACCATCCGGGCCTTCGATCACCGGATAGACGCTACGTGCATTAAGCCCCGATCTCAGGGACCGGGTTTGCCGCCGCCATGCCCTGCCGCATCTGCCGCGGCGGCGTGATACGGGCTGACCGTACCGACGTATCCTGCATGAGCAAGTGAAACAGCGGCGTTGATGATCCCGATGTGCGAGAACGACTGCGGGAAGTTGCCCAGGTGGATCCCGGTCGCCGGCTGGAGTTCTTCAGCGTAGAGGCCGAGCGAGCTGGCGCGTGCGAGGAGGCTCTGAAATGTCCGGTGCGCCTCTTTCGTGCGACCGGCACGTATCAGGGCGTTGATGAGCCAGGTCGTGCAGACAACGAACGACCCCTCCTTCCCGGTCACGCCTTCCGGGGCGTCGATGTAGCGGTAGCAGAGGTCGTCGACGACGAGATGTTCGAGCGTCGCATCTATCGTCGAGAGCATCCGCGGGTCGTCTCCCTTGATGAAGTTGATGGTAGAGAGGCGCAGGTTCGCGGCATCAAGTTGTTCATCTTCATATGACTGCTTGAATGCACCCAGGGTATCACTCCATCCCTTATCGAGCACTTCCTCGTGGATCATGTCGCGCTCGCGGCGCCAGCCTTCAACATCCCCCGGGAGGCGCATCTCTTCCGCAATCTCGATCCCGCAGTTGAGGGCGAACCACAGCATGGCTTTACTGTAGACAAAATGCCGTACACCGCCCCTGACCTCCCAGAGCCCGCTATCGCGGTCATGCCAGTGGTGGGTCACCCAATCGAGCATCTCCCACATTCTTCCCCAGAGCGGTGTCGGGTCATACTTCCCGATCTTCCAGGCGAACTGGATGGCACCCATGATCTCCCCGTAGACGTCGAGTTGTTCCTGGACCGCCGCCTGGTTCCCGATCCTCACCGGCCGGGAGTCCCGATACCCTCTGAGGTGGTCGAGCACCTCCTCGGTAGTTCTGCTCTCCGGGACGACGGGGTACAGGATCGAGATGCCTGTGCCTTTCAACCTGACCGTACGTACGAGCCAGTCGAAGAACGGTTGTTCATCGTCGAGGTAGCCAGCAAGGAGGAGCGCGTACAGCGTGAGCGACGCATCGCGGATCCAGGTGAAGCGGTAATCCCAGTTTCGTTCGCCGCCGAAGGTTTCGGGAAGCGATGTCGTCGGTGCCGCAACGATGGCGCCGGATGGCGTATAGGTCATCATCTTGAGAGTGAGAGCGCTGCGGATCACGATATCGCGATACGGCCCATCGTACGTGCAGTTGCCGCTCCACTGTCGCCAGTAATCGGTCGTCACCTCGAGGGAATCTTCCGGGGTGAGCTGCGGCAGGGCGGCATCGTCATCTGTTGCAAGGGTGAACGCTGCCGTCTCACCTGCGTGAAGCGTGATCCGGCCGGTCAATGCTTCGTTCGCATCATCTGCCTGCCACCTCGCCGGTCCGGTGAGTGTGTATGCCCCGAACGTCGCCTGGCTCCCCCGAAGGGCGAACTCCGGGCGCGTTCGAGCGTAGTTCGGACGGGGCAGACAGTTGCAGGCAATCTCAACTTTCCCCTCGGTGCACCCCGCGATGCGTATGATCCTGCCGGGAGCCGGGAGCCGGCGAAGCCGGGCAACACTTGCAATATCCATGAAATCTCGAAGGACTGCGGTTCCATCGGCGCAACGGAAAGTCGTTTCAAGGACGTTCGTCGCCTCCCGATACCGGTGCGAACTCTTAAACGGCTCCTCAGGCTGTATGCTCCAGTACCCGCCGTGGTCGGGGTCGAGGATCCGGGCAAAGAGCGACGGCGAGTCGAACCGATGGAAGCAGAGCCAGTCGATGGAGCCTCTACTGCTGACGAGCGCCACGGTATGCCCGTTCCCGATCACTCCGTAGTCTTCGATCGGCCGGTACTCATCACGGGGTGCACCCTCACGACGGCGGGGTGGTATGGGAACCGATGACCGGTTGTTCAGGGAGGTATTGGGCATAGCAATCCAGTTATGGTTTTGGCGCACCCTTCAGTTCGCGAGGGTGCCGGCCGGCTTTGAAATGCTCTTCGATCGCTTCAAGTGTGAGTCCTTTCGTCTCCGGCACCAGCCTGAAGACAAAGAACCATGCAACGATGCCCACAAGTGCGTAGAGCCAGAAGACACCCACCCGCCCCAGGACTCCGGCCAGCGTCAGGAATGTCAGGGTGATGAGAAAGTTCGCGGCCCAGTTGGCGATGGTTGCGACGCTCATGGCACGCCCCCGCACGTTGAGCGGGTAAATCTCGGCTATCAGCAGCCAGAAGACCGGTCCGAGGCCGATGGCAAACGAGGCGACGTATGCCGTCAGGCTGACCGCGGTGATCAGCCCGAGGAGTCCCTCTCCCGGGCCCGCTCCACCAAACGCAAACCCGGCACCGAGCACGGCGAGACTCACGACCATGCCGGCGATTCCCACAAGGAGGAGGGGGCGGCGTCCTGCCCGGTCAACGAGGATGACGGCAGCGACGGTGGCGAGGACGTTCACGACACCAACACCTGCAGTCGCTGCGATCGAGGCCGCGGCAGAGTGTAGCCCGGCAAACTGGAAGATCGTCGGAGCGTAGTAGATGACGGTGTTGATGCCGGTCAGCTGTTGCAGGATAGCCAGGCCGAGACCGACGATCAGAGGCATTCTCATCGACGGTGCCAGCAGGTCGGACCAACTGCCGGCTTTCTGTGTCCTGACCGAACGACTGATATCATCGAGTTCGCCTGATACGTCCCGGGTTCCCCGGATCTTCTGGAGAACGACGGCTGCCCGGTCTGTCTGCTGATGAGCCACGAGCCACCGGGGACTGCCCGGGAGCAGGAACATACCGATCAGGAGGAGGGTGGCCGGCACGGCACCGAATGCGAACATAGCACGCCAGTTGCCGCTTGCAGAGAAGAGGTAATCCACTCCATAGGATACGAGGATCCCAAGGGTGATAAAGAGCTGATTGAGCGAGACCATGCTGCCGCGGAACGCCGAAGGTGCAATCTCGGAGATATAGAGGGGGACGACGAACGATGCAACACCTATGGCAATACCGATCAGCACGCGGCCGATGAGGAAGACGGACAGGCCCGTTGCAGCGACGACGAACCCGGTGCCTGCCAGGAAAACAGCCGATGCGGCGATGATCGAGGGGCGCCGCCCGATCCTGTCGGCAAGGAGACCGCCGGAGATCGCCCCCAGGATCGCGCCGACGAGCACCGAACTGGTTGCGACCTCTTCGAAGACCGGCGAGAGATTAAATTCCCCGGTGATGAAGAGGATCGCCCCGGAGATGACCCCGGTATCGTACCCGAAGAGGACTCCTCCGATGGCTGCCACTGCTGCAGCAATATAGACCAGCGGCGTGATACCGGATCTTTTCGGCTCTTCACCCCGTGCGTTCATCCTCAATCCCCGGTTTGATTGCATCCATCCGGGGCTATCCGGTCCGGAAGAGACGATAGGCCCGGGATGAGGCGTGGAGTATGTCTTCTCCGTCCCATGCCGTCAGGATGCAAATCATGCGCTTGGAGGGTTGCTTCTTCTGTACCTCCATGATAAATGTGATGGTAAAATCCCACCGGCAGATCGCGTCGACGATGGGCTTCCCCTGGTTGGTAAGATGCTCCGATACTCATGTTCGGGGAAGATCTGAACAGAACTCTCCGTCTCTCCGGGTCCCCTCCTGCCTCAGCGCCGTTGCCGGCATCGTTGCCCGGGAGATCCTGCTCTCGTTCTGCTCCCTTGCTGTTCTCGCTCTGCTGACGAGCCGTCTCCCTTGCCAGAGCATTCTTGCGTTCGCCTCGATGCCAATCCCGCTATAGGTGAGTTACCCGTCACCTTTAACATAGAAGAGCGCCCTCCCCGAGAGAGACGGAGGTATGGAGAGTGGTGAAGGTTACCATCGACAGGCCGGGCTGCATCAGCTGCGAATCCTGCTGGACGCTCTGCCCGGACGTCTTCGAAGAGGACCCCAGCGACGGTCTGAGCTCGATCGTGGAGCAGTACCGGGTCAACAACGACCCCGCGGAGGGAGAAGTGCCCGACGACCTTGCCGACTGCGCGATAGAGGCCGCCGACTCGTGCCCGGTGACGGTCATCATCGTGGAAGAGTAAGGCCGGTTGGAGGGATACGGCAGCCCTAACGGACCGTAACGCGCACGAAAATTATTATTCGTGTGTTGGGATAAAATTATATACTTTTAGCGCCATGGGGTGTTTGCCTGAGAGTGGGGTCAATCGGAAGGCACATCCACACATGACGCAGCGGGTTCACAGGCCCGGACGGTTACGGCCTGCGAACACAAAAAAACACTGCACCATGAACCGAAATGTGCCCGGGCGTAGAGTCCATCTCTCGGGCACCCCTGTTCTTCGACGATTCTGCAACGGTCTACTGTAAAAAAAGGGACGTTGTACCCGTATCAGAGCGCGGGCTTGCTCTTCAGCGCCTCGACCAGGAGCCTGACTCCGGCCTCGATGTCGGCGGTGTCGACCACCTCGACCGGCGAGTGGATGTAGCGGGCGGGGATCGAGAACGGGATGCTCGGGATGCCGCCCCGTTCGAGGTGGATGATCGTCGCGTCGGTGTTGCCGCCGGTCCCGACCTCGATCTGGCAGGGGATGCCGTTCCTCTCCGCGGTCTCCCGGAGCCACGCGGTCATCCGGGGATCGGCGATGAGCCCGCGGCCGCTCGCGCTGACGATGACCAGGACCGGCCCCTTGCCCATCTCGACGCTCGCATCCTTCTTCTCGATCCCCGGATGGTCGCCGGGGATGGTGACGTCGGTCGCGATGGCGCAGTCGGGGTTCAAGGCGTAGGCGCTGACGCGGGCGCCCTTCAGCCCCACCTCCTCCTGGACCGTGAAGACGGCATGGATCGTGTGGGGCGACTTCGCCTGCTGCATGGCCCGGATGAGCATCACGACACCGACCCGATTATCGAAGGCCTTTCCCGTGACACGGGTGCCGGTAAGTTCCGCGAACTCGCGGTCGATGGTGATCGGGGTGCCGATCTCGATCCCGAGGTTCCTTACCTCTTCCTCGCTCGCCGCGCCCACGTCGATGAAGAGGTTCTCGACCTTGACCTCCTTCTTGCGCTCCTCTTCCTTCATCACATGCGGAGGCTTTGCGCCGAGGACGCCCATGACAGGCCCTTTCGTCCCGTGCAGGACCACCCGCTGGCAGTAGAGCACCGGCCCGTACCATCCCCCGATGGGGACGACCCGGATGAACCCCTTCTCATCGATGTACTGGACCATCAGGCCGATCTCGTCCATGTGGGCCGCGAGCATGATGGAGAAATCGTCGCCGCGCTTCGTGGCGATCAGGTTCCCCATCGTGTCCTCGCGGATCTCATCGACCACGCCCGCAAGCTCCGCCTTGATGATCTCCCTGATGCTTCCTTCGCTGCTCGATACGCCGTGAGCGTCCGAGAGCTTCCTGAGTAACTCTTTCACCATTCTCTTCTCACTCCATCAGTCTCCTGAGCCTCCCGACGGCACGGGAGAGGGTCTCCCGGGGCGCCGCGTAACTGAACCGTGCATATTCAGGTGCCCGCGAGCCGAACGCCCCGCCCGGCACGATGATGATGCCGTTCTCGACGGCCTTCGCGGTGAGGGCCTCTCCCATCGGGACAAACATATAGAACGCACCCTCCGGCCGGGGGAAGGTGAGCCCGAGGCCCGTGAGCCCCGCATACAGGAGGTCGCGCCGGGCACGATACTCCTCCCGCATCTGCGCGACGGCGCTCTGGTCGCCGGTGTAGGCGGCGACCGCCGCATACTGCGATATCGACGTCGCGCACGCCTGGGCGTACTGGTGTATCTTGAGGAACTCGGGGATGTAGTCTTCGGGTGCCGCGAGGTAGCCGACCCGCCACCCGGTCATGGCGTAGGTCTTGCTCGTGGCGTTGACGGTGATGACGTCCTCGCCGAACCGGGCCGCGCTGACGTGCTTCTTCTCGTAGATGAAGTGCTCGTAGACCTCGTCGGAGATGACCGTGACGCCCCGGTCGTTTGCATACTCGACAAGGGCGCGGATCGACTCCTCGCTCTCGACGGCGCCCGTCGGGTTTGCCGGCGTGTTCAGGACGAAGACCCGTGCCCCGTCCATCTGCTCCTTCGCCCGCTCGACATCGATATGCAGGGTCGCATCGAGCCCGACACTCTCGGGCCGGCCGCCGGCGATCGTCGCGAGGGCGGCGTAGGAGACGAACCCCGGGTCGGTGACGAGGACGCGGTCGCCCGGGTCCACGAGCGCCTCCATCGCGAGGTGGAGCGCCTCGCTCCCTCCCGCCGTGACCAGGACCTGCTCGGGCCGGTAGGCGATATTGTTCTCCCGTGCAAATTTTTCGCTGATCGCCTGCCGCAGTTCCGGGATCCCGGCGTTCGGGGTGTACCCGGTCTTCCCCTCCCGGATGGCGGCGATCGCTGCCATCTTGATATGGTCGGGCGTATCGAAGTCCGGCTGCCCGATACCGAGGTTGATCGCATCCGGCCCCCCGGCATCGAAGAGTTTCCGGATGCCCGACATCTCCACCGACCGGACCCGGTCGGCATACCTGTGTTCGCTCATGATTCTTCTCACTCGATGTTCGCGTGCCGGCACTGGAGGTCTTCGGGCCGGCACTGGGTGATCTCCATCAGCCGGGATATGATTGCATCCGCAAAGACCATGGCGGTTGTCTCAAAGATGGTGCCGAGCGGCGCGAACGACTTGTGCTCGCCCATCATCTGCCGGATCTCGAACTCGGCCGACTCATCGGCCACTTTGTCCCGCTGGCTCTCGATGACGACGATGCAGTCGGCGATACGCCCGATCCGGGACTCTTTCTTCGAAGTGATGAGGCAGACCCGCCCGCCGATCTCCTTTGCCGTCTCGGAGATATCCGCGATCGTCTTGGTCGCGCCGGACCCGGAGAAGACGATAATGACGTCTCCCGGCTTCATGGCCGGGGTCACCGTCTCCCCGACGACGAACGCTGAGAGGCCGAGGTGCATCAGGCGCATGGCAAACGACTTTGCGACGAGCCCGGAGCGCCCGGCGCCCATGGTGTAGATACGGTTTGCATTCAGGATCTCGGTGAGAAACCCATCGATCTGCTCGTCGGACATCACGTCCGCGATGGTCCTGATCTTGGTCGACATCAACCGCATCATGTTCTTAACCGGGTGATTTGTCATCGTAGTTCCTCTGGTACATTTCACGAGAAGATACATTAGAATATCTCAAACGCGCCGGGATGTGGAATCACCCGGAGGCCCTGGACCTGCCGCTAGAGGGGGATTATAATGACTGAAAAATCCAGTAAATATTTTTCTCAACAACCGGGGCTGCTACTTTGAGAGGCCGGTGGCTGCCGGGATCAAAGGGATCGCAATACGACATAATAATTGTTAAAACAGGTAAGGAGCCAATATTGGCGGGATATTATCCATCGGCGCTTCCACGCAATATCCCGTCCAACGCAAAAGGCTATTGAGGATGGTTACAGAATATATACAAAATTCAGCGTGACCGCGGGATCGCGAGAGGCGAAAAATTGCCGCTAAAAACCTCATATATGGCATTATTTTTGCCCTCCCGGGGTCGTCGCTTGATATTTGGTTAAAACTCCTGCCAGACCAGGCAGATCAGGAATTACGCGAGCCTGCCGTCCCCTGCACCGTTACGCGGGGGGCGCACGGCGGGACGCACGGGACAACAGCAGGTGACAGGATGGAGATGTGGCCGGCAGGGCAGGAAGAGCGCTCGGACGAGGAGGTCCTCGGCCTCCTTGACGAGAACGTACGGGAATGGTGCATACGACGACTGAACGGGCAGTTCACGCCGCCGCAGAGGATGGCGGTTCCCCTCATCCACGAGGAGAAGAATGTCCTCATCTGTTCTCCGACCGGGTCGGGAAAGACGCTTTCGGCGTTTCTTGCGATCATCGACGGTCTCTTCGTCCGGGCGCGGACCGAAGGGCTCAAGGACAGCGTCTATTGTCTCTACATCTCGCCGCTCAAGTCGCTTGCAAACGATATCCATAAGAACCTCACCCCGCCGCTCGAGGGGATCGCTGATATCGCCCGCGAGCGCGGGATCGAGCATACGCCGGTCCGGCACGCCATCCGGCACGGGGACGTTTCGAAGGCTGAGAAGGCAAAAATTGCCCGGAAACCCCCGCATATCCTCAACATCACCCCTGAGACCCTCGGGATCCTCTTGAACTCTCCGAAGTTCCGCGAGAGCCTCCGGACGGTCCGGTGGGTCGTCGTCGACGAGATCCACTCCCTTGCGGGCTCAAAGCGTGGCGTCCACCTCTCGGTGAGCCTGGAGCGCCTGGAGGAACTGGTGAAGGAGGCCGGCGGCGGGTTTACCCGGATAGGCTGCTCGGCGACGATCGAGCCGCTCGATGAGGTCGGCCGGTTCCTGGTCGGCGCCGGGCGGGACGTGGAGATCGTCGATACCCGGTTTGCGCGGGAGTTCGACCTCGCCCTCCTCTGCCCGGTCCCCGACCTGATCGAGACCACCCCCGAAGACCTCTCGCGGCACCTCTACGCGACGATCCACCATCACATCCAGGCCCACAACAACACCCTCGTCTTCACGAACACGAGAAACGGCGCCGAGCGAATCCTCCACAACCTCCGGGCCCGTTATCCCGAATGGTATACGGAGGAGAACTCCGGGTGCCACCACGGCTCGATGGGGACGGAAGGAAGGCTCCTCGTCGAGGAGCGGCTCAAGGCCGGGAAGATGAAGGTGGTGACGACCTCGACATCGCTCGAACTCGGGGTCGATATGCCCCACGTCGACCTCGTCCTCCAGGTCGGGTCCCCGAAGTCCGTGGCGGCGCTCCTCCAGCGGGTCGGGCGTGCCGGCCACCGCCTCGGCGAGGTCGTGAAGGGGAGGATCGTCGTCCTCGACCGTGACGAGCTCGTGGAGTGCGCGGTGATGCTCAAGGAGGGGCAGGACGGGTTCGTGGACCGGATCCACATACCGGAGAACTGCCTCGACGTCCTTGCGCAGCACGTCTTCGGGATGGCGATCGAGGGGGAGCAGCAGATCGATGCGATGCTCGCGGTCATCCGCCGGTCGCACTGCTACCGGAACCTCGATGAGGAGGACCTCATGAGCGTCGTCCGTTACCTCGCCGGGGAGTACGCAGGGCTCGAGGAGCGGCGGATCTACGCGAAGGTCTGGCACGACCCGGAGACCGGGACGATCGTGAAACGGGGGAGGAACGCCCGGATGATCTACTTCCTGAACTCCGGGACCATCCCGGACGAGTTCTCCTGTGACGTTCTCACCCGGGACGGGGTCTTTGCCGGCACCCTGGACGAGAAGTACCTCGAGCGGATGAACAAGGGCGACGTCTTCGTCCTCGGGGGGCGGCGCTACAAGTTCGCCTACCGCCGGGGCGGGAAGCTCTACGTCGACCCGACAGCGGACCGCCCCACGATACCGAGCTGGTTCTCGGAGAAACTCCCGCTCTCGTTCGACCTGGGGCTCCACGTCCTCCGGTTCAAGGAGAGGATGCTTGCTGCGATGCAGACGATGGCAACCGAGGACCTCGTCGACCTGCTCCTCTCCCGTTACCCGATCGACGAGAACAGCGCCCGGAGCATCTGCGCGATCTTCGAGCAGCAGGTACTCTACCTGGGCGACGAGGCCGTCCCCACGCCGGGCCGGATCGTTGTCGAGGAGCAGGTCGACCGGGAGAACCGCCGTCGCCTCTACTTCTTCATGACCAACTACGGGCTGCGGTTCAACGACGGGTTCTCCCGGATCGTCGCATATAGGATTGCACGAGACGTGACCACCAACGTCTCGGTCGGGATCAGCGATACCGGGTTTCTGGTCTCGATACCGCTCGAGAAGCAGGTCGATCCCGCCGGCATTCTCCGGTCCATCCGGGCCGACGAGTGCGGGGAGGTCCTCGAAGCGGCCGTCGAGAACACCCAGCTCGAAAAAAGGGTCTTCCGGATCAACGCGGCCCGGTCATTCATGATCCTCAGGAACTACATGGGAAAGAGAAGGAGCGCCCGGCGCCAGCAGGTGAGCGCCGATATGCTGATATCGTTTGCAAAACGGCTCGACAATTTCGCCGTGATGCGGGAGACCTACCGTGAGGTGATCGACGACCGGTTCGAGGCGGAGAACATCAGGACGATCGTCGAGGGGATCGGCACGGGCGAGATCGAGGTCGTCCTGACCCGGACGGCATCCCCGAGCCCGCTCGCGTTCGGGATCGCGACGCTCGGCGTCTCCGACGCGGTCTACGCACAGGACCGGCTCTCGATGCTCCGCGAGTTCCAGCGCCGGGTGATGAGCAGCATCGAAGACGGGGCGGCGGCATGAGCCCGGCCGGTGAAGCCGACCTCCTTTCCCGGTTCGGCTTCTACAAGGGCGCCCTCTACGTCCGGGGCCTCTCCCTCTGCGTCGTCTCCGACGTCCATATCGGGCTTGCCGAGACGCTCTACCGGCAGGGCCTCCACTTTCCGCTCCACGAGGAGGAGACGCTCATCGAGCGGTTCGAGACGATCCTGGAGCGGTTCAGCCCGGAAGTCTTCGTCCTCGACGGGGACATCTTTCACTCCTTCGACCGGGTGAGCCGGGACGTGCGAGAGACGTTCTCGACGGTCCTTGCGACCCTGCGGGCGGAGTGCGAGGTGGTTCTGGTCCGCGGATCGCACGACACTATGCTTCCGGCGATCGCCGCCGGATCGGTCGAGCGCTACGACCGCAGCGGCTACACGGTGGTCCATGGCGACCGGGAGGTCGACGACCACGGGACGCTGGTCATCGGCCACGACCACCCGGCGATCGAGATCGATATGGCCCGGTTCCCTTGCTTCCTCTATGGCGAGAGGGTGGCTCGGGGAAAGGACCTCATCGTGATGCCGGCCTTTAACCCGCTCTCCCCCGGCGTCGTGGTGAACTATACGCGAGGCCGGGACTTCCTCTCGCCCATTCTCCACCGCGTCGATGCAGGCAGTCTGCAGCCGGTGGTGGAGGTCGACGGCGAGGCGGTGGTCCTCCCGCCGCTCGCAGGCATCCGGCGGTTCGCGTGAGGGGCGGGGCTCAGATGACTTTCTGGTAGAGGGCGATATCGAGCGGCCCGGTGAAGAGGGGCCCCGCCCTCTCCCCGAAGTCCTGGAAGTGGGGAGTTGCGTTGTGCGAGTCGATCGCGGCCCGGTTCTTCCAGTTCTCGATGAACGTGAACTTCGCGGGGTCCTTGAGGTCGACATAGAGATCGTACGAGACGTTTCCTTCCTCGCTCCTGCTAGCTTCAACGAGACCCCGGGCAATCTTCAGGAAATCGTCCGTCTTATCCGGTTTTACGTTGCATTCTGCTACAATCGTGATCATACGGGTCTGCTCCTGCTGCCGGCGTGCGGCATCAGGCGTAGTGGTCCCGCAGAACCAATAAACCTGTGCCCCGACCCGGGACATACCGGGGGGGCGTTCACGCCATAGGCAGTATCTTCTGGGACCGCAGCCAGGTGATATCCACAAGAACGCACATCTCATTGTAGTCTTCGCGCGAGATCGTCATGTCAAAGAGGGATTGATACAAGACAGTCCTCCCGGAATCTTCCTTCAGAATCTGATTCCCTCGCGTTTTCGCCGCCTCGAAATCATAATCATTGATCAGCGTCGTTTCAAGAGCCTCTCGCTGTGTTCCGGAGCTGTCGGTATCCCATGCGACGTACGCGTGATCCGGGGTGATGATGATGTACGGCCGCATCCCCAGCGCTTCTATGGCAGAAGCAACGAGGACGGCACCTTCGATGCAGTTTGCATTCCTTCTCTCCAGAGATTCATCCGGGGTGTTGACCCGTTGCATGTCGCCCACACCGAACGCAACGGGTGTATGCACGTAACTCAGGTTGTAGTCGTACTTCAACGCGTTATAGATAGCTTTGACCTGGAGAGCCGTACACTCTTTTGCCTCACTGTATGACGTTATATTACCAGAATATCCGCGCAGGCTCCGCTCAAGGCCATACTTTGCATACCGCTCATCGAGATCGCTTCTCGCCCATTCTTTTGCCTTCGCCAGCAGGTCCATCACGCCCCCGGATTGAGGGGTGACAAACGCGGCGATGAATCCATGATAAACGGTGATCTTCCCGTCCGGGTCCTCAATTGCCCATACCATCTGGTTCATCGGGTAGAACGTGACCGGGTTGGTCTTCTCCTCTTCAACGATCCAGGTGTCACCATCCTGGTATTCGATCCGGTAATAGATGGCTGCGGTGGTTGTTGTCCCAACCTCCCGGATCTGGGGGAGATTCAGCCTGATATACTGGTCATGCACCAGGGTGCTGTTTGCCTCTACCCGAACGGTGGTATTCACCGGGTGACTGTAGCCGGGATACTGCGATGTGAGCCGAACCAGAACAGGCTCCGTTGTCGGGTTCTGGATCGTGTAACTGAGATCTGATTCGTTCAGGTACCATGTGGTTCCTGCATTATGCCAGGCTAGCGGATAGAACGTCCTGGTCTCTACAGAAGACTGGATAGGTGAGGTATTGGTCCGGGATGACAGGTCGTCGGGGTCCCCGAGCGCCAGAGCAGGTGTGCAGCAGGAGAGCAGCAAGGTGGCTATCATCAACCAGCAGGCGAGAAAGCCGGGGGAACGGGTCGTTACAGGGAGCATATGATCGCCTCTGGCCCTACCCTGGACGTGGTGATGGTTAAATACCTTACCCCCGGATCCCGGCTGACGCGACGGTTCCCGGACCTGGCGATCTGTTGTTATCTGACCGGGCGGCCATGTGTACACACCGTTCCTCGGGAGCGCCGATCCCCGGGTGTTTCACAATCCGTGCAACATCACTGGCACTCCTGCTCAAGAACACGTTGAGATCACCGCGCATCCATACAGTTAGTATTATATTGCAACACGCATACAATCCGCCGGTGTAGATGGGCATGACTCGAATCCGTCGTGTTGCTGGGTTCTTTCTCCTCATAGCCATGATCTCCGTAATCGTGCAGGGTGCACAGTCGGATAAAACCAATGATCTCTATCAACTTGACAGCCGGAACGTTGCATTGACAACAGTTACTGGGACCGGGGAAGGTGTGGATACCCCCGAGATCGTGCAGATAACCAACCGCACGCAGGACCAGTATCATGCACGCATGTCGGGCAACTGGATGCTGTGGGTGGAAAATGAACGCAGAGGCGCCGTGGTTCTGTACCTCTATGATATGGCAAACCGGTCCGAGAAGAGAGTCGCGGATATCTCCTCATTCAGGACGTATCCAGAGATCTCCGGGAACTGGATCGGTTGGGTCGAGAACCAGAGCGACCCATCCGGTGATTCCATCCCTGTCATCCGGGCGTACGATATCCAGAACGACACTATCATCCAGGTGACCGGGTTCCCTGCCATGCCGTCCCAGACAAGCGAATCGCTGTACCTGAAGATGGATGCGATATCAACGCTGGACCTCTCGGAGAACGGGATCGTCTGGCATGATAGAAGGGACGGGAATATGAATATCTATTACTACAACTTCTCGACAGGGCAGGAAGAGCCGATAACCACATCCCCCCGCGATGAGATCGATCCATCGATCTCGGGCGATCGGGTGGTCTTTGCAGAGCAATACGAGATGGAGGGTTACAACATCTTTCTTTATAACCTGACTTCAGGCGAGCAGGAACGAATCACTGGCGCTCCGGCCATGCGAAGGAACCAGGCAATCTCAGGTGACCACGTCGTCTGGTCGGAATGGAGGGATCACAATTACGATATCTGTTGCTATACCATCTCATCGGGGAATACCACCTGGATCACGGAAGATCCCATCCATCAGCTCTGGCCACGGATCTCCGGCGACGTCATCGTCTGGTGCGGGTTCCTGGATGAGGATATCTATGCCTATGACCTCTCGACACAGAAGACAATGCGAATTACAGACGATACCGTCGCCCAGGTCTGGGCGGACATTGATGGCAACAACATCATCTGGCATGACGCCCGAACCGGCAACTACAACATCTACCTCTATTCACTGGAACCGGGACCTGGCACCACACCTCAATCGAACGCTACGCCTCAGGCGTATACGGTTCGAATCAACTCCGTTCCCTCCGGGGCCGATATACTCCTAGACGGCGAGTCCCGGGGGCGTACGCCGGCGACAGTATACTTCGATCGACCCGCGACTCATGAGCTCGAGCTCGTGAAGAAGGGGTTCAGACCATGCCTGACGACGCTGAATGTCTCCTCATCGATGAGTTATGTGGCAAACCTCGAAAAAGAGGCGGCTGGTCCGGCTGGAGGTCCGGTGACACCACTCATGGCTATAACCGTAGACTCCGTCCCGCGAGGTGCAAACGTCTCGGTCGAGGGGAAGGTTATGGGGACGACGCTGTTCCTCTGGGATAGGATCCCTATAAGGGAATATACGCTCGAGTTAACACTTGACGGATACCAGCCAAACGTCACCACCGTGAGTTCAGATGTGCCGGTCAATATCAGCCTGATCCCGGAGGAGACGGACGGGATGGATGGAGATGGGCTTATGTGACCGGGATAACTCACCCGGAGAAAGGGGTCATCATTCAGGCTTGCTCAGGCAGAACCGTGATTGCTCTTGCAATTGCCCTTACTGCCGTCATTTTCCTGACCTATTGCGGGTTCAGCATGGCTCTTCCAGAAAATTTCCCTCTTGATCTCTCCTATATCATTGCGATCGCTTCGCAGAGCGGAGCAATCGGGTTTCAGCTTATCAGTATCCGGTACCTCTTCTGCCGGGTGGAAAGGGTCTCTCTGGAGGGAATCCCGGAAAAGTTCTGTTATCCGGGCGGTGATTGGCTGCCTCATGCAGTGAGGCGGGTCCTGCATGACAGCACCATCTTCACCAGATTTATTGCCCTCTTCTTATTGCTGTTTATCGTTATCGAGTCTGTCAGTTTTCTCGGGGAGATCAGCGCTGTTATGTATCTCCTGGAGAGAACCCCGCTGGGGATTCCATACTACATCTTCAATTACGGAGTTACGTTCACCAACTACTTCCTGCTCGGGACCATCTTATGGGTGCTCGTCGGTACCGTCCTCGCAATCGGCGAGATCAAGCGTGTCCGATCCACAATATCCAGCAGTATCGAAGTCTACTGCCCCGATCAGATCGGGGGTCTTTCTCCGGTTAAGGAGTATCTTTTTCGCCCGCTGTACGTATTCCTCGTGAGCGTTACGCTGCTGATGCTCAGCTACTTCAATCTGCTGCCCTTCTTTACCGCGTTCTTCGAACCCGATATTGTAGCGTTCGCGAGCCTTGACTTCTCTGCATTCTCTGGCAGCATCTCGAATGTGTTCATAGACTTCTTCGGTGTTATCTTGTGTTTCTCTCTGTTCTCGCTCCTTGCATTGGTAGGGGTTATTGTAACGATCGTTGGATTGAATCGGCTCTCCTCACTTTACCTTAACGACCTCGAGGAGAGAATAGCCACCATAACCGCGAAGTACAACGATTCCCTGGCGGTCCTCCTCTCCATGTCACCGGATGAGATACGTAGTTCGGAGAAGGAGGTGAACAACCTTAACCTGGCGTTGACCACCTTCAGTACCGAACGGGAGAAGTTGCTGCAGTGGCATTCGCGGTGCAGCAGAGCTGATGCCTGGACGGTGCTCCGACTTCTGGTGGTGGCGTATGTTCCACCCGTTGTGACGGTGGTCTTTCAGGTGTCGCAACTATTAGCCTCATGACCATGGTCCCGGCGCCCCGACCCCACAAGACCGGAAGAGCCTGCCGGTAACGGCGCCAACAGGATCCCGGGATACCGTGTGGGTCGCAAACATACTCGGCGGAGCGGCCACGCTTCTATTCGGGCTCATCATCCGGGTCTTCAACGCAAGCGGCCTCATCGCGGGCTACAACACCGCATCGGCAGAGGAGCAGGCGTTGTACGACGAGAGAGCGCTGACCAGGTTCGTGGGAAACCTCCTCATCGCCGCGTCCCTGGTCCTCCTTGCCGGCGGGCTGCTTCCCGGCGCTGCGGGGATACCATGGCTCCTCTTTGTGGCAATCGTCATCGGGGGCATCGTCTATATGAACACCGGGGAGCGGTTCAGGCGGTGAGGGTCCCGGAGGGGCAACGGCTATATACGCTCCTGCCATCCGGGGTCCCGGAGATGACCCTGCCATGTCACGGAGAACCGTTATCATCCTCGCCGCCGTTGCGGTCCTCGCCTTCCTCAGCATCGTCGTGGCCGTCGTGCTACAGCCCGGCGGCCCTGCCGGGACCCTGCCGCTCGATACGATCACCCTCCCGCCGGGGTTCGCCATCGAGGTCTACGCCGGGAACGTCACCGGGGCGCGGTCGATGACGTTGTCCCCGAACGGCACGCTCTTCGTCGGGAGCCGCGGTGTCGGGAATGTCTACGCCATACCCGACCGCGACGGCGACGGAAGGGGAGACGAGGTGATCGTCGTCGCAAGCGGTCTTGACTCCCCGAACGGTGTTGCATTCCAGAACGGGTCGCTCTATATCGCCGAGATCGGCCGCGTCCTCCGGTATGACGATATCGAGGCGAACCTCGAGAGCCCGCCCGACCCGGCGGTGGTGAGCGACGCCTTCCCCGATGACGCCGCACACGGGTGGAAGTTCATCGCGTTCGGCCCCGACGGGAAACTCTACGTCCCGGTGGGCGCGCCCTGCAACGTCTGCGACCCCGACGACGAACGGTTCGGGACGATCATGCGGATGAACCCCGACGGGACCGGTCTCGAGGTCTACGCCCGGGGCATACGGAACACAGTGGGGTTCGACTGGCACCCGGAGACCGGCGATCTCTGGTTCACCGATAACGGCCGGGACTGGCTGGGGAACGATGCCCCGCCGGACGAGTTGAACCGGGCGCCGGAGGCCGGGATGCACTTCGGGTTCCCCTACTGCCATGGGACGTCGATCCCCGACCCGGAGTTCGGAGCGGAGCGGTCGTGTGCTGAGTTCACGCCGCCCGAACAGGAACTCGGACCGCACGTCGCGGCGCTCGGGATGCGGTTCTACACCGGTGAAGCGTTCCCGGAGGAGTACCGGGACCGGATCTTCATCGCCGAGCACGGCTCCTGGAACCGGGTGGATCCGATCGGCTACCGGGTGACGATGGTCACGCTTGAGGACGGGACGCCCAGCTCCTACGATGTCTTTGCAGAGGGCTGGCTCCAGGGGCGCGAGACATGGGGGCGGCCTGTTGATGTTGAGGTCGCACATGATGGAGCGCTCCTGGTCTCGGACGACCGGGCGAACGCTGTCTACCGGATAACCTACCCGGGGGTGCCCCGGTCCGATTGAAAAAAAAGGGATTGAGATATTGCTTATTCTTCGATCACGACGACCGGCTTGATGAGGTCGCGGGGCTTCTCCTTCATCAGGAGCAGGGCCTCTTCCATCTTGTCGAAGCCCTTGAACCGGTGGGTCAGCATCGGAGAAAGGTTGAGCTTGCCGACCTCAACCAGGCTTGCGAGTTTCTCCATCCGGCGTCTGCCGCCGAGCATCAGGCCGCAGTGGATGAACTTGTGGCTCATGCCGCAGCCCCACTCGACACGCGGAATAAAGACATGGTCGCCGGAGCCGAGGTAGTTGACGTTCCCGATGATTCCACCGGGCTTGACCATCTTGATTGCCTGCTCCATGGTGTGTACGTCGCCGCCGGCGATACAGACCTTGTCGACACCCTTGCCGTCGGTCTTCTCGAGGACCTGCTCGACGATGTCGCCGTTCTTATAGTTGATGATATCGGTCGCGCCGTAACCCCGTGCAGCGTTTGCACAGTCCTGTCTGCTACCGACCGCGAGGATGTGGGACGCACCCATCAGGTTTGAACCGGCAACCGCCATCAGTCCGACAGGGCCGATACCGATACAGCAGACGGTGTCGCCGAGTTTGATCTCAGCGAGTTCCGCGGCCTGGAAACCGGTCGGGACCATGTCCGCGATCATGGATGCTTCTGCTACTGGAATGGAATCCGGGAGGATTGCAAGGTTTCCATCCGCCTCGTTGACATGGAAGAGTTCGCCGAAGACACCATCCTTGAAGTTCGAGAACTTCCAGCCGGCAAGCATCCCGCCGGAGTGCATCGGGAATCCGCTCTGCGCTTCACTCGACATCCAGTCCGGAGTAATTGCCGGAACAATGACACGGTCACCGGGCTTGAAGTCTTTCACCAGTGAGCCGACTTCGACGACTTCTCCGACAGCTTCATGGCCGAGAATCATGTTGCTGCGTTCTCCGAGAGCTCCTTCCCAGACCGTGTGGACATCAGAGCTGCACGGTGCAACTGCAAGCGGCTTTACGATTGCATCGAGCGGACCGCACTTTGGGGCTTCCTTTTCGATCCATCCGATCTCGCCGATCTTGAGCATTGCCAGGCCTTTAATTTTTTTTGCCATGTATGGGTCACTTCCATCTGTTTCTCCGTGAACCTCCGGTTCACGCGGGCCTCATGAGATACGCTCATAGACCTGTGCCGACCGATACTCGCCCGATCGGCACAGAAGCGATCGGATGATCAACCGACATAATGTTCCAGTCGCTGACCTTCATATATATATTATCCCATTTTGATTAACCTGCATTTCCTCATAATATATCGCTTCTTATAGAGAATAAAGGTCAAACTCCCATTTCCTGGGAGTAAAGATCTGCCTGACATCGATCCCCGGCCCAACAAAATTTAGGGAATATACCTCTGGTATACCCCCAATATTTATGATTATTCGGTGTAGAACGGAAATACCTATATGATCTATTCCCTAATACTATGATCGCCTATGGAAGAGTGGGTTCGGGCCTGGCTGGAGGAGCAGCGGCGGAGAGGTGAGAGGTGCCTGGAGATCAAGTATATCCAGAACAAACCCTACGTCTATCGTTCGACGAGCACCTACGACCGGATGACCCGATCGGCAAAGAAGATAAGCACCTACCTCGGCAGACTCACGAAAGAAGATGGCTTCATCGCCAAAGGAGAAAAACGGCCGAATCACCCGGTACATCTCCACAGGATCCAGGAGTATGGGAATGCCGCCTTGATGGCAGAAGAATTCGACGAGATGCTCCCCGTTCTCCGGGAGGCGTTCCCCGCCTGCTGGCAGGAGATCGTCGCACTCACCTTCACCCGGGTCGCCGGGTATACCCCGCTCTCCAGGGTCGGGGATGCCTGGGGAAAACTCGACAACATCCTCGCGATCGCCCCGGACTGCGACCCGGCGAACCTCTCCCATGTTCTCACCGCAGTCGGCGGCGACGACGCTGCCCGGGAGGCAGTCTTCCGGCACCTCTCCTCACCAGCGCACTACCTCGCCTACGACCTCTCGTTTGCCTTTCCCCACTCGGATACCCTCAACATCGCCGAGGTCAGCGACAACGCCGAGAACGTCTGGCTCCGGCAGGCCAACATCGTGCTCTCCTGCGCGACGGACACCGGCCTCCCGGTGATGTTCCGGGTCCAACCGGGCCCGGTCAGGGACGTTGCCGCCCTCGTGGACTCCCTCTCGGGGATCGATCCCGCGAGGACGACCCTCGTCCTCGACCGGAGGTCTATCCCGGAGGAAGGTACCCTCCTCCAGGAGGCGAAGATCCCGTTCGTCATCCTCCAGCGCCGCAACAGCGTCCGGTATGCTATTAGAATCCATCTCACCGACCACTTCTTCTACCACAAACAGCTCGTCCGTACCGGCAAACGCGAGGTTGGGAGACTGATGTTCTACCTCTATGAGGATGCCGACCTCGCGGTTGAGGAGGAGAAGACCCTTTACCGCCTGCTGGAGAAGGGGCAGATCGACCGGGAGACGCTGAACCAGCGGCTGAAGCGGGCCGGCAGGATCCTGATCCTCTCCTCGATCGTGGCAGAGCCGCAGGAGATCTATGGACTATATAAATCGCGAGACACAGTCGACGACTATTTTACCGGGTTCAAAAGCCTGATCCAGGTGGACAAACCCTACCTCCGGGATGCCACGGCGGTCCTCGGCCATATCTTCATCGGGTTCCTCTGTTTCTACCTCCACTGCCGGATCCTGAACCTGATCGAACGGGCAGGACTCTCTGCACACCTCTCACCCCGGGGACTCCTTCTGAAACTCTCAACAGTGCATTCTGTAGTCTACGATAGGAAGAAAGAGCTGACCGAGATACCGAAGGAGGTACGGGGGATCGCCGGGAAACTTGGACTCACGCTATTCCCCGACCGGTGAGGCGCCAGTCGCATATACCGATGATCGTTCTCTGCCGCCGGGATCACTTCCCCTTCCGCAAGCCCCTGCCGAAGTGGAACGGGGTCGGGCCCGGCGTAACGACCGGGAACGTCCCCTCGGCCGCCCGCCGGACGTCCTCGATCGAGTAGAAGGCCTTCGGGTTGAACTCGTGGATGGCGTTCTCCACATCCGTGATGTTCTTGCGCTTGACCACTGAGATGATGACCTTGCCGGGACCCATCTTTCCCTGGGCGTCGAGGACCGTCACCCCGTAGCCGGCACCGCGGAGGTAGCCGATGAGGTTCGTCGAATCCCGCTGGGTGATGATACGAACGATGGCAAGCCCCATCGCCAGCCGTTCCTCGACAATCATCCCGACATAGTTTCCTGTGGCGAATCCGGCAGCGTAGGCGAAGTAGTTGAGCGGGTTCGTGAGGTTCTGAAAGATCTGGCCGACGGCGATGATCCAGATGAAGACCTCGAAGAACCCGAGGACCGGGGCGATCATCTTCATCCCCCGGGATACGAAGATGATCCGCATCGTCCCGATGGTGACATCGCAGATCCGCGCAAAGAAGATGAATAACGGGATTATGACCAGAGAGAAGGCCTCAGGGCCAATCTCCGGGACGATGCCGAGCATAGATCAAGATGGATGAGCGAGAAATATAATTCTATCCATATGGAAATAGATGTCGGACAGATGACATCGTATTGAACACGCTTCAAAGGATATTAACGATAAATCGCAGGAGAAACAGGTGAAGCAAATCCCCGGAACAGGTTTGATACCTGGAGGGATATGCCGGTCAGATCTGGTGTGCGGCGGGATGAGGGGGGTTCAACCGGCAGAGATTCCGCGTATCGCGGCGCCGCGCGCGGACGGAGAAAGAGAGAGTGAACTGTTCCCGGGACGTATGTCTTATCGCTTCTTTTTCCCGTAATTCTTACAAAAATCAATACTATTCACTAATAATTCCGTTTCTTACCCGGATATTTTCCATACTTCTAAATACTATTCTATGATAGCTTCCCGTGAATACAAGTTTCAGGTGATCGGAATGGAGAATTGCTGGGTGAAGGGAATTCGCCCGATAACGCTTTCTTTTGCTCTGACCGTGCTTATTTGCGTGATGCTGATAGCACCGGCAGCTGCAGACTCCCTGCCTCAGTCAAGCAGGGTCTATGTGAACGCATCGTATAACGATGAAACGCCCGACTACGGCTACCACAACTTCTCGACCATCCAGGAGGCCATCAACAATGTCGCGGTCGGCGGCGAGGTGTGGGTCTACAACGGGACGTATAACGAGGCCGTCGTGATCGACCGAAGTATGACCGTCACGACCGCCTCCTACCTTGAATGTCCCGGCCTCAACGGCACGACCATCGACGCCATGGGTGCGGATACCGGTGTCGAGATCATCGCAAGCAACGTCAACTTCTCCGGGTTTAAGGTCGAAAACGCCTCCGGGGTCGGGATCTATGCTCATGGCGCCGACGCGATCGAGATCATCCACAACAACGTCTCGATCCTCAAGGAGATCTATGCGATCACCTATGGCATCCTGGTTCAGGACGGCACGGATGTCTGCATAGACAGCAACGAGGTGCGTGCCATCGGAAGCAGTGCTCGGGCGGGCATCGCGGTCGTTGAGGTGACCGATGCCTGCATCCACGACAACTACATCGTGGCGGTCTCGGAGCACCAGGAATCGACAGCAGTAGGGGCGAACCCCATTACGATTCGTGTCGCAGGTCTGGAAGACGACCCGGTCTTC
>NZ_JAVBWL010000027.1:0-23814 GCF_036677455.1 Methanoculleus sp. | reverse complement strand
ATCCGGAAGGTGCTCTCCGGGTACAGTCCTTCCTTCTTTCTGAAGAAGCAGTAGGGACAGTCGAGATTGCACCGTGCGCCGGTCGGTTTCGCCATGACGTGGAAGGCAGGGGGTGTCCTGCTGTTGGATACGTTCATCGGTCAACCCATTAAGACTGGCTGGATTTGCCGGGAGACAGAGCACGTTCCCCATTCTTCGTTCGATCCATTGTCGCCTGCTTCACCGCTCTCTCGATACATAAAGGTGCGGGCTCTTCACCATGATGAATCCCGGGCAGGTGAGGATGTACGGGGCGGGTCTCCGGAGAGGCGCTCATCGCTCACTGAAACAATATATAGAATGACCGTCATTGAACCGGCTGATGCTATGGGTGAGCGGATATGCCATACTGCATGGCAGAACCTCCGAACGACCGATCACCCCGCACAAGCAATCGATCAAACCGCCCTGTATGGCTCGGCCCTGGTGCCCATGGTTCTCTCGATACCTCCCTACGCTATCGCCGATTATGAACGGGTGCGGACGCACGCACGAATGGTTGAACTTGCGCTGATCCTGGTCCCGTTCGTCGGGATCGTCTTTCTCCGGTTCATGGACGAGCAGCCTGATTGAAGAGGATCAGCGCTCGATCTGCCGGAACGCGGCCCTCCTGGAGGCGGCACTGCCATGTGCGGGTTGATGCAAGATTCCGGTGCCACGGTCGGGAACGAACCGGAGGGGGCATTGAAAGGAACGTGACTCCGGACTATATCACGGATTTCGGTGCCCAGTTTGCGCAAGTTCTTATCATTCTTATTGTGACCGGCATCGCCCTCGTCGCCGCCCGGGTCGTTATGCGGCGGGTGCTCTGGCCGGCGCTCAG
Organism: Methanoculleus sp.; assembly: GCF_036677455.1. Lineage (GTDB taxonomy): Archaea > Halobacteriota > Methanomicrobia > Methanomicrobiales > Methanoculleaceae > Methanoculleus. The sequence goes on along the minus strand of NZ_JAVBWL010000027.1, from coordinate 22,952 downwards.
AAAACAGCGTCTTGCACCGAACCGGCAGATGCTCTCGCTTGTCAAACGGTTCGTCTACCTGTTCATCATGGTATTCGGCCTGCACCAGGTCGTCCGGGTCGTCGCACCGGACACCCTCCTCTTCGACTCTATCTTCTTTCTCTTCTACTGGCTCCTGGGAGTGTACTTCGCGATACGTCTGGTCTCCACCGCTGCTGACTGGTACCTGGGTGCGCTCGCTCCCCGGTTAGAGGGAACCACCCACGAAAAGGTCGTGTCTCCCATAAAGTACATCCTGTACATCGTCATCTTCGCAATGGCCGTCATCATCCTCATGGACTTCTTCGGAATCTCCGGCACAGCCCTCACTACGGGCCTCGCCGCACTTGGCGTGACGACGCTGGTCGTGGGGCTGGCCACCGAGAACATCATCAACGACATCATCACCGGGCTCGTAATCAGGATCGATCAGCCCTTCCGGCCGGGCGACCGTATCGAGATACTGGAGCTGAACACCAGGGGGGATGTCCAGGAGGTTGGCTGGCGGTCGACCCGGATCCTCACCCGGGATAAACGTATGGTCACGATCCCGACCTCTCTCATCGGCAAGAACCTCGTCACGAACTACTCGATCCCTGATAAGTTCTTTCGGGTCGAGACCGACGTGACCGTGGCGTATGGAGCGGATATCGAAGCTGTCCGGCAGCTGATACAGGAGGCCGTGGAGGAGCAGGACTGGGTGGTGAGGGACAGGCCGATCCAGGTGCTGCTGTGGGAGTTCCGGGATACCGGGGTGCTGATCCGGGCCAAATGCCGGATCGAGGATTACGTCGATACCCGAATCGTTCTAGACCAGTTGAACACGGCGATTTACAGGCGGCTCTTCGAGAAGGGCGTCGTATCGGGGCCGGTATCGGATATCGCCCTCCATACCGCAGAAGGCGACGAGAATAGAGAGGGTGCGTGATACCTCTTCCTCCGGGCACGATCGCAGGGATCCGGAGCTGAAGCGCAGTCGAAGGCACTGGCACGGTTAATCGTATACGTCCGGAGACCAGCAACCGGAAGACGGCCGCAAGTTTCCTTCTTCCCGTATCCGGACGTGCGGGACGTTCCGGTCGCATCGAAAAGAGAAAGGTTCAATGGAGTTTACTTGATCTCCGCTCCGACGAGCGCCTGCATGCCGTAGACCAGATATGCATGGGAGATCATCCAATCGTAGCAGGTGTTCGAGTTCTTGTCGGCCCGCTCGAACGGATCTCGCCGCAGATTGAACATCTTCGGTATCCGGAGCGGCACGAACGGCTCCATCCAGGTTTCGAACTGTTTCGCCCGCTGTTCCATCAGCACGACCTTCCAGTCCTTGTGCCACATCCGCGCCGGGCATCCCAACCCTGGTCAGCCCCGGTCCGGATCGGGTTCTGGCCGGTGATGAAGGCGGGGGATGCCCTCTCGCTGGATCCGCTCATCGGTCGACCTCGTTCCCGCTGCACCCCAATCCACGCACCGCTCACTGTGTCGTGCAGTTCAGGTCTGCAGACAGGTTCCGCTGTTCGTCCCGGACAGCCTGTATCTGCGGGCGGATGGTCTGAATGGCCTCAACGGCGGTCGCCTCGTCGGGGAGGTTTTCCACGGCCTGGTTGAGGTTTTCGTATGCCGCGTTGAGGTCGTCGATCCGGAGGTTAGCGACCTGGCTCGCGGACTCCCTGACATTATCCATGGCGGACTGGACCTGGTCCCGTCCCTCCCGGATATCTCCGACAGTGGATCTCAGGCTGGTGTTCTCCATGCTCTCAAGCGCTGCTCTGAGGTCTCCGAGATCCTGACAGAGCTGCGCCCCCGCCTCCTGCTCCGAAGGCTGGACGCATCCGGCACCGACGCAGGCCAGGACAAGGACCAGCGCAACAATACCCCCTATCTTCCTCATACCCATCTCCCGGGCAGAGTAACTGCCCGGGGCCGGATGATAACTTGATATATATAAAATTAACTCAATGCATTGCGACGAACCGGATATCCCGGAACGGCGATCTCATAACCCTTCATCCTGGAAAAAGCGGCCATCCGTTTTGCAAATGAAGGAGAGGCCGTACCCCCGCACCCGGCCCCTCCCCCTCCTTCACCCCGGCAGCCGGAACGAGATGACGATCGCCGCGATCCCGCCGACGATGGCAAGCACGGCAAGGAGCAGCACCAGGCCAAGAGCGGCGACGAGCGGGTTTGCGACCAGGACCAGGCCGAAGATGATGCTCAGGATACCGAGGATCGCGGCTCCCCACCCGGCACCGGAGAACCCCTGCACCAGGTAGATGGCCCCGATGATCAGCCCCTCCACGCCGATGATGATGGCAAAGACGGTCGGGACGAGGATGGCGCTGTAGAGGGGATAGGCGAGCACAAGGACGCCTGCAAGGATACCGAGGACCGCGACCACCAGTTTCCAGCCCCGGCCGGTTTTGTCTCGAAAGAGGTCGATGAGCGCGATGATACCGTTCGCCAGCCAGTACAGACCGAGGAGCGTGACAAGGATCTCCAGCGTCAGGATGGGGTAGATGAAGAAGAGCACGCCCAAGATGACCGCGATAACACCGAGCAGCAGCACGAGCCAGCGTGACGGAGCGAGAGCTGTGCCGGACTCATAGGTGCCGGCACCAAACTGCGTGTTAACCATGATACCACCACGCGGAGGGCACGGTGCCGCCATATATAGGTATCTCCCCTCATCCACCCGGCCCGGGCCGGCGGAGTCCTCCTCGCCCCGCCGGCCTGACCGTCTTTCCGGGCCTCTGCATCTTGTTATCGAGCGGCAGGCCCCTCCATCGGCAGAAGAGGTTTCTCCTCCTTCCTGTAGACGAGCTTCCTCGCCTCCTCTCCCAGCACCTGTTCAGGGCTCATATACCCGAAGAGCTGGATGATCCGGGCAACGAGCCCCGTCCACCCGGTCTGGTGGCTGGCACCGATCCCGGCCCCGTTATCCCCGTGGAAGTACTCGTAGAAGAGGAGGTAGTCGCGCCAGTGGGGGTCCTCCTGGAACTTCGGGACGTAGCCGAAGACCGGGCGGCGGCCGGTCTCGTCGCGGAGGAAGACCCGGGTCAGGCGCCGTCCAATCTCCTCGCTCACCTGGTAGAGGTTCATACGGTTCCCCGACCCCGTCGGGCATTCTACTGTGAAATCGTTCCCGTAGTAAGCATACAGGTTCAACAGCGCCCGGAGCAGCATCATGTTCATCGGGAACCAGATGGGGCCCCGCCAGTTGGAATTCCCGCCGAACATGGCCGAATTGGAGTCCCCCGGCAGGTACTCGACCCGGTACTCCTGCCCATCCAGGTGAATGACGTAGGGGTTCTCCAGATGGACACGGGAGAGGGACCGGATCCCGTAATCGCTCAGGAACTCGTTCTCGTCCAGCATTCGCGCAAGAACTCTTCGCAGCCTCTCCTCGGTGAGCAGCGACAGGAGGATGCGTCCTCCGACGCCGGACCGGCCGACATTCGAGATGGTGGATGCCATACGCGTATGGTACTGGTTGAACCACCGGGCACGCTCCACGAACTCCGGCATCTGCTCGACCATCTCCCGGGTAAAGACCGTGGTCGCGGCGAGCGGCAGCAGTCCCACCAGGGACCGCACCTTGAGGCGGGTTGCGCTTCCATCGGGCAGGCGGAGGAGATCATAATAAAAGCCGTCCTCCTCGTCCCACATCCCTTCCTGGTTCTCGCCGATGTTGTTGATCGCCGACGCGATCCAGACGAAATGCTCGTAGAATTTGGTAGCCATCTCTTCGTAGGCCCGATCATGAACAGCGAGTTCAGAGGCAATCTCGAGCATGGTCTGGGCGAAGAGGGCCATCCACGCCGTCCCGTCGGCCTGCTCCAGGTATCCCCCCGTGGGCAGGGGTGCGCTGCGGTCAAAGACCCCGATGTTGTCGAGGCCAAGGAACCCGCCCTCGAAGACGTTCTGGCCGGTCCGGTCCTTGCGGTTCACCCACCAGGTGAAGTTCATCAGCAGTTTCTGGAACGTTCTTCCCAGGAACCGGACGTCCCCCGTGCCAAGGAGTTCCCTCTCCGTGCGGTACATGAAGAGAGCGGCCCAGGCGTGCACCGGAGGGTTGACATCGCTGAAGTTCCACTCGTAAGCCGGGATCTGGCCGTTCGGGTGCAGGTAGCGCTCGCGCAGCATCAGGTCGAGCTGGTTCTTGGCAAAGTCCGGGTCCACCATGCCAAGGGCAAGGGTATGGAACGCCAGGTCCCATGCCGCATACCAGGGATACTCCCACTTGTCGGGCATGGATATGATGTCGGCGTTCACCATGTGGAACCATGAGTTGTTCCTGAGGAAGGGGCGCTTGTCCGGCTCGTGCCCACCGAGCCAGCGGTCGACCTCATAGTGGTAGTACTGCTTCGTCCAGAGCATCCCGGCGAGTGCCTGGCGCATCACCCGGCCCGCATCCGGGCCGACCGACGGAGGGGTGATGTTGTCGTAGAAGGCGTCCGCCTCCCTCTGCCGCTGTGCGAGCACGTTCTCAAAGGGGCTCCCGAACGGTGCCTCCCCCCCGGAGGGCGGGGTCTGGACGAGGCGCAGCCTTATAGTCTGCGCTTCGCCCGGAGCGAGGGTCAACCGGTAGTGTGCGGAAGCTTTGGTCCCGGAACCCCCCGGGTTCACGGCATCGGTCCGTCCCTCGACGATGTAGTCGTTGATGCCGTCCTTCACGAACGGCGTGGCGTTCGGCGTCCCGAACAACCGCTCCGTATTGGTCTCGTTCTCGGTGAAGAGCAACTCGGGGGCGCCTTCGCAGGAGAGATACCGCTCTCCGAGGTCCGGGTGGCCGGCCGCGATCACGCGGGCCCCCGGCGGGCCCTCCGTCTCCTGGAGGTTCGGTCTCTCCGCGCCCTCCCCGGACCACCAGGTGTTGCGGAACCAGAGCGTGGGCAGCAGGTGCAGGGACGCCTCCTCGGGTCCGCGGTTATGGACGGTGATCGCCACCAGGATCTCCTCGGGCGACGCCTTCGCGTACTCCACAAAGACGTCGAAGTAGCGGTCGTCGGCAAAGATGCCGGTATCGATGAGCTCGTACTCCAGGTCATACCGGTTGCGCTGCCGGTTCGTCTCCACAAGGTCGTTGTAGGGGAACGCGGCCTGGGGATACTTGTAGAGGTACTTCATGTAGGCGTGCGTCGGGGTGTTGTCGAGGTAGTAGTAGTACTCCTTCACGTCCTCCCCGTGGTTCCCCTCGGCGTTCGTGAGGCCGAAGAGCCGTTCTTTGAGGATGGGATCATGACCGTTCCAGAGGGCGAGTGCAAAGCAGAGGCGCTGGGAGTCATCCGAGATGCCGGCAATCCCGTCTTCCCCCCATCGGTAGGCGCGCGACCGTGCCTGATCGTGCGTGAAGTAGGCCCAGGAGTTGCCGTCCCACCCATAATCCTCCCTCACCGTCCCCCACTGCCGCTCGCTCAGGTAGGGCCCCCACCTCCGCCAGGGGATGCCGCTATCGCGGATCTCGAGCAGCCGCTGCCCCTCCGGCGTACCGGGTACAAACGTTGTCGGTGTCATGCGCGAGCAAGACCATCCAGAACATAATATATTTTTTGGAGAATTTAATTTCGAGTTGCCCCAACGGCACTATGCAGCGTCTGAGGTCTCGTTTTTGTGAGAACAGGGGCACACATTACCTCGCACGGCAAACGGACCTGGATGCTCCTGCCGCTGCCACCGGATCGGTCCTTCGCTTTCCCGTATGGAGGGTGCGCTGCCCGGGCACAATGCCGGACAATCACATTAATATACACCGGGTCCGTCTGACACATTCGATTCGAGGGCTGATATGATGGATATCACCGCAGATCCGGCACTCCGGACAGCAGCGGCAACCCCGCAGGGCGTGCTCCTGCCGCTTGCGCTGGCCCAGTTCATCTGCAGTTACGCTGCCTCGAACATGAACGTGGCCATAAACAGCATCGCCACCGATCTGGGGACGACGGTCAGCGGCGTCCAGACGACCATCGCCGTCTTTACGCTCACCATGGCGGCCCTGATGATCCCCGGCAGCAAGTTGACGGATATCCTGGGCCGCACCTACCTCTTCAGGCGAGGCCTGCTCGTCTACGGGGTGGGAGCACTGGTGGCGGCAGCGGCGCCGGGGATCGGGATCCTGATCCTCGGCTACTCGCTCCTCGAAGGTATCGGGACCGCACTGCTGATCCCGCCCGTCTACATCCTCGCAACCGTCTTCTTTCCCGACCTCAACTCACGCGCCCGCGCCTTCGGCGCGATCAGTGCGGCGGGCGGCATCGGGGCGGCAGCAGGGCCGCTGATCGGCGGGATCATCACGACCGCGATCAGCTGGCGGGCAGCCTTTGTCGTCCAGGCTCTCGTCGTCGCCATCGTCATCCTTCAGAGCAAAAAGATCGTCGACCCGGGTGTGCAGGGCCCCAGGCCCCGTCTGGACATCGTCGGAACCATCCTCTCGGCGGCGGGACTCTTCTTCGTGGTGGTCGGCATCCTGCAGGCCTCGACCTACGGCTGGTTCAGGGCCAGCCAGGATTTCGTCATCGGCAGCACGGTCGTGATCCCGGAGGGCGGCATATCGCCGGTATGGGTCTTCGTGCTGATCGGGCTGCTGTTACTGGCCGCCTTCTTCTGGCAGATCCGGTCCATGGAACGGGCAGGGAAAGAGCCCCTGCTCTCCACCAGACTGTTTAAGAACCGCACATCAAACCTCGGCCTCATCACGCAGAACATCCAGTGGCTGGTCCTGATGGGCCTCTCGTTCGTGGTCTCCGTCTACCTGCAGACGGTGCGGGGCTACAGCGCGATCGAGACCGGCCTGGTCCTGACGCCGGCCACGATCGGCATCCTGCTCTCCTCGATGGCTGCGGCCAGGCTGGCACGGAGGCGGCCCCAGGCAACCCTGATCCGGGCGGGCTTCGTCGTGACGGTCATCGGCGTGCTCCTCCTGCTGCTGTGGGTACGGGAGACGTCCAATGTCCTTACGTTCGTGCCGGGCCTCTTTCTAGTCGGCCTGGGCGTCGGGGTGATGCTGACATCCTCGGTCAACGTCGTCCAGTCCAGTTTCCCCGAGAAGGACCAGGGCGAGATATCGGGCCTCTCGCGCAGCGTCTCGAACCTGGGCTCATCGCTCGGCGTGGCCATCGCGGGCACCGTCATCGTCTCGAGCCTCGTCGAGGGGAACATGGGCTACGCCCTTGCCCTGATCGTTCTGGTGTTCTTTGCGATGATCGGCCTTGCAGCCGCGTTCATGCTGCCAACGGCTCCGGTACCCCGGGTACCGGAGCCGGAACCCACGCCCGCCTGATGGAGGTATCTGCGGCAGTCCTTCGAATGCGCATCTGCCGGGGGTCGAGGGAGCCCCGGTCAGGGCTCCTCTCGTCTTTCGGGTGAAGGGCCGTGGTTGTCCGGCGGGAGTGAGTGCGACATTCCCGCCCGCCGTATGAGGTAGTAGCCGCCGCAGAGGGCAATGATGATCAGCGCGATCCCGATGAGCTCACCCGCGGTCGCCGAACCGAGGAGGATGACCTTTCGTGCGATGGCGATGATCGCGACGAGGAGGATGATCTCGACGTGGAACTCCCTTCTGTCGAGGTAGGCCTTTATCGTCTCCAGGAGTTCCAGGCCGATGAGGATCAGCAGGAAGTACCCGAAGAGGTCGAAGAGTTTCTGGCTGGTAAGCCGGTAGATAGGACCCTCGAACAGCCCTGTGAACAACAGCCACCCCAGTTCGAAGAGTGCGAAGAGCAGTACCACCATCAGGAAGGCCATGAGCACGATATAGATAGAACGCTCAAACAACTCCAGCCAGTGGCGCATGCACAGGTCATCCTGCAAGCCCGTATAAATATATGTCGCGAACGCCGCTGCTTTCCTTCCCCGGGATTGCCATCGTTCTCCGGCTTCGTGCGGTTCTGAAGGGCCTTCACCACCATGATTGCCGCAAATGCAGGGAGGGCACGGCACGAAACGCTCGGGTTCGTCCGGGAGGTCTTCTGATACGAACAGCGAAGGCTGCGATACGCCCGGATACCCTGCAACAGAAGAGGTATATAGTCGAACCGGCACCCTGCTCCGGAGGCGCACGATGTCTCTTGGTCCAGTCGAGTATATGGTCATTGAATTTCCGGGAAATCGGTTCAAAGGCGAGATCATCCCGGCGTTGCGCGAGGTGGTCGATAACGGCATCATACGCATCATCGATCTGGTCTTCATGAGGAAAGACGAGCAGGGCAGCGTCAGCGTGATGGAACTTGCCGACCTCCAGAAGGATGCAGCGGATGCGTTCGCCCCGCTCGCACGGGAGGCGAGCACGCTCTTCGCTGAGGAGGATGTAGGGAAGGTCAGCGAGGTGATGGAGATGAACAGTTCCGTGGCGCTGCTCCTCTTCGAGCACGTATGGGCGACGAGGTTCCGCGACGCCGTTCTCGCGGCCAACGGAAGGCTGATCGCGGGCGAACGCATCCCAAAAGAAGTGGTGGACGCCGCGGTGGCATGGAAACCCGAAGAGCAGGAAGCGCTGGAGGCGGCACCATGAGAGGCGGCCGGCCCGGCCTTATCGGCACCGTGGCCCGTACGGCGGTCATCGCGGGAACAGCCACCGTGACCACCCGCGCTGTCGATAAGAGGCTACAGCAGAGGGAGATGAAGAAGGCGCAGGTGCAGCAGACGGTGCCATCCGAGCAGCAGGTTCAGGCGCCTGCCCCATCAGGCATAACCCAGGAGGAGAAGATGGCGCAGCTCAGGGAACTCGCGGAGTTGAAGCAGATGGGGGCCCTGACGGAGGAGGAGTTCTTGCAGGAGAAGCAGAAGATCCTTGCCCAATAGGGCTGGTGATCTCTTTTTCCCCCAAAAAACTACACCGTGTCCGGCCGATTGCCACAAACCTGTACCTCCGGCCCATCACACCGTCGGGGAAGGCTCCGGGGCAAGGTTCATATACCGAAACGCGCACGGGATGACAGACCGCCGGGGCTCATCCCGGCATCCGGGTGAAACGATGGACACCTCCAGTACAATCGACGCAGTCCGGAGGGGGTTTCGGGCAATAGCCATCGCGTTTGTCATCGTCACCCTGATACCCCTGCTCCTCGGTTTTCTCTTCTCCGTCCCGACCGCGAGGGTCCTCTCCCTGATCGTCTCCACCCTCCTTCTCCAGGCAAACGCCGTCTTCGTCGGCGTGGGGTTCGGCCTGCACCCCGGGTTCATCCTCGCCGTCATGACCCTCGTGGAGGTCGGGATCGTCCTCGCCATCTACGAGATCCTGGATGTGTTTGCCGGGCAGTCGAAGCGGGTCCAGCGGTTCACGAAGAGTACGGAAGAGAAGATGAAGCGATACCCGATCCTGCACCGGTACGGGGCGGCCACGCTCATCGTCCTCCCCATGCTCCCGGTGATCGGCCTCTACTCCAGCGTCGTCATCGGGTGGCTCCTCCGCTGGAAGAAGGTCCCGTCGATCTTCTTCATCACGCTGGGGTGGGTCCTCGTCAGCGGCTTCCTCCTGCTCGTGGCGCTCGGGTTCGTCAGGGTGGTCTTTTGATGCAGACGGTGGGATAACATGTTCGGGGTCGCCGGTACGGACTGGCCGTTTGTCGCGGGCGTCATCTACCTCCTCAACACCATCTTTGCGGTCATCGTCCTCTTCTTTGAACGGAGGAACCCTACGGCGACCCTGGCCTGGCTGATGGTGCTCTTCTTCCTGCCGCTGATCGGGTTCGTGCTGTACCTCTTCCTCGGCCAGAACCACACCCGACAGCGGCTGTTCACCCTCAAGGCAAAAGACGACGCCGCCCTCAGGTCGATCTTCGAAGAGCAGCATCAGCAGGCAGCAGCCTGCCAGCAGTCCTATCAGTGCTCTCATTCGCGTGACCTCGGCCGGGCTATAGGTATCCCGGCATATCAGGGTATCGTGGGCGTCAAGGCACATGCGATCGTCTACGAATTCCTCAAACACCCGATCTCCGATACAGGAACGGATGGAGGCAAGGGCGCCACGGATCTCCCCAGGATCGAGAGGAGTTCACCAGGCATCGACAGCCATGCCAGGGAATGCTCCGCGGATCCGGGGCTCAGAAGTCTCAACAATGATGAGATCCGTTTTTCGTTCACCATCCCGAACCCCAAAGGCCGGTGCAATCAGTTATATATCCTCTCCCCCCATCACCCGCAACGTGTGACCATCAACACCGCGGACAATTCACCTTACATCACCTGCAGAGATCGTCCCATTCGAGAACGGTCAACGAGAAATGCGCACACCCAGGGCCGGGGAAGTGCCCGGAAGGGTAGTATCACCACTCACCCCTCACTGAAGACCGCACGCGGGGCCGTGGTCCATGTACAGGGCTCTCCCGCCGATAAGGATGAAGAGAGTCGGAACAAGTGAGTGAAGGTGAAATGCATGAAAAGTGTATTGTTCAGGGCGATGACTGCCATCGTCATCGCCGTCGCCGTCATCTGTGCGGCGGGGACCGTCCTGGCGCAGTCGATCCCGTCACCAGCAGGGGAAACTCCCGATGATCAATCGACCGAAAGCGTCGTTGCCGGCAACAACCGTTTCGCCTGCGACCTCTACCGGCAGCTCGCGAGCGATCCGGAGTTTAGCGGCCGAAACATCTTCTTCTCGCCCTACAGCATCTCGTCGGCTCTCGCGGTCACCTACGAAGGCGCCCGCGGCACGACCGCCGACGAGATCCGGTCGGTGCTCCACTTCCCCGCGAACGCGACGCGGATGCAGGAGGGGTTTGCCGCGATCGATGCCGACTTGAACCAGGAAAGCGACAATTACACCCTCCGCACGGCAAACGCCCTCTGGGCGGAGGAGACCTACCCGTTCCTCCCGGCCTATGTCGATACAGCCTCTCGCTGGTATGGAGCGAACGTTACGAACCTCGACTTCAAGAACGACCCCGACGGATCGCGGCGGACGATCAACCGGTGGGTGGAGAAGCAGACGGAAGAGAAGATCCGCGACCTCCTCCAAGAGGGCATGATCAGCCCGCTGACCCGGCTCGTGATCACGAACGCGATCTACTTCAAGGGCACCTGGTCCGACCAGTTCGAGAGAGATGAGACGACGGACGAAGAGTTCCGGGTTGCGCCGGGCGAGACCGTGACGGTCCGGATGATGCAGCAGACCGACGGGGACGCAATCTATGCGTATGCGGAGACCGCAACCCTCCAGGCGATCGAACTGCCGTATGTCCACGGGAACGGGACGGAACTCTCGATGCTCGTTCTCCTCCCGAAGGGAGATAACCTCACGGCCCTCGAGACCCACCTCGACGCAGAGTGGATCGCGGATATCCGGGATTCGCTGGACCGCGAGCGCGTCGATCTCTTCCTTCCGAAGTTCAGGATCGAGACGACGTACAGCCTCCGCCCGACGCTTGCGGCGATGGGAATGGCGACGGCGTTTTCTGACGATGCTGATCTCTCCGGGATGGACGGCACGGGGAGCCTCTTGATCAGCGAGGTCATCCATAAGACCTTCGTCAACGTGACCGAGGAAGGGACCGAAGCGGCGGCGGCGACCGCGGTCATCATGATGCCGGGCGCTGCCCCCGAGGAGCACGAGCCTCCCGTATTCAGGGCCGACCACCCGTTCATCTTCCTCATCCAGGACGATGCTACCGGGAACATTCTCTTCATGGGGCGGGTCACGGTGCCGGGAGCAACCTGACCCTCTTCCCTCTCCTGGACGGGAAGCAGCCGCCCGGGGCCGGCATACTCCAACGGGATAACCGGCCTGGGCGAGACCCGCGCTGACCCCGGAGGCCGATCCTCTCAGGTTCACGGTTCCCAGCCAGAAAAAAGGAGCAAAGAGCCTTCACCCCGCCCCGGGATCGATCATCGCATCGATCCCGGCACCCGGGGGAACCATAGGAAAGACGTTCTCTTCCCGCTCGATCCTGAAGTCGACGAGGTACGGGCCGGGATGATCGAGTGCGTTCGAGAGTGCGCCCCTCACGCCCTCGCCGTCCTCGACCGTCTCGCCCTCGATGCCGTAGGCCCGGGCGATCTTTGCAAAGTCCACCGCGGGAAGGTCGGTGCAGGCATACCGGCGGCCGTAGAAGAGTTCCTGCCACTGCCGGACCATGCCGAGGTAGCAGTTGTTCAGGACCAGGATCTTGACGGGGATGGCGTACTGGACGATCGTCCCGAACTCCTGGATGTTCATCTGGAGGCTGCCGTCCCCGGCGATGAGCGAGATGGGTTCGTCCGGGCGGGCGAAGTGCGCCCCCATCGCCGCGGGGAGACCGTAGCCCATGGTGCCGAGCCCGCCCGATGATATCCACGACCGGGGCCGCCGGAAACAGTAGTGCTGCGCCGCCCACATCTGGTTCTGGCCGACCTCGGTCGCGATGATGCCGTCGCCGGCAAGAAGCGAGCAGAGGTCCCGGACAATCCGTTGCGGGTGGAGGCCGGCGCCGTCCGGGCAGCGGAGGGGATGCTCCGCCTTCTCCCGCGCTATCCTTGAAAGCCAGGCGCTGCGCTCTCCCCGCTTCCGGAGACGGCCGAGGATCTCCGCGAGGACGGCCTTCGCGTCGCCGACGATCGGGATATCGGCCGGCCTGATCTTCCCGATCTCGGCCGGGTCGACGTCGATGTGGACGACCGCGGCACCGGGTGCGAAGGTCTCGATCGCTCCCGTGACCCGGTCGTCGAACCGCACGCCGACCGCAAAGAGGAGGTCGCACTCGGTGATCGCGGCGTTCGCATACCTCGTCCCGTGCATCCCCGGCATGCCGAGGTTGAGCGGGTGGTCGCCGGGGATGACGCCGAGCCCCATCAGGGTCGTCGTGACCGGGATGAGCAGGCTCTCCGCGAGCGCGACGACCTCCGTTGCGGCACCCGAGGCCACGACACCGCCCCCGGCGTAGATGACCGGCCGCTCGGCCCCTGCAAGTGCGGCGACGGCTTTCTCGATCTGGCGCCGGTTCGCGGGACGGCGGCCCTTCCGGACGGCCGGGGCCGGGCGGCTCCCATCGTGCTCGATCCGGTTGGCGAGGACGTCGCGGGGGAGGTCGATGAGGACCGGCCCGCACCTCCCTGTCCGGCTGATGGAGAACGCCTCCCGGACGATCCCGGTGATATCCTCCGTCCGCCGGACGAGGTAGTTCTGTTTGGTGATCGGGGCGGTGATGCCGGTGATATCCGCCTCCTGGAAGGCGTCGAGGCCGAGCGACGTCGTCGGGACCTGGCCGGTCAGCGCGACCATCGGCACCGAGTCCATGTAGGCGGTCGCGATCCCCGTGACCAGGTTGCAGGCGCCGGGGCCGGAGGTCGCGAGGCAGACCCCGGTCTTCCCGCTCGCCCGGGCGTAGCCGTCGGCCGCGTGCGCTGCCGCCTGCTCGTGCCGGACCAGGATGTGCCGGATACCCGAGTCGCAGAGTTCGTCGTAGATGGGGAGGACCGCGGCGCCGGGATACCCGAAGATGGTCGTCACCCCCTGCTCGCGAAGTCCGTCGAGCAGGATGCCTGCACCGGTCTTCAGCATGCGACCACCCGGTCGAGCGGGTTCCCTGCCGGGAGCGTGCGGGGAATCGGAGAATATTCGTGTAAGCGTTCGCTTTTTTGCCGGACTAAGTCTGGCTGTTTACAAATCCTTTCCGCCGTGTGCCCATCGGCACGGATGCAGCGGCAGTACAAAACGATCCGTCATGGTTGTCCACCACGCCGGAGTATATGTCCTTTTGGGATATGAATGAATCGGGAGCGGCCTCCCGGGGGCTGAACTCTCCCGCGCCTTCGCCTGATGCCCTCTGACACCCGGTTCTCCAGAGTGCGTGCAGGCCGGAACGGCCATTCTCCGGCCGGCACAGGAGAGGACGTGCTCTGTCCGCGGAGCGGGTATCCGCACCCGCTCTCCTACCCCATCTGCAGCCTGGGCTGCGGCCCCCGGTGGGCCCGGGAGTACTTAATAGTTGGGGTCGGGGGTGGGCAGAAGTGCACCACTGCATAGAGGGAGTATGGTAGAGGAGACTACGGAGATAGACGGGGAGCCTTCCGGGTCGGGACAAAGTTACCCGGAAAGCATCGCAATTCTCTGCGCCAGAACCTCAGCTGCGTTCACCGCGAATTCCGCCTCGGCTGCAGAACTCGCTCTCCGGGTTGAGGAGAAACAGGGTGAGGAGTTTCACCCGGATTTTTGATTCCGTGGCCTACCCGGCGCTGCACGCCGCCTCGATATCCTCAAGGTCGTAGGCGAGGAACCCCTCCTCGCGGAGCCGGGCTTTCCCCTCGATGCCGCCCGCGACGAGGCAGAAGCGCTCGTTGGGGTAGGAGCCGTGCCGGACGCGCTCCGCTTTCTGCACGAGACGCGTGATCACGCCGCGGGCCTCCCGCTCCGTGAGCTCACCCCACTTGCACTCCCCGAAGACGATGCTCGCGTCGCTCTCCCGGACGGCGACGAGATCGATCTCCTCGCCGCGGTACCACCACCGGCCGATCGTGTATCCCGGGAGGACCTTTCGGGCGAACTCGTTCCGCACGAAGACCTCGAACTGCTTGCCAAAGTAGGGATTCATATCGACGGCACCGGCCGCACGGTTCTCCGTCTCGATCGCCTGCCGGTGCGAGAAGACGAAGTTGTACCAGAAGTCGAAGATGCAGTCCTTGATCCGGTACAGTCCCTGCCGCCGGTTGGCGAGGAGGGGCAGTTCCTTCTCGATGATCTCAAGCCGCGTCATCGCCTCGAGATAGGGGTAGAGGTGGCGGGCGTCCATGCCGCAGAACTGTGCGATGGCACCCGGAGCAGTGTTGCCGACGGCGACGGCGTTGAGGATTGCCTGGTAAGTCTTCAGTTCCCGGAACTCCTGCGAGAGGAGGAAATAGGGCTCCCGGTAGAAGTAGCCGTACTTATTGAAGAACTCGCGCTCGACGAAAGCGTCGTAGCTCGAGTAATCCCCGGCTTTGAGGAGGTACTCGGGGATGCCGCCGAGGGTCAGGTGAGCCCTGAGAGCGTCCCGGAAGGAGAACGAGGGGAGGAACTGCCGTGCATCGCAGAACCGGAGAGGCCCAAGAAGCATATCGCGGGTCCGCCGCCCGTAGAGGGGTGAGGTGTAGGAGAGCGCGCTGTCGGTCATCAGGCCGAGCATCGACCCGGAGAGGAGGATGCACCAGTTCGATTGGGCGAGGGCGGTGTCCCAGGCTTTCTGGAGCGCGGAGAGGACGGTCGGGTCGTTCTTGATCAGGTAGGTGAACTCGTCGATGACAAGGTAGCGGCGCTCCGTGAGCGGTATTCGGGCGATGTAGGTGAAGAGCTGGTCCCAGGTCGCGATCTCAAGCGAGGTGAGGAGCGGGTCGGCGAAGAACCGGGCTACCGCCTCCTGCAGCCGCCGGATCTGGATCTGCGGCGCGGTATCCTCGGCGAAATGGAGGATGCCCTCCTTGCCGCGGACGAACTCGGTGACCAGCCGGGTCTTACCGATCCGTCGCCGCCCGTAGAGGATGATCAGCCGACCGCCGTCCTTCTGCCACTCCTCCTCGAGAAGAGCACGCTCGGTCTCGCGGTCGATGAACTCCCTAATCATGATTAGTACTAATCTGGATTAGTATTAAGGGCTCCGGTGCCGGAGGCGGATTGATGGGGGCGGGCACACCGGTTTTAGTCCGAGGGTCCTGGCGCCGGATCCTTCTCACCTCGGGTCTGGCGCCGGCGGTGCCCGGCAGTCCCGGATGCAGTCGCGGGCTTATCGTCCGGCTCCGATTGTTCTCTGACGGCAGGTTTCAATCGGGACATCACCTCCATCAGCCGCCATCGGCGTTCGTCATCGATAAACCCAAACTGCAGCTCATAATGTCGAATACGCCGCTGATTGGACTCGATGAGATCGCTCACTTCTATGAATGCAAGATCAGCCTCATCGAGGTTATCAGAGCCATCATCGAACTCATCGGACTCATCAAATGCACCGCACTCCTCGGAATACTCCAGATCGGCGATCTCCTCCTCCAGCGCATCAATCTCGTCCAGGATGGCCTCGTCGCAGGCCTCGGGTTCTATCGATCCCTGCCACTGAGTATCGAGCAGCAGGCCCTGAAGGTATCGGATCTTCTGGCGGAGCTCGTCAATCTGAATGGCAACGTCAGGATCTATGATGTCCTCGTCAAGGTCCTCCTCACGCCAGGAATCCACATACCGCTCCGCCAACCGCTCAGATGCCGGCCGGCCCTTGAACTCCGGGATACGGAGATCAGGAGTGGCCGCACACAACTCCTCAATCTGCTCGAACTCCCGCATGAGTTGCTGCTCTTCATATGCGTCGAACGGTTCAGGATCACAGAGGCTAGAACTGGCGACTGGAACGGAGCCCACCCGTATCGCCCTGCTTACGTCGGGCTCTCGCGAGGGCATCAGCCGCCGGGTGTGGTTGACGACGGCACTCTCTATCTCATCCCGGACCTTTGACGCCGCCTGTCTCCGGTTGAGGTTCCTGAAGCCTTCAGCGATGTCTTTGAATCCTTCCTCCGGGGTTAGACCCGCAGCCCGGCAGAATCCTGCCAAGATCAGGAGGCCCGGATGCGAAGGATACTCTTCAAGCTGCCTCCGGCAGGCGCCGAGGAGCTGGGTGAGATCGTCCATGCCCTGCACCCGGTCAAACTCCGCCAGCCAGAGATGGTGATCGTCGCTCCGCGCAATCCGCTTGACGGCCCCGGTAAATTTTGACGCCTCAAGATACGTGAGGAGTGCCTCACGGAACGCCGCCGGCCCCTGCTCAACGCCATCCCGTGCGGCCTGGAGCATGTGGAGGATCGCACGCCTTCGCCGTTTCTCGATCGTCTCGTAGAAGTAGTCGATAAGAATGCATCCCGCGTCGTACGCGGCTTCAGGGTATGTCTCTTTCAGGACCCTTCCACGGAAGAGGGCGTTCAGCTCGCTCTCGGTCATCCGCTTGCCGAGATACTCTCTGATACGGGCGTAGATTGCGCCGGGGTCCGTACGTTTGAGGTCGATGCGGAACCGCTTCCCGGTATAGTCGTAGGCGTAGTCAACGATTGCCCCGGTGAGATAGCAGCGGTGGAGCGCCATCTCGAACGTCCTCTTGCGATCCTCGCCAGACGCATTATCAGGCTCACCGGTAGTAGCAAATTGTGGCGGAAAATCCCAGATGGAGGACTCAAAACTCTTTGTGTCGTCCGAGTCGGGTATCTGCGGCCGGAGGATCTCATAAATGGCATAATATAGTGCCCGCTGTTCGTGCCAGGTTCCGGGGAACGTCTGCCGGAGGAACCAGAGGTTTCGCACGGCGTCTTCCTGCTGGCTGAGATTGTGATCAGACCGAGAGGCGAGCGCATCATGCGGTGTCACTCCGGGGTCCAGAAGTTTATCGGCTTGCTCAGGCATCTCATCTACGAAGACCACCACGCACCGGGCCGGCTTGCCGTCGCGGCCTGCACGCCCTGCCTGCTGGTAGAAGTCTTCGAGCGATCTCGGAATTATCGCATGGACGGTGAACCGGATGTTCGGTTTGTCGATCCCCATTCCGAAGCTGTGGGTACAGGCCAGGAGGGGGATCCGGTCGTTCTTGAAGTCGACCTGCAGTCCCGCTTTCTCCTGCTCCCACCGATCTGTATCGACGCTGGCAGGTGCTCCCCCGGAATATATAGGGATCTCACGGTCAAGCCTGCTCGCCAGTTCTCCCGCAATCTGAGTCACCCCAACATCCCCTCCAACAAAATTGGAGAAGATAAGACCGCCGGGAGCGCCCCCGGAAGCAAGGGAAGGGTCACACGTTAGATCCTGCAGGACCTGAGCGATCTTTCCAATCCGGTCTGCCCGCGACGTCCGGTAAACCTCAAAGGTGAGTTCCGGACGGTCAAACGTCGAGGGTTCGATGACCGCTTCCTGTTCGTAGATCCTCAGGATATGCCGGATATCGATGAGGACGTTCTGCGAGGCGGTGCCGGTCAGGGCCATAAGGACGGGTTTCCGGGCCGCATGCTCGCCCATCCTCCGCCAGATGTTCATGTAGGCGAGCCGGAAGTCGTGCCCCCACTCGCTGACACAGTGCGCCTCGTCGACAACGCAGTAGGTGATGTTGTCCATCTGCCGGTTAACCAGGTTGATGAACTCAGGGATCTGGAGCCGCTCAGGCGAGTTGAAGACAAAGAGGAACTCACCCCGCTCCATCTTCCGGTATCCACGCTGACGAACCTCGGCATCTTTCGTATCGGCATCGCCCGCACCGCTCATGAAGGTGTGGCAGCGGTGGATCCCCATCGCTTCCAGGCTGCTCTTCTGGTCGATCATCAGCGACCGGAGCGGGTCAACGATGAAGGTGAATCCCGGCTGGAGGAGGGAGGAGAGCTGGTAACAGAGCGATTTGCCGGCGGCAGTGGGGAGGAGACCGATGACCGGCCGGAGCGAGAGTGCCCGAACGATGATCTCCCGCTGTTTCGGCCGGAATGCCACTTTACGGAAGACGTTCTGGAGCAGGTGGTCGAGGCTCACGTTCACCGCATCGGCATTGAGCCCGGCGAAATCAACCGCACGGGGAGAGGCCGGGATGAACGGCTCGACGTATTCCGACCAGACCGGACACGGTGCTACGACGATACTCTTTTTGGCGGCAAGTGCGTCCCACGCCGCTGCTGAGGGATATCCGTAGTAGACCAGATCGGCATCGGGGTCTGTGCCGGGGACGAGGGTCAGCATCACCGGGTCGTCAGGCGTATGGAGTGCGGTGATCGCGCCCACCATCTCCTGGACCGCGGCCACGACCGGCTCAAGGGAGAGATCCTGGGGGTTCGCGATCCGGAGAGTGCGTTTGCCCCCGGCATGAAGGATCTGCGCTACTGCTACAGCGATCTGCGCCTCGGCGACCGGGAGCATGATGAGGTTGCAGAGCGCCGCCCTGGTCCGGGGGGACATGCGGCGCAGAGTCCCGGCCGCGGAGAGCATCTCATGGGGTATGGCTCTGGAGATCAGTTCGACGATCGGCTCAAACTTCGCCTGCCATCCTGCTTTCTTCCCGAGGGGGAACCGGTAGACCGCCCACCCGGCAGCCCTGAGATCCCGGTCCCGCTTCTGGTCCTTTGACAGTTGCTCAAATGTATGGCTGCTGTCATCGATCTCAATGACCAGCCTGAGCCACCCCCCCCGGTGGTCCGGCACTTCCAGCGCAAAGTCGACCCGCTCGTCGGGGTGCCCCGAAACCCCCATTGAGTCCATGCGGCGTTGCGGCAGGAAGAGCAGACCGAGGCGAGGATCGGGGAGCCTGTCGAGGAGCATGTTGAAGAACACCTCTTCCGGCGGGGTGCAGAGCGACCTGTAGCGCTCAAAGAGTGCGTCGACCTCAACTTTGTCAAGCAGCAGCTCGGGGATGCAGCAGGCATATAGCAGATCGGCGAGATCCTCCCTGCGCGGTGTGCACCGGAACACAAACGCTCCCGTATCCGTCTCTTCGGCAACATCGAGGAGCCCGGAGGCTTGTGCCTCGTTAAGAACATATCGCTCGACCCGGAGGCTGCAGGGAGCGGGGATCCCGCGCTGGGCAATCTTGCCAAGGACCGGCCCGATCACCCCGTGCTTCTCCGAGCCGGCAGGCACCGGCTTTGGGAGGGTAAACCCGCTCCGGTAGTGTGCGTACCGCCGCACATCCGCAGAGGCAAATGCCGGCGGTTCGGCGAGCAGCCGGGCGACGCCATCGGCCATGTATGCCGTTGCAGAATACCTTCCGAGCCATGGGCACCCGTTTTGCTGCATTGTGGTATCCCTCAGGAGTCCGTTTACCTGTATGAGACCTTTCCGGGGCAGGATAGATAAGGCCTCTGGTTTTGTGGGCAGTGAGACGGTTACGGCCAGCGAGAACGACCGGGATTACACCCTCGCCGGATGCCGGCCATGACCCCGGACAGCGGCTCCCGGCGGCCCCGCAGGTATATTTATGTGGACATATTGTAAATAGGATTTACAATATGTCCACCAGGGTGCAGGGGATGATCCGGCGGGATGCAGAGGCGCAGATCCGGTCGCTTGCTCTCGGCTTCCCGGCAGTAGCCGTCATCGGCCCCCGCCAGTCAGGAAAGACGACACTCGTCCGGTCGGTATTCCCGCAGTTGCCCTACGTCTTGCTCGAAGATCCCGACACCCGGGCCTTCGCAGAAGAGGACCCCCGCAGTTTTCTCGCACAGTACGAGAAGACCGGGGCGGTCCTCGACGAGGTGCAGAGAGTCCCGGAGCTCTTCTCGTACCTCCAGGGAGTCCTCGATGCGAACCAGAGGCCGGGGCAGTTCATCCTCACCGGGTCCCAGAACTTCCTGATGATGGAACGGATATCCCAGTCGCTTGCCGGCCGGGTCGGGATCGTCAAACTCCTCCCCCTCTCGATGAGGGAACTTGTCCGTGCCGGCATCAAGATCGAACGCTACGAGGACCTCCTCTACGCCGGCCTCTTCCCCCGCCCCTACGGCAGCAACATTCGCCCGCGAGACTTCTATTCGTCGTATATCCAGACCTACATCGAGCGCGATCTCCGTCTGCTCAAGCAGGTGCAGAACCTCTCTGCGTTCCAGACGTTCATGAAGATGTGCGCCTACCGGTCCGGCCAGGTAGTGAACTACTCGTCCCTCGCACATGACTGCGGCATCACCCATAACACGGCGAAAGAGTGGCTATCTCTTCTGGAGACGTCGATGCTCATCATCCAGGTCAGGCCCCATCACAAGAACTTCAACAAGCGGCTTATCAAGATGCCAAAACTCTACTTCACGGACCCCGGCCTTGCCGCGCACCTGGCCGGGGTGCAGGGTGCCAACGATCTCGCCTACCACCCCCTGAAAGGAGGGCTCTTTGAATCGCTTATCATAACGGAGTTCCTGAAATACCGCTTCAACCGGGGTAACGAGTCCAACCTCTACTTCTGGCGGGACAAACTCGGGCATGAGATCGACTGCATCATCGAGTATCAGGGGTGGGATCCCGTCCCGGTCGAGATCAAGTCAGGCAGAACGGCAAGCGCCGACTTCTTTGACGAGATCGCGTACTGGAACGGGCTCTCCGGCAACGCCCCGGACCGGTCGTTCGTGGTCTACGGGGGCGACCGGTCCCAGCGCCGGGCGGCAGGGCACCTGGTCGGGTACCGGGATCTCGAGCCGATCACCCGGTACCTGGAGTGAGAGGAGCCAGACCGGTCTCCTGGGTAACACAAGGGGGCCGATGGCTGTTGCTTCCTATGAAATGCAGGAGATGGTTGGTTCTCTTCTCATTCTGCCTGCTCCTTCACACCAGTCTGTTTCCAGGCCTGAATCGCTGCCAGGAGATGGTCAATCTCCTGCTCTGAGGTGAAGTATCCCTCCACATACCACTCGGCTGGATTACCCACATTTCCCCCGCGAGCGTTATCCCTGACAAACTCAGGCAGCATCTTGAGAACGTCCTCCTTTGTTGCGCTCCGACCGAGATAATCGGCAAAGACGTTATAGTACACCCGGAACTTGAGACCCCGGGATTTGCTGCTCCCTCGAATGTAGAGGTTGAACGCGTCCGCCTCCGGGTATCCACAGGTATCCCGAACGCGATAGTTCGCTGACGAACCCATCGGCCAGCATGCGGGGAATATACGATTGAAGGCACCGGTGAGTGGAATAAAGTATACATCGACACCAATCTCGTGCGCCCGCTTTTTGTGCTCTTCAAGCGAGGCCTTTGGGTGAGTTCGCATGCCGGTAGACCCTGCTCGTGCCTTTTGACTGACTGAGGACCTGGCATCCACCTTCGAGGCCCCATCCCCGGTTTCGGGCTCAACCAGCGTCCCGGAGTCAATCTTGACTCTCTCCCGGAGCCCGGCCCAGTATTCGTCGAGTTCCCGGCGCAGAGGGGGAATCGTCTTCGCAAGCTCGCGGTGCTCCTTGAAGAACCGGACATCACACCCCTCCTGGAAATGATGCCAGTAGGAACCAATCAGGATGTAGAGATACGGGCTCAGGATCTCGGTCATCATCCGGTCGGCAGGCAGTCCATCGTTCCACCCGGAGTACGAGGCAAGCGCAGACGTCACCCGCGGCAGAAGCCATTCCGGGTCCTTCCTGATGAAGACCGGCCCCGATTCAAAGGCGCACATGGAATATCCGTCCCATTTCATCACGGAATAGATACGGTCCCTGATCGCCCGCGAGCGGATATCGGCCAGAGCGGAGGATGCCGCCCCGATCCACTCCTCGCGGCGAGCCATGAATGCACGGTAGGGCAACGAGGAGAGATGAGCGAGTGATTCTTCCTTCGGCTCCCCGGCCGGGGTGATGTTTGAAGGATCCAGACCCAGCCGGAGGGCATGTACGACGAGATCCCGGAGATCAGAACCGCCGATGGCCTCTTCGGTGCCCGGTACACTGAGGATCGCCTTGAGATCAGTATACCCCCAGTCCTGCTCATGCTCTTCAGTATCGGTGATGAGTTCGTGTATCACCGTCTTGATCAGCATGTACTCACAGAAGAGGCGGAGCCAGTCATCGGTTTGCATCTCGCTCCGGGAGAGGAGTTTACTAACTGCGGAAATCTCCAGGCATTCAGGGATAGTATCGGATGTGATGTTCGAAAACAGCGGCCCTATCGGAACGGATCCTTTTCCTCCTCCGATATAGGTTGGCCTATTTATGTATGCCATGAAAGGCTTTCCATCACCTGACGTGAGGCGGGCCTGCTCGACAGGCTGGCTGTAACGCAAGAAGAATCGCGCCTCCCTGTTGACCGGGTGAGTGAAGCAGTCCTCGAGGTAGCGGAGCTTCACGGCATTGGAGAGGTACTCGAATCGAAGGAGAGGCTCCGGCACCGGCCTTGCGGCGCTCCCGGTTCGTCGGGCGACTGCGTCGTTCATTCCCGGTGCTTCGCAAGGCGCTGCGGTCATCTGATCCATGCCCGAATACTCTACCGGTAAGTCACCGGGTTCAGGTAGTGTTGAACACATCCTCTTCTCCTCAAAAAATCTCCAAAACCTCTCCACATCCCCCGGCTTCTCCGGGTCAAG
>NZ_JAVBWL010000026.1:0-45712 GCF_036677455.1 Methanoculleus sp. | reverse complement strand
GTGGCCATCTCGAACGGGATGGTTCCCCCGACACCTGCGTTGTTGAAGAGGAGATCCAGTCTTCCCGCCTCTGCCGCCGTACCCTCGATACCCTTCTGCACATCTTCCTGTTTCGTCACGTCCATGATGAGCGGGCGTGCCCGGTCACCGTATGCGGAGAGCTGACCGACGGCCGCGGCGACTTTCTCCCTGCTCCGGCCGGCCATGTAGACGATTGCTCCCCGCTTCAGGAGCTCTTCGCTGATCGCATACCCGATCCCGGAGTTTGCGCCGGTGACGATGCAGACTTTGCCCGTATAGTAATCCGAATCAACCATGTTCCTCATCTCGCTCTCATTCAATGACCCTTGCTCCCATCGCGCGAAGGATGGCCCTCCCCGTGACCATTACCGCCTGTGTCACCCGTTTTATGGGCAGGGACGCGAGGCTGTTGACGATGTAGTACTGGGCCGGATTCTGCATCGGGGTCATCTCGGTCCATCTCAGGCTGCCCTTTCCGAGCTCTGCCGTCTCCACCTCCATACCCTGGGGGTAGAGGACGAACTGGGAGAGGTCCGCTCCCGGAGCCCCGACCTTCGGGATGTACCGCCACCCGAGGGTGTTCATGGAGAGGAGCTGCGCCTTCAGGGCATCGAGATCCTGTCCGGTGATCGATCCCATGGCCTCGAAGTTCATGTTGAGAAAGGTGTTCCCCTCGTAGCTGACGGTCGTGGCATAGTGCGGCCGGACGATATGCAGGTCCTCGATATCAGCGTATATCTTCGGGATCCCGGTCTGTTCCCGCCCCCCGAGGATGGGGGCGGTCTTGTTCTCCCAGACCACCAGCGCGTAGGCTCCGTCGAGTTCGTCCTTCTTGCCGTGGAACCGGACCGGCGCCGCCACGTTGATCAGGTTGTACTGACCGCCGTGCATCCAGTTGATCTCGGTGAACTTGTTGAACGCAACCTGCACTTCAGGGGCCAGGAGTTCAAACCCTTCCGGAATGTATCGCTCAAGAAGGTCTCTTTCGGTCTCGTAACTGACGACGAGACCAGTCGCTCTCTGCGTGATCAGGGTCTCCGGGTCGAATTTGCCGCCTCCGAAGTGGACCGGCATCAGATACGTACAGTCGTCCTGCGGTCGAAACATAAGGTTCTCCAATCCGCTCAATGCCATCTCATAAGAGATATACTTTATGAATACTGCCTCTCCTGCATCTGATTTAGAATGGGTTCAATTTGGTATCGCCATACGTGAAACAACAGGTAATCTTCCGGATTTATAGAAAACCATCGATGCTGCGCAACAATATGGCATAGAAATCGCAGATCGAGAACGGGCCCCGCCTGCAACGCGACCGGGGCTCAACCGGAGCGGATGCATACCTATAAATAAACCCTGGATATACATCAGAGCATTTACTCAATTGTCAATATGTATCCATCTGTCGCCGGATAGAACCGGGGAGATGTAATTATGGAATCTGCCAGCCAGCCGGAAGAGAAGAGCAATCCAGTTCTCGGAGCAGCGTCCGACCTCTCCCTCGAGGCCGCCATCCTGATCGTCTTCGGGGTCTTCATGCTCCTCTTCGGCCTGCTTCTCTTCAGGATTCATACGGGCGAACTCCCCTATGCCCCGGACAGCACCTATGGGCTCTTTCTCGTGATCGTCTCGTTCCAGATCATCACGATGGGGAAGACCCCGTTCGGCGATCTCCGGCGTTCATGGGCGGTCATCGTGCTCGGGGTATCCACGGCGGCCGTCGGGATGGTCGCCTGCTTCATCCCCGGACTGCTCGCAGATCCGGTTCGTATTCTGGTCGGATTGCTCCTCACTCTTGGGGGAGTCGCGCTCCTCGCGCAGTTGTTCTTCTCCGAAGATAAGGCCCGGTTGTGGCTGAAGGTCCCGGGTGTCCTCCGGCACCTGACGGTCGCCTGCATCATTGTCTACGTGGTCTCGATCGCTCTCGGCCTTGTCACGCTCTTTCCCGGTATCACGACCGACTACGTGACCGCGGTCCTCCTCATCATCTACGGCATCGGCTTCTTCTACCTCTCCTGGTCCATCCAGGTGGTCGGCCGGATGTATCCTCCGGGGGGGTCAGAATGACCGCGAATGGTTCCACTGCAACCGGCAGCACCGGCCTGTTCGGGGAGGCCTCTCTCCCCCTCTCGATTGCCCTGGTCATCCCGGTCGGCGTTCTCCTGGTCCTCCTCGGGCTGCTCCTCATCCCGGTGAACCTGGGATTGATCCCGTTCTCCCCGGACGGTCAGCTCGGCCTGCTGCTCGTCATCATGGCCATCCAGATGCTGGCCCTGGGAGAGACCCCGATTGGCTCGTACAGACGCTCGTGGCTGCTGATCGTCATCGGGATCGTCTTCGCCGCTCTCGGGATCTTCTCCTGCATCGTCCCGGGCATCCTGACCGGCGTGATCCAGTTGCTTCTTGCGCTCTTAAACATCGCCGGGGGAGCGATACTCCTTACGAAGCGGTTCCTCCCGATGCTGCAGGGTGCCGGGAACCCCGACGCCGACCCGGCCTCCCTTCCACCCATCCTCAAACGGCTTCTCGGTACCCAGACGGTCTTGAACGTCGTCTCGATCGCGTTCGGTATCAGCATGCTCCTGCCGGGCCTGGTTCCGGGCATGGTCATTGCGGGAATCATCGTGATCAACGGCCTGCTCCTCTTCGTCCTGGTATCCATCCTGATGAAGATCAGTTAGCCCGGGGTCACGATCGGAGTCAGTCCCGGCACTTTCTATAGGCGGCGTTCAGGTGCGCTGATGAAACCCTGATACCTCCGATCAGCCCGGGGATCGCTCGTCATCCCCCATCCGCGCTCTCATCTCCTTTGCCCGGCCGATGAGGTACTCCAGCTCCACGAGTTCGCCGGCACTCCCGCAGGCGCCCCTGCTGCACGCCTCGTCGTGCAGCCTCCAGCACTCCTGCTCGATACGGTTGAGGTCGTCCATGGTATTGAGGTGGTACCGGGCGAGGATATCCCCGTGCTCGCGGGTGAACGCGGCGATCTCCTTGAGGAGGGCCATCCTGTCCCCCTTCGGCACCGGCGAACCTGTGCCGCACCGGTCCGCCCTGGAAGTTGTGCGGTCCATGCTACGTCCTCGCCGCCGGAAGAGTTATTCTTTCCGGAACAGGCGAGCAGAAAAAAAGGTTGTGCGGCCGGGGCGGGGGCGGGGAGTGCGCTCATCCCGTCCCGGTAATCTTTATCTTTTACGATTGGTGAACGAACCCCACATCGACGCCGACGAGCCCGACGACGGCGCCGGCCGCGTCCCTGACCGGGGCGTACCCGGAGAGGACGGTGGCGGGCTTGTTGCCCCATTCGTCGACGTAGAACCCGGGCTCGGCTGAGGGTCCCTCAAATCCGGCGAGGAACGCGGCGTCCTCCTCCGTGGGCACGTAGGTGTAGCCTATCTCGGGCGCATAGCCGTTGCCGTAGTCTGCGTCGACGACGTACTCGGTGGCGTTCTCGGTCTTACGCATGGTATAGACGTAGATGACCCCGGGGTTCGCGTCACGGAAGGCGCTGAGCCGGTCCTGGATGGCGGTGTAGGCCGGGGTCGTCTCGTCGCCGGGTTTGAGCGCCGCCATCGCAGTGCCGTCGATCTCTCCTGCAGCCTCCACCGCGAGGGCTTTCACCCGCTCCTCGGTGACCGGGTTCCATGCTTCGATGGCTGCCATCCCGACGCTTGCGCCGGCGGCGTTTGTTATCGGGGCATATCCGCAGATAAGGCTGTAGATCTCGGCTGTGGGCTCCTCGAAGCCGGCAAGGAAGACGTTGTCGTCGTCCGTCAGGGTATAGCCTTCGCCGATAGCGACCCCGTCCTCGTTGCCGTAATCCGCATCTACGACGTGCTCGGTGACGTTTCCGGCTTTGCGCATCGTATACACATAGGTGAGCTCAGGGTTTGCAGTCCGGAAGGCAACGAGCCGGTCGCGGATGGCGATATACGCCGGAGTACTCTCGTCGCCGGGCTTGAGCGCCGCCATGGCGTCGCCGTCGATCTCTCCTGCAATCTCCACCGCGAGGGCTTCGAGCCGCTCCTGCCCGACCGGACCATCCGGCTTGAGGCAGACCACCCCGACGCCGGCGCCGGCGGCGTTCCTCACCGGAGCATACCCATAGACAGCGGAGTAGATCTCAGCAAAGGGTTTATCAAAGCCGGTGAGGTAGGGGGCCTCAGGGTTCGGGACGTAGTGCCCGTCACCGATAGCGTATCCGCCCGGGCTGCCGTAGTCGGCATCAACGACCTGCTCGATGGCGTCCCCCGTCCTCCTCATCGTCATGATGTAGACGATATCGGGGTGTTCAGACCGGAACGCGTTGAGCCGGTCGTGGATGGCGGTGTAGGCCGACGTATTCTCGTCTCCAGGCTTGAGCGCGGCAAGCGCGTCGCCGTCGATCTGCCCTGCGATCTCCGCCGCGAGAGCCTTCGCCTCGTCCGGCGTGAGCACCTTCTGCGCCGGCACGATCGTGCCGGGGGTCGGTTCGGTCTCGCCGGGGGCAAATGCAATCATGATCCCTGCGGCAACGACGATCAGCGCAACAATCGCGACGATCAGGATGTTCTTGACGGTCATCTCAGATACTCCTCTTTCAGCTTTTTATTGCAGAAGAGGGTACTTAAACGCTCGTAAATCTTCCCGGCGATCTGTGGCGTTATGGGGGATTTCGCCGTCACCCTCGCCCGGCTCTCGATATCGACGCCAGCCAGGCGTGGTGTCCTTCGGGCTGGATGGCGTTCTCGAAGACCGCCAGCCTGATGAAGTTGATCCGCCACCCATCAAGGAAGGTCTCCCGTATCTCCCGCTCTCTGATCCTCCTCGGGAGCGGGTAGTCGCCGGGGTTCTGGTCGCCAAAACAGAGCATGAGATACTTCCCGCCGGGCGCAAGAACGGCAGCGAGGCTCTTTACGAAGACCGGCCGGTCTTCGTCGGAGAGGACATGGAAGAAGCCGGAGTCGATGACGGTGTCAAACGTCCTCTCGAGCCCGGCAAGGTCCAGCGCGCTCCAGACAAGGAACTGCGCCTGGAGTCCCCGTGCCGCGGCCTTCTCTTCAGCCTTGCGGATCGCAAGAGGCGAGGTGTCGATCCCGACCGCCTCGTGCCCTTCCCCTGCGAAGAAGAGGGCGTGCTCCCCCGTGCCGCACCCCACGTCCAGGACGGAGCCCGTGACCTCCCCCGCCGCGGCGAGGTCGACGAACGCCTTCTGGGGCCGGCCGATGTCCCAGGGCGGGGTGCCCCGGTAGACCGTATCGAAGAAATCCATAGTCATGGTGGATCCGAATGCGACTTAACCAGTTCTGCAGGAAACGGGTAGGCCAACGGCCGGCCAGGAGGTCGAGGCATATGGTTTGTTGGAATACTTCCTGGGTGCTCCTGGAGCGCCGCCAGCGTATCGTTTCGTCTCCTGGCAATATACAGGGCCGACGGCTCCTGCAGGGGTTCGCCCTTTCATGACCACCGGTCGCTTCTAATATGATGGATTATCCTTGCATCGTCTGGATCTGGATGAGATTGCCGCAGGTGTCGTTGAAGACCGCTATGGTCACCTGGTCGACAACGTCTGTCGGCTCCAGCGTGAACTTCACACCCCGTGCTTTCAGTCGTTCATATTCTGCACGTGTGTCCTCGACGCCAAAGGACGCGGCGGGGATATCCTGTTCGAATAGTCCTTTCTGGTATGCCTGTGTTACCGGGTTGTTGTTTGGCTCAAGCAGAAGCTCGGTCCCGTCTGGATCTTCGGGAGAGACGACGGTAAGCCACCGGTACTCTCCAGCAGAAACATCGCTCTTCTTCAGAAAGCCCAACGTCTCGGTGTAGAACTTCAGTGCCCGGTCCTGATCGTTTACAAACACTGTGGTCAGGATGATCTTCATGGTCGTCAATATCAGAATGGCTGGATATATGTTTCGGCAACCGGTCAGCCCGAATCCGGGCGGAGTTCTCATGCTCAAACGATCAGTGCACCGGCAACAGTCGAAGCACCGGGTCTCACCATCAGGTGCGGCGCCATACCCGACCGGGGGAGATGCGATACCATCAAATCATGGAGGCTCCCAGGAGAACTGTATGAGCGAGACAGCCCGGAAGGTTCTCCGCTGCCCGGTATGCCGGAGCACCGACATCTACTGGGACGCCCGTGGCCTGTACGCAACGCTCTATCACTGCCGGCAGTGCGGGTATCAGGGAGCGTTCATCCTCGAATGTGACGAAGATACCGATGGCGCCTGAGTGAAAGCGTGCCGGTCGGCCGGGTGAGACGCTAAAATTAAGTTTGTCTCCTCTTCTCCTTCTTGAGCGCCAGAGGTTCGGTCAGAAAGAACCCCGATGGTCCAAAATCCCTGAGATCCGCGTTGTGGGTTCTCCCGTCGGGAGCGATTGCCGGCGTGATGAACCGGAAGAACTCGCTCGCGAACTGCTCGTAACTGAACCCTTCCCCCTCAATCGCCAGTTTCCATCTCTTCTCCAGGGAGAGGATGCCCATGAAGGATATCATAAGATACATCGAAGTCAGGAATGGATCGAGATCGGCCCGGATTGTCCCGTCATCGATCCCCTCCGCTATCGCGCCCTGGAGCATCAGGCGGCAGATGCCGTATCCCTCTCCTATCTCTGCGGCATAGGGGTTCTCCTTTGAAAAACGCTCGGAACCGTAGACATGGATGAGCCGGAGATAATCCGGGTGTTCCTGCGAGAACCAGTAGTAGGCCTGGCCCATCAGGATCACTTTGGCAATTCCGGGAACCTCTTTTTCAATGCACTCCTCGTATCTCTCCCTGAGGATCTGGATGCCGCGGAGCACGATCGTCGCGAAGAGGGCCTCCTTATTCTTGAAATAGAGATAGATCGTGGCCTTGTTCAGTTCGACCTCACGGGCGATATCGTCCATGGAGACGTCTTCGTAACTCCGGGAGAAGAAGAGACGCTCGGCTGCCTCGATGATCTCGGCCCTTCGCTGCTCCTTCTCTCGTCGTCTTCTATCGGTGATTCCCATCGTTCCGCTTCACCTGACCCCTTTCTTAGAACTCTCCATTTGCTGCAGGAATATCCCGTTACAGGAAGTACTCGGGCTCCTTGCGTTCCCGATACAACGTGCTCAACCGCACCGAAGCGTCCCTGACCGGGCCGGGTCTCATCGTTCTCGCGTGCGCGGGACAGTGTTTGATGCAGGCGCAGCACGTGATACACCTCGCAGGATCGGTTGAGTAGCCTTCGTCCGGATCGATCGCGCCCGTGGGGCACTCCTCCGCACAGGTCCCGCACCGGGTGCACGCATCGCTGACCGCGATGAAGTCTACCGTCCAGAGCGTCGGGTCCCCCCGGTAGGGACGGCAGCCGGGTATCGTTACGCCAGGGATCCGGTCGGCCAATGGAACGGCGTCGAGTTTCTCCCGTATTTTTTGCCCGAACGCTTCTGCCCGGTGCAGGTCGGCTGCATCCGGGCGACCGCTGGCCGTCGGGGCCTCGGGGCTCGAGAACGAATGCTCTCCGATGAATGCTCCAGCGGCGATCGGCCTGCACCCGCGCTGGGCCAGGATATCGTTCAGCTCGATGAGCGCATCGTCATACACCCGGTTTCCGTAGACGACGACACTTACCGCAGGCGTATCATGGGCCCTGATCGCCTGCAGCCACTCCGTCAGGAGGGCCGGCACCCTT
This sequence comes from Methanoculleus sp., assembly GCF_036677455.1. Lineage (GTDB taxonomy): Archaea > Halobacteriota > Methanomicrobia > Methanomicrobiales > Methanoculleaceae > Methanoculleus. The sequence continues at coordinate 38,050 of NZ_JAVBWL010000026.1, read as the reverse complement.
CCCATGTACACGGGGACCGCAACGATGAGGAGTTCATTCTCCGACGTCTCCAGCGGATCCTTTCTCGCGTCCGGCGTGGTGATGTCGATGAGTTCCACCGTGCCGTGGTTGATTCCGCGCGCAATACCCTGGATAACAGTCTTCGATCTTCCCGTTGGTGAGAAATATACCAGTTTCAGCGATTCTATCTTCATAAGGTCTCCTCCATCTGACCTGCGGATGCAATCGTCTTCAGCAGCCAGGCCATGTTCTTCCCGACCTCTTTTGCCCTTGCCATCCCCTCTTCGTCCCTCCGGACGTCCCCGATATCCCGGCCGATACCGATCACCGGGACTCCCGGGACGATCATCCCGCTGTAGAGCATGAAGTGCAGCAGGGTATCGACGGTATGGTTTGCCCCGGACCGCCGCACCGCTGCCGCGGCGGTCGCCACCTTGCGTCGGAAGGGCCCGTCGTTTGCCCTCGCCACCACGCCTGCCCGGTCGATCAGGGCCTTCATCTCGGACGTGACATCGAGGAAGTAGACCGGGGAGGCGAGGATGATCCCGTCGGCCTCGACCATCTTCTCGATGCAGTCGTTCACGATGTCGCCGTCAAGAACGCACCGCAGGTCCCGGTTCTCAAAGCACTTCCGGCAATCGGTGCATCCCCGGATCATCTGCCCGCCGACCTGGACAAACTCCGTACCGATGCCTTCGTTCTCAAGTTCGTCAAGGATATGCCGGATCAGGATGGACGTGTTGCCGTCTTTCCGGGGGCTGCCATTGAATGCAACGACTTTCAGTCTCTTCATCGCTTTCACCGCCTTCATTTCGGTTTATTCCTGTTCCTGACCTTGCGACGCCACCCAGTCGTCGATGAGCGCACGGGTCAGGCTGAGTCCTGGCGGAAGAACCGGGAGATGCTCCCGGTCAAACCACGCAGCGCTCTCAACCTCGACGCCATCCGGGGCAGCCTCTCCGCTCTCGTAGTCGGCGACGAACCCGAGCATGAGCGAATCAGGGAACGGCCACGGTTCGCTTGCACAGTACCGGATATTTCTGATAGCGATCCCCGTCTCTTCACAGACTTCGCGGCGAACGGCATCCTCGATGGTTTCGCCGGGCTCGACAAAGCCGGCGACGAGGCTGTACCTGCCGGGTGGCGCCCTGATCCCGCGGACCATGAGGATAGAGTCGTCCTTTCTCACCAATGCGATGATCGCCGGGGAGAGCCGGGGATATACGATCCGGTGGCAGGACGGACAGACCTGGGCCCGCTCGGTCCGTGCAGGCTCTGTTGGTGTGCCGCACCGCCCGCAGAACCGGGTATTCCTGCCGTAATCGATGATCTGGCCGGCAAGCGCGGCAACGGCAAGTTCCTGGTCCGGGATGAGGCCGGCAAGTTCGCGCACGCCGGAATATACCAGGCCTTCTGGCAGGGAGAGGTCGCCGGGAGCCTCGACGGCATAGCAGGGAGTGAGCCCCCGGTGACCGAGATACCGGGCATCCCTCTTCAGCCCTTCCGGCAGGTCCGGGGGCGCCTCTTGATAGATGGTCGGCGTGCTGCCTTTCCTGACGCAGACTCCGCCGTCGCGGACGAAGACCAGGCATGCGTCCTCCGGGAGCCGGTCCGGTTCCGGGTACTGCTTGTGCAGGCAGCCGACTGCAAATCTTGCTTTATGGTCCATGATAGCCCCCGATTCCCGTGGTCCCGAGTTTTTCCCTTCCATACATGTTCCCATGGGATTCCCATTCTCTCCGTTGAGTCTTCATCCGATCCATCCCTCCCCCGGCCGGGAGACTCCCGGTTGCCTGAAGGTAGTCTCACCAGAGGGTATATCCTATGGTTATATTATAACTACCGGTTAGTTTGTAACTGTTAGATAGTATTAAGATCCCAGAGTGCGGCAGAGTATGCACACAGCTCGCGTCGCGTCCGTTTCGCCCTGCGACGGACCAAAACGAGAACCTTCTTGCCCTGCCGCGATCATACGGGAGATCATGACCCCCCTCTCCCCCGGCTTGATCGCCCCCTGCGGAATGAACTGCGGGCTCTGCATCGGCTATCTCCGGGAGAAGAACCGTTGTCCCGGCTGCCGGACGGAGGATGCCGGCAGACTGCCCCGGTCCTGTGCTCAATGCAGGATCAGGAACTGCGAGGACCGCACGGGAGACTACTGCTACGACTGCGCCGGATATCCCTGCACGCGGCTGAAACGCCTGGACAGGCGCTACACGACAAAATATCGGATGAGCATGCTGGAGAACCTCCGCGATATCCGGGAGCGGGGAGTCGCGGCGTTCGTCGAGCAGGAGGAGGTCCGCTGGAGATGCCCGCACTGCGGATCTATCCTCTCCGTTCACCGGGACCGCTGCCCGCACTGCGGCCGGGCGTGGTGAGGGGGGAGCACCGCCCGCGCTATTCCGGTTTGGCTTCTGCACGTCGACCTCCGGCCGCTTCTTTAGTTATCCTGGTTGCCGGGTAATGGATGGTGGTCGAAGATTCACCGAATACCTGAAGCGTATTCCTGCAGGTATGCGGCAGCCAGTTCGTATGTCGAGTACACCTTCTCTCGTTCAACCCCCGGCACGCCGCACGCCACAATGTGTACCATCGTTGTGGTGAGGGTGATCTTTGTCGCATCGGAGTCCCGGTAGGGATAGACAGCGACGATCGCGTCTTCATCGGTCAGGATAACCTGGTTCTTCTGGAGCAGGGCGGGTTTCGCCATCCCGATGCCGAGGAACGCTTCACCCTCCTCTGCAAACCGCATAGAGAGATCACCGCCCAGGGTATCGGCATCGAAAGCAGCAATGGGTATGCCTGTCCGGACCGAGGCCAGGTTGTAGGCATCCACCGCGGTGTTGATCGTCGGGAGCATCTTCCCGGCCAGGATCCTTCTCACCAGCGCTTCCGAGGCGGGCCGCGTTTTGGTCGGATCGACGCCCACCCTCCAGAAGAAGTCCCTGTACGCCCTGAAGAGAGGTTCATCTTTGACCTGCTCAAGCGTATACTGTTCTCGTACCGAGCGGACGATCTCGTCTCTCAAGGCCTCCAGGGGCGGGGTCCTCTCCTGAATCGAGAGCGGTCCGATATCACCCTCCGCAACCGAGAGGCCGGGGAAGGCGGCGAGGATCTCCTTATGCATCTGCATGGTTCGCCCTCTTTACCTGTGGGAATACTCTTTATGGGCCTTCTCGATCGTCACGATCTTCTCGATCTTGACGATCTTCTCCTTATCCTCGATGACATAAAATACTGTGAAGGACCTGCCGATATGCAGGCGATAGACTGCAGGAGGGTGGGGGTACTCGAGTTTTGCCTTGTTTCCTCCCGGAAACGGGTCTTCCTTGAGTTCCAGGATCTTTTCGACGATGATGCGCCGGGTTTTTGGGGGGAGCCCCTTTACGAACTCCCGTGCTCTCCGCTCGATGACAATAGTGAACACGCTCTCCTGCTCCCCGGCGCGTCAGTCGTCCTGCAGGATATCGTCCGGGTCGAAGGCTACGAACTCGCCGGTCTCATCAATCTCGGCGATCATCCGCCAGTCGCGGTAATCCTGCTCGCGCCGGATCATCTGGCTAAGTAGTTCATCGTAACTCTGCCCGGCTTCCTTGAGGTTGTGCAGGTCCCTCCAGGTGGGCTCTTTCACGGGAATACGCTTGGTTTGATTGCCACTCGAGCTGGAAGACATACCTGTATTCTCGGTCTGCGTGATATTTATACTTGTGCACATTTGCCACAATGTGCCATATGATCACCCGGGTGCTGTATTGGATCTGGGAAACTGCCGGAAAAAAGATGATTCGTGCCGGGCCAGGAACCTGCGGGACGAGCGAGACCGGAGATGAAACGGTACCTGCTCAGAGACCATCAGAACCATCCATACCGCTTGTGCGCCTGCCCGATTGTCATCACGGCAAGGACATGAACTTCCTTTTCGGGTTCATGAATGCGGTAGAAGGCGGTGAACGTCCGGCCGATATGAAGTCTATAGGTATCTTCGCGCCCGTGCACATGCAGGCGCTCCTTGTCGCTTCCGCTGCCGGGGAACGGGTCCTCCTGAAGGGTTTTCAGGTTCTCCATGACTATCCGCCGGCTCTTTTCGTTGAGGCTCCGGATACTCTCAAGGGCCTTGCGGTTAATCAGTATCCGGAACGTCAAAATCCAACTCCACGAAATCCCCCTCCGCTTCGATGCGGTCCATATCCTCGATGAACCGGCGCTTTTTCTCCTGCTCGGCCATCTGTGAGAGGAGGTCGTCGAAGGTCTGGCCGGGACGTTTCAGCTCGGAGATCTCCGCCCATACCCCCTCCGAGACGGGAATCCTCTTGGTTGCAGCCATGACAGTATTGTAAGTGTTTGTTGTATTTACAATGTTGCACAATACAGGTTCACCGTCGAAGTCCCGGGGTGAACGCCCGAACCCCGCCCCATGAACCGGCGTACCCGGGGATATCTATACTAGAGGGGAAGGCGCATATCCCGATCAGGAATGGATACCGTCACCTGCGAGCCCGGCGGGGAGTGCGCGAGAATCATCGGCATTCTCCGGAGGAACAAGGCGTACCTGGCGGAGGCCTATCACGTCGGGTCCATCGGCATCTTCGGCTCGTGCCGGCGTGGTGAGGAGCACGAGGGAAGCGATGTGGATATCCTGGTCGAATTCTCCGAGGTGCCGGGGATCTTCGGGTTTCTCAGGCTTGAGCGGTACCTGTCCGAGATTCTCGATAGATGGGTTGATCTTGTCGAAAAGAGCGCGCTCAAGCCCCATATTGGTCGCCGTATCTCAAACGAGGTTATCTACGTATGACGGCCCCGCGTGGCACCCTCGACTACCAGGACGATATCCCACCTCTCGGATCCGCGAAGATGGAGGTGGGCGCCGCTCATCCCTGCGGAGGGGCCTTCTCGCTTATGCCGCTGTCGAGCCTGGCAGGGGCGATCCGGTGCAGACGCACCCGCAATCATTATTATTTCACAAAGACCATGATGGTCATCGAATTCAGGGGTGGTTTTCCGGATGACAAAGACGCTGAAAGTTCTCTTTGATGGAACGGTCTTCCGACCTTCCGGGCCTGTCGACCTTGAGGCAGGGAAGAAATATACAATTACCATACAACTCTCCCCGGAGAACTCCGAAGCAACCACCGATCCGGCCTTCGATATAGCGTCGCTTGCCGTAGACACCCATATCAGCGACCTCGCAGCAGAGCACGATCACTACCTGTATGGAACGCCAAAGCGGGATACTCATGGGCAATGATCGCTGTTTTGTTGATACGGGATGCTGGATTGCGCTGCTGAACAAGCGTGACCACCTCCACAAAACCGCCGATACGCTCTAGGCGCGCCGGATGGAATCCGGATCCTCTCTCGTCACCACCTCTTCCGTGCTCACCGAGACGTTCAACGCTCTCGCAAACCCCGCATTCAAACCGTCCGTTATCGCATTCCGCCGCCGCCTTGAATCGTCACCCCGGGTGGAGATCGTGTTTGTCGATCCCGCCCTGTGGTTGAGGGGATGGGATATTTACGAGCAAAGGCTCGATAAAGCGTGGAGTCTCACGGATTGCATCTCCCTTGCGGTCATGAAGGAGCGGGAGATCTCCGATGCCCTGACCGCAGACCGCCATTTTGTCCAGGCCGGGTATCATGCCCTGCTCGCTGAAGGCTCCGGGTGACCGCACCGGGCCGGGCACGCCGCCCGATGAGGGATGAAATGTTCGGAGCTGGGACGATTTGTTCGAAGTCGAGGTCCGAATATTTGGTCGCGAGCTCCGAACATTTGCCGGGGAACTCCGAACATTTGATCGCGGAACTCCGAACATTTGGATACATTACGTAGAGCGCGAGTGGTGTAGAGCAAGAGTGGTGCCGCGCCGTCCGGCAGAATCCCGTGAGTTCCGGCGAGAGGCTGCGCATATGGGCGGTGGATGTCCTCTTCGCAGGAACTACGCAGCGTTCTTGATCTTCGCCTTCAGCCCGGATGCGAACGCCTCCATCGAGCCCGGGTCTTTGAACCCGGCGAGGATCACCTTCCCCGATGAGAAGACGAGGGCGGTCCCCGCACCGCCCCGGTAGATCAGGCCCGGGAACTGCTCGGGCTCGTACTCAACCCGCTCCATCTTGAGCGCGACGACGAGCCGCGAGAGCGAGATCTCGGTCTGGAAGTCGTCCATGCCGACGATGTTCCTGACCTCGGGCGGCGACGCGAGTGCAGGGTCGATGATGGGCGAGATGAGGGTGAGAAGACCGCGTCGTCGAAGGTCTCGAAGAACGCGAACGGATCTTCCGATATGACGATCCGCCTGATCGTCGCCTCCCCGGCGTAACCGGAATGCAGGGGATCTCAGGGGCGGGGATCAAGTACCCATCAAGTACGGAAACGCCGGCAGATAACGGGGTATAAGCAGATCGCCGGCAATATTGCGGACATTAATTTCCGAGAGCAGGCACTCCGGATACAGCCCATCAAGTATTCCTCCTGTCTGGTGCCGCCCACCACGGGAGATGATTTATTTCAGGTCTCCAGTAGTCTGTTTTTGTTATCCCGATCCTCTTCCTCGGGCGGGGCGGTCTCCTTTAGCATCCGGTCGAAATCGCTCTCAAAAAATCTGTCCTGAACAACCCGGTACTTCTCAAATTCACTCTCTGCGAACTCTTTTGCCATCTCTTTTGTGACCTTTCCACGGTCTTCGAGCAGCTTACGGTCATCGAACTCAAGGAACCGGTCAAGGCGTTTTGCCCAATCCTCCATAGTCATCGGGATCTTTCTTTTGGCACGCTCTTCGGCAAGGTCAAGCCAGGCGTTGACGATTCTTCCGAGCGATTCAAGTTCTGTTGCGTTCAGATAGTTTTTCGCAACCGATACGTCGGTTTTGAGTATCTTCCCGTCAGGGGCTTTTTCCCAGGTGCTAAGGCCCATATGCTTCTTTCTGCTGTCGGCACGCGCCATTATCAGTTCAGCCGCAGTATTTCCATGTATCGCGAAATGTAATTTGTTCTGAACGTTTGCGAAAAACTCACGTGTTGTTGGTGCATTCCTGCTGTAGTCGAGGCTTGTAGCATATATGTCGGTGATCTTCTGGTAGAATCGTCTCTCACTCAGCCGTATCTCCCGGATTTCTGCCAGCAGCCGCTCGAAGTAATCTTCCCCGAGGAACGTACCGTTCTCCATCCGCTTTTTGTCAAGTACATATCCTTTAATTGCAAATTCTGTTAGCACCTGAGTCGCCCACTGACGGAACTGGGTGGCTCTTCGGGAATTGACGCGGTATCCAACCGAGATTGTGGCATCAAGGTTGTAGTAGTCAAGGGTCCGTGAGACTTCACGATCACCCTCGATTTGAACTGTTAGATATTTTCTAATAGTTGCATCACGAGTCAACTCGCCGCTTTCGTAGATGTTTTTCAGGTGTACGTTTATTGTTGGAACAGTCACATCGAAGAGCGTCGCCATCATCTTCTGGCTTAGCCAGATCGTTTCGTCCTCGTACCTGACCTCGATTGAGTCTTCACCGGCTGCCGAGGTAAATATCAAAAATTCAACCGTGCTGTTCCGTATCAGTTTCTTCTCATCTCCGCTCATAGTTCCGCCCTTACCCGTACGATATTGTGGAGACCCTGCCGAACGCCGGGCTTTCTCTTCTGTGATCCCCAGAACTTCTATGGCAATCCATAATTCATGCATTCCTCGTCCATATCCATCAGGATGGCAGAAACGCCTTCTCCCAACGGCCCGGCCGCCACCCGATGGGGGATAGATGTTCGGAGCCGGGACGATCTGTTCAAAGTCGAGCTCCGAACATCTGAATACACTACTTGACACTCTCCCCGGGCTAGCCCGGGGGATTCCTGGTTCGTTGACCGGACGTGCACAGCCAGGGTTGGCGGTGTAGCGGTCCTGATCTCCGCAAGCATAGAGCCGGGTGTGCCCCAACCGGCTCTACAGGCATATTGGGCTCTCCCGGGCATAAAGAATGGCCGTGCGGGGTGAAAGTGAACGGATCTGGGGGTGCAATTCATCCCCGGCCTTCAAGCCGGGGTCTTCACCCGGGCATGGGTTCAGGCCTCCGCCCCGGCCCGCCTGAGGATGAACCGGTAGTCTTCCTCAGGGATCTCACGCATGGCGACGCGGAGGTGGCCGGACCACATCGTCTTGTTCGTGATGAATCTGAGATCCCCAATCAGCGGCTTGAACTCCAGGGGTTCGGCGAAGACCCTGATTGGCCGGACCTTCATCCGGTATGGGAATACCTCGTCGCCCATCTGCGGCGGGGTGACGAAGAGGCGGGAGGGGTCCTCGTAGGGCTCAGCGATGACCTCGTAGGCGCCGGTGATCGCGGAGGGGAGGATGGTATCGCCCTCCTTCTCCTGTCTGACATAGACGAGGATGGTATCGCCGGGCTTCACCCGCTGCATGAGGGTTTTGTTCCGCTTTGGTACTCCCCAGATGTGCTTCGCATCGAGGATCTTCGCGTTGTCGCGGTTGGAGGAGGCGATCCAGTGGGTCATAGGTGGGGATTGATCGTTTGTGGTTAAAAAATTCACTGGATTGAGACCGGTTGGATAACTCTATCTCTCTGGCGGGCCGGTCTAACTCATCGGGAGAGATTTCCCTCCCCTACGGCCCGGTTGGAGGACTTTGGGAGAACGGAGTGTATGGATAGCGAGGCTTTCGGTGACGGGGCGGATGCCTGTGCCCCCCGTCCTGCTGCCATTCAAGGCGAGAGTGTCATGTACTGCGGTTCAAATGGTGAAAATAACCCAACCCCAACGCTGTTTGATGACAGCAGCCGCTATAAACATGCTGAAACCGGCTGTCATTCTCCGCCTGCAGTCAACCCTGCCGACTTCATCGCCCACCGGTGGAAAAGGGCGAGCCCGAGCCCGCGTTTCCGGCCAGCGACTGACATCGTCGGTGAGACGAGGCAGTGGAGGGTTCTACCTCTACTATAACTGCCTTAAGGAGGCGAAGGGGCCGGCGAGGACGGTCTACCGCTCGCGGGAGGCGCAGGTGAAGGTGTGGGAGGTGCGAGCGACATGCGAGCGCAAGCGGAGCATGAGAAGACTGCAGGTCTTCGAGGCACGATGCTCCAGAGAACCGGAATATGAGCACCGAATGGTCTCAAGGGTGCTACAGCCAACTGGTCCGGGAGTGGAACGTGAGGGGAAGGGTTCTTCAGCGTTCTTCTCAAAAAGGGATTGTATTTATGGATACTCTTTATAGATCATGGGGTAATGTAATACCATTGTCATGCATATGTCATACATAGGCCTTGCATGTGCGTGATCCGTGGGGTGCGATGCAATGAGAAACCTGAACTACCGTATCCTCCTCCGGAAGGAGCCGGAAGGTGGGTACACCGTCACCGTACCGACCCTTCCCGGCTGCGTCACCTTCGGGGAGACTGTCGATGAAGCGATAGCGATGGCACGGGAGGCTATCGAGCTCTACATTGAGCATCTCCAGGAGAAGGGTGAGGAGATTCCTACCGAGGAAGGGCTCCTGGAATACACCCTCACCGTCGAGGCACATGCCTAAACTTCCGGCGCTCACCGCGCAGAAAGTTATCAGGATTCTGGAGAAGAAGGGGTTCATGCTGGACCGTGTGAAGGGGAGCCACCACATCTTCTATCAACCGGAGACGAAGCGCCGGGTCGTCGTCCCGGTACACGGGCGGGACCTCCCAATTGGCACGCTCCTGGAGATCCTCAAGCAAGCCGGGATAGAGCGAGAGGAGATTGAGGATCTGTTGTGAAGGGCCACTGGCTAGGATGATCTGCTCCCTTGAGATAATCCCTCTTTTCCTTTTAATGCCTCTACTTCCTTAAAGGGGGATACAGAATATCCTCTTTTATATATGTGAAGATTAAACTGGTCTTTTAAGTGATGGTCATGTCTGTACCCGATTATGAATCAATTATGCTTCCTCTTCTCAAACTCACAGCGGATGGCAAAGAGCATCTGATGGCAGATGACAGAGATATTCTGGCAGACAAAATCTTTCATTTAACGGACGACGAGAGACGGGTTCTGCAGCCAAGTGGAAGATCGAGAACATATGATAATCGGTTTGGGTGGGCAAGGACGTATCTTACGAAGGCTGGGCTTGTCGAGGTTACTGGACGAGGGAGATACAAGATTACACAGAGAGGGGTCAGTATTGTCAGGAATAAGCCCCCCACAATAAATACCGAGTTTTTGATGCAATTTCCTGAATTTGAGGTCTTTAAGAGGGCTTCAAGTCAGAATGGCGGGAATAAGAACGCTCAAGACAAGATCAATAAATCCCCTTCTTTAACCCCTGAAGAAGTCTTGCATGCGGCAAATATTGAACTAAGACAAAAACTGGCTCAAGAAATATTAGAACGTTTGAAGGCTTGCGATCCGTCAATTTTTGAGGATATTGTCGTCGATTTGCTTGTCAGAATGGGGTATGGAGGCTCCCATGAGGATGCTGGTGAAGCCATCGGTCGTAGTGGAGATGGAGGCGTAGATGGCAGAATCAAAGAAGATAGACTAGGTCTCGACGTGATATACATCCAAGCAAAGCGATGGGAAGGATCGGTAGGGAGGCCAGTCGTACAGGCGTTTGCGGGAAGTCTGGAAGGACAGAGGGCAAAGAAGGGTGTCTTCATCACAACGTCGCAGTTTAGCCAGGAAGCAAAGGAGTACGTGAAGATCATCGAGAAGAAAATTGTCTTGATCGACGGTGAGCAGTTAGCACAGTATATGATCGATTATAATGTCGGCGTGACCGAAACAGCGAGTTATGTAATTAAAAAAGTCGACCCAGAATATTTTGGAGATCTTGAGTAGCGAAGGGTGTGAGTATTCAGATAGGCGGAGATAAGGATGGAAGAAGACCCTGATGTATTTAAAACGACCAAGCCTATTGCTGAAGAAAGGATTCAGCAGATTTTTGCTGAGATCGAGCATAGCGCGAATATTGAGATACCTCGGGGATTGCGTGATATCGCAACAGAAGAGTTTGAGGAAATATTCCCAAAAGATCAAAACGAGTTTACTGCATTAGTTTTGGCTCTCTATATGCAATTAGATGCTCTAATGACTTCTCTTAGAGAGAGGGGGGAGGGACTAAATGCCGATTGTAAGGATTTCATCGATAGATTGTTATCTGAATTATTTGCGTTAACAGCCAAAAAAGGGGTTAAGTATGACTTTTGGAGGCACATGCCACAAATTTGGCATTTTTATAATGTTGCAGAACATTTCACGCAGGGCAGAAAGACCAATATCTCCATTGCGTATGATGTCGATCAAACACTAAGGGCATACGGTACCTGCTACGAGCTGACTCTCAGTTTTTTAACAGATATATGCTTAAAAATCGCTGAAATAAAATGTGATAGTGACCCGATATCAAGAGCCTTCATCGAAAAGTATACCCGATTGGCCAGAAGTGACTCTACGATATTCCGGGCTGATTTAATAAAATACCTCCACAGTCAGAGTTTCCTCAAGAAGCGACGATGCAGTGTGTTGCAGGACGCTTTTATCCGGAATAAGGTTGCTCATGCCGACTACTATTACGATGGGGAAAAGAATATGTTGTTTTTTGGAAGTAAGTCATACAGATTAGAGGAATTTAGAGAAGTCCTCCAAGATCTGTATGCATTCCATTGTTATCTTCTCTATCGATACTTAGTGGAGGTGGGCATCATGAAGTCGCTTGATGAGCTAGAACGGTTATGTGACATGGTATCGACCGCTCCCCAAAGTACTGAGGAAAACGGTGGATCGTGAAGTAATTTTTTTTCTCCTCGCTGCATTGCATCGCCAAAACTCTCTTCTCCACCATAATTGTTCTCTGACAAAGGTCAATTGCGGCCACAACCGGCCGCAAAGATTTCACAACCCTTATTTACACACCTGTTTTTATTAACTAATGAATAGGGCCGGTTATTCCCCTATTCTTCCCGGCGTGGAGAAATAATATGGACTTAAACGAATTACGGACGCGGAAAGAGAAGATAGACGTCTACCTTGCCGAGCAGGGCTGGGACGTCATGAACCGTGCCTCCGTCATTCTCGAAGTCGACACCAAACAGTCCGACTTTCTCGCACACTCCTACAAGACCGTAGCCGAGACGCTGAAGAACGACTTGGAGAGTAAGTACGTCGACTATCTTCTCCTCGACAGCCTCGGCGCTCCGCTCGCCATCGTCGAAGCCAAACGCACCTCGAAAGACCCGCTCGTCGGGCAGAAGCAGGCGGAGCAGTACGCCGATGATATCAAACAACAGACCGGGAGGGACGTCTTCATCTTCCTCTCGAACGGCTACGAGATATGGTTCTGGGACCGGGAGCGCTACCCGCTCCGGCTTGTGAAGGGCTTCTACGCACAGAAAGACCTTGAGCGGCTTCGTTTCCAGATCCAGAAGATCGATCCCACGAAACCAATCGAGGTCAATACCCGCATCGTCGACCGCTCAAAGAGCATCGAGAACGTCAAGCGCGTGCTTGAGCATATCCACAAGGGCCACCGTAAAGGGCTGATCGTCATGGCGACCGGCACGGGGAAGACCCGCGTGGCAATGGCGATCATCGACACCCTCCTCAAGGAGAACCGGGCGCAGAAGGTGCTCTTCCTCGCCGACCGGAAAGCGCTCCGCGATCAGGCGTGGAATAAGGGTTTCCTGGAGTTCTTCCCTCACGAAGCGAAGGACAAGATCCTGCACGGCAGGTACAACAAGGAGAAGCGCCTCTTCGTCTCCACGATCCAGACATTCCAGGAGATCTACACACAGAAGGACGAGCATGGGCGGTACCTCATCTCTCCAGGGGAGTTCGACCTGATCTTCTCCGACGAGGCGCACCGGAGCATCTACAACAGGTGGCGAGACGTCTTTACGTACCTGGACGCCATGCAGATCGGGCTGACGGCGACACCCGCTGAGCTGGTCGACCGGGACACCTTCCGGTTCTTCCAGTGCGACGACCACATGCCGACCACGCTCTACTCCTACGATGAGGCTGTGAAGGATGGCGTGCTGGTCGACTTCCGCAAAAGTATTCTCGGAGCGCAGACGCACTTTCAGATCGAAGGTCTCCGCCCCTCTGACCTGACGGAGAGCGAGCGCAACCGGCTGATCGAGCAGGGCATCGACCCAGACGAGATCGACTTCGAAGGGACGGAGCTGGAGAAGAAGGTCGCCATCAAAGGCACGTCTGAGGCGATCGTGCGGGAGTTCATGGAGGGGTGCCAGATGGATCAGGCCGGGACGCTTCCGGCAAAGTCGATCTTCTTCGCGATCTCCAAGAAACATGCCCGGCGGCTGCACGAGGCGTTCGACGCCCTGTATCCCGAGTATAAAGGACGGCTGGCACGGATCATCGTCTCGGACGACCCCCGCGCCGACGCCCTCATCCACGACTTCGAACACGAGTCCTTCCCCCGCGTGGCAATCTCGGTGGATATGCTCGATACTGGCATCGATGTGCCGGAGGTCTGCAATCTGGTCTTTGCAAAGCCGGTCTTCTCGAAGATCAAGTTCTGGCAGATGCTGGGGCGCGGGACGCGGTCGGATGCCGCGTGTAAACACCGGGAATGGTTGCCGGATGGCCGTAAGGAGTACTTCAAGGTCTTCGACTTCTGGAACAACTTCGAGTACTGGAACATGAACCCCGAAGGGGTGAAGAACGAGCCGACCGAAGCCATCACGAGCCGGGTCTTCTTCCTCCGACTGAAGCAGCTGGAGCGCCTCCTCGCGCAGGGCGACGAGGAGCGGGCGACGGTCGTCCGGCAGCGGCTGGAGGAGGATATCCGGTCGCTCCCGATGGACTCCGTAAGCGTCCGGGAGCACGAGCGGGAGATCGCGAAAGCCCTCTCGCCGAAGCTCTGGGATAACGTCGGGCTCGACCCGCTGGAGTACCTGAAGGGCACGATCATGCCCCTCATGCGCTTCCAGACCGGGGTGAACCTCAAGGAGGCGTCCTTCACGGTCAAAGCGGAACGGCTGGGGCTCGCGGTCCTGGAGGGGAACGAGAAGGAGATCGAGCGGCTGGCCCCGGAGATCGGGGAGATGGTCGATCACCTCCCCCGGACGCTCAACATCGTGAAGGAGAAGGAGGAGCGGCTGGACGAGGTGCTCTCCCGTGCGTTCTGGAAGGGTCTCTCGTTTGAGGATGCTACCGGGCTTGTGGCAGATATTGCCCCGCTGATGCAGTACCTCTCAAAGGAGTCGCACGAACCTATCGTCATCGACATGGGGGATATCATCGAGCAGCGCACGCTCTGGACGTTTAACGAGGAAGCGCCTGAGTACGTGGTGGCGTTCCGGGAGAAAGTCGAGAAAAGGGTGACGGAGCTGGCCGACCAGAATCCGGTCATTCAGAAGATCCTTCGGGACGAGCCGATCACCGAAGCCGACCTGCACGGTCTCGAAGAGGCTCTGGCGGAGGCCGGGGTGAACGTCACCGAGGAGATGTTGCAGACCTCGCCGCGTCACCCGTATGGCTCGCTCGTGGCGTTCATTCGGTCGCTCTTCGGGCTCTACGAGGCGCCGGACCCGAAGAAGATGATCGAAGGAGCGTTTCAGACCTACATGATCGAGAATAACAAGAGTTATTCTGCCGATCAACTGCACTTCATCCGGACGATTCAGACCGTTTTTATGCGAAAGAAGCACATAGTTATGGACGATCTCTTCCTGGCTCCGTTCACGAACTTCGGGAGCACCGCGCCGGTGCCGATGTTCGATGAAGGTGATCTGAAGGCATTTATCGGCATCTGCCAGGGGCTGGAGCGGGAGTTGTTTGCGGAGGCGTGAGTGAAAGTGGAGAAAAAGAAGTTACCTCGTGAGTGGGAATTAGTCAAATTGTCAAGTTACGTCGATTTCTTCTATGGGTTTCCGTTTGACTCAACGCAATTTAACGATAAAGGTGTCGGCACTCCATTAGTTAGAATCAGAGATCTAAAAAGGAGTTACACCGATACTTTCTTTGATGGAGAATATGAAGAAAAATACCTCACATATAAAGATGATTTACTCATTGGCATGGATGGCGAATTTAATATTATTCGATGGGAAGGAGAATCAGCCTTACTCAATCAACGAATTTGTAAATTAGTTATAAGATCAGAAGAATTGCATCCCTATTTCTTATACAAAGCACTAGTTAAAATCCTTAAAGAAATTGAAGACAAAACTCCACACGTCACCGTGAAGCATCTTTCCTCAAAGCAACTACAGTCGATTGAAATACCCCTCCCCCCTCTCAAAACCCAGCGCAAAATCGTCGCCATTCTTGAGAAGGTAGAGGCAACGCAGCGCCTTCGGGCAGAGGCGGATGCGCTGATGTGGAACCTTATTGAAAACGTGTTCATTAAGTTGTTTGGCAATCCGTTAGAGAATCCATTTGGCTGGAAAGTTAAACGACTGGAAGAAGTTTCAAAGATCGTTTCGGGCGTCACAAAAGGTAGAAAATTTAATGATCAGGCGACAATTTGGGTCCCTTATCTCCGTGTGGCAAATGTACAGGATGGATACTTAGATCTAACTGAGATCAAGGAGATTGAGGTGTTGGAGTCTGATGTAGACAAATATGCGTTACATCCCGGGGATGTGCTCTTAACAGAAGGTGGAGACCGGGATAAACTAGGCAGGGGTGCTGTTTGGAAAGGTGAAGTAACGTTATGCCTCCACCAGAATCATGTCTTCCGGGTAAGGGTAAATTCAGACCTTCTGACCCCTGAATACTTGAGTATGCTTACCGGAAGCATGTACGGTAAAATGTATTTTCTTAGATCAGCTAAACAAACTACAGGCATCGCAAGCATAAATTCAACGCAACTAAAAAATTTCCCTGTTTATCTTCCACCTTTAGAATTACAGCATGAATTTTCTGAGTTTGTAAATAGAGCTGAGGAGCTAAAGCAAAAACAGAGTTACTCTAGACAAAGAATCACTCTGCTGTTTGAATCTCTAATGAGTAACGCATTCACCGGAGAATTAGTCGCATGAAACTCGCCCCCGACCTCAAATCAAAGATCGACACCCTCTGGGACCGCTTCTGGAGCGGCGGGATGTCCAACCCCCTCCAGTCCATCGAGCAGATGTCCTACCTCATCTTCATGAAGCGCCTCGAGGATATGGATACCGTCGAGCAGAACCGGGCACGGGCGCGGGGAGTGGCGTATACGTCGGTATTCGCGGGGCACGAGGAGTGCCGGTGGTCGAGCTGGAAACACTACCCCGCCGAGCAGATGCTCGAACACGTCCGGGATCTGGTCTTTCCCTTTATCAAGTCGCTCCACAACGGCGAGAAGACACTCTTCGCCCGGCAGATGCAGGACGCCGTCTTCATGATCCCGAAGCCCTCCCTCCTCCAGGAAGCGGTCGCCCTCATCGACGATCTGAACATCACGGCGCAGAACCGCGACACCCAGGGCGACATCTACGAGTACCTCCTCTCCCAGCTCTCGACCGCCGGGAAGAACGGGCAGTTCCGCACCCCGCGTCATATCATCAGGATGATCGTGGAACTGGTCGACCCCGATATCACCGACCGTATCTGCGACCCGGCCTGCGGCACGGCCGGCTTCCTCATCAACGCCTACGAGTACATCCTCCGGAAGTACACGAGTCCCGACCTCCTGGAGGTCGATAGCGAGGGTGAGTATCACAATCTCATCGGTGACAACATCACCGACCAGAAGCACTGGGAGAAGCTCTGGAGCGATACGTTCTACGGGTTCGACTTCGACCCGACGATGACCCGCATATCGCTCATGAACCTGATGCTCCACGGCATCAAAGCGCCCCACATCGAGATCAAAGATACCCTCTCCAAGGGCTATGAGGAGGAAGAGCGCTATACCGTCGTCCTCGCCAATCCTCCCTTCAAGGGAAGCATCGACAAGAGCGACATCAACGACAGCCTCTCGCTCGGCACCACGAAGACCGAGCTGCTCTTAGTCGAGCGGATGATACACCTCCTGACGATCGGCGGGAAGTGCGGCGTCATCGTGCCCGACGGCGTGCTCTTTGGGAGTTCCAGAGCGCATAAGGAACTCCGCCGGATGCTCCTTGAGGAGAACCAGCTGGAGGGTGTCGTCTCCATGCCCTCCGGCATCTTCAAGCCGTATGCGGGGGTCTCGACCGCCGTCCTGATCTTCGTGAAAGGTGGGAAGACCGGGAAGGTCTGGTTCTACGACATGGAGGCGGACGGGTATTCGCTCGATGATAAGCGGACATTCATCGACGGCAAGGGTGACATCCCGGATATCATCGAGCAGTTCAGAGCACGGAGGGAGAGAGATCCGACCGACCGGAAGGCGAAGTGCTTCTTTGTGCCGACAGCGGAGATCCGGGAGAACAACTACGACCTCTCGATCTCCCGCTACAAGGAGATAGAGTACGAAGAGGTCGAGTACGAGGCTCCTGAAATTATTATTGAGAAGATTGAGGCTCTGGAGAGGGAGATTCTGGATAATCTGGATGAATTGAAAGCGTTGCTAAGAACTGGATAGGGTTTGTATCCTCCATTTTTAAATTCGTTGGGCTATATCCCGGCAGAGATGCTTGCTTTCATCGGGGTATAACCGGGTTAAACCGTCAATCCCGGTGGCCTTCCCTCACAGATATGCCGGGATGCCGTCACTATCGGAGGCCAGCACGAAAACCCCGCCCCCATCCAAACCACAACCCTAACCCCCCACCCCCAGCTCCTCCGACCCCGTGATCGCCCGGACAATCCCGGCAACGACCGCCCGCTCCTCCGGCTGCAGCCTCGTGTAATACAGCCGCGTATCCTTCGCCTCGACGATCGCCACGGCATCCGCGACCGGCTTCAGGAACCCCTCGTACCCGGCGCCCCCGGACGCGATGATCTCGCGGACGGCGCTCCCGACCGCGGAGACCTCCCTCTTCCTTGCGAGCCGCTTCAGGAACCCCGCCGTCATCCTCCGTGCCGTTGCCGGGTCCAGGCGGCCCGCGTGCGCATATGCCTGTCTGATTAACGAGAGGCCATCCGCCCGGTTCCCGGCCAGCAACTCCTCCCCCGCGAGATCGAGCGCGAGGCGCACGGACCGGTCCGGGTCGTCAGTTTGTCCCTCCGCCTCCTGCAGCGCCGCCAGTGCCTCCTCCCGCCTCCCGGCCGCGATCCGGTCCAGCAGGGCTTCGCCTTCCATGACGCCCGGCGCCCCCCGGTGCGTTGTATCGACGGCCGCTGGATGCTCATGCCAGGCCTCCAGAAATCCGATGAGGGCAAATACCCGGTCACGGCCGGCCGGCTGCCGCATCGCCCGCCACAGCCTAAAAAGCCGATCCCGGGCCTCATAGGTTGTCCTCTTCTTCATCGGGCGGGAGACGACGTAGCCGTCGGCTTCCAGCCTCCGGAGCTGCGCGTTCACCGTCGCGAGGTTCAGCCGGGCGCGCTCTGCGACGTCCTTGGGCGTGAGCGGGGTCTCTGCGGCGAGGATCGTATCGAGGATGAGCCGCCGCTGTCCCGGAAGCTTCCGGAAGACCTCCCGGTAGTAGGGCGTCTGCTCGTCCGCCAGCCTGAAGAAGGCCTCCGCCACCTTGCCGGCCCCGCACTGCGAGAGGATCTCGTACAGCCGGACCACCAGCCCCGGGTTGCCGCCGATGAGGTGCCAGAGGGCCTCGATGCCGGGCTCGTAGTCCCTGAAGTTCTCGATGAAGGCGGTATCGCCGTCGACCTCCGCGACCCTCTGCATGAGGTCCTTTGATTCGGCGCAGTCGAGCTCCCGGAGGTGAAAGACCCGGAAGAAGTTGTAAAATGGTTCCTCATGGTCGAGGACCCCGGGGAAGAGCGACGGTGCCGACGCAATGACCGAAAGATTATCCGTCCGCTGGAAGACCGATCGTAGCGCCCGGACCTCGCGCCTCTCCATCTGGGAAAAGACCTCGTGGATGTTCTCGACGAAGACCACGACCTGCCTCTCCCCGGCCGATGCGGTGATCTTCTCGACCGCGGCCTCGCGGACCAGCGAATCCTCGCCGAGCGCGGCCACGTCGGCGGTCTCGACCCCCATCCCCGCGAGCACCCGGAGAAAGAAGTCGGACGCCCTGAATATCGAGTACTCCTCCCCTGCGAGGTTTACCGGGATCACCCGGCCGGAGAGTTCGTCGCGTATCCTCCGGCAGAGCAGGCTCATCAGGTGAGACTTCCCGGCGCCCCGGGACCCGACCAGGAGGAAGAACCGCGGTGTTCTGCTCGCGAATGCCCGGTCCGCTTCGTCGAAGAGGCTCTCCAGGAGTTCCTGCCGGCCGACGAGAAGGTGCCGGAGCGTTTCCTTCTCAAGAGCCGCGGGGAAGTAGCGGTAACACCTACCAGGTGCCGGCATAATAGATCCTCCACCAGTCCCGGAGCATCTTCGAGTAGAACCGCAACTCGCCGGGGGTCTCCGAAGTGACGTAGAAGTCGTGGTTCAGTTGTGCCAGCAGCGCTAAAAAAGCATCTTCGCTCTCTGATGCGGTGCTCTGCCGAAAGATCTCGTAGGCAATACCCGCGGGCAGGGACTCCGCGAGACTCACCCTGCTTAAGATGGCGCGGGCAGCCTTCGCCTCCTGCCCGGAGTAGGTCGTCTGGAGACGGCGCGAGTAGTGCTCAAAGTAGTGGCGACCCTCGCTGCCGAGGATCCTCCTGTTGTAGACTCTCTCGACCAGCGCCGGGGAGGGCACCCCTCCGGAGATCTCCACCTCTTCCTTTAAGCCGGAGAGGACGATCATGAGGAAGTAGGGGATGTAGGGCTCGCCCACGCAGTCGAGAACCGCTCGCCCGATCTCCAAAGAATACTCCCACCCCTCTCCCTGAAAGACGCGTTCCACGACGGAGAGTGCGACATCTTCGCTGAACCCGCCGATGGCGACCCTCCGGAAGTCGTTGATGACCGGAGTCCCGCCGATATGATAGACGACGTGGTCGATGCTGACCGAGCCCCCGACGATGAACCTCGCCCCGGGCGAGACCTGCCGCAGCCGCCGGAACCACAGCAGGAACTTCCTCGCCTCGTCCTCCTCCATGTTCTGTATGGCGACCGGAAACTCGTCGAGGATGATGCAGACCGGCTCGCTGAGCCCTGCAAAGATCTCGTCCACCTTCTTTGCCTTCTCGTGCCAGTCGTCCGAGAACTCCGCTCGCAGCCGGCTACGGAGTTTTGCCCTGAAGGCCGGGGTCTCGATCTCGTCGATGTTCTCCTGTACCAGGGCAAACACCTTACCGAGCGCCGAGGAGATCCGGGCCTTGACACTCGCTCCCTCGCACTCGACGAGCGCCGTGACGAGATCGGTGATGAACTCCCCCGGTGAGTTGACGTTCTCGACCTCAAGGAAGACGCACGACTGGTGCTTGCTCGCGAGGTCTCTCTCGATCTTTCGCATGATCGAGGTCTTGCCGAACCGCCGGGGGGCGACGAGCATGACGTGGTCGTTCTTGATGGTGCTCAGAATGAACGCGGTCTCGCGCTCGCGGTCGACGAAGTCGTCGCCTGTTGCGGGGCTTCCTACGGGCAGCATGTATGACACCTGACAGATCAAGTATATAACAAATCTGTTATATAACGAATTCGTTATTGTCCCGGCACCATCTCAATCCCAGCATATACGCGAGCGGCACCTGGGCAGGAAGAATGAGAATAGACCGCGACGGCAGGCGACCCCGGGGGCGGAGGCGATCGTTTGAGCAGGAGGAGTGCTGGAACGGTCGATAGAAACGCCTTGCGGTACGGTAAGATGCAACTCACAAACACGTTCAAAAGAACAACATGGACCGAGCGGGAATTGAACCCGCGGCCTCTTCCATGCCAAGGAAGCGATCTACCCCTGATCTATCGGCCCCTGTTACCCTACAATGTTGATCGTGATCACATAATAAGGATTGGGGCGGGCCGCTCCCCTATCCCCCGCGAGCAAGGCCCGAAAGCCGCGAGAGCACCCGCTCCCGCGCATCCTCCATCGTCGGGCGCGCGACGACCGCGCCGCCCTCGATGCACCGGGAGAGGAGCGGTGTCCCGCCCTCCGGCGCAGGGGCGGCGAGGGGCAGCGTGACCCGCCGGCCGGCCACCTCATAGACCTGTTTTACGCCGCTCCGCTTCCCGCGCTTCGCGTAGGGCCGTCCTTCCATCTCGACGATGTCCATCGCGAAGTCGATCACCGGGGCGTTCGCGATCGCCCCCCCGACGCCGAAGGCATCCGCAACGTCGCGGTAGGCGACGACGTCCTCGAGCGTGAGACCGCCCGAGAGGAAGATCTGCACGTCGGGGTAGCCGTGGACGTCGAGCTCCCAGCGCACCTCCTCGATGATCGCCCGCAGGTCGCCCCGGCGCGACCGTGGTGTGTCGAGCCGCACGGCCGTCGCCCCGCAGGCAGCCGCCCGGACCGCCTCGTCCGCCTCGTCGGAGAAGGTGTCGGCAAGCATGATCCGCGGCACCTCCGGGGACGCCTCGCGGTCAAACGCGCGCCAGGCATCCTCCTCGCGCGGGTAGCACATCACGAACGCGTGCGGCATCGTCCCCGCGAGCGGGATTCCCTCCGGCGCACAGGTGTTGCTCGCCCCGTCCACCCCGCCGATCCAGGCCGCCCGCTCGATCATCGCCGCAAGCGCCGGGTGCTGCCGGCGCGAGCCGAAGGAGAAGACCGGCCGGCCCTCTGCGGCGATCACGATCCGGGCGGCCGCCGACGCCACCCCCGATGCGTGGCAGAGGAACCCCAGGATCGCGGTCTCGTAGACCGCAAAATCCCGGTAGCGGCCCGAGACCCGGAGGACCGGCTCGTTTCGGGAGAAGACCGAACCTTCCGGCATCGCGTCCACGTCGACCGGGAGGTCTTCGAGTAACTCGACGACATCGTTAAGGCCGCAGAAGACGCCCCACGGGCCGGGGAGCGCCGCAGCCGTCACCTCCATCGTGACGTGCGGGTTGACGCCGTCCTTTGCCATGACGCCGCTAACCCGCTCAAAATAGACATCCGTACACCGCCCGTCCCGGATGGCGTCCTCGCCGACGACCAGAAACCTGCTCATGGCAATTCAGGTCGCCGCGGGAGGAGTAAATCCTTCCGGGCCGATCCTGCAGCACCGGATAGATGGAATTTTCCGATAGAACGTCGACCCGATAGAGAGAATGCCACATCGACGAGCGTATGCCGCTACGGCCGGCCGGGGGTGCGCCTGGTGCTCGGGATAATCGGGGGCACGAGCCTCCTCTTCGCCGACCTCCCCCCGCTTGAGAAGAAGACCATCGCGACGCCCTACGGGCCGGCGGAAGTCCATACCGGAGCCTTCGCGCTCCTGATGCGCCACCAGCACAACCTCCCCCCGCACCGGATCAACTACCGCGCGTGCCTCTCGGCGCTCGCCACCCTCGGGGTCGACGAGATCGTCGCCATCGGCTCGACCGGCTCCCTGAAACCGGAGATAGCGCCGGGCTCGATCGTCATCCCGACCGACTACCTGAGCGTCACCGATATCCCGTCCATCCACGAGTGCACCATCGGCCACGTCTGCCCCGAACTGGACGCGGACCTGGTCCGCACCCTGGGCGGTCTCATCCCCGAAGCCCGGATGGGCGGGGTCTACGCCCAGACCCGCGGGCCGCGGATCGAGACGGTCGCCGAGGTCCGGGCGCTTGCGAAGGTTGCCGATATCGTCGGGATGACGGTCGCAAGCGAGGCGACGCTCGCCCTGGAGCTCGGGATGCGGTTTGCCGCCGTCTGCACCGTGGACAACTACGCGAACGGTCTCGGGGAAGAGGTCCTGACCTATGAGCACATTCTCGCGATCTCGCAGGCATTCGCCCGGCGGACCGAGAAGATTCTAGAAAAGATTGTGGAGACTCTTGCATGAACGAAATCTTTACCGCCCGGGGATCGGTCCTGATCGCCGGCGCCACCATCGACGGATCGGCTGTAGATATCGCGATCGACGAGAAAGGCCTGATCGCGGGGATCGGGAAGGACGCGAGGAAGACCATCGACGCCGATATCGTCATCGACGGGACCGACCGGCTTGCCGTCCCGGGCCTGGTGAACACCCACACCCACGCCGCGATGAGCCTTCTCCGCGGCTACGCGGACGACATGATCCTGCAGGACTGGCTCTCGCAGAAGATCTGGCCGCTTGAGGCACACCTGACCGGCGACGATGTCTACGCCGGGACGAGACTCGCCTGCCTTGAGATGATCAAGAGCGGCACCGTCGCGTTCAACGACATGTACTTCTTCATGGACCGGGCCGCAGACGCGGTCGACGAGATGGGCATGCGGGCGACGCTCGCCTACGGGTTCATCGACCTTTCCATCCCCGAGAAGAGGGAGGCCGAGATCAAGGCGACCGAAACCCTCGTTTCCGGTATCAAGGCACGGGGAAACCCGCGGATCCAGGCCGCCGTCGGCCCCCACTCCATCTACACCGTCTCCCCCGAAGGCCTCTCCTGGTGCGCCGAGTACGCGAGAGAGCAGGGGATCGGCATCCACACCCACCTCTCCGAGACCGAGAAGGAGGTCGTCGACTGCGTCGCGCAGTTCGGCAAACGCCCGGCAGCCCTCCTCGACGAGCACGGCTGCCTCACCCCCCGGACGGTCGCCGCCCACTGCTGCTGGCTCGATGAGGCCGAGTGCCGGCTCCTCGGCGAGCGCGGGGTCTCCGCCTCCCACAACCCGGCAAGCAACATGAAGCTCGCTGTCAACCGGGCGATGCCTTACCACTGGCTGAGATCTTCCGGGGCGAACGTCTCCCTCGGGACCGACGGCTGCTCCTCGAACAACAACCTGGACATGCTCGAGGAGATGAAGTTCGCCGCCCTCCTCCAGAAGTTCGCCTGGAACTCGCCGACCCTCCTCCCCGCGGGCGAGGCGGTCACAATGGCGACCGCGGCGGGCGCCCGGGCGCTCGGCACCGGCCCCGGCACCCTGACCGTCGGCGCACCGGCCGATATCGCCCTCCTCGACGCCCGGGCGGTCTGCACCACCCCGCTCTACCATGCGGACTCAAACCTCGTTTACGCCTGCAACGGCAGCGCGGTCATGACCGTCCTCTGCGGGGGGAGAGTCCTGATGCACGAGCGGGAGGTCCCGGGAGAAGAGGAGATCGTCCGCGAGGCCGCCGCCGCGGCGCGGTCGCTCGTCGGGCGGGCAGAAGACGCCTGAGATCGACCCTCCACCAGGGGTCCCCCGGTAACCCGCTGCCACAAAAAAAGGGATTTCTGCCAGGCAGGGTTTCAGCCTGCCCGGCAGCATCGAGCCTCACTCTTCCCCGGCCTGGCGCAGGGGTCGCATCTGCAACGATTTGAGTCGCATCAGATCGCATCCTACATGTTGAGCGGTACCAGGCCGGTCATTGAGGAGTAGCCATACCATTCGCCTCCGTCAGTCATGATCAGGATGATGTCGGGGGTACCCGGGTCCTGGTAGAATGTCAGCCCGCGTGCCTGGTCCCGGGCTGATGACCAACCCGGGATGGCCGGATCTTCCTGCCACTGAAGATTGGCTATGTCGGCGGCTGTTATGGTAAGACCATCAACAGGTGTCTGGGTAATCGGTACCTGGGTAATCGGTACCTGGGTAATCGGTACCTGGGTAATCGGTACCTGGGTAATCGGTACCTGGGTAACCGGTACCTGGGTAATCGGTACCTGGGTAACCGGTACCTGGGTAATCGGTACCTGGGTAATCGGTACCTGGGTAATCGGTACCTGGGTAATCGGTACCTGGGTAACCGACCCTGAAGCACCGGTCACCTCCATCTCATAGATCTCCCACTGGCCGGTATCCTGGCCCATCCAGACAATCCTGCCGCCGGAAATATCCGGGAAAGACTGGGCATATGGGTCCTGGGTGACCGGCGTCTCCATTCCGGTGCTGATATCGTAGAGGTAGATGTCGAGGTTGCCGCTCCGCCAGTCTGAGTAGACCACATAGTTCCCGTCGACCGCGACCGCATCGGGTTGTGCGGATCCGCCGGTCACCCGCGTTGCGTTCCGTGTCGAGACGTCATAGAGGTAGACGGCGGTCCGGTTCCCGTCGGTGTTGATCCAGGCGATGCGGTTGCCGTCACTCGACACATCGGGATAACTGTTGTCGCCACGTTTATACCCGATGAGCCTTATCCCCGACTCATTCAGGGAGGTCACCGCGATGGCGAGGTTTCCTTTAGAGGTCTCGTTATCCACCCAGACGAACGTGTCGCCACCGGCGGCGGCCAGGGTCTGTTCGTACGGATCGTCCGTCGCCCGCATGATGTCCCCGCTCGCAATCTCGTAGAAGTAGACATCGCCCAGTTCATCCCCGTCTATCCAGATGACGAAGTCCTGCGAGACACCCGGATTTCTCGGGGCTCCTGAGCCGTTCGTCACCGGCTGCAGCCTGCCTGACGCGATATCGTAGAGGAACACGATATCCCCTCCTGCCTGCGGGTCTCCTCCCGTCCAGACGACGTTGTTCCCGGCGATGGCCAGTTCATGCGGCAGGCCGATAGGAGTCGCCGCTGCAGTGGATATGGTCGATACATTCCCTGATGCGACATCGTAGAGCTGGATTGAGGCTGAACTGTTGTCGTACCAGACGATGCTGTTCCCGGATATCGCCGGGAAGAGGTTATCCCCCGGCCCGCTCGTGATCGCGGTCGCCCCGGACGGCGCCGGAGTCGATCCCGGCCCCGGCGGAAAGAGTTGTGCTGAGGCCGCACCGGCGATAAGCGCAACGGTGATGACCAGAACAACTGCCATTATACGTATGAACCATTTCATACAGATACCTCCCAATAACACACAAACCTCGCCGGCTCTCGTGCTGCGGCGAGGTTCTGGCATGAGGGCGTATGAATCCGTGTTCCATTATGGCATAGAGAGGGTGAGGTCGGTGGTACGGCCAGCGGAGCGTTGCGCCCCGCCCCGGTAAAACTGGCAAGCAGAGCAGGTACTGAGGGGAAAGGCTCTCTGCAGAGCGCACAACCAGACCCAATACCCCCACGCTGCAGCCCAATAACAAGCTCACTATATATAGGTTGCCCGAGCAGGACCGGAGAGATACATCCGCCTCCCATCGCCCTATAGCGAGATCAGACCGGCCTCCAGCCCCCCTGGCACGCGGGAACGACCATAACCAGGCTCTCGCCGGCACCGGCTGCCCCTTCCGACCGGGATCCGGGCCACCATGGGCACACCCGACGAAGATCGCGGAGCGCCCATCTTCGTGCAACAGACAGAGGCGCAATTGGAGAAAGGTGGACAACTGCTTATGAACACCAAGAGAAAAAACCCCATTCCAGGATTTTTTTGGAGCTCTCATGGGGCCTATATCCCGGTATGAAAAAATATATAACCTCCCCCCATGCCTGGGGGTGCACCATATGGCAGGGTGCCGCAGAGAAATGAAATTTCTGGAGATGATCCGGATGAGAAATGTCTATCTGCTCGGGTTAATCCTCCTCGCAATCCTCATCCCCGGTGCGATGGCGTACCAGCCCATCGGACCGGTACAGCAGCAACCCTCTCCGTTCATGTACCAGCACGCCTATATCACGCCGATCTACAACGACATGATCGTGCCGGGGATGCTCCCCCCGCCACTCTTCCTCTTTCCCGGAGACGAGGTATACGTCGCCGTAAGTTCGTCCACGCCGGTGAACATCTACACGATGGGACCCGGGGACTACTCGAACTACATGATGGGCTCTGTTTTCTCCTATTACCCGGAGTTGAGCGCCCAGGGAGTGACCAGCTGGGGATCCGTGGTACAGGTGCCAGGGGCCGTTGAGTTGTACGTCGTTGTAGAGCCTCTATACGCGGGCGAAATGCCGGTACTCACGATACTCCGCGGGTCTGATTACTCAGATGACCAGCATCTGACAGGGTACCAGCAGACGGTTGACTGGCAGGGCGAACAAATGGATCGGTTTGTGAAATGGTATCAACGCACGTTTGATCCTGGGGGGTTCAGTTATGGCTGAGACCAGCACATTCTTTCAACCTATTTTTCATATCGCCGCAGATCCACCGTTCATCCATGACAACCCCCACCCCGCCCGGGGCCGGGGACGGTGCCTGGGGGTTATCCACCACAAAAGCCGTAGGCTGGATGAGACCCAGGATCAGGCCTTTTCCGCCCATTCCCCGTGCAGTGGACGGTGGTGGGAAGTACCACGAGGGGGAGGGGACCTCAAGGCAACCCCTTTTTTTCACCCGGACGGCACGTCCAGCAAATCCATCACCGCCGTTATGGTGAGGTTGAACCGGTCTTCCAGCCCCGTCACGTTCTCCCGGGGCCGCCGGTAGACGGCCGAGAACGTGAAGACCCCCGCGTGCTCCGGCACGAGCGTCCAGGTCCGGATCCCCCCGACGCCGACCATCCCCTCCGGGTTCGCGTTCTGTTCGTAGCGGTCGTCGGCGATGGTGAGCCCGGGCGAAACTGTGGCATTCCAGGAGTAGCCGGTGGACGGGCTCTCCGCAAGGCTGACGAGGACCTCGCTCTCCACCGGAACCGTGACGTTCCTCCCGTTCTGCTCCGCGCCGAAGGCGTACGGGCTCCCGGCCGCGGCCGCCGCACCGAGGGTGAGGAGATAGACGTCCAGGTTCCCCGACCTGTTGTCCGTCCAGGCGATCCGGTTGCCCGATACCCTCGGCAGGAACTGCCACGCGTCGTCGCTGGTGACCTGCACGGTCTTTCCGGTGGCAAGGTCGAACCGGTAGATATCATCGGTATCCAGGCCCGTAGCGTTCTGCCAGACGACCCGGTCTCCCGATATGTCGGGGTAGACGGGCATCCCCGGCGATCCCCCGGAGATCCGTTCCTCCTCGCCAGTGGCAAGGTCACGGACGACGAGCGATGACGAACCGTTCCGGGTCTCCGACCAGACGACCCGGTTGCCGGAGATTGCAGGGAAGCCCTGCCTGGCGCTGCCGTCCGCAAGCGGCACGGGTTCGCCGCCTCCCTGGCTGACAGAGACGGTGTAGTTCCCGCCGCTCCCGTCCGCCCAGACGATCGTCTCACCCGAGACGTCGGGCGAGACGACCAGCGGGTCCCCCTGCACCGGCCCGGAGACCCGGACGGTCGTGCCGGTCGTCAGGTTCATGGCGGAGATGCCGGCCTGCTCGTCGAACCAGACGACCGTATCGTCGTCGATGGCCGGGACCGTCCCGGCGCCGATACGGGTCTCGGTGCCGGCGGCGATCTCGAAGAGCCAGACCTCCGCCGTCCCTGACCGGTTATCCTGCCAGACGATCCGGTCCCCGGAGACCTCCGGCCAGAACGGGACCGCCGTTCCGTTGGTGATCCGGGTCTCCGTCCCGCCGGCGACGTCGTAGAGGTAGATATCGGCGCCGCCGTGCCGCCCGTCGACCCATACCATCCGATCGCCGTCGATGGCGGCGGCGATCTGGTCATTCTGGTCCGTCGTCACCTGCACCGGGGCACCCGCACCGGTCTCGCCGACCGGCGCCCCGCTCGCGCCGATCGGCAGCGCTACCACGAGGATGCATACGAGATACAGGAATCCCTGTTTCATAGGGGAATTAAATGACGACACTGCTATAAAAAGGGCAGCATAAAATGCCTGCAGATACGTCAGGCAGGGTTGCAGGGCCGGAAAAAAAAGGGGTTATGCGGTCTCGATATTCGAGTCGCACTCGAGACCGAGCTCCGCGATCGACTCTTCGCGCATCTGGAACTTCATGATCTTGCCCGAGACCGTCATCGGGAAGTCGTTGACGAACTTGACGTAGCGGGGGATCTTGAAGTGCGCGATCTTCCCGCGGCAGTACTCCTTCACCTCGTCTTCGGTGAGGACCGCGCCGTTGTCGAGCTTGATCCAGGCCATCAGTTCCTCGCCGTACTTCCGGTCCGGGACACCGATCACGTAGGCGTCGGCGATCTTCGGGTGGGTATGGAGGAATTCCTCGATCTCGCGGGGGTAGATGTTCTCCCCGCCGCGGATCACCATATCCTTCAGGCGGCCGACGATCTTGACGTAATCCTCTTCGTCCATCGTCCCGAGGTCACCGGTGTGGTTCCAGTGGCTCTCGTCGATCGTCGCCCGGGTGGCGTTCGGGTTGTTGTAGTAGCACCGCATCACGCAGTAACCCCGGGCGCAGATCTCGCCGGTCTCCCCGCGGGGGACGATCTTCTTCGTGTGCGGGTCGATGATCTTGATCTCGGTGTGGGGGAAGGGTTTTCCCACCGTCGAGACCCGCCGCTCCAGGGGGTCGTCGGTCGTGGTCATCGTGACGCCGGGCGAGGTCTCCGTCTGCCCGTAGACGATCACGATCTCGGACATGTTCATCTTCTTGTTGACCTCCCGCATCACCTCGGTCGGGCAGGGCGACCCGGCCATGATCCCGGTGCGGAGCGAGTCAAGCCGGTACTTCGAGAAGTCCGGGTGGGCGAGCTCGGCGATGAACATCGTCGGCACCCCATGGAGCGCCGTGCACTTCTCGTCCTGCACGGTCTTGAGGACCGATTCGGCGCTGAAGACCGGCGCGGGGAGCACCATCGCGGTGCCGTGGGTGACGGCGGCCATGTTCGAGAGGACCATGCCGAAGCAGTGGTAGAACGGCACCGGGATGCAGAGCCGGTCCTTATGGGTGAACTTCATCCCCTCGCCGATGATGTAGCCGTTGTTCAAGACGTTGTGGTGGGTCAGGACGACGCCTTTCGGGAACCCGGTGGTCCCGCTGGTGTACTGGATGTTGACCGCGTCGTCGAAGTCGAGCGACGCCTCCCGCTCCCGGAGCTCGTCGGGGCTGATGAGGTCGGCCTTCGCCATGAGGTCGTCCCAGGTGTACATACCGTTGTAGGGGATATCGCCGAGGAAGACGACGTTCTTCAAGAACGGGAACTTGTCGCTGTTTATCCGGCCGGGCTTCGCCTCGAACGCCTCGGGACAGGACTCGTAGAACATCCCGACGTAGTCGGAAGTCTTGAACCGCCCCTGGATGAGGAGCGTCTGGACCTCCGACTGCTTCATGGCGTACTCGAACTCATAGGTCCGGTAGGCCGGGTTGATGTTCACCATGATGGCGCCGATCTTTGCGGTGGCGAACTGGGTGAGCACCCATTCCGCATAGTTCAGCGCCCATATGGCGACCCGGTCCCCGCGCTCCACGTCGAGCGCCATGAGGGCGCGTGCCAGGGTGTTGGCGCGCTCAAGAAACTCCGCGTAGGTCCACCGGACGTCCTGGTGGACGGAGACGAGTGCGTCGCTATCCGGATGCGCCGCTGCGATTCGGTTCAGCATTTCACCGATGGTGATGCCGAGCAGGGATTTTTGCGAGTTGCCACACGCGTAACTGCCCTCGACCATTCTATATTAATCGGTGCTGGTGCGGATATATGATTTCTGGTCTTTTCCAGCGCAACCCTTATAGCATATGACGTTAACGATATAGAGGGTTGAAGGGGTCGTGGCCTAGTCCGGAATGGCGACGGGCTCCAGCGGTCTTTGCACGTGATGAACAATGGGTCTCCTGACAGATGGATGATGACCCGTTGGAGCACTGATGCATGTCGGAGAGACCCGTCGATCGTGAGTTCAAATCTCACCGACCCCACATTCTTATGATTCTCACCGGCTACCGCAGGGTATCCGCATCGTGGCCCGCTCCACGGGTTCGTTCCTCCGCTGCTTATCCTTCCGCTTTCTCCGCTTCTTCGGCCGCGGCCGCCCGGTGCCGGTCGGTCTCGCGGTAGGTCAGCGCCGATATGTCGCCGTCGCTCTCGATGTAGGCGACCCGCACCCCTCGATGCCACCGATACCCCGTGCACTGAGTGCGATGGACGGGACGTCCGGAGCTCGAGCACTCGGAGAGTGCGAGCCACTCGATGAGTTCGTCGCGGGTCATCAGTTCCCGCTGGAGACTCTTCTCGATGATCTTACCGTCCTCGATCACCTTCAGGGCCTCCGGAGAGATGAACTTGCGGATCTGCGGGTTCTTGTACTGCCCGATAGTGAGGAGCACGTTTAAACCGAGGAGTGTCGACGCGCTGATCAAGTCCCGCAAGGAGCGAGTTGTCGCCTGCGTTAATTGCCTGGGAGATGCTCTCGGATATGATCAGGAGCAGGACGAGATTGAACGGGGTCAGTTGCCCGAACTCGTGCCGCCCGATGAACCGCATCACAAGCAGGAGGAAGAAGTAGATCACGGCCGCCCGGAGGATGAGTTCAGGAAGCGGCGTCTGGAGGATGAAGAGGTCCGAGATGGTGGGCGTGAGAGAACGGGAATGGATTATACTTTCGTTACCCGGCGGGAGGGCCCGAATGATCCCGGCGGTGTGCCCGGCAGTGCGTACGCATCTGTACCCGATCGGCCTTATCCGGGGCGCAAAGTTTCTCATTTCCGCTCTTCATCGCAGAAATACCTGCTTGCCGGGCGGCGCCGGGGCAGCCAACCGGGAGGTCTTTAATAGCTGCCTCACCAATATTTCTGCACAATCTGAGGGCATCCATATGTATCTTATCGGTGAAGCATTGGTTGGAGATGGCGCGGAACTCGCGCACATCGATCTGTTAATAGGAAACAAAGAGGGCGCCGTAGGGCAGGCGTTCGCGAACTCTCTCTCGCAGCTCTCCAAGGGCCACACCCCGCTCCTCGCGGTCATCCGGCCGAACCTGCCGACGAAGCCCTCGACGCTCATCATCCCGAAGGTCACCATGAAGAAGGGGTACCAGGTGAACCAGATGTTCGGGCCCGTCCAGGCGGCGGTGGCGAAGGCCGTCGCGGACTCGGTCGAGGAAGGCGTCTTCGAGGGGATCGACATCGAGGACACCGTCATCCTGGCGAGCGTCTACCTCAACACCGCCGCGGAGGACTACAACAAGATCTATCGGTTCAACTACGGCGCGGTGAAACTCGCGCTCCGCCGGGCTCTCGACCGGTTCCCCGACGTCGAGACGCTCCTGCACGAGAAGGACCGGGCCGCCCACGCGGTCATGGGGTTCAAGGTCCAGCGCCTCTGGAACCCGCCCTACCTCCAGGTCGCCATGGACCTCGTCGACAGGAACCACATGAGGAAGGTCCTTGAGTCGCTGCCCCAGAACGACCACCTGATCATCGAGGCGGGCACGCCCCTGATCAAGAAGTTCGGGCTCTCGATCATCTCCGAGATCCGTGAGATCCGGCCGAATGCGTTCATCGTGGCGGACCTCAAAACCCTCGACACGGGCAACCTCGAGGCCCGGATGACCGCCGACGCCGGCGCCGATGCCGTTGTGATATCCGGGCTTGCACCCCTCTCGACGATCGAGAAGGCGATCGAGGACACCCGCAAGACCGGCATCTACACGGTCGTCGACATGCTCAACGTCGAGAACCCCGTCGCCGTCATCAAGGACCTGAAGGTCAAGCCGGACGTCGTGGAACTCCACCGGGGCATCGACGTCGAGGATACCGCGTATGCCTGGGGCGACATCCCGGCGATCAAGAAGGCCGGCGGCAAGAGGCTGCTCGTCGCAACGGCGGGCGGCATCCGGCAGCCCGTCGTGAAGGACGCGCTCAAGGCGGGCGCGGACATCCTGGTCGTCGGCCGGGCGATCACCGCGAGCAAGAACATCCAGAACGCGGCCGAAGAGTTCCTCCAGGAACTGAACACCGAAGAGATCGACCAGTTCCGGATCATGACCGACTTCTAAGTCGGTCATCACAACTCTACATCCTCAACCCAATTTTTCGTGTATGAACCATTTTGCCCTCATGAGTCATATCTTCGACAGCATCCCAGAGAGGGCAACCTATCCCGGCAGAAAGGAGATCTCCTCCTCACATACATCTCTCAGGACGGCGGCTCCCCGGACGGGATGAAAGACAGGTATCACCTGACCAACCGGGGCGTCCAGGCCCTGCACGAGCAGGCGTGCACCACCACGATATGCTCCAGGCCATCAGCGCCCTCCAGTCGTCTGACTACTCCCGGCAGCCCATCCACCAGCTGCGGGGTATCACGGTCTGACGACGTTCAACCTCCGGGGGTGGGACCACGGACGCGGGGTTGATACAGGCCGCGAACCTGGAGAGGGGCAGGACGACGCTCAATCGTCTTTCTGAACCCCGGCGCATCGGCAGGCGGCAGAAAAAATATGATTAGCTTAAAAATAACAGATTTTTCGTAATCATCCGTCCTGGATCATGCGGAGGAGCCGATTCTTACATCAGACAGTTCGACGTAAGCGATATACGTAGGGTACTCTGTGTCGATGAACTCTCTTTCATCCCAATCGGTATCTTCGTCCAGCAGATATCCCCACGACCCGTCTTCGTGCATAAAAATAACAGCCGTCTCATACATGTCTATTTCTGGATCATATGCGAGAACCAGCCAGCAAGGGCCGTCGTCTGTTGGAGCATCATCGATGATATCCCCTGCTCGGTATTTCGGCGCATTTACCGATGATGGTTGTGAAACTGCAGTGGGCTGTTGCACCGTCGGCTGGGGGGTTTCAGGGGTACTGACGGTATCGAAATTTAGAGTACACCCACAGACCAACAGAAAGCCAACTAGCAGCGCTAGTAATACGACAACTGGTTTCATACCATGAAAATCGTGTCCAAGTTTATTTAAATATGACCTTATTGCCCAGAGTACGCTCTCTTTGCTCTGGTGAAAATATCACTTTTTAAGAGCGTATTTCTCACAGAGATCGATCTACAGCGGTGCCAGGTCCTCTCAAGTAGCCCGGACCCTCGAAACCATCGGGCGGCACGCGCGGGGCTGTGGCACTCTCCGTGCTGGTGGTCGCGTTGCAGGTGTGGGCGCTACTGGGTTCACCCGACGCCGATGAAGACGACCCGGCACGCAAGTGGGCTGCCGTCAGCGAGGTTCTAATGACCGAAAATCTACAGGGTAGTTCCGGGTCATGACCGACTTCTAAGTCGGTCGAGACCTTTTTTCCGGCAAAAATTGCCCGGCGGCGCGGAGACGCAAGGCCGTCCCGAAGAATAAGTTAACGTGAACGAAACGGCAACGGATAACCATGTTCTCTCCCGGAGCGGGCACGGACGGGTATCGGCGGCTTGATCGAAAGTGCATGCTCTCGATGTACATCGACTACGCCGTGTGGTATCTTCTCCTGCTCGCGGCATACTTCGCTGTGAGGACCTACGCGGCGGGGTTCCTGGGCCCCTACCACGATGCCGTCGGGTACGGTCTCGTGCTCGTCCTCGCGATAGCCCTGGTCTACATAGCGGTGGCCCCGCCGGTCTTCTACGCCCGCTACCGCTACCGGATCACCGATGACCGGATCGACGTGCGCTACGGGGTCCTCGTGATCCGGCACATCCTGGTGCCGATCGAGCGGGTGCACCAGGTGGAGATCGCGCGTGGCCCGATAAACAACCTCCTCGATCTTGCCGACGTCACCATAACCACGGCGGGAGGCGAGGTGAGCATCCGGTACCTGGAGGTCGACGAGGCGGAGAAGGTGGCCGACCGGCTCAACGACCTGATCGGGAAGATGCTCCGGGAGAGGGTGCCGGGGCCTGCAGGCGCATGACCGACGATACAGGCGCGCCCGCCCGCCATGGCGAGCCGATCCGGTGCCACCCGAGCATCGTCGTGGAGCGGTCGCTCTCGGGAATCGTGGTGCTGGGCATCCTCGTCATGCAGGCCCCGATCGGGGGCGTTCTACCGGCGCTGCTCGCGGTCCTCTTCGTCGGGCTGGTGCTCTTCAACTACCGGCAGTGGAGCCGGACGACCGTCCGGTTCAACGAGGCGGACGTGGTGGTGGAGAGGAACACCCTCTTCAAGACGAAGAAAACGCTCCCCTACGCGAAGATGGCGTCGGTCAACATCAACCGCGGCGTCCTGAACCGGGTCTTTCGGACGGCGAGGCTGCAGATCAACATCAACTCGGGGAGCGGCGCCACGGTGCCGGAGGCCGTCCTGACGTTTGGGGAGGAGCTGGCGGAGGAGATACGGGCGGGGATGGCGGAGCGGCTCTACGGCAGCGAGACCGTCTCCGACGAGGAAGAGCCGGCCGAGCCCACGGTCGCGTTCTCCCCGGCGGACGTGATCGTCCACGGCCTCTTCAGCGTCTCGACCTACCAGACGGTATTCGGTTTTGCGTTCCTGGCCTGCTCCGTCTTCCAGCTGTATACATCCGCGGGAGTGGGCGGAGGAGCACTTGTCTCCCTCCTGATCTTCGTCGTCGTCCAGGTGGCGCCATCGGTCTCGCTGATAGCCCATTACTACAACTACCGGGTCTACCGCCGGGGCGAGACAATATACCTGGAGCACGGCCTCATCCGGACGTACAGGACATCGTTTGCCGCATCGAGGATCAACGCCGTCCGGGTAAAGCGGACGCTCGCCGCCCGGCTCCTTGGCCGGTCGTGCATCGAGGCGGAGGTGGTGGGGCTCGCGTCCGGGAGCGGGGAGAGCCTCCGCCCCGTCCTCTGTCTCCTGAAAGACGATGCGGCGCAGCAGAGGCTTCTTGAAGAACTGGTGCCGGAGTTCGTGTACGACCGGAACCCGGAGCGGCAACCCGCGGGCGCACGGAGCGTGCTCCTGGTCCGGGCCGCGATTGCGTCGTTTGCGCTTGTTCTGGCGATGGCCTGGCCGTCGCTCTACGTCTACCACGCGGCTTCAACCCTGGCCGGGGCGGCCGGCGTCGTCCTCCCCTGGGTGCTCCCCCTCGCCACAGCCCTCGCTGTCCTCGCGATCTCCTACGCAACGCTCGTATCTTACCAGATCACGAAGTTTGACGCCGGCAGAGATCTCTTCACCTTCGTCAACGGCGCCGTCGACCGCGAGACCGTCGTGATGAACTACGACAAGGTCCAGATGGTCCGGGTCGAGAGAGGCCCGGTAGCCCGGATCTTCGGCGTTGCCCGGGGGAAGGTGTACCTGCTCTCGGCGATCGGGGGGGCGAGCGTATCTTCGGGATATTTCTCTGAGGAGCGGCTCGGCGTCATAGGCGAGACCGTGATGGAGCGGATCGCGAGCGGGGAGTACGATTACCGGAAGAATCGTATCTGACCGTGCTCCATCGGCTCTGAGAGAAGGTAAGACGAAAGGATCAGATCCGGGGTAGGTTTCAGGTGTATGAGGCAGGTGGCGGTTCCGCAGAAGCACCACCCCCATAGGTCCGGGACAGTAGAGGATAAGAGGCATTCTCCACCCTTACCGTATCGAAGTCCTTTCTAGAAACTCCCTCCTGGTAGACGGATGGGCATACCGCTCGACAAACCGCCTTTTCCCGGCATTGCGGTTTTTATAGGAATCTTCTTATAATACTTGCAGAGTACTGGCTTCCGGTAATGGCTATGGAACTGAGGGAGCAATTTACAGATGACGAATGGAAGAACCTCGTCAGTTTACCGTATGCGATCTCAATGGCGGTTATTGTCGCAGCACCATCGGTCCTGGGTGCGTGGGGCGAAATGAAAGCCATGATACAGGAACCCACGCACCTGGCGGCCGATAGCGGCAGTGCTCTGGTCGGCCTCGTATCGGCCGAGATGCAATCGAAGGGAAAGGAGTTGATCAAAGAGCAGCAAGACCTGATGAAGCGCGACCAGACGGGCTACAGGAATATGACCGTCAGGGCGGCAAAATCCGCTTCGGAAGCCCTGTCCAGGGTATCTCCTGACGAGGCAACGGCTTATAAGCAGTGGTCGCTGGGGATAGGCCGGAAGGTTGCCGAAGCAGCAAAGGAGCATGGCGTTGCGGTCAGTGAGTCGGAAAAGGCGGTTCTCGACGAGATCTCCGATGCGTTCGGCATCAGCGCAGGGATCGCCGCTTGAGAAGGGAGATCTGAAGCGGTCTTTTCATTTTTCCGCTCATTTTAAGCATCTGCGGTCAACAATCGCTACACGGCTACTACTCATACGGATTACCCGGGTGAAGGGACACGGGGCGGTACAGGCGGTGGTTTTAATATAACATAAGCCCCGGTAGCCGGATCGGGGATGAAACCGATACGAATTGTGGGCGTGCTCATCGGCGCCTTTATTGCATCGCTTGGCCTGCTCTGGTTCCTCCAGGGTATGGCAATTATCCAGATGCGGCCGATACTCTGTGTCGCGGATTGTGAGCCTGTCGTGGGCGGATCACCGTCCTGGGCAGCAGCCGGGGCGGTTACTTTCATTGTCGGGATTGGTGTCGCTCTTTCCAGTGCGAGGCGCGGGGGAAGATAAACGAATAGTCGAATGCCGCGATGACATACCTTTGTTACTGGAAAAATAACATGAGGTTTTTGAGGCCCGCTATCCGGCCCTTCACCCCCTCTCTTCCACCCGGATCTTCAGCCCCTCGTTGTCCACCACCGTCGCAATCGCAATCTTGAGCCCCGCCTTCTCAAGGATCTTCGCCACCTCCTCCTCGGGCCGGTCCGTGACGACCGCGATCGACGGCCCGACCGAGCTCATCCCGACGAACTCGAGGCCGGCGTCCCGGAGCGCCGCCATGTAGCGGTAGATCTCAAACCCGTGGTGCTCCACCTCGGCCCGCTTCGAGCCCCGGAACTCGATCTCCCAGATGACGTCGCCGGCCTTCCGGAGGTCGCCCCGCTCAAGCGCCGGGATGAGGTCCATCAGGACGAGATAGGACTTCAGGGCCCGGTCGCGGTAGTCCAGGGTCCGGGCCTTGTTCATCAGGAGGTCGAACTCCTTCTCCCCCGCCGACGAGATATCGGATGCCGGGATGGCGATGTAGACCTGCTTGCCCACCCCAAACGCGTGCCGGTAGACGAGCGCGAGATCGTCCCCCATCACCGCCATCCCGCCGTGGGTGCTCGCGGCGGGACCGACGCCGGTCTCGAACCCGAACGCGACGCTCCCGGCCACGGTCTCCTCGACGAAGTTGCAGCCAAGGAGGAGGCGGAGGTCATCAGAGGTCAGGGGCGAGCCCACGGCGGTGTTGAGGGCGTGTGCGACCGCCGTCAGGATGGTGCTCGTCGAACCGAGCCCGACGTGCTCATACCGGTGGTCGCGCGCAGAGATCTTGAAACCGCCCGTGTAGCCGACGACCTGCCGGAAGGCTTCCACGAAGTGCCGGAGGATCGGTTCGCGGGTGTAATCAATCTCGATCCCCGATTCCGTGCACGTAACCTCGGCGGTGCAGTAGACGCCGATGGCAAACCCGATCCCTCCCCCGC